>NZ_JAACFX010000032.1:0-509 GCF_029237275.1 Pseudomonas sp. 3MA1 | reverse complement strand
TTGCGGTCAACCTTGCCGTTGTTGGTCAGCGGCAGGCTGTCCAGGCGCACATAGGCGGCCGGGACCATGTAGTCCGGCAATTGGGCGTGCAGATGATCGCGCAGCGCTTCGATGTTGACGTTTTCGCGCTCGGTGAAATAAGCCACCAGACGCTTGTGCCCCGGCTCATCCTGGCGGGCCAACACCACCACGTCCTTAACCTGCGGGTGCTCGCCCAGGCGCGTTTCGATCTCGCCCAGTTCGATACGGAATCCGCGAATCTTCACCTGCTGGTCGTTACGCCCCAGGTACTGCAAGGTGCCATCGGCACGCCAAGCCACCAGATCGCCGGTGCGGTACATCAGGCCGCCGTCGTTGAACGGGTCAACCAGGAAGGCATGGGCCGTAAGGTCGGCACGGTTCAAGTAACCCAGCGCCACGCCCTGCCCGCCGATGTACAGCTCGCCGGCAACACCCACCGGCACCGGTTGCTGACGGGCATCGAGCACGTAGGCGCGGCTGTTGCCGAC
>NZ_JAACFX010000031.1:0-554 GCF_029237275.1 Pseudomonas sp. 3MA1 | reverse complement strand
AGCGCACCACAAGTGGCCCTGGATGGAGATAACCTGGCCTATGTGATCTACACCTCCGGCTCCACCGGCATGCCCAAGGGCGTGGCGGTGTCTCACGGCCCGCTGGTGGCGCACATCATTGCCACCGGCGAGCGTTATGAGATGACCGCAGCCGATTGCGAGCTGCATTTCATGTCTTTCGCCTTCGACGGCTCCCATGAAGGCTGGATGCATCCGTTGATCAACGGCGCCCGGGTACTGATCCGCGACGACAGCCTGTGGCTGCCGGAGCAGACCTACGCCGAGATGCATCGACATGGCGTCACCGTGGGGGTATTCCCACCGGTGTACCTGCAACAGCTGGCGGAACACGCCGAGCGCGACGGCAACCCGCCGGCGGTGCGGGTCTACTGCTTCGGCGGCGATGCGGTGGCTCAGGCCAGCTACGACCTGGCCTGGCGCGCGCTGCGCCCCACCTACCTGTTCAACGGCTACGGCCCCACCGAAACCGTGGTCACTCCATTGCTGTGGAAGGCGCGCCAGGGCGATGCCTGCGGCGCGGTGTATATGCCGAT
>NZ_JAACFX010000030.1:0-736 GCF_029237275.1 Pseudomonas sp. 3MA1 | reverse complement strand
TCGGAAGCGCAAGTGGTTGAAGTTGTTGAGAAAATCTTCGAAAACTTCTTAAAAAATCGCTTGACAGTAAATGAGGCTGCTGTAGAATGCGCGCCTCGGTTGAGACGAAAGATCTTAACCAACCGCTCTTTAACAACTGAATCAAGCAATTCGTGTGGGTGCTTGTGGAGTCAGACTGATAGTCAAAAAGATTATCAGCATCACAAGTTACTCCGCGAGAAATCAAAGATGTAACCAACGATTGCTGAGCCAAGTTTAGGGTTTTCTCAAAACCCAAAGATGTTTGAACTGAAGAGTTTGATCATGGCTCAGATTGAACGCTGGCGGCAGGCCTAACACATGCAAGTCGAGCGGCAGCACGGGTACTTGTACCTGGTGGCGAGCGGCGGACGGGTGAGTAATGCCTAGGAATCTGCCTGGTAGTGGGGGATAACGTCCGGAAACGGGCGCTAATACCGCATACGTCCTACGGGAGAAAGTGGGGGATCTTCGGACCTCACGCTATCAGATGAGCCTAGGTCGGATTAGCTAGTTGGTGAGGTAATGGCTCACCAAGGCGACGATCCGTAACTGGTCTGAGAGGATGATCAGTCACACTGGAACTGAGACACGGTCCAGACTCCTACGGGAGGCAGCAGTGGGGAATATTGGACAATGGGCGAAAGCCTGATCCAGCCATGCCGCGTGTGTGAAGAAGGTCTTCGGATTGTAAAGCACTTTAAGTTGGGAGGAAGGG
>NZ_JAACFX010000029.1:0-739 GCF_029237275.1 Pseudomonas sp. 3MA1 | reverse complement strand
GCAGGTTGCTCAGGCTCAGGTCAACAGTGCTGTTTTGCGCGGTCGCGGCGTAGGTGATGTTCAGCGTATCGAGGCCTTCATCCGCGAGTTCTTGCAGCAGGTTCAATTCAGCGGCCTGATCGAGGATGTAGGTGTCGTCACCCTTGCCACCGATCAGGGTATCGATCCCGCTACCGCCGTTGAGGAGGTTGTTGCCATCGTTACCGATCAGTACGTTGTTCAAGGCGTTGCCGGTGCCGTTGAGGTTGGCGCTGCCGGTCAGGGTGAGGTTTTCCAGGTTGGCGCCCAGGGTCCAGCTGACCGAGGAGCGAACCGTATCGATCTCGCTGACCAGGGTGCTGGTCTCGATGATGACGTCACGCACGTCGTCGACTACATAGGTGTCGTTGCCGGTACCGCCGATCAGGGTGTCGATGCCTGCGCCGCCATCCAGGAAGTTGTCGCCTGCGTTGCCAGTGATGCGGTTGTTCAAGCCATTGCCGGTGCCGCTGAGGTTGGCGTTGCCCAGCAGGGTGAGGTTTTCCAGGTTATCGCCCAGGGTCCAGTTCACCGTGGAGAAGACGTTGTCGATCTCGCTCAGTGAGGTACCGCGCTCGATGATGGTGTCGCCGCTGTCATCGACATAATAAGTGTCGTTGCCGGCACCGCCGTCGAGGATGTCGGCACCGCCTTTGCCGTCGAGGATGTTGGCGGCACTGTTGCCGACCAAAGTGTTGTTGGAGTCGTTGCCGGTCAGATT
>NZ_JAACFX010000028.1:0-1117 GCF_029237275.1 Pseudomonas sp. 3MA1 | reverse complement strand
CCCTTGTAAGCTAATTTCTACCTGCCTCAGATCGCGGTGCCCTCGGATTTCGAGATCGTGAGTGAGCATGGGTCGAGGCAGGTTCCTTCCTAAATTAGTCCGAACGGTTGCCTGGGCTTAAAGCCCGATTCTGCAAGGTTGGACAGGGGAAATCACCATGAACCAAGACTCTGCATTTGTCGGAATTGATGTTTCCAAGAGCACGCTGGATTCATTTGTCAGCACGACTGGTCAGGTCGAGCAGTTTCTTAACACGCATGACGATATTCAGCGTTTAACCAAATATCTCAAGGCACAGACACCAGCTTTGGTGGTGCTGGAGGCAACAGGCGGATTCGAGCGGCTAGCCGCCGCTGAGCTATCCGCTTCTGGTTTACCGGTTGTTATTGTCAACCCTCGGCAGGTCCGTGATTTTGCGAAGGCTACAGGCCAACTGGCAAAAACTGATGCACTGGATGCTCGGATCATTGCCGAGTTTGCCCAAGCAGTTAAGCCCGCTATTCGCGAACTTGCGGATGAACATGCTCGTGAGTTGGCAGATCTGCTGGTACGACGTCGTCAAATCATCGACATGCTGGTGGCGGAACAGTCGCGTTTGAAGCAAGCAGTGTTTAAAGCACTTCAACAGGACATCAAGGCGCATGTTGTGTGGTTGCAGAAGCGACTTAAAAATACCGATGATGATTTACACGATGCAATCAAGGCTTCCCCGATCTGGAAGGCTAACTATGACTTATTGCGTGAAGTGAAAGGTGTCGGTGACGTGCTCGCGCTTTCGTTGTTAGCGATGCTGCCTGAGCTAGGCAAGGTCAATCGCAAGCAGGTAGCTGCGTTGGTAGGTGTGGCTCCTTACAACTGCGATAGCGGTATCTTTAAGGGCCGCAGGCGGATCTGGGGTGGTCGAGCCGAACTAAGAAGTGTGTTGTACATGGCAACTCTGTCCTCAAAGCTCCATAACCCCGTGATAGAACAGTTTTATAACCATTTGTTGGCTGCTGGGAAGAGCAAGAAAGTGGCCTTGGTTGCCTGCATGAGAAAGCTGCTGACGATTCTGAATGCCATGATCCGCGATCAGAAACACTTCGCTGAAATGGCTTGAAGTTCGACACGGTTGCTC
>NZ_JAACFX010000027.1:0-1251 GCF_029237275.1 Pseudomonas sp. 3MA1 | reverse complement strand
TGAACTGGCCTAATGATCCCGGACACCTCTTAAGGGCGATATGATTCGCCCAATCAGGAGGCTCCATGCAAGAACGAAAGACCTATACCCGCGAGTTCAAACAACGTGCTGCAAGCATGGTTCTCGATGACAACTGCTCTGTTCCTGACGTCTGCGCGTCGATGGATGTCGGCCCTACGGCTCTGCGCCGTTGGGTGGATCAGGTTCGCAAAGAACGTCAGAAAGGCCAGCCAGTGGTAGGCACCAAAGCAATCAGTGACGAACAGCGAGAGCTCCAGCAACTGCGAGCTAAGGTCAAGCGTCTAGAGACCGAGGCTGAAATATTAAAAAAAGCTACGGCTCTCTTGATGTCGGATCCCGATCGTTTTTCCTGATCGAGGAGCTGAGAGAGTCTGGCTCGTATCCGACCAGCCTGCTTTGTAGTGCGCTGAGCGTTTCCCGCAGCGCGTTTTATGACTGGCTGCGCCGCCGTTCAGCGCCAAATATCAAGCGCGACGGGCTCAGAGCAAAAGTCGTGCAGTTGCACGTCGAAAGCCGGGGAAGTGCGGGCGCGAGGATGATCTCTCAGCACTTGAAGGCCCAGCAGATTAGGGTGGGACGGTATCTGGCCGGAAGGCTCATGGAGGAAGCAAATCTGGCCAGCGGACAGCGCCGACGGCATCAGTATCGCTCCAGAGGCGTCGAGGCATTTGTGGCCAAAAATCTGCTCGAACGTAAGTTCGAGCCAACAGCAATCAATCAGATCTGGTGCGGCGACGTTACCAGCTTGATAGTCGGGAAGCGCTGGTATCACTTGGCAGTAGTGCTTGATCTGTTCGCCCGCCGGATCGTTGGTTGGGCGTTCTCTCTGATCAATGACGCCAATCTGGTTAGCAGAGCGCTGAGGATGGCGGTGGATGTTCGAGGCAAACATGCAGGCTTGATGTTTCATTCAGATCAAGGCTGCCAATACACCAGCCAACGCTTCCAATCCGAGCTGTTTGAGCACGGGATAACACAAAGCATGAGCCACAGGGGGCAATGCTGGGACAACGCGCCAACAGAGCGATTCTTCGGGACACTCAAGTCAGAGTGGGTACCGACCAAGGGCTACAACGCAATTGAAGAAGCTAGGCAGGACATGACCAGCTTCCTCATGCGCTACAACCGAATCAGGCTCCACAGCTACAACAACTACCTGTCGCCAATAGCTAGGGAGCAGTTGGCGGCTTGATCACCGTAAACGGTGTCCGGAAACACTTGACCAGAACA
>NZ_JAACFX010000026.1:0-4765 GCF_029237275.1 Pseudomonas sp. 3MA1 | reverse complement strand
TTGGGGTTTCGGAATTTAATCTTGACGATGACCTACTCTCACATGGGGAAACCCCACACTACCATCGGCGATGCATCGTTTCACTTCTGAGTTCGGGATGGGATCAGGTGGTTCCAACGCTCTATGGTCGTCAAGAAATTCGGTAGCCAGTCCGTTGCATGTGCAACGTGCCAGCGAATGGGTATGTAATAGGTTTCGGTGTTTTGTGAGCTGTGCAAACTTTCGGTTTGTTTCGTCTTCACACACCGCAATCTGGTCTCTTTCGAGTTCGCAAATTGCTTGGGTGTTATATGGTCAAGCCTCACGGGCAATTAGTATTGGTTAGCTCAACGCCTCACAGCGCTTACACACCCAACCTATCAACGTCGTAGTCTTCGACGGCCCTTTAGGGGATTCAAGATCCCAGTGAGATCTCATCTTGAGGCAAGTTTCCCGCTTAGATGCTTTCAGCGGTTATCTTTTCCGAACATAGCTACCCGGCAATGCCACTGGCGTGACAACCGGAACACCAGAGGTTCGTCCACTCCGGTCCTCTCGTACTAGGAGCAGCCCCTCTCAAATCTCAAACGTCCACGGCAGATAGGGACCGAACTGTCTCACGACGTTCTAAACCCAGCTCGCGTACCACTTTAAATGGCGAACAGCCATACCCTTGGGACCGGCTTCAGCCCCAGGATGTGATGAGCCGACATCGAGGTGCCAAACACCGCCGTCGATATGAACTCTTGGGCGGTATCAGCCTGTTATCCCCGGAGTACCTTTTATCCGTTGAGCGATGGCCCTTCCATACAGAACCACCGGATCACTAAGACCTACTTTCGTACCTGCTCGACGTGTCTGTCTCGCAGTCAAGCGCGCTTTTGCCTTTATACTCTACGACCGATTTCCGACCGGTCTGAGCGCACCTTCGTACTCCTCCGTTACTCTTTAGGAGGAGACCGCCCCAGTCAAACTACCCACCATACACTGTCCTCGATCCGGATAACGGACCTGAGTTAGAACCTCAAAGTTGCCAGGGTGGTATTTCAAGGATGGCTCCACGCAAACTGGCGTTCACGCTTCAAAGCCTCCCACCTATCCTACACAAGCAAATTCAAAGTCCAGTGCAAAGCTATAGTAAAGGTTCACGGGGTCTTTCCGTCTAGCCGCGGATACACTGCATCTTCACAGCGATTTCAATTTCACTGAGTCTCGGGTGGAGACAGCGCCGCCATCGTTACGCCATTCGTGCAGGTCGGAACTTACCCGACAAGGAATTTCGCTACCTTAGGACCGTTATAGTTACGGCCGCCGTTTACCGGGGCTTCGATCAAGAGCTTCGCGTTAGCTAACCCCATCAATTAACCTTCCGGCACCGGGCAGGCGTCACACCCTATACGTCCACTTTCGTGTTTGCAGAGTGCTGTGTTTTTAATAAACAGTCGCAGCGGCCTGGTATCTTCGACCGGCATGAGCTTACGGAGCAAGTCCTTCACCCTCACCGGCGCACCTTCTCCCGAAGTTACGGTGCCATTTTGCCTAGTTCCTTCACCCGAGTTCTCTCAAGCGCCTTGGTATTCTCTACCCAACCACCTGTGTCGGTTTGGGGTACGGTTCCTAGTTATCTGAAGCTTAGAAGCTTTTCTTGGAAGCATGGCATCAACCACTTCGTCACCTAAAAGGTAACTCGTCATCAGCTCTCGGCCTTAGAACCCCGGATTTACCTAAGATTCCAGCCTACCACCTTAAACTTGGACAACCAACGCCAAGCTGGCCTAGCCTTCTCCGTCCCTCCATCGCAATAACTAGAAGTACAGGAATATTAACCTGTTTTCCATCGACTACGCTTTTCAGCCTCGCCTTAGGGACCGACTAACCCTGCGTCGATTAACGTTGCGCAGGAAACCTTGGTCTTTCGGCGTGGGTGTTTTTCACACCCATTGTCGTTACTCATGTCAGCATTCGCACTTCTGATACCTCCAGCAAGCTTCTCAACTCACCTTCACAGGCTTACAGAACGCTCCTCTACCGCATCACTTACGTGATACCCGTAGCTTCGGTGTATGGTTTGAGCCCCGTTACATCTTCCGCGCAGGCCGACTCGACTAGTGAGCTATTACGCTTTCTTTAAAGGGTGGCTGCTTCTAAGCCAACCTCCTAGCTGTCTAAGCCTTCCCACATCGTTTCCCACTTAACCATAACTTTGGGACCTTAGCTGACGGTCTGGGTTGTTTCCCTTTTCACGACGGACGTTAGCACCCGCCGTGTGTCTCCCATGCTCGGCACTTGTAGGTATTCGGAGTTTGCATCGGTTTGGTAAGTCGGGATGACCCCCTAGCCGAAACAGTGCTCTACCCCCTACAGTGATACATGAGGCGCTACCTAAATAGCTTTCGAGGAGAACCAGCTATCTCCGAGCTTGATTAGCCTTTCACTCCGATCCACAGGTCATCCGCTAACTTTTCAACGGTAGTCGGTTCGGTCCTCCAGTCAGTGTTACCTAACCTTCAACCTGCCCATGGATAGATCGCCCGGTTTCGGGTCTATTCCCAGCGACTAGACGCCCTATTAAGACTCGCTTTCGCTACGCCTCCCCTATTCGGTTAAGCTCGCCACTGAAAATAAGTCGCTGACCCATTATACAAAAGGTACGCAGTCACAGAACAAAGTCTGCTCCCACTGCTTGTACGCATACGGTTTCAGGATCTATTTCACTCCCCTCTCCGGGGTTCTTTTCGCCTTTCCCTCACGGTACTAGTTCACTATCGGTCAGTCAGTAGTATTTAGCCTTGGAGGATGGTCCCCCCATATTCAGACAAGGTTTCTCGTGCCCCGTCCTACTCGATTTCATGACTAAGAGATTTTCGCGTACAGGGCTATCACCCACTATGGCCGCACTTTCCAGAGCGTTCCGCTAATCTCAAAGCCACTTAAGGGCTAGTCCCCGTTCGCTCGCCACTACTAAGGGAATCTCGGTTGATTTCTTTTCCTCAGGGTACTTAGATGTTTCAGTTCCCCTGGTTCGCCTCTTGCACCTATGTATTCAGTACAAGATAACCATCTTATGATGGCTGGGTTCCCCCATTCAGAGATCTCCGGATCAAAGTCTGTTTGCCGACTCCCCGAAGCTTATCGCAGGCTACCACGTCTTTCATCGCCTCTGACTGCCAAGGCATCCACCGTATGCGCTTCTTCACTTGACCATATAACCCCAAGCAATCTGGTTATACTATGAAGACGACATTCGCCGAAAATTCGCAAAACTCTTAAGAGTACTCACAAATTTTACCTTAGCCTGATCCGTTACCAGTGAAAGTAACGTTCAGTCTATCTTTCTATCACATACCCAAATTTTTAAAGAACGATCTAATCAAAAGACTAGAAATCAACATTCAATGTGAATGCTCATTTCTAAGCTTTCAGAAGCAGTTTATGGTGGAGCCAAGCGGGATCGAACCGCTGACCTCCTGCGTGCAAGGCAGGCGCTCTCCCAGCTGAGCTATGGCCCCATAACAAAATTGGTGGGTCTGGGCAGATTCGAACTGCCGACCTCACCCTTATCAGGGGTGCGCTCTAACCAACTGAGCTACAGACCCAATTTCGAGCTTGTAACTGTTAGCTTGGAGCTATCAGCTTGGAGCTTAAAGCTGCTTCTATCGTCTTCTTCAATGAATCAAGCAATTCGTGTGGGAGCTTATGAAGCAGCTGATGTCGTCGATTAAGGAGGTGATCCAGCCGCAGGTTCCCCTACGGCTACCTTGTTACGACTTCACCCCAGTCATGAATCACACCGTGGTAACCGTCCCCCCGAAGGTTAGACTAGCTACTTCTGGTGCAACCCACTCCCATGGTGTGACGGGCGGTGTGTACAAGGCCCGGGAACGTATTCACCGCGACATTCTGATTCGCGATTACTAGCGATTCCGACTTCACGCAGTCGAGTTGCAGACTGCGATCCGGACTACGATCGGTTTTATGGGATTAGCTCCACCTCGCGGCTTGGCAACCCTTTGTACCGACCATTGTAGCACGTGTGTAGCCCAGGCCGTAAGGGCCATGATGACTTGACGTCATCCCCACCTTCCTCCGGTTTGTCACCGGCAGTCTCCTTAGAGTGCCCACCATAACGTGCTGGTAACTAAGGACAAGGGTTGCGCTCGTTACGGGACTTAACCCAACATCTCACGACACGAGCTGACGACAGCCATGCAGCACCTGTCTCAATGTTCCCGAAGGCACCAATCCATCTCTGGAAAGTTCATTGGATGTCAAGGCCTGGTAAGGTTCTTCGCGTTGCTTCGAATTAAACCACATGCTCCACCGCTTGTGCGGGCCCCCGTCAATTCATTTGAGTTTTAACCTTGCGGCCGTACTCCCCAGGCGGTCAACTTAATGCGTTAGCTGCGCCACTAAGAGCTCAAGGCTCCCAACGGCTAGTTGACATCGTTTACGGCGTGGACTACCAGGGTATCTAATCCTGTTTGCTCCCCACGCTTTCGCACCTCAGTGTCAGTATCAGTCCAGGTGGTCGCCTTCGCCACTGGTGTTCCTTCCTATATCTACGCATTTCACCGCTACACAGGAAATTCCACCACCCTCTACCATACTCTAGCTTGCCAGTTTTGGATGCAGTTCCCAGGTTGAGCCCGGGGCTTTCACATCCAACTTAACAAACCACCTACGCGCGCTTTACGCCCAGTAATTCCGATTAACGCTTGCACCCTCTGTATTACCGCGGCTGCTGGCACAGAGTTAGCCGGTGCTTATTCTGTCGGTAACGTCAAAA
>NZ_JAACFX010000025.1:0-12779 GCF_029237275.1 Pseudomonas sp. 3MA1 | reverse complement strand
CCGTAAGGTCGGCACGGTTCAAGTAACCCAGCGCCACGCCCTGCCCGCCGATGTACAGCTCGCCGGCAACACCCACCGGCACCGGTTGCTGACGGGCATCGAGCACGTAGGCGCGGCTGTTGCCGACTGGTTTGCCGATGGGGATGCTGCCCTCGTCCGCACGCTGAATTTCATAGGTGGTCGAGAACGTGGTGGCTTCGGTGGGGCCGTATCCATTCAACAGGTGCTGCGGCGCACCGTCCTTGAGTACGCGCGCAATCACGCTTGGGTCCAGCACATCGCCGCCGACAATCAAGTAGCGCAGTTGCGGGAATACCGGCAACAGACCCTCGGCGTACTGATGGAACAGCCCGGCGGTCATCCACAACACGCTGATTGATTGCTCTTGCAGCAAGGTGGCGAAGGCCTCACGGGACAACAGCGTGTCCTGATCAACCACCACTACCGCGCCGCCGTTAAGCAACGGTGCCCACACGTCCAGCGTGCTGGCGTCGAACGCCGGGTTGGAGGCGAAGGCCACACGGTCCTGCGGATTGAACTCGGCATAACCGTTGTTGATCACCAGCCGCGTAATCGCCCGGTGTGGCACCAGTACACCCTTCGGCGTGCCGGTGGAACCGGAGGTGTACATGATGTAGGCCGCGGTTTCCGATGACTGTTCCAGGGCCGGGTTGTGTTCCGGCTGCTTGTCAAGATCAAGGGTATCCAGGTCAAGGCGTTGGCCCGCCACCTCGGTTGCGCTAGTGGTCAACACCCAGCGCGCGCCGCTGTCTTCGATCATGAAGGCTTGCCGATCTGCCGGGGCGTTCACATCCAGCGGCACATACACCGCCGCGCACTTGCTGATCGCCAACTGCGCCACCAGCAAATCCAGGGAACGCTCCAGCAGAATCGCCACCCGCTCACCCGGTGCTGCGCCAAGGCTCAGCAAGTGGTGGGCCAGTTTGTTGGCCCGCGCGTTCAGTTGCGCGTAGCTCAGTGCGGCAGTGCCCTGCACCGCCGCCACGACTTGCGGCGTTGCCGCTGCCTGCTGCTGGAACAGGTCGTGCACGGTCTGCCCGTTGGGATAGGCACGCGCCGTGGCGTTGAACGCCTCCAGCACTTGCCGTGTTTCGTCCAGCGGCAACACCCTGACCTGCTCCAACGGCAGCTGCGGCGTCTGCTCCAGCGCCTGCACCAGGTGCGTGACCGCGGTCAGCAGGTAGTCACAGATGCGCCGCGCCTCGATCGGCGAAACCACCAGCGCGCTGAGGTTGAACTGCTCGCCCAGGTCATCGACGCTCAGGGTGATGGGGTAGTTGGTGCGTTCTTCAGCGTGCAGCAGGTACATGCCGTGCCACGCCTGGTCCATCTCCACCGCGTCTTCGACCCCGGCACTGTGCCGGTAGTTGAGCAAGGCACTGAACAACGGCGTGGTTGCCGCGACCCCGCTGCAACGCTGGGCCAGGGCCAGTGAAGCGTGTTCATACCCGAGCAATGCCGTGAGCCGCACATGGGTGGATTTGACCGCCGCCCGCACACTGTCTTGCGCCACATCCACGCGCAGCGGCAAGGTATTGATAAACATCCCCAGCGCCCGGTCCGCGCCCTCGCCGCCTTGCATGCGCCCCAGCAGTACGGTGCCGAAGACCACGCTCTGACGACCCGACAAGGTGCCCAGTACACGCGCCCAGGCCAGGTGGAACACACTGGCGGCACTCACCCCGGCCTGGCGCGCCTGCTCGCGCAGCCGCAGGCTGAGGTCGAGGTCCAGCAAGTGCGTGGCCTCGCCCACATCGTGACCTTCGCCCTGCACATCCTGCAGGCCGAACGGCAGGGTCGGCTCGTCGATATCGTCGAGCATCTCGCAAAAAAACGCCTCGTGTTCCGCTTCGCTGCTGCCCAGCCGGGCCTGCGCCACATAATTGCGATAAGGCACGGCATGCCCCAGCGCCTCGCCATGGCCCAGCAGGATCTTGCGCATTTCCTGCTGCACGGTATCGAGCGCGGTGTGGTCCATGACCAGGTGATGGAACATCAGCACCGCGACGACGCGCCGGTTGGCTGGGTCCTGGGCGTAGACCATACGCATCAAGGGCGCCTGAGTCAGGTCGAGGCGATAGTGACGCGCGTCGAAACGCTCGCGCAGTTGCGCCAGCACGTCACCTGCCGCCGGGTCGCAGACGACCTCCTGCACCACCAGCCGGGCCTTGCGCCACACCACTTGCATCGGGCTTTCCAGGCCTTCCCAGACCAGGCCGGTACGCAGGATGTCATGCCGGTCGATGACCGCTTGCAGCACATCGGCGAACACCTGGAAACGCTCAAGGTTGTCGAAGCCGTAGCTGGATTGCAGCAGGTAAGGGTCACCTTCGTCGGTACGGATATGGTGGTAAAGCACCCCTTCCTGCAATGGCGCCAAGGGGTAAATATCCTGCACATTGGCTACGCCACCCGGCACCGTGGCGACAATGCGGTCGATGCCGGCCTGGCTCAGTCGGGCCAGCGGTAACAGTGCCGGAGTGATGCGCTCGCAGTCGGGGGTAATCAGGTTGGCTGGCACGGCCACCTCGCGTCCGCTGCCGACCGCAGCCGCCAGGGCAGCCAGGGTTGGCTGGCGGAACAACACCCGCACATCGGCGCTCAGGCTGGCCTGGCGCATACGCTCGATCAGGCCTACCGCCAGCAACGAGTGGCCACCCAGTTCGAAGAAGTTGTCATGGCGCCCCACTTGCTCGACCTTGAGCACGTCGGCCCAGATCTGCGCCAACAGGGTTTCGATCTCGCCCTGCGGCGCTTCGTAGCCACGGCTGAGCAGCGCGTCCTGATCCGGTGCCGGCAGGGCTTTGCGGTCAACCTTGCCGTTGTTGGTCAGCGGCAGGCTGTCCAGGCGCACGTAGGCGGCCGGGACCATGTAGTCCGGCAGTTGGTCGTGCAGATGATCGCGCAGCGCTTCGATGTTGACGTTTTCGCGCTCGGTGAAATAAGCCACCAGACGCTTGTGCCCCGGTTCATCCTGACGAGCCAGTACCACCACGTCCTTGACCTGCGGGTGCTCGCTCAGGCGTGCTTCGATTTCTCCCAGCTCGATACGGAAACCACGGATCTTCACCTGCTGGTCGTTACGCCCCAGGTACTGCAGGGTGCCGTCGGCACGCCAGGCCACCAGGTCGCCGGTGCGGTACATCAGGCCGCCTTCGTTGAACGGGTCAACCAGGAAAGCGTGGGCCGTAAGGTCGGCACGATTCAGATAACCCAGTGCCACGCCCTGCCCGCCGATATACAGCTCGCCGGCGACTCCCACCGGCACAGGTTGCTGACGGGCATCGAGCACGTAGGCGCGGCTGTTGCCGACCGGCTTGCCGATGGGAATGCTGCCCTCGTCCGCACGCTGAATTTCATAGGTGGTCGAAAAGGTGGTGGCTTCGGTGGGGCCGTAACCGTTCAACAGGTGCTGCGGTGCGCCGTCCTTGAGTACACGCGCAATCACGCTAGGGTCCAGCACATCGCCTCCGACAATCAGATAGCGCAGTTGCGGGAATACCGGCAACAAACCTTCGGCGTATTGATGGAACAGCCCGGCAGTCATCCACAACACACTGATCGACTGCTCTTGCAGCAAGGCGGCGAAGGCCTCGCGGGACAACAGCGTGTCCTGATCAACCACCACCACTGCGCCACCGTTGAGCAACGGCGCCCAGACGTCGAGGGTGCTGGCATCGAATGCCAGGTTGGAGGCGAAGGCCACGCGGTCATGCTGGTTGAACTCGGCATAACCGTTGTTGATCACCAGCCGCGTAATCGCCCGGTGCGGCACCAGCACGCCCTTCGGCGTGCCGGTGGAGCCGGAGGTGTACATGATGTAGGCCGCGGTTTCCGATGACTGTTCCAGGGCCGGGTTGTGTTCCGGCTGATTGCCAAGATCAAGGGTATCCAGGTCAAGGCGATGGCCAGTGACTTCGGTCGCACTGGTGGTCAGCACCCAGCGCGCGCCGCTGTCCTCAATCATGAAGGCTTGCCGATCCGTCGGGGCATTCACATCCAGCGGCACATACACCGCCGCGCACTTGCTGATCGCCAACTGTGCTACCAGCAAATCCAGGGAACGTTCCAGCAGAATTGCCACTCGATCACCCGGTGCTGCGCCGAGGCCCAGCAGGTGGTGGGCCAGGCGGTTGGCGCGGCTGTTCAGTTCACCATAGGTCAGTCGCTGCCCATCCTGCACAGCGGCCAGTGCCTGAGGCTGCGCGGCCACGAGCGCTTCGAAAACCCCGTGCACCGTCAGCGCGGCAGGATACGCCCGCGTGGTGGCGTTGAAGGTCTGCAGCACCTGTTGGCGTTCGGCCGCCGGTAGTATGCTCAGGGCCTGCAGCGCCGTGGTTGATGACTGCTCCAGCGCCTGCACCAACTGCTCCAGCGCCTGGTGTACAAAGCCGCACACCCGTTGCGCGCCGACCTGAGCCAGAGTCAATACGGTCAAGCTGAAACCGTCACCCCATTCGTCCACGTTCAAGGTCAGCGGGTAGTTGGTGCGTTCCTCACCGCCGAGCCCTTCCATACCCTGCCAGGCTTGCTGGACTTGCTCGGAGCCCTCGGCCACGGCGCTGTGCCGGTAGTTCAGCAATGCGCTGAACAACGGCAAGGGCGCGTTCACCTGGCTGCAGCGTTGCGCCAAGGCCAGCGACGCGTGTTCATGCCCCAGCAACGCGCTGAGACGCACATGGGCCTGGCGCACCCCGGCACGGGCATCGCGCTGGTCGATGTCAAGGCGCAGCGGCAAGGTATTGATAAACATGCCCAAGGCCCGTTCGGCGCCTTCACCGCCGAGCATGCGGCCCATCAGCACGGTGCCGAACACCACGTTCTGCTGGCCGGTCGCGGCCGCGAGCACCTGTGCCCAGGCCAGGTGAAACAGGCTGGCGGCACTGACGCCAAGCTGACGCAACTGGCCACGCAGGCGCCGGTCGAGTTGGGCATCGACCACCAGGTGCGCTTCTTCGATATCTCGGGCATCGCCTTGCACATCTTGCAGACCGAAGGGCAAGGTCGGGGTGTCGATATCCCCGAGCAACTCGCAAAAGAACGCCTCATGCTCCTGCTCGCTGACACCCAGGCGCGCCTGGGCCACGTAATTGCGATAAGGCACCGCTTCGGGCAGTTGCGCATCCGGGTTGCTCAGGTAGGCCTGCATTTCCTGGCTGACCACCTCCAGCGCGGTATGGTCCAGGGCAATGTGGTGGAACAGCAGAATCGCCGCCACACGCTGCCGGGCCGGGTCCTGGGCATACACCAGTTGCATGAGCGGCGCGCGGGCCAGGTCGAGACGGTGTTGGCGTGCACCAAAGCGTTGCTCAAGCTGGGCCATCACATCGCCGCCGGTGTCTTCCAGCAGCACCTGTTGCACAGCCAACTCAGCCTTGCGCCACACCACCTGTACCGGGGCCGGCAGGCCTTCGAGCACAATCGCGGTGCGCAGGATGTCGTGTCGGTCGATCACGCGCTGCAGCGCCTGGGTAAACGCCTGCAAACGCTGCTCGTCGGCAAAGCTGAAGCGCGCCTGCAGCAGGTACGGATCCCCCCGCTCGGCGCTGAGGTGATGGTACAGAATGCCTTCCTGCAGCGGCGCCAGCGGGTAGATGTCCTGCACGTTGGCCACGCCGCCCGGCACGCTGTCGACAATCCGGTCCAGGCTGGCCTGGTCGAGGTTGACCAGTGTCAGCAGGTCCGGGGTGATGCGTGTGCACCCGGGCTGAATGCGGTTGGGCTCGACCGTCACTTCACGGCTGTGGCCCACAGCCGCGGCCAACGCCGCCAGGGTCGGCTGGCTGAACAGCACGCGCACGTCGGCCTGCAAGCCCGCCTGGCGCATGCGGCTGATCAAGCCCACCGCGAGCAGCGAATGCCCGCCCAGCTCGAAGAAATGGTCATGCCGGCCCACGCGCTCGACCTTGAGCACTTCGGCCCAGATCTGCGCGAGCGCGATTTCCACCTCACCCACCGGGGCCACGTAGTCACGGCTCGCTTGCGCGCTTTGATCCGGTTCCGGCAGGGCCTTGCGGTCCAGCTTGCCGTTGGCCGTCAGCGGCAGGTTGTCCAGGTGCATGTAGGCCGCCGGGACCATCGCGTCCGGCAATTGGGCTTGCAGGTAGCGGCGCAGGTGCTCGATATCCAGCGCTTCACCCGCGGTGAAGTAGGCGATCAGGCGTCCGTCGCGGGCAATGACCACGGCCTCGCGCACAGCGGGATGGCCGCCCAGGCAGGTCTCGATTTCGCCGAGTTCGATGCGCACACCGCGGATTTTCACCTGGTCGTCGTTGCGGCCCAGGTAATCGAGCGTGCCGTCAGCCAGCCAGCGCACCAGGTCGCCGGTGCGGTACATACGCGCTTGCGGGTCGCTGCTGAAGGGGTCTTGCAGAAAGCGTTCGGCGGTCATTTGCGCACGGTTCAAGTAACCGCGCGCCACCCCGGCACCGCCCACATAGAGTTCACCGGCGACGCCCAGCGGCACCGGCTTGAGTTGTGCGTCGAGCACGTACACCTGGGCATTGGCCACCGGCCGACCGATATGCAGTGTCCGGCCCGCGTCTATCCGCCCGGAAGTCGCCACGACCGTGGCTTCGGTGGGCCCGTAGTTGTTGACCAGGGTGAAGCGCTGCGCCTGGGTGAACTGGCGCAGACGGTCGCCGCCGATCAGCAGGGTCTTGAGGGTCGGGTGTTGCAGGTTCTGGCTGAAGGCGTATTCAGCCACCGGCGTCGGCAGGAAACTGACGTCCAGCGGCTGGGCCAGCCACCAAGTCAGCAGCGCATCAATGTCTTCGTTGCCCTGCGCCGCCGGTGGCAGATGCAAGGTGGCGCCCACGCATAGCGCCGGCCAGACTTCCCAGGCCATCGCGTCAAAACCAAATCCGGCGACGCTGGAGGTGTGGCTGCCGGCGCTGAGGCTGAAGGCTTCGCAATGCCAGTTCACCAGGTTGTCGAGGGTCTGGTGCTCAACCATCACGCCTTTGGGCAAACCCGTGGACCCGGAGGTGTAGATCACATACGCCAGGTGTGCCGGGGTCAGGCCGGCAATCTGTGGGTTGGCGCGCGCGGGGCCGGCCAGCAACAGCGAGTCAAGTTCGAGTACCGGTACGCTCATCGCCGGCAAGCGCTCGCTCAGCCCCGGTTGCACCAGCACCACCAGCGGAGCGCTGTCTTCGAGCAAATAGCCGATGCGGTCCAGTGGGTGGGCCGGGTCGACGGGGACGTAGGCCGCGCCGGCCTTGAGGATGGCGACCAGGCCCACCAGGGTTTCCAGGCTGCGGCGCGCACAGATCGCCACGCGATCATCCGGCTGCACGCCCAGTTCGATCAGACGATAAGCCAGGTGGTTGGCTTGCCGATTCAGCTCGGCATAGGTCAGCGTCTGGCCGTCGTACACCGCCGCGAGCGCCTTGGGGCTGCGCTCTGCCTGCTGTTCAATACGCTGGTGGATGGTCAACCCGCGTGGGTAGTCGGCGTGGGTCTGGTTGAAACCTGCCAGCACCTGCTGGCGCTCGGCATCCGGCAACACCGGCAGCTGGTTGACGGCAGCCTGCGGGTTTTGCTCCAGCGCCTGAAGCAGATGTTCCAGGGCGCTATGCATGTAGTCGCAGAAGCGTTGCGCGCCCAGCACCGGCAAGGCCTGAACGGTAAAGGAAAAACCGTCGCTGAACTCATCGACGCTCAGGGTCAGCGGGTAGTTGGTGCGTTCCTCGGTGTGGAAGAATTCGATGCCGCGCCAGGCCTTTTCGGCCTCGTCACCGGCCTGGGCCGCCGCACTGTGGCGATAGTTGAGCAAGGTACTGAACAAGGGTTGCGGTGCTGCGACGCCACTGCAGCGTTGCGCCAGCACCAAGGGTGCATGCTCATGACCGAGCAATGCGCTCAGCCGAGCATGGGTGGCCTTGAGCGCCGCCTGGGCGCCGTGATCAGCGATATCCACCCGCAGCGGCAAGGTATTGATGAGCATACCCAGCGCGTGCTCGGCGCCCTCGCCGGCCTCCATGCGCCCCAGGAACACCGTGCCGAACACCACGCGCTGTTGGCCGGTGACGGCCGCCAGCACTTGCGCCCAGGCCAGGTGGCACAGGCTCGCGGTACTCACGCCCTGCTGACGGGCCTGGGCACGCAGGCGCTGGCCCAACGTCGGCGCGACGGCCAACACGGCTTCCTCCAGGGCATTGCCATCGCCCTGCACATCCGCCAGGCCGAACGGCAGGGTCGGCTCGTCCACCTCGCCGAGCATGTCGCGAAAGAACGCTTCGTGCTGTTGTTCAGTCACGCCCAGGCGCGCCTGCGCCACGTAATTGCGGTAAGGCACCGGTTTGCCCAGCTGCGCGGCGTGACCCAGCAGGTATTGCTGGATTTCATGCTGCACCACGGCCAGCGCGGCATGGTCGGAGATGATGTGATGCAACATCAGCAACGCCAGCCAGCGCCCATTCTGCGGGTCATGGGCATAGGCGATGCGGATCAGCGGCGCCTGGCTGATGTCGAGGCGAAAGTGCCGGGTGTCGAAACGCTGCTCCAGTTGCTGGCGGATATCACCCTCAGCCGGGTCCAGCACCAGCTCTTCAACCTGCAAACGGGCCTGGCGCAGCACGACTTGGTGGGGCTCGTCGAGCCCGTCCCAGATGACCGCGGTCCGAAAGCTGTCATGCCGGTCGATCACGCATTGCAGGGCCTGGCTGAAATCGTCCAGGCACTGGCGGTTGTCCATGCCGATGGTGCATTGCAGCACATAGGGATCGCCCTGCTGCGCCGACAGGTGGTGGAACAGAATCCCCGATTGCAGCGGCGCCAGCGGGTAGATGTCCTGGATGTTGGCGGCCCCGCCGGGAATCTGCCCGACGATAAGGTCGATGGCCGCCTGGTCGAGTGTGGTCAGCGTCAGCATGTCCGGCGTGATCCGCGTGCAGCCGGCGACGATGCGGTTGGCCGGAATGTCCACCTGCCCGGCGCGCTGTGCCCTGTACTGCCCGGCATTGATCAAGGCGATCAGCTCAGCCTTATGCTCGCGCAGTGCGGCGAGCACGCTCGGTTCCTTCAACGCCTGCTTGTTGCCTTGTACGACGAGTTGGTCACCCTTGACGGAGAGCTGGACATCTTTTTCTTTTAATGTCGCCAACAGTTCGAGAACACTCACAGGACCATCTCCATTCTTTCGGTAATTTCGGCGTATTCCCAGAGCGTGGGTTGCTCGAACAGCGCCTTGACGTTCGCATCGATGCCATCCTGGCGTAACCGCCCGATCAGGCTGACGGCCAGCAGTGAGTGGCCGCCCAGTTCAAAGAAGTTGTCGTGGCGCCCTACCCGCTCCACGTTCAGCAGCTCGGCCCAGAGCCGGGCCAGGGCGATTTCCGTGTCACCCTGCGGCGCTTCGTATTCACGGCTGCGCAGCGCGGCCATGTCCGGGGCCGGCAGCGCCTTACGGTCCAGCTTGCCGTTGGGGCTCAGCGGGAACGCCTCCAGGTGCACGAACACCTGCGGCACCATGAACTCCGGCAGTTGCTCCAGCAGATGGGCGCGCAGCTCGTCAGTCGCCGCCGGCACGCCGGTGTAGTACGCCACCAGGCGTTTGTCGCCCGGCACGTCCTCGCGGGCCAGCACCGTGGCTTCCAGAATCTGCGGGAATTCGCCCAGGCGCGCCTGGATTTCCCCCAGTTCGATCCGCAAGCCACGGATCTTGACCTGATCGTCGTTACGCCCCAGGTACTCGATGTTGCCGTCCGCCAGGAAACGCCCGACGTCACCGGTGCGGTACAGCCGGCCCTCGCTGAACGGGTCTTTGAGGAAACGCTCGGCGGTCAGCTCCGGGCGGTTCAGGTAGCCACGGGCGACCTGCACGCCACCGATGTACAGCTCGCCGCTGACGCCCAGCGGCACCGGCTGCAAGTGCGCGTCGAGCACGTACATGCGGGTGTTGGCGATGGCCTTGCCGATCGGCGTGTTGTCCGGGGTCTGCGCACCGCTGCAGTCCCAGGCCGTGACGTCCACCGCCGCTTCGGTCGGGCCATACAGGTTGAACAGCTGGCTGCCCGGCAGTTGCTGCTTGAAGCGGCGCACCACGCTGCCCGGCAGCGCCTCGCCGCTGCACATCACCCGCACCAGCCCGGCCGCCTGGCTGACATCGCCATGGGCCAGGAACACGTCAAGCATCGACGGCACAAAGTGCAAGGTGGTGACCTGCTCGGCCTCGATGATGTCGCACAGGTATTGCGGGTCTTTGTGCCCGCCAGGGCGCGCCATGACCAGGCGTGCGCCGGTGAACAGCGGCCAGAAGAACTCCCACACCGACACGTCGAAACTGAACGGGGTTTTCTGCAGCACGCTGTCGTCGGTACCTAGGCCGTACTCCTCCTGCATCCACAGCAGGCGGTTGACCACCGCGCGGTGTTCGTTGATCACGCCCTTGGGCTGGCCGGTGGAACCGGAGGTGTAGATCACGTAGGCCGAGTGCTCCGGGGTCAACGCGGCCACCGACGGGTTGATTGATGGCAGGTGCTGCCAGTCGGCGTGATCGAGATCCACCACCGGTACGGTGATGTCACCCAGCAAGCCGCGGGTGGCAGTTTGCACCAGCAGCACAGCCGGGGCGCTGTCTTCAAGCATGTAGGCCAGGCGCTCCTGCGGATAGGCCGGGTCCAGCGGCACATAGGCGCCGCCGGCCTTGAGGATCGCCAGCAGGCCGACCACCATCTCGGCGCTGCGCTCGACACAGATCGCCACCGGTGAATCCGGCTGCACGCCGTGCGCCAGCAGGTGATGGGCCAGGCGGTTGGCCTGGGCGTTCAACTCGCGGTAGCTCAGGCGCTGGCCGTCGGCCCACACCGCAACCGCGTCGGGGGTGCGTTCAACCTGGGCTTCGAACAGGCCGTGCAAGGTCTGTTGCAGCGGGTAATCGCGGGCGGTGGCGTTGAACTCCACCAGCAGGGTATTGCGCTCGGCAGCCGGCAATACCGGCAGTTGCTGCACGGCGGTGTTCGGTGCGCTTTCCAGCGCTTCGACCAGGCTGTGCAAGGCGGTCTGCAGGTAACCCACGACCCGCTCGGCATCGACACCGATGACCTGGGCGCTGAGGTGGAAACCATCGCCGCGGTCATCCACGTTGACCGCCAACGGATAGTTGGTGCGCTCTTCCCCGGCCAGGGTTTCGATCCCCACCCAGGCGTCACGGGTTTCGTGCATGACGCCATCGCTGGCGCTGTGACGGTAGTTGAGCATCGCACTGAACAACGGTGAAGGCGCAACCACGCCGCTGCAACGCTGCGCCAGTGCCAGCGAGGCGTGCTCGTGCCCCAGCAGCGCCGACAAGCGGGCGTGAGTGGAACGCACCCCGGCACGCACGTCCTGGTGATCGAGGCTCACCCGCAGCGGCAAGGTGTTGATGAACATGCCCAACGCCCGGTCGGCGCCGTCGCCACCTTGCATGCGCCCCATCAGCACGGTGCCGAACACAACGTCCGGTTTGCCCGATGCAGCGCTCAAGACCCGTGCATAAGCCAGGTGGAACAGGCTGGCGACGCTGACTCCCAGCGTCCGTGCGGCGGCGCGCAGGCGCAGGTTCAGGTCAGCGGGCACGTCTTGCCCGGCTTCCCTGACGGCATGACCGTCGCCTTGCACGTCCTGCAGGCCGAACGGCAGGGTCGGCTCGTCGATATCGCCGAGCATCTCGCGGAAGAACGCCTCGTGCTCCTGCTCGTCCGTGCCCAGGCGCACCTGGGCCACATAGTTGCGGTACGGCATGGCAGGTGCCGGTGCGGCGGTTGATCCGGCCAGGCTGGCAGCGATTTCGCGGCTGACCACGTCCAGCGCCGTGTGATCCAGCGCCATGTGGTGGAACAACAGCACCGCCACCGTGCGCCCGTTGCGCTCGTCCTGGGCATAGGCCAGGCGCAGCAACGGCGCCTGGCTGACATCGACGCGGTAATGACGGGCATCAAAGCGCGCGTGCAGTTGGCTCAGCACATCGCCCTCGGCCGGGTCGAGGATCACCTCTTGGGTCGGCAAGTGGGCCTTGCGCCACACCACTTGCGCCGGGGTGCCGAGGTCTTCCCAGGCAATCGCGGTGCGCAGAATGTCGTGCCGGTCGATCACGCCCTGCAAGGCCTGGGCAAAACGCTGCAGACGTTCGACGCTGTCAAATGCCATTTGCGATTGCAGCAGGTACGGGTCGCCCTGCTCGGCGGTGATGTGGTGGTAGAGAATGCCCTCCTGCAAGGGCGCCAGCGCGTAGATATCCTGCACGTTGGCCACCCCGCCCGGCACGCGGGCGACGATGCGGTCGATGCTCGGCTGATCAAGGTTGATCAACGGCAACAACTGCGGGGTGATGCGGGTGCAGTCCAGGGTAATCAGGTTGGCCGGCACGGCCACCTCGCGTCCGCTGCCGACCGCAGCCGCCAGGGCGGTGAGCGTCGGCTGGCTGAACAAGACCCGCACATCGGCGCTCAGGTTGGCCTGACGCATGCGTTCGATCAGGCTCACTGCCAGCAACGAATGGCCACCCAGTTCGAAGAAGTTGTCGTGGCGCCCCACTTGCTCGACCTTCAGCACCTCGGCCCAGATCTGCGCCAACAGGGTTTCGATCTCGCCCTGCGGCGCTTCGTAGCCACGGCTGAGCAGCGCATCCTGATCCGGCGCCGGCAAGGCTTTGCGGTCAACCTTGCCGTTGTTGGTCAGCGGCAGGCTGTCCAGGCGCACATAGGCGGCCGGGACCATGTAGTCCGGCAATTGGGCGTGCAGATGATCGCGCAGCGCTTCGATGTTGACGTTTTCGC
>NZ_JAACFX010000024.1:0-13180 GCF_029237275.1 Pseudomonas sp. 3MA1 | reverse complement strand
GTTCATGCACCAGGCGCCCGGCCGGGAAGCCCGAAGCGCTGCGGTCCCAGAGCTGGAGCAGTTGCTGGCGCTCGCTATCGTCCAACAGGTTCAGCTGGCCGATGCTCTGCTGCGGATCGGCCACCATGGCCTGCAGCAGGTTCTGCCAGTGCCGGGCCATGCGCCCGATGGTCGCCGGTTCGAACAGATCAGTGGCATACCCCAGGGAGGCCCAGAGCCCTTCACGGCTTTCATGCACATCCAGGTCGAGGTCGAAGTGGGCCGTGCGCCGTTCCCACTCCAGACCTTCGATCCGCAGCTCGGCCAGCGCCTGTGCGTCCTGTTGCAGACGGCCCTCGGTCTGGTGATTGAACATCACTTGGAACAGCGGGTTGAGGCTCAGGCTGCGCTCGGGATGCAAGGCTTCCACCAGCTGTTCAAAGGGCAGGTCCTGATGGGCCTGAGCCTCCAGGGCACGGCTCTTGGTCTGGGCCAGCAACTGGGCGACGCTCATCTGCCCATCAATCTCGGCCTTCATCACCTGGGTATTGACGAAGAAGCCGATCAGGCGCTCGGTTTCCACCCGGTTGCGGTTGGCAATCGGCACGCCAACGCGGATATCCGACTGGCCGCTGTAGCGGTACAACAGGATCTGGAACGAGGCCAGCAACAGCATGAATGGCGTCACCCCCTGAGCCTTAGCCAGGGCCTTGAGGCCGGCCACCAGGGACGCCGCCAATGGCACCTCCAGGCGGGCGCCGCGATGATTCTGCAAGGCCGGACGCGGATGATCCAGCGGCAACTCCAGCACCGGCTGCTCGCCCCCCAGCAGTTCGCGCCAGTAGTCCAACTGGCGATCCCTTTCTCCGGCCTCCATCCAGTTGCGCTGCCAAAGCGCATAGTCGGCGTACTGCAACGCCATGGTCGGTAATTGCAGCTCCTGGCCCTGGCTGTAAGCCGTATACAACTGCACCAGCTCGTCGACCATCACTTGCATCGACCAGCCATCGGAGACGATATGGTGCTGCACCAGCACCAGCACATGCTCGTCCTCCGCCAGACGCAGCAGGCTGACCCGCATCAGCGGCCCCTGGCACAGGTCGAAGGGCCGGGCGATTTCCGCCTCCACGCGATCCTGCAACTGCGCCTCTTGCACCTCGGACAACGAAATGCTCGCCCCGGTGGGCGGCACTATCACCTGGATCGCCTGCTGCCCTTCCTGCTGCAGGTGGGTACGCAGACTTTCATGCCGGGCAATCAGCGTGTCGAAGGCTCTCTGCAAGGCTGCCTGATCCAGCCGGCCTTTCAGGCGCAAGACGCTGGGTACGTGGTAGGCGGCGCTTTGCGGATCCAGTTGCCAGAGGAACCACTGGCGCTCCTGGGCATAGGACAGCGGCAACGGCTGCTCGCGCCCCACCGCCTGCATGGCCGGAGCCAGCACCTGCGCTCTGTCATCCAGGGCCTGCACGGCGGCGACAAAACCTTGCAGCCGCGGCTGCTCGAACACCAGCTTCAGCGGTACCTCACGCTCCAGCGCGTGACGCAGGCGAGACACCACCTGCATGGCCAGCAGCGAGTGGCCGCCCATCTCGAAGAAATGATCATTGAGGCCCACCCGCTCGGCACCGAGGATATCCGCCCAGATCGCCGCCACCTGCTGTTCCAGTTCGCTCACCGGGGCCACCCACGACTGCTGCGCCAGCGCCGCATCGGGCTTGGGCAGGGCCTGGCGGTCGAGCTTGCCATTGGGGTTCAGCGGCATGCATTCGAGGAACATCAGGTGCGCCGGCACCATGTAGTCCGGCAACTGTTCACGCAGAATCGCGCGCAGGCTTTCGGCCTGGGCCTGCTGATCCCCCACCTCGGCCACCAGGTAGGCCAGCAGTTGGTTGTCTGCCGCCAGCACCACGGCTTCGCGGATGCAGTCCTGGGCCAGCAGCAGGGTTTCGATCTCCCCCAGCTCGATCCGGAAACCACGAATCTTCACCTGATGATCGACCCGGCCCACATACTCGATCACCCCATCGGCGCGATAACGCGCCAGGTCGCCGCTGCGGTACAGGCGCTCGCCAGTGGCGAAGGGGTCCGGGACAAAGCGCTCGCCGGTCAGCAGCGGACGTTGCAGGTAGGCCCGGGCCAGGCCGCAGTGGCTGCCGATATACAGCTCGCCAACCGCCCCCAACGGCGCCAGGTTCAGGTCGCGGTCCAGCACATACAGCGCTCGCCCGGGTAGGGACCGGCCGATCGGGCTGGCCGTGGCGCCTATCACCGTGTCGGCGGCGCTGCAATCGAGCACGCTGGAGACCACCGTGGCCTCCGTCGGGCCGTAGGTGTTGAGCAGCCGCACATGGCCCAGACCGGCCCGGCGCCATTGCGCCGGCCCGTCCAGGGGCATGGCTTCGCCACCGATATGGATCTGCCGCAGCGCCCCATAGGCACGCGGCCCTGCCGCCAGGCAATCGAGCAGGAAGAGTTTCCAGTAGGCGGTGGGCAAGTCGGCCAGGGTGATGCCCTGAGCGATGATCTCGCGGTACAGCCGGCCGCTGTCCCACAGCTCCGGCCCACGCAGCACCACCGTGGCGCCATGGGTCAGGGCCGGGTACAGCTGCTCGACGAAACCGTCGAAGTTCAGGGTGGCAAACTGCAGCACCCGGTCATCCCGGGTCAGGTGCGAGTAACTCGCGGCAATGCTGGAGAACTCGCTCAGCGCGGCATGGGCAATCGCCACGCCCTTGGGCTTGCCGGTGGAACCGGAGGTGTAGATCACATAGGCCAGGCTGTGGGGCTCGACCTGCCGCTGCGGATTGTCCACAGAACACTGCCGCAAAGCGGCCTCGGCAAGATCCAGGTCCAGGGTCGCAAGCCCCTCGGGCAGCACCAGGGGCTGATAGGACTGACGCAGTACCAGGCGCACGCCGCTGTCTTCGAGCATGTGCGCCAGGCGTTCGCGGGGGTACTCCGGGTCCAGCGGCACATAGGCGCCACCGGCCTTGAGCACTGCCAGCAGGCTTACCACCATGGCAAAGGAACGCTCCACCGCGACCCCTACCAGCACCTCAGGGCCGACACCCTGCCCCATCAGGTAATGGGCCAGGCGGTTGGCCTGGCGATTGAGCTCGGCATAGCTCAAGGCCTGCCCGTCCAGGCACAGGGCCGGGGCCTGGGGGCGCTGCGCCACCTGGGCCTCGAACAGCTGATGCACGGCGCCTGGGTGAGCGCAGGCCGGGGCCGGATCATTCCATTGCTGCAGCAGGGTGTGGCGCTCGTCGTCGCCCAGCATCGCCAGCTGCGCGATACGGCTGCTCGCGCCCGTCACCACCGCCTGCAACAGGGCTTGCCAGTGCCGGCTCAAGCGCTCAACAGTCGCCGCTTCGAACAGATCGGTGGCGTAGGTCAGGGAAGCGAAGATGCCCTCGACGGACTCCTGGGTATCCAGGCTCAGATCGAACTGCGCGCTCTGGCTGTCCCACTCCAGGGCCTCGACCCTCAGGCCAGGCAATTGCTGCTCGCCGCGCACCCGGCCTTCGGTCTGGTGATTGAACATCACCTGGAACAGCGGGTTGTGGCTCAGGCTGCGCTCCGGCTGCAGGGCTTCCACCAGTTGCTCGAAGGGCAAGTCCTGATGGCTCTGGGCATCCAGCGCCCGTTGCCGCACCTGTTGCAGCAATTGGCTGAAGCTCATCTGCCCGTCAATATCGGCCTTCATCACCTGGGTGTTGACGAAGAAGCCGATCAGACGCTCGGTCTCGCTGCGGTTGCGGTTGGCGATCGGCACCCCGACGCGGATATCCGACTGGCCGCTGTAGCGGTACAGCAGGGTCTGGAACGAGGCCAGCAACAGCATGAACAGGGTCACCCCTTCCCGCTGGGCCAGGGCCTTGAGGCCGGCCACCAGGGCTGGCTCCAGGGTCATGTCCAGACGCGCCCCGCGATAACTCTGCAACGCCGGGCGCGGGTGATCCAAGGGCAACTCCAGCACCGGCTGCTCGCCCCCCAGTAACTCGCGCCAGTAACCCAGCTGCCGTTCCTTCTCCCCGGCTTCCATCCAACTGCGCTGCCACAGGGCGTAGTCGGGGTATTGAATCGGCAGTTCCGGCAAGCGCAGGTCGTGACCCTGGCTGTAGGCGACATACAGCTGCACCAGCTCGTCGACCATCACCTGCATCGACCAGCCATCGGTGACTATATGGTGCAGCACCAACACCAGGACATGCTCGTCCTCTGCCAGTTGCAACAATTTGACCCGCAGCAGAGGCCCCCGCTGCAGGTCGAAAGGCTTGGCCACCTCGGCCTTGACCAAGGCTTCAAGATGCTCGGGATCGGTCGCCTGCACGTCGATTTCCAGACGCAGTTCGGCGCTCACCACCTGCAGCAGCTGCTGTGCGTCCTGATGCAGATGGGTGCGCAGGCTTTCATGGCGGGCTACCAGGGTGTCGAAACTGCGCTGCAGGGCCGCATGATCCAGGCGGCCCTTCAGGCGCAGCGCCCGAGGCAGATGGTAGGCAGGACTCTGCGGCTCCAGGAGCCAGAGAAACCACTGCCGTTCCTGGGCATAAGAGAGCCGTAGGGGTTCTTCCTGCTGACGCTTGAAAACCGGGGCAATCTCAAACAGGTTGATGCCTTGCTGCTTGAGCAGTACCGCCAACGCCTTCTTTTCTTGCGTAGAAAGAGAACCTACCGACTCGATTAATGCTTGCACGCCACATCCCTCAGGAAATCAATTTGTCTAGATCTTCTGCAGATAGACGTTTGAGGGCCTCCAAGGATTTAGCCAGGGCATCCTGCACCGGCGAATTAATTGTCTGCCGGGATGCGACATAACGGGCGAAGTCGGCCAGGGTCGGTGCGCTGAAGATCGACTTGACGTCGAACTCGCTGTGCAACTGCTCGCGCAGCCGCACCACCACTTGGATGGCCAGCAACGAATGCCCGCCCAGCTCAAAGAAATTGTCGTTCAGGCCCACCTGTTCGATGTCCAGGACTTCAGCCCAGATTCCGGCAATCTGCTGCTCCAGCGGGCTTTGCGGGGCTTCGAACGCCTGGCTGTGCTGCGCCGCATCGGGTTTGGGCAGGGCCTTGCGATCGAGCTTGCCGTTGGGGCTCAGGGGCATCTGCTGCAGCAGCACCCATTGCGCCGGCACCATGTAGTCCGTCAGCTGCTGCGCCAGGTGTTCGCTCAGCACCTCACGCCAGTCGTCCCCGGCACCTTGCAGCACCAGATAACCCACCAGGTACTTGCCATCCACCGCCAGCACCGCCGTCTCGCGGACCCAGTGGTGCTCCAGCAGCCGTGCTTCGATCTCGCCCAGTTCGATGCGCAAGCCCCGCAGCTTGACCTGATGGTCGATACGCCCGGCGTATTCGATCACCCCGTCAGCGCGATAACGGGCCAGGTCACCAGTGCGGTAGAGGCGTTCACCTGTCACAAAAGGATGAGCGATAAAACGCTCGGCGGTCAGCGCCGGGCGTCGATGGTAACCACGGGCCAGGCCCACGCCCCCCAGGTACAGCTCGCCCAGCACACCCACCGGCACCGGCTCGAAATTGCCGTCGAGGATATAGCAGCCCAGGTTGGCGATGGGCTGGCCGATGGGCACCGCATCCCGGCCTTCATCGACGCAGGTCCAATGGGTGACGTCGATGGCTGCCTCGGTGGGGCCATAAAGGTTGTACAGACCGGCCTGCGACAGCTTGGCGAACACCTGCTGCTGGGCATCCACCGGCAAGGCTTCACCACTGCAAACGATGCGTTTCAGGCTCTGGCAGGAAGACACGCCGGAATCCTGCAGGAACGCCTGCAACATAGAAGGCACAAAGTGCAGCGTGCTGATCTGTTCGGCATTGATCAGATTCACCAGTTTCTCGGGATCGCGATGATCCCCTGGCGCCGCCACCACCAGACGCGCGCCGGTCATCAAGGGCCAGAAGAATTCCCACACCGATACGTCGAAGCTGAACGGGGTTTTCTGCAGCACGCTGTCGCTGGCATCCAGTTGATAGGCCTCCTGCATCCAGCACAGGCGATTGGTCAGGGCCGAATGACGGTTGCCGGCACCCTTGGGCTGCCCGGTGGAGCCGGAGGTGTAGATCACATAGGCGAGGTTTTCGCCCTGCAGCACGATGCCCGGGTTCTGCTCGCTGTAGCTCGTCAGCTGCGCGTCCAGCTGATCCAGCGCCAAGGTCTGCAGCCCCTGCGGAATCGGCAGTTGCTCCAGCAAGTGAGACTGGGTCAGCAGCAGTTTCACGCCGCTGTCGTCCAGCATGTAGGCCAGGCGTTCACGTGGGTATTCCGGGTCCAGCGGCACATAGGCGCCACCAGCCTTGAGCACCGCCAGCAGGCCCACCACCATTTCGATGGAGCGCTCCAGCGCAAGCCCTACCAGTACATCCGGGCCGACACCGGCTGCCATCAGGCGATGGGCCAGGCGGTTGGCGCGGCGGTTGAGCTCGGCATAGCTCAGGCTCACCGAGCCGAACTTCAAGGCCGGCGCATCTGGGGTACGCGCCACCTGCTCTTCGATCAGTTGCTGCACATTGCGCTGCAAGGGGTAGTCACGAGTGGTGTCGTTCCACTGCTCCAGCACCTGGCGGCGTTCGGCCACATCCAGCATCGGCAAAGCACCCAACGGCTGCCCGGGGTTATCGAGCATGCCCTGCAGCAGGTTGCTCAGGTGCCGGCCATAGGCTTGCACAGCCTGTTCAGTGAAGCGGGAGCGGGCAAAGCTGAATTGCAGCGCCAGCGTCTCGCCCAGATCCACCAGCAGGGTCAGGGGGTAGCTGGTCTGTTCATGGGCCTGGGGCACTCCGAACACTATGCCGCTGCCGCCACCCTGCTCCAGCGCCTTGGACACCGGGTAGTTCTCGAACACCAGGATATTGTCGAACAACGCCTCGCCGCCCTGAGACGCCCAGCGCTGGATATCGTAGAGCGCCGTGTGTTCGTGTTCGCGCAGGGCCAGGTTGTGCTCCTGCACATCCTGCAACCAGTCCTGCACCGGACGCTGCGGGTCGATGGCGCAGATCACCGGCAGGGTATTGATGAACAGGCCGATCTGCTGCTCGACCCCCTCCAGTTCAGCGGGCCGGCCGGCCACCGTGGCGCCGAAGGACACCACCGACTGCCCGCTATGGCGCTGCAACAGAATCAGCCACGCGGCCTGGATCAAGGTATTGAGGGTGACCTTGTGGCTGCGGGCAAAGGCTTCCAGGCGTGCGGTGAGTGGCGCGTCCAGAGTGCAACGATGCTCGCCGTGTCCGGACTCAGCCTGGGGCTGGCCAAGGCCCAGTCGGGTAGGTGCTTGCAGCCGTGGCAACTGCTCGCGCCAGAAGGCTTCGGTGGCCGCAGCGTCGCGTTGCTGCAACCACCCGATGTAATCCCGGTAATGCCCGCCAGTCGCGGCTACCGCGACACCGGCATAGCGTTGCAGCACCTCGCCGAACAGCCGCGAATTGCTCCAGCCATCCATCAGGATGTGATGGTTGGTGTAGATCAGCTCGTGCCGGTGTTCAGCGGTGCGCACCAGCAGCAGCCGGGCCAGAGGCGCCTGGGCCAGATCGAAGCCCTGGCGGCGCTGGTGCTGTTGCAGGGTCTGCAACTCCTGCTCCAGCTCCGGCATGGCCCGCCAGTCCAGTTCCTCGATAACGATCTGCGCCTGACGGTAGACCACCTGGCACGGCCACTGCAGTTGGCCCTGCCAGAAGAAGCCGCTGCGCAGCACCTCATGCGCCTGCACTGTGGCCTGCCAGGCCTGGCGGAAGCGCGCCGGGTCGAGGTGCTCCACCTGCACCCGGATCTGGTTGATGTAGTCCGAGGCTTCCTTCTCGTACAGGGTGTGGAACAGCATGCCCTGCTGCATCGGCGACAGGCTGTAGATGTCTTCGATCTCATCGGCTACCAGCGGTAGGGATTCCAGCTGCTGCTGATCAAGACCAGACAGCGGGAAGTCGGAAGCGGTGACGCCACTGTTGCCCGGGGTACAGCAATGCGCCACCAGGTCAGTGAGTTCACGGGTGTAGGCCGCACTCAGCTCTGCGATCACTTGGGGCTCGAACATCAGCGGGCTGAAGGTCCAGCCCAGACGCAGCTCGCCGGCATACACCTGGCCATTGAGGGTCAGCCAGTTGCCCAGTGGGGCATCAGGGCTCTGCTCGGCGCCGGCACTCTCTGGCGCCGGGGCGAACAGGCCATCCTCCTGATCGAAGCTGCCATCGAACTGGCCCAGGTAGTTGAAGGTGATACGCGGTTCCGGCAACTGGCTGAAGGCCTGGCGGGTCGGCTCGTCGCCCAGGTAGCGCAGGGCGCCGAAGCCGATGCCCTTGTTGGGCACCGCTCGCAGTTGTTCCTTGATCTGCTTGATCGAGGTGGCCAGATCGTCAGCCGGCGTCAGGCGTACCGGGAACAGGCTGGTGAACCAGCCCATGGTACGGGTCAGGTCGATATCTTCGAACAGTTCTTCGCGGCCGTGGCCCTCCAGCTGGATCAGGCTGGACGATTGCCCGGTCCAACGGCAGATCACCCGGGCCAGGGCCGTCAGCAACAGGTCATTGATCTGCGTGCGATAGGCCACAGGCGCCTGTTGCAAGAGTTGCCGGGTACGCTCGGCATCGAGCTGGCTGACCAGGGTCTGGGCCAGGCGTTGCGGACGTGCGCCCTGGGGATCGCGGCATGGCAGGTCGCCCGTTGCGCCTTGCAGCTGCTGGCGCCAGAAGTCCTGTTCCTGCTGCATGGCAGCGCTGCGGGCATGGGCTTGCAGGCGCTCGGCCCAGGTCTTGAATGCCGAGGTCTTGGCCGGCAGTTGCTGCGCTCGGCCCTCAAGCAGTTGCCGGTAGAGGTTTTGCAGGTCCTCAAGGAAAATCCGCCAGGACACCCCGTCCACCACCAGGTGATGCATCACCAACAACAGCCGCTGGGAACCATCGGGCAGCTCTGCCAGCACCGCCCGCAGCAAGTCGCCCTGCTCCAGGTCAAGGCTGCGCTGGGCGCGCTCGCAGAGGGCCAGCAGATCAGCTTCCTGTTCCAGACGAACCTGCCACAGCAGCTCCGCCGCCTGGGCATCGTGCCGAGCCTGCCAGCCCTCCTCGGTTTGCCTGAAACTCAGGCGCAACACATCATGCTGCTGCACCAGCGCCAGCAAGGCGCGCTCCAGCAGATCACCATCAATCGCCTGCTGCGGAGTCAGGAGCAGCGACTGGTTCCAGTGCTGGCGCTCTGGCAGGTCCATCTCGAAAAACAGCTGCTGGAAGGGCAGCAATGGCGTCTCGCCCTGCACCGGGCCCTGGTCGATCGACTGCACCGCCTGCAACTGCGCCACCCGTGCCAGGCTGCGCACCGTCTGATGCTGAAACAGGGCCTTGGGGGTGAAATGGATACCGGCTGCGCGGGCACGGCTGACCACCTGGATGGAGATGATCGAATCACCGCCACGCTCGAAGAAGTTGTCGTTCAAGCCCACCTGCTCGATGCCCAGGACCTCGGCCCAGATCGTCGCGATCTGCTGCTCCAGCGGGCTTTGCGGGGCTTCGAACGCCTGGATGTGCTGCGCCGCATCGGGTTTGGGCAGGGCCTTGCGATCGAGCTTGCCGTTGGGGCTCAGGGGCATCTGCTGCAGCAGCACCCATTGCGCCGGCACCATGTAGTCCGTCAGCTGCTGCGCCAGGTGTTCGCTCAGCACCTCACGCCAGTCGTCCCCGGCACCTTGCAGCACCAGATAACCCACCAGGTACTTGCCATCCACCGCCAGCACCGCCGTCTCGCGGACCCAGTCGTGCTCCAGCAGCCGTGCTTCGATCTCGCCCAGCTCGATGCGCAGGCCCCGCAGCTTGACCTGATGGTCGATACGCCCGGCGTATTCGATCACCCCGTCAGCGCGATAACGGGCCAGGTCGCCAGTGCGGTAGAGGCGTTCACCTGTCACAAAAGGATGAGCGATAAAACGCTCGGCGGTCAGCGCCGGGCGTCGATGGTAACCACGGGCCAGGCCCACGCCACCCAGGTACAGCTCGCCCAGCACACCCACCGGCACCGGCTCGAAATTGCCGTCGAGGATATAGCAGCCCAGGTTGGCGATGGGCTGGCCGATGGGCACCGCATCCCGGCCTTCATCGACGCAGGTCCAATGGGTGACGTCGATGGCTGCCTCGGTGGGGCCATAAAGGTTGTACAGACCGGCCTGCGGCAGCTTGGCGAATACCTGCTGCTGGGCATCCACCGGCAAGGCTTCACCACTGCAAACGATGCGTTTCAGGCTCTGGCAGGAAGACACGCCGGAATCCTGCAGGAACGCCTGCAACATAGAAGGCACAAAGTGCAGCGTGCTGATCTGTTCGGCATTGATCAGATTCACCAGTTTCTCGGGATCGCGATGATCCCCTGGCGCCGCCACCACCAGCCGCGCGCCGGTCATCAAGGGCCAGAAGAATTCCCACACCGATACGTCGAAGCTGAACGGGGTTTTCTGCAGCACGCTGTCGCTGGCATCCAGTTGATAGGCCTCCTGCATCCAGCACAGGCGATTGGTCAGGGCGCTATGGCGGTTGCCGGCACCCTTGGGCTGCCCGGTGGAACCGGAGGTGTAGATCACATAGGCGAGGTTTTCGCCCTGCAGCACGATGCCCGGGTTCTGCTCGCTGTAGCTCGTCAGCTGCGCGTCCAGCTGATCCAGCGCCAGGCTAGGTAGCCCCTGCGGAATCGGCAGTTGCTCCAGCAAGTGAGACTGGGTCAGCAGCAGTTTCACGCCGCTGTCGTCCAGCATGTAGGCCAGGCGTTCACGTGGGTATTCCGGGTCCAGCGGCACATAGGCGCCACCAGCCTTGAGCACCGCCAGCAAGCCCACCACCATCTCGATAGAACGCTCCACTGCCAGCCCCACCAGCACATCCGGTCCGACACCGGCTGCCATCAGGCGATGGGCCAGGCGGTTGGCGCGGCGGTTGAGTTCGGCGTAGCTCAGGCTCTGCTGACCGAACTTCAAGGCCGGCGCATCTGGGGTACGCGCCACCTGCTCTTCGATCAGTTGCTGCACATTACGCTGCAAGGGGTAGTCGCGGGTGGTGTGGTTCCATTGATGGAGCATCTGCTGCCGCTCTTCGGCATCCAGCAGGGCCAGCTCCTGCACCCGGGTTGCGCTATTGGCGAGCATCGCCCGCAGCAGGCTCAGCCAGTGCCGACTCATGCGCTCCACAGTAGCGGCGCCGAACAGATCGGTGGCGTAGGTCAGGGAAGCCCAGATGCCCTCCCCGACTTCCTGGGTATCCAGGCTCAGGTCGAACTGTGCGCTCTGGCTGTCCCACTCCAGGCTGGCGACCCGCAGGCCCGGCAATTGCCGCTCGCCAGCTGCGCTTGCGGTGCTCGCCTGGTGATTGAACATCACCTGGAACAAGGGGTTGTGGCTCAGGCTGCGTTCCGGTTGCAGGGCCTCCACCAGTTGCTCGAAGGGCAGGTCCTGATGGGCCTGGGCTTCCAGCGAACGGCGCTTGGTCTGGGCCAGCAACTGGGCGAAGGTCAGTTGCGGCTCGAAGTCGGCCTTCATCACCTGGGTGTTGACGAAGAAGCCGATCAGGCGCTCGGTTTCCACCCGGTTGCGGTTGGCGATGGGTACGCCGACGCGGATGTCCTGCTGACCGCTGTAGCGGTACAGCAGCGCCTGGAACGAGGCCAGCAGCAGCATGAACAGGGTCACCCCTTCGCGCTGGGCCAGGGCCTTGAGGCCCGCCACCAGGGCGGGTTCCAGGGCCAGATCCAGGCGTGCCCCGCGAAAGCTCTGCTGCGCCGGGCGTGGATGATCCAGGGGCAGTTCCAGCACCGGCTGCTCGCCCCCCAGCAGCGCCTGCCAGTACTCCAGCTGACGCGGCTTTTCTCCCGCCTCCATCCAACGGCGCTGCCACAGGGCGTAGTCGGCGTACTGGATCGGCAGGGCCGGCAGTTGCCATTCCTGGCCCTGGCTGTAGGCGCTATACAGCTGCACCAGCTCATCCACCATCAGTTGCATCGACCAGCCATCGGAGACGATATGGTGCTGCACCAGCACCAGCACATGCTCGTCCTCGGCCAGACGCAGCAGGCTGACCCGCAGCAAGGGCCCCTGCGCAAGGTCGAAGGGCCGCTCGATCTCGGCTTCCACCCGCGCCTTGAGCTGCGCCTCATCGACCGTTTCTTCATCGATCTTCAGCGTCGCGGTGGCCAGCACCTCCTGGGTCAGGTGCTCGCCCTGCAGATGCAGGCGGGTGCGCAGGCTTTCATGACGGGCCAGCAGGCTGTCGAAGCTGCGCTGCAGGGCTGCCTGGTCCAGGCGTCCGCTCAGGCGTAAGGCTGCGGGCACGTGATAGGCCGAACTCTCGGGGTCCAGTTGCCAGAGAAACCACTGGCGTTCCTGGGCATAGGACAGGGGCAGGCAGTGCCCCGCTTCACGGATTGCGGCAATCGGCAGTTGAGCGAAACTCATGCCACGGCTTTGCAGGCGCTGGTAGAACTGCTGGCGCTGCTCCAGAGGCAGGCGAAGAAAGCGCGATACCAGATCGAGATTGGGGTTGGAAAGCATGGTTCAAATCGCCTCTAGTTCGCTCAAGAATTCACGAAGATCATCAAAATCGGCCGCGCTGCCCGTGCGGTAGCCCGCCACCACTTCGGCATAGGCACGTAACGACTCGGTCTGGAACAACTGCGCCAGCGGCACCTCCAGGCCCAGTTCGGCCTGAACCCGCGAGGTGATCTGGATCGCCAGCAGGGAATGCCCGCCCACCTCGAAGAAGTTGTCGTTGAGCCCCACCCGCGGCAGGCACAGAATCTGCGCCCAGATGGCCGCCAGCTTTTGCTCCAACTCGCTTTGCGGCGCCTCATAGACCTGCTGCAGCTGGCTCGCATCCGGCTCAGGCAGGCCCTTACGGTCGAGCTTGCCGTTCGGCGTCAGCGGCATCTGCGCCAGGAACATAAGGTGGCCGGGCACCATGTAGTCCGGCAGGCGGGCTTTCAGGGCCCGACGCAGGGACTCACGGGCGCCGGCCTGGGCCGTGGCATCAGTGGCGATGGCCGGGTCATGGGCCACCACATAACCCACCAGTTGCTTGCCGGTGGGCCCGTCCTGGGCCACCACCACCGCTTCACGCACTGCTTCTTGCTCGCGCAGGCGGGCTTCGATCTCCCCCAGTTCGATACGGAAACCACGGATCTTCACCTGATGGTCGACCCGGCCCAGGTAGTCCACCA
>NZ_JAACFX010000023.1:0-13903 GCF_029237275.1 Pseudomonas sp. 3MA1 | reverse complement strand
TGGAACCACCTGATCCCATCCCGAACTCAGAAGTGAAACGATGCATCGCCGATGGTAGTGTGGGGTTTCCCCATGTGAGAGTAGGTCATCGTCAAGATTAAATTCCGAAACCCCAATTGCGAAAGCAATTGGGGTTTTGTCTATTTGTAGAAGTGACTGATTTTGCTGATACGTTCGATGTTGAGTCCAACGGATCGGCCACAGAATTTCTTGACGACCATAGAGCGTTGGAACCACCTGATCCCATCCCGAACTCAGAAGTGAAACGATGCATCGCCGATGGTAGTGTGGGGTTTCCCCATGTGAGAGTAGGTCATCGTCAAGATCAAATTCCGAAACCCCAATTGCGAAAGCAATTGGGGTTTTGTTTTTGCGCTCAATAAAGTGCTGATCAACCGTCCGCTATGCCCGAGCACCGTCGCTGCTCTATCTATGGCCCAAGCTATCAATCGTTTTGCTTGCTGACGCGCCGCTGAAAAGGGTTGGCGAAGGCTCTGGAACACCGTTCGGCGGGATTCGGCAAATTTAGGCGAGTAATTCAGATAAATCTCTAAGGGTTCGGGTGTTCTTGCCGAAAGCCTGATGAGACATGCGTGCACCAAAGTAGAGCGACTCGTCGCCTGCACTGTTACATGGAATGTTGCTTTACGGACGCATCCCCATTTTCGGCATAAGAAGTCCCATGAAATGAATCTCAAGTTCAGCCATAAAATCCTTTTGGCCGCCTCCGGCGTAGTGGTTCTGGCTTTTGCGTTGTTCACTTTGTACAACGACTACCTGCAACGAAACACTATCCGACAGAACCTCGAATCATCCATTCAGCAGGCCGGTGAGCTCACCTCCAGCAGCGTGCAGAACTGGATGAGCGGACGGATCCTGGTGCTGGAGAATCTGGCACAGAACGTTGCTCACCAGGGCCATAACGCAGACTTCCCGGGCCTGGTGGACCAGCCGGCCTTTACCTCGAACTTCCAGTTCACCTACGTTGGCCAGGCCAACGGTACCTTCACCCAGCGTCCCGACGCGAAAATGCCCGATGGCTACGATCCGCGCCAACGGCCCTGGTACAAACAGGCCGTCACCGCCGACAAGACCATGCTGACTCCGCCCTACATGGCGGCTGTCGGTGGCCTGGTGGTGACCATCGCCATGCCGGTGAAAAAGCAGGGTGAACTGCTGGGCGTAGTCGGTGGCGACCTGAGCCTGGAAACCCTGGTGAAGATCATCAACTCGGTGGACTTCGGTGGCCTGGGCCACGCCTTTCTGGTCAGCGCCGATGGTCAGGTGATTGTCAGCCCGGACAAGGACCAGGTGATGAAGAACCTCAAGGACATCTACCCCGGTGCCAACGTGCGTATCGCCAGTGGCAACCAGGAAGTGGTCCTGAACAAACAGGAACGCATCCTGTCCTTCACCCCGGTGACCGGTCTGCCGAATGCCGAGTGGTACATCGGTCTGTCCATCGACAAGGCCAAGGCCTACGCGCCGCTGAGCCAGTTCCGCACATCCGCCTTGATCGCCATGTTTATCGCCGTGGCGGTGATTGCAGTGCTGCTGACCCTGTTGATCCAGGTACTGATGCGCCCGTTGATCACCATGGGCCGGGCGATGCAGGACATTGCCCAGGGCGAGGGTGACCTGACCCGTCGCCTGGTGGTGGAAAGCAAGGACGAATTCGGAGAGCTGGGCAGCTCTTTCAACCAGTTCGTCGAGCGGATTCACGCCTCGATCTCCGAAGTGTCCTCCGCCACTCGTCAGGTACATGACCTGTCGCAACGGGTGATGGCTTCGTCCAACGCGTCGATCATCGGTTCCGACGAGCAGAGTGCCCGCACCAACAGCGTGGCAGCGGCGATCAACGAACTGGGGGCCGCCACCCAGGAAATCGCCCGCAACGCCGCTGATGCCTCGCAGCACGCCAGCGGCGCCAGCGAGCAGGCCGACGACGGTCGCCAAGTCGTGGAGCAGACCATCCAGGCCATGACCGAGCTGTCGCAGAAGATCAGCCTGTCCTGCACCCAGATCGAAACCCTGAACGCCAGCACCGACAACATCGGGCACATTCTCGATGTGATCAAGGGCATCTCCCAGCAGACCAACCTGCTAGCTCTCAACGCTGCCATCGAAGCGGCCCGTGCCGGTGAAGCCGGTCGTGGCTTCGCGGTGGTCGCCGATGAGGTGCGCAACCTGGCCCACAGGACCCAGGAATCGGCGGAAGAGATTCACAAGATGATCACTTCCCTGCAGATCGGTTCGCGCGAAGCGGTATCGACCATGAATGCCAGCCAGCTTTCCAGTGAAGAGAGCGTCGAGGTGGCCAACCAGGCCGGTGCACGGCTGATCAGCGTGACCCAGCGAATCGGCGAGATCGACGGCATGAACCAGTCGGTGGCGGCGGCCACCGAGGAGCAGACGGCGGTGGTGGAGACCCTCAACGTCGACATCAACCAGATCAACCTGCTCAACCAGCAGGGCGTCGCCAACCTCAATGAAACCCTGAAGGACTGCGATGCGCTGTCGCAACAGGCCAGCCGCCTGAAGCAACTGGTGGACAGCTTCAAGATCTGAGTTCTCCCGGGGCCTTCCCTCAAGCCCGCTTCTGCATCACTGCAGGGCGGGCTTTTTCATGGACGCGGTTCAGATCCGGTGTTCAGCCAGCAGGCCCAGGTGAGTATTGATCACCTGCAGCAGGCGCTGGCGTTGGGACTTGATGAAAAAGTGGTTGCCGGCCACTTCGATCAGTTCGAATTCACGCCCGGTGAACTCACGCCAGTTGAGCATATGCTTGGCCGTCGCCAGCGGGTCTTCGCTGCCGTAGAAGGCCGTCAGCGGGATATCGAGGCTGCCGCTGGAGGTGTCGTACCAGGTTTCGAAGAGCTTCAGGCCATTGCGCAGCAAGCGCTCGTAGGACTGCAGGTCACTCTGCCCCCGGGGCATCTCCAGCGGGCTGGCACCCAGGGTCAGGATGGCCTCGCGAAACGCCTCGATGGGCAGCGAGTGCAACAAGGGGCGGCGCGGCAGGCTGTCGGGGCTGCGGCAGCCGGAGACGAACAGGTGGCGCGTCTGCCGGGGGAAGCGCTCTTGAGCGTACTTGCAGGTTTCGTATGCCAGCAACGCGCCCAGACCGTGGCCGAACAGCGCGTGGGGTTCGCCGAGCCAGGGATCGAGGGCCGCGAAGGTGTTTTGCAGCAGGCTCGGCCAGTTGTCGTAGGGCGCCTCGTCACGACGCGGCCCGTGCCCGGGCAGGTTGATCACCACCAGCTCGATATGATCGGCCAGGCTGTTGGACCAAACCCGCAACTGCTCCGCAGCCGCCCCGGCCTGTGGAAAGCAGATCAGGCGGATTCGCGTGGCTTGCCCTGAGTTGATCACCAGCGTCCATTGTCGGGTGTCGGTGTACACAGCTTTTCCTTAAGCAAGGTGGCCCGCGGGCGGCTTCTTGGTGCAGACAAGAGGCTGTTCGACGGGGGACGTCCCAGTCCGTGAATGGCGTCTAACATAGTGGCTGACGCTGCTGAATGCACGTGGCGACAGGGGAAATTCGTCGGCTGCCGCTCAAGGTAAAAACGCGGCTTGACGCTATTGTGTGAATGACCCGTGCAGGGCCTTCCCCGGTGGCCAGTGATTGTAAGGTGCCATTGTCTTTTGCCGGGCCAGCCTTCACCATCAGCCGATTTACGACAGCTCCCATGGACTCATCGCATTGGCGGCACGTTTAGCTCTCTCTCGGACCCTGCGCTGGTTCTGCTCGGCACTGCTGCTGGCCGGGGCGCTTTTGGGCAGTCTGCACGCCGACTGGGATTTTTCCCTGATCAGTCGCCGTGCCACGGCGCTCTACGGTCCCCTGGGCGAGGGTCAGCAACGTATCGATGCCTGGCAGCACCTGCTGGCGACGCAGAAGCAGATTCCCGAGCGCGAGCAGCTGAAAGTGGTCAACCTGTTCTTCAACAAGAACATGCGCTACGTGGAAGATATCGATCTGTGGGGCCAGGTGGACTACTGGGAAACCCCGATCCAAGCCCTGTGGAAGGGCGCCGGCGATTGTGAGGACTACGCGATCGCCAAGTACTTCAGCCTCCGCCACCTCGGGGTGTCCAGTGACAAACTGCGCATCACCTACGTCAAGGCATTGCGCCAGAATCGCGCGCACATGGTCCTGACCTACTATTCCACTGCGGACGCCATGCCGCTGGTGCTCGACAGCCTGGAGGACACGATCCGCCCGGCCAGCGAGCGGACCGACCTGTTGCCGGTGTACTCCTTCAATGCCGAAGGCTTGTGGCTGCCGGGTGCCAAGGGCAACAAGCGGGTCGGTGACACCAAGCGCCTGTCCCGTTGGCAGGACGTGTTGAAAAAAATGCAGGCCGAAGGTTTTCCGGTCGAGACGACTAACTAGGAGCACGAGCTCAGATGTCTTTGTTCAAACAGCTGTTGATCGCAATCTGTGTGTTCCTGGTGGTCGCCTTCAGCGGCAGCTTCATGGTCAGCCTGGAAAGTTCGCGCACCCAGTATGTCAATCAACTGCGCTCCCATGCCCAGGATGCGGCCACGGCCCTGGCCTTGTCGCTGACGCCGAACATCGATGACCCGGCGATGGTCGAGCTGATGGTCAGCTCGATCTTCGACAGCGGCTATTACGCCAGCATCCGGGTAGTGGACCTGGCCACCGACAAGACCATCGTCGAGCGCAGTGGCATTCCCGAGGTCGGCAATGTGCCCCAGTGGTTCGTCAAGCTGATCGGCCTGGAGCCGGCCGGCGGCGACGCCATCGTCAGCCGTGGCTGGGAGCAGGCGGCGCGGGTCGAAGTGCTCAGCCACCCGATGTTCGCTGTGGCCAAGCTCTGGCAGAGCGCCCTGGGCAGCCTGGGCTGGCTGCTGATCTGCGGCGCGGTGAGCGCGGTGCTCGGCGCCCTGTTGCTGCGGCGTCAGCTCAAGCCCCTGGACTACATGGTCCAGCAGTCCCACGCCATTGCCCGGCGCGAATTTCTCAGCCTGCCGCAATTGCCGCGCACCCCGGAACTGCGGCGGGTGGTGCAGGCCATGAACCAGATGGTGGAGAAGCTCAAGGCCCTGTTCCAGGAGCAGGCCGAACGCAGTGAAAAACTGCGCATCGAGTCGTATCAGGACAGCCTGACCGGGTTGGCCAACCGACGTTATTTCGAGATGCAGCTGCATGCCCGCGTCAGCAACCCGGAGCAGGCCAGCTCCGGTTACCTGTTGCTGTTGCGGGTCAAGGACCTGGCCGGCCTGAACCAGCGCCTGGGGGGCCAGCGCACCGACCAATTGCTTAAGGCGGTGGGGGAGCAACTGCTGCGCGAATGCAACAAGTACCCCGAGACCCACAACCTGGTGACCCGGGTTCGCGGTGGCGAGTTCGCCGTCCTGGCGCCGGGGCTGGTGCGTGATGAAGCCATCCAGCTGGCCCAGAACCTGGAAAGCGCGCTGGGCAACCTGTATGCCACGGGTGCTACCGATGTTGCCGGCGTGGCTTCCATCGGCCTGGCGGCCTTTGCCCACGGTGACTCGCCCCAGGCGGTGCTCAGCCTCGGCGATCAGGCCCTGGCCCAGGCCGAAGGCCAGGGCGACACCCACTGGGCCTGCCTGGATCAGGGCGTCGGTGCCCAGGTCGGTGACGATCACCATGCCTGGCATACCTGGTTGGACCGGGCGCTGTCGGAGCAACGCTTCCAGCTGTACTTCCAGCCGGTGGTGGCGACCCAGGACACCGCGCGGGTGCTGCATTACAAGGTGCTTTCACGGCTGCTGGACGAGCAGGGCCAGACCATTCCCGCCGGCCGCTTCCTGCCGTGGCTGGAACGCTTTGGCTGGACCTCGCGCCTGGACGTGCTGATGCTCGAGCAGGTCCTCAAGCAGATGAGCGGACATGAAGACAGCCTGGCCCTGAACCTCTCGGCGGCGACCCTGGAGAATCCCCAGGCCCTGAACCGGGTCATGGATATCCTGCGCCAGTACTCCGACCTCGGGCCGCGCCTGACCCTGGAGATCGGCGAGGAACAGCTGCCCGAGCAGGTCCAGCTGGAACAGTTGACCCGGCGCCTGCGGGAACTGGGCTTCTCCCTCAGCCTGCAGCGCTTTGGCGGGCGCTTCAGCATGATCGGCAACCTGGCCCGCCTGGGCCTGGCCTATCTGAAGATCGACGGCAGCTACATCCGCAACATCGACCAGGAAAGCGACAAGCGCCTGTTTATCGAGGCTATCCAGCGCGCGGCCCACAGCATCGACCTGCCGTTGATTGCCGAGCGAGTCGAGACTGAGGGCGAGCTGCGAGTGATTCGTGAGATGGGCTTGTACGGCGTGCAAGGGCAACTGTTCGGCGAACCGGCGCCCTGGAGTTGAAAGCGCTGTCGCCGGCAAGCCGTCTCCTGGCGTAGGAGCCGGCTTGCCGGCGAAGAGTCTCAGATCAATCCGGTTTCATCATCGTTGATCAACCGGCTCAAGCCCCCCAGTGCCACCCGGGCCTGGGTACGATCCATCAGCTTGGCCTGGGCCGCCGCCGGCAGATCGGTGACGCGAATCACGCCCTTGCTGGTCAGCACCTGAATCAGGTCGTCCAGAACCCGGATCATCTCCAGGTCGCTCTGCTTGAGTTGCTTGAGGCTGACCTCCACCGCTTCATTGGCGAACCAGGTCTGGATCTCGAGATGATCGGCAGGCAGCGTCTCGGTCGCCTCGGCGTAAGCGGCGGCTTCCACGCGAATCAGCTGACCTTGCGCATCGCGTTGCACGTAGAACATGGCAAATCCCTCAGGCTTTTTATTCGGCGTCCGGCGCTCAGCGACCTGGGCCAACGCCACATCCAGCGCGTGAGTATGCGGTGCTCCGCGACAATCGTCACGGCGCAGGTTGTCGGCCAATAGCCGGCAACCACCCGCAAGGGGTGGCTGCCGGTCACTCATCAGCTGTTGTTGTGATCGATCTTGATGGTCGGGTCGCTACCGGCGATCAACGAGTGGATGTTGGCATTGGACCAGTTGTTGCCTTCCAGCTTGATCGTCACGTCGGCGTTGGCCAGGCCGCCGGCGGCGTTGAGCTTGCCTTCGGAGCTGACCTGCAGGGTCGAGACCCCGTCCACGGTGGTGATCTTGAGGAAGTTGTCGATGGTGCTGGCGCTCTCGCCCTGCAGCAGATCCCGCAGGTCGATACGGTCACCTTCGCTGGCCTTGAAGTCCTTGATCACATCGTTGCCGGTATCACCCGCCTTCCAGACGAAGGTATCGGCACCCGAACCGCCAATCAGGATGTCGTTGCCCTGGCCACCGATCAGGGTGTCGTTGCCGGTGCCACCCAGCAGGATGTCATTGCCCCGGCCACCGTCCAGCAAATCGTTGCCGCCCTGGCCGAAGAGAATGTCATTGCCGTCGCCGCCCAGCAGGGTGTCGTTGCCGTCATGGCTGCCGGACACATCGAACTCGGTGTAGTGCTCGGTGATGTACTGGTGCACGTTGCTGGTGCTGACCTGACTGACATCGACCCCGCTCTGCTTGGCCACGTAGGCCTGCATGGCCTGGTAGCCCTCGCCGGCGATGCCGTTGAAGCTCACCAGGTCGCCGAACAGGATGTCGTTGCCATTGCCGCCGCTGACGGTGTCCGCGCCGGGCATGGTGGCTTCGGTGTGGCCGATGATCGAGTTGGCCAGATCGTTGGGGTCGATGTTGGTCTGCGGCTTGCCGTCGCTGTCGTAAGGCTTCAGGTCGTTGAGGCTGACATCGCTGTTCAGGCCGATGGCTTCCACCTGGGACAGTTTGCTCAGCAGTACGAAGCCGTCATTGGAGTTGCTGGTGGTGGCCGAGTTGGTGCTGTTGCCGCTACCCGCCAGGCTCGACAGCTCATAGGTGCCGTCACCCTGGGCGTGCAGCGTGCCCAGGGTCTTGCTGCTCCAAGAGTTCCAGCCACTGTTGTAGGTCTGCAGGATCGTCGTGCCGTCGCTGTTGACGCTGAGGTAGTGGGTGTTGTCGATGTACTTGCCAAAAGTGTCCCCCAGCTTGTAGTTGCTGGTGGTCACCACATCGTCGAGGCGCACGTTGCTGTACAGCGTCGGGTTGGTCTGCTCGCCGCTCTGGTAGTAGGTCGGCTTACCGTCGGTGATGAAGTACGTCAGGTTGGTGGCGTTGGTATTGCCGGTGGCCTGGCTGCTCTGGAAGAAGTTGGCCGTGGCCTTGAACACGTCTTCATAGTTGGTGCCGCCGCCGGAGGACATCGAATCCAGTACCGCCTTGAGCTGGGCCAGGGCATTCGGATCGTTGAGGTTCACCGATACCGACTTGTTGACCTGGGTATCGAAGTCGGCCAGGAAGATGTTCACGGTGCCCGAGCCGGCGCTGCCGATGCTGTTCTTCAGGGTATTGAACACCGAGGTCAGGGAGTTCTTGGCCGCGGTGATCGAGGCGCTGCTCATACTGCCCGAGCTGTCCACCATGAAGGCGATGTTGTAGTTGGTGCCCGGGACCACGGTCAGGCCGCCGATGTCCGCGACCACGATGTCGTTGCCGTCGGTGCCGGTGACGGTATCGTCGCCGGAGGTGGCAACCACCGCATTGTAGGTGGCCGGGTAGACCTTGACCGGGATCTGCGCCGAGGTGCTGGCCGAACCGCCCAGGGACTCGGTGGAGGTCGAGGTCACGTTGAGGTTGAACGAGCCGTTGTAGTAAGGCGGCGGGGTGACCGTCAGGTTGCCCAGGTTCCAGCCGGTGACGTTGGCTTCGCCGGAGGTCGCGGTGGCGGTGAAGGTGTGCCCGGCACCGTCGCTGAGCACGGAGCCTGCGGGAATGCCGCTGATCTTCACGCTCAGGGTTTCCGAACCGTCGGTATCGGTCAGCCCGGTGCTGATCTTCGACAGATGCACGCTGCCGCCTTCGCCGCCTTCGTTGAGCTTGTAGCCGTCGTAGTAACCCTCGCCGTTGGTGCCGTGCAGGTCGGACACCGAAACCCCGGCGTTGGTCAGGTCGGTGACCCCGGTGTACAGCGGCACGCCGGCGTTGCTCAGGTCTACCGGGACCCCGCCGTTGACCGACAGGTTGACGTCGTAGTTGCCTGGGCCGCTCTGGTTGTGGTGGTAGATATCGATGGTGTAGTAGCCACTGGTGGTCGGGGTGAAGGTCCCGTTGAGGTTACCGCCCGCGCCCCAGGTGGTGCTGGCCACGTTCTTGCCGCCGATGGTCACCAGCAGGCTGTCATCGCCGGTGCCGGAGAAGGTGTAGGCCTTGCCGGCTTCCAGGTAGATCAGGCCGGAGGTCTTCGACGCGGTGCCCGGGGTGATGTTGCCGTCGGACTGGACGTTGGTGGCCAGGCTGCTGCTGTTGGGCGTGCCGGCGGCGTCGATCACCGATTTCAGGGTGCTGGCGGACGCACCGCTGCCGTCGGTGCCCAGGCCGCTGAGGCCGGTCCAGACTTCCTTGAGCAGGCCCACCGAGTTCACATTGTTGCCGGCCACGCTCAGGGTCGGGGCATCGGCCACTGGGGTGATGTCGACGGTGACCGTACCGGTGCTGCCCAGGGCCTGGCCATCGGTTGGCTGGAACTTGATCTGGGCGTAATCGGCCTGCTGGTTGCCCACGCCGCTGCCGCCGTAGCCGTTGGTGCCGGATTCGTTGGCGTCCGGGGTGAAGCGCAGCTTGCCGGCATCGATATCGGCCTTGCTGATGGTCTGGTTGTTGGCCACATCCTTCCAGGTCGAACCGTCCAGGTATTGCAGTTTGCCGTCACTGGGCAGCTGGGTGATCTTCACCCCGAGGCTGGACGCCGGGCTGTCGACGTCGCTGACGCCGAAGTTCGACCAGGTCAGGGCCAGCGGGGTGTCTTCGCTGCCGGTCACGGCGCCGCCGGTGGCGGTTGGGGCGTCGTTCACCGCCACCACATTGACCGTGGTGGTGGCGACGTTGGAGTAGTTGCCGCCGTCGGTCACGGTCACGGTGATGGTCCGTGGCGTGGTGCTCGGGTCTTCACTGTTGTTGGTGAAGGTGATGTTCTTGATCTGCTGCATGTAGTCGGCCAGCGTCGCGTTGCCCGACAGAGTCAGCGTGATCGAACCGTCCTTGCTGTTGGCATTGATGTTGATGCCGTTGACGCTGTTGCCCAGGTTCAGCGAGTCCCCCGGCTGACGGTTGGTCAGCACGATGGTGGCGCCGGTGAGCATGGTGCTGTCCGGATCGGTGATGCTCAGGTCGGTGTCGGCGATCGACACGCCAGGGCCCGCAGTGCCTTCGGTGAAGGTGACCTTGTAGTCGGCCCCGGTGGCGCCGCTGGAGTTGTTGGCGTCCAGGTCGATGACCGGCGGAGCATCGTTGTCGATGATCGAGGTGGTGACGCTGTTGTTGCTGCCCACCACCAGGTTCTCGAAGTTGCCACCGGTGGCCGAGTCGATCTTGACCACGAAGTTTTCCGTGCCTTCGGTGATCTTGTCGTCAATGGTGGCGACGTTGAAGGTGGCGCTGCTGGCGCCGGCCGGGATCTTCACGGTGTACACGCCGCTGAAGTCCGAGCCGTCGGTGGCGGTGCCGCTGTAGCTGATCTTCAGGGTGACTTCGGTCTGTGCCGGGTGGGTCAGGCTCACGGTGTAGCTGGCGGTCTGGCCTTCAGTGACCGAGGTGCTGCCGGTGATGCCCACCGAAGTAGTATCCACGGTGTCGGTCACGTTGGTCACCGCTGGCGTGGTGTCCGGCACCAGCTTCTCGAAGTTGCCCCCGGTGGCGCTGGTGATCGAGGCATTGACCTTGCCGGCGTCGATATAGACGTCGTCAGCCGGCGCCGCAACGGTGACGGTACCGGTGGTCTTGCCGGCGGCGATGTTGATCACCGCGCCGTTGCTCAGAGTGACGGTCACCGGAGTACCGGCGGCGTTGGTCAGGGTCGCGGTGTAGATGATCGAACCGCCTTCAGCCACGGTGCCGGTGGCGCTGAGGCTGACGCTGGTGGTGTCGATGGTGTCGGTCACGGTGGTGCTGACCGGAGTTTTATCCGCCACCAGGTTTTCGTAGTTGCCGCCGCTGACGTTGGTGATGGAGTTGGTCAGTGGGGTGTGGCCAACCAGCACGTCATTAGGCGCGCTGATGCTGACCGAACCAGTGGTTTCACCGACTGGAATGGTGATTTTTTCGCCATTGGCCAGGGTCACCACGACCGGCGAGCCGGTAACCGGAGCGGTGACGGTGGCAGTGTAAGTGACGTTGCCACCTTCAGCCGCGGAAGGCGTGGCCTTCAGCGATACGGTGGAGTTGTCGATGGTGTCGGTGACGTCAGTCACGGCTGGCGTGGTGCTTGGCACCAGTTTTTCGAAGTTGCCGCCTTCGGCTTTGGTGATGGTGGCTTCGACTTTACCGGCGTCTTTGTACACATCGTCGGCTGGCGCGGCCACGGTGGCGGTGCCACTGGTTGCCCCGGCGGCAATGGTGATTACGGCACCGTTGCTCAGGGTCACGGTGACCGGAGTACCGGCGGCATTGCTCAGGGTCGCGGTGTAGACGATCGAACCGCCCTCGGCCACCGACGGTGTAGCGCTGAGGCTGAGGTTGGTGGTGTCGACGGTATCGGTCACGGTAGTGCTGACCGGGGTCTTGTCGGCCACCAGGTTCTCGTAGTTGCCGCCGCTCACATTAGTGATGGAGTTGGTCAGCGGGGTGTGGCCAACCAGTACATCGTTAGGCGCCGTGATGCTCACCGAGCCGGTAGTTTCACCGACCGGAATGGTGATTTTTTCGCCATTGGCCAGGGTCACCACGACCGGCGAGCCGGTAACCGGAGCGGTGACGGTGGCAGTGTAAGTGACGTTGCCACCTTCAGCCGCGGAAGGTGTGGCCTTCAGCGACACGGTGGAGTTGTCGATGGTATCGGTCACATCGGTGACGGCCGGCGTGGTGCTTGGTACCAGCTTCTCGAAGTTGCCGCCTTCAGCCTTGGTGATGGTCGCTTCGACCTTGCCGGCGTCCTTGTAGACGTCATCGGCTGGTGCCGCGACGGTAGCGGTGCCGGAAGTGGCGCCTGCGGCAATGGTGATTACCGCACCGTTGCTCAGAGTGACGGTCACCGGAGTGCTGGCGGCGTTGCTCAGGGTCGCGGTGTAAACAATCGAACCGCCTTCCGCTACCGAAGGTGTAGCCGACAGGGACAGATTGGTGGTGTCGACGGTATCGGTCACGGTGGTGCTGACCGGAGTCTTGTCGGCGACCAGGTTCTCGTAGTTACCGCCGCTGACATTGGTGATGGAGTTGGTCAGCGGAGTATGGCCAACCAGCACGTCGTTAGGCGCGCTGATGCTGACCGAACCAGTGGTTTCGCCGACCGGGATGGTGATCTTCTCGCCATTGGCGAGGGTCACGACTACCGGCGAGCCGGTAACCGGAGCAGTGACGGTGGCGGTGTAAGTGACGTTGCCACCTTCGGCCGCGGAAGGCGTGGCCTTCAGCGATACGGTGGAGTTGTCGATGGTATCGGTCACATCGGTGACGGCCGGCGTGGTGCTTGGTACCAGCTTCTCGAAGTTGCCGCCTTCAGCCTTGGTGATGGTCGCTTCGACCTTGCCGGCGTCCTTGTAGACGTCATCGGCTGGTGCCGCGACGGTAGCGGTGCCGGAAGTGGCGCCTGCGGCAATGGTGATTACCGCACCGTTGCTCAGAGTGACGGTCACCGGAGTGCCGGCGGCGTTGCTCAGGGTCGCGGTGTAAACAATCGAACCGCCTTCCGCTACCGAAGGTGTAGCCGACAGGGACAGATTGGTGGTGTCGACGGTATCGGTCACGGTGGTGCTGACCGGAGTCTTGTCGGCGACCAGGTTCTCGTAGTTACCGCCGCTGACATTGGTGATGGAGTTGGTCAGCGGAGTATGGCCAACCAGCACGTCGTTAGGCGCGCTGATGCTGACCGAACCAGTGGTTTCGCCGACCGGGATGGTGATCTTCTCGCCATTGGCGAGGGTCACGACTACCGGCGAGCCGGTAACCGGAGCAGTGACGGTGGCGGTGTAAGTGACGTTGCCACCTTCGGCCGCGGAAGGCGTGGCCTTCAGCGATACGGTGGAGTTGTCGATGGTATCGGTCACATCGGTGACGGCTGGCGTGGTGCTTGGTACCAGCTTCTCGAAGTTGCCGCCTTCGGCCTTGGTGATGGTGGCTTCGACTTTACCGGCGTCTTTGTACACGTCATCGCCTGGCGCGGCGACAGTCACTGTGCCGGTGGTTTTGCCAGCGGCGATGTTGATCACGGCACCGTTGGACAGGGTCACAGTGACCGGAGTACCGGCGGCGTTGCTCAGGGTCGCTGTGTAGACGATGGAACCGCCCTCGGCCACCGATGGTGTAGCGCTGAGGCTGAGGTTGGTGGTGTCGACGGTATCGGTCACGGTGGTGCTGACCGGGGTTTTATCCGCCACCAGGTTCTCGTAGTTACCGCCGCTGACGTTGGTGATGGAGTTGGTCAGCGGAGTATGGCCAACCAGTACATCGTTAGGCGCAGTGATGCTCACCGAGCCGGTAGTTTCACCCACTGGGATGGTGATCTTCTCGCCATTGGCGAGGGTCACCACAACAGGCGAACCGGTGACCGGAGCGGTGACAGTCGCGGTGTAGGTGACGTTGCCGCCTTCGGCCGTCGAAGGCGTGGCCTTCAGCGATACGGTGGAGTTGTCGATGGTATCGGTCACATCGGTGACGGCCGGCGTGGTGCTTGGTACCAGCTTCTCGAAGTTGCCGCCTTCAGCCTTGGTGATGGTCGCTTCGACTTTGCCGGCGTCTTTATAGACGTCATCAGCCGGAGCCGCGACGGTAGCGGTACCGGAAGTGGCGCCTGCGGCAATGGTAATTACCGCACCGTTGCTCAGGGTCACGGTGACCGGAGTACCGGCGGCATTGCTCAGGGTCGCTGTGTAGACGATGGAACCGCCCTCGGCCACCGA
>NZ_JAACFX010000022.1:0-14967 GCF_029237275.1 Pseudomonas sp. 3MA1 | reverse complement strand
GCTGCTGGGAAGAGCAAGAAAGTGGCCTTGGTTGCCTGCATGAGAAAGCTGCTGACGATTCTGAATGCCATGATCCGCGATCAGAAACACTTCGCTGAAATGGCTTGAAGTTCGACACGGTTGCTCATTCCCTCGGCGTGCCGGCCGAAGTGCTGCGACCCGAGCCGCTGAAGGCGGTGTTCGGCCTGGAGGTTCTGGTACAGAAACACCCTGAACGCGGGCATCCGCTGATCATTGCCCGTTGACCCGGAACACGGAGAACCTTGATGCGTACCCTGCCGCTTCTGCTGTCAGCCCTGTTGCTTGTGGCTTGTCAGGGCAACCCGGTGCCAGCGCCGCCGCCCGTGCTGCCGGATTCGGGCAGCATCCTTGATCTGCGCACGGGGCAGGCGCTGAGTCCGGAGGCGTTGGTCGAGCGCCTGGCGCGAGCCCCTCGGCTGATCGTCGGCGAGCAGCACGACAATGCCGATCATCATCTTTTGCAACTCTGGCTGCTGCGCTCGCTGGCCATGGAGCGCCCGCAGGGCAGCCTGTTACTGGAAATGCTCAATCCCGATCAACAGCCCCGCGTCGACAAGGTCAAGCGTGAGGTGGTCGGGCAGCGCTTGCCTGACGGTCTGATCGAGGCGTTGGCCTGGCAACCGGGTTGGGATTGGGGGCTCTATGGGCCGGTGGTGGGCTATGCCCTGAGACAGCCTTATCCCTTGCTGGCAGCCAATCTGGATCGTCAGGAGATAGGTCGGATCTATGCCCAGGTGCCGGTTCTCGATGGAAGGCAGAGCAATGCCTTGTCCGTGACCCAGGCGTTGTCGGCGCAGATTCGTGAATCCCACTGCGGCTTGCTGCCTGAGGCTCAGGTGCCGGCGATGTTGGCGGTGCAGCAGCAACGGGATCGGCGCATGGCCGAGCGATTGCTGGCGGCGCCAGAGCCGGCCATGTTGCTGGCGGGGGCCTTTCATGGGCGCCGTGACCTTGGGGTGCCCCTGCACATGGCTGATCTGGATCTGCGCCGGCCAGTCGTGGTGTTGCTCCTGGCGGAGCAGGGCAGCGAGGTGCCCGCTGCCGCGGCGGACTACGTCTGGTATACGCCGCCTCAGCCGGCCAAGGATTATTGCGCGCAACTGAAACCCTGATCGGCGGTACTGTTTCATGGGCAAAAAAAGACCCGGCAAGAGCCGGGTCAAATAACCGTGATTAGCCTGATGAGGAGATAATCTGAGAGTCCGAACCACTGGTCTTCCAGGTTATCGACTGATCTCGCGACCAGTTGTGATAATCATAACGATTCTCATTTCGAAGTCAACCAGGCTTTTTCGGTTCCTGCGTATTTTTTGTCAAACGCTCGTTTGGATTCTCGGTGAATCTATTCCTGGGCCTGGCTGTTCAAGGCCATGAGGCGGGTCACTTCCTTGTTCAGCAGATCAATGCGGCGGGCCATGCTTTCGATCAGGCTGTGGGCGATGCGCGGATTGCTCTGGGTCAGGCTGAGAAACTGCTCCTTGGGGATCAGCATGATCGTGCTTGGTTCATTGGCAATGACGCTGGCACTGCGTTTTTCCCCGGTGAAGACCGCCATGGCGCCAAAGATCTCATCCTTGGGCACGTCGCCCACTTTGTGCCCGTCGACAAAGGCCTCGGCATGGCCTTCGAGAATCACGAACACGTGATCGGCCTCATCCCCTTGGGTAATCAGTACTTCTCCCGGCTCCACCCGCTTGAAGCCGTTGTTGCTGCGCAACTCGGGCGGTTTCAGGCGGGCTATGGCATCGCAGAGCAGGGCGCTCTGGCCGATCAGGTACTGCAGCAGCCATTCCGAGCGCTGTTCATCGGCGTAGATGTGGCGGAACACCTCGCTCCGCAGGTAGGGCGTCAGGCTCAGTGGCGCATCGCAGCTCAGTTGGCACTGCGGGTGCTCGAGGCCTCGACGCAGCCCTACCAGATCGCCTTCATGCAGGTAGAACAGCGGACGCTCTTCAACGCTGGCCTGGATCACGCCACTGTCCAGCAGGAACAACTGATGTTCGGGCAAGAGGCCCGACAGGTCCGCCACAGGTTCAACTTCCAGCGTTGCGCCGCAGGGTGAAAGGCCCGCCAGCAACTGGGCCGGGATACTTTGCAGTCGGTTGATCAAGGCATCGGCGTAGGCCGGTTGCTCCCCCATCAGATACATAAGGTTCTGCCAGTCAGTTCTTGTGACGAGAGGAAATGGCGTCCAACTGCTTGTTCAGCGCCTCCTTGCGTTCGGCGGGAAGCTCGTTCCAGTGCATGTCCATCAACGCGCCTTCAATGGCGTACAGCAGCACTTTCGAGGCCCGAAAACCTCGGGTGCGCACCGCCCTGTATGCGTCCACCGCGCCCAGGCGGCGCAGGTCCGATGCGCTATGGATGCCCACTGCATGCAGCCATTGTGCCGATGTCTTGCCAAGGTTCTTCAGGTGTTGCAGTTCATCATTCATCAAGCCTCCTGGCGATGGCCGAATGGTGAGTGGGCAGCCTCACAGGAGTGTAGCGCTCAGCAGAAAATGCGCTGTTCGTTGGTCGGGTTTGGCGCAAATGCTTCTAAGGCAGGGCGGTCAAGGCGCGATAGCGGGTGTATGCGAACCTTGTGCGGGGGGAGGGAAAGAGCGGGGGAAATTCACAGCCCGGCGCGCAGCAGGGCGCCGGACAGAGCGATTGCAGGGGACTTTAGCGGGTGTTGTAGCGCAGTCGGGTGCCGAAGTTGACCGACATGAGGATTTCATCAGCCGTCAGTTCGACGGGGAAGTAGGCACCGGAGATCTGTGCGTGGGCCAGGCTGGCGCCTTCCATGGCGGCATCGCGCAGGTCCAGGCCGCGCAGGTCGGCGGAACGGAAGTAGGCGTCGGTGAAGTCGATGCCCTGGGCGTTCAGCTGTCGCAGGTCGAGGCCGCGGAAGTCGCCGCCACGCATGTCAATGGGGCGATCCTTTGGGCGCTCGCGGTTGAAGCCGACGATGTCATCTTTATGCAGCAGGGCGTAAAGCGGAGTATCCAGAAGTTTCGGTTGGCTCATGGCGACGTCACCAGTGTTGGATTTATGACGCCAGTATAGTGCCACTGTTTTTCAGCCGTGAAGTCTTTGCACTTCACGGCTGAAATCAGTCGTTACAGGCCTGGCAGACGCTGGCGGATGTTGGCAACCAGGGCATCCAGGCTGCCGCTTTCGTTGGTTTCAATGCGCTTGCTGCGCAGCAGTTCTTCGTCGGTCAGGGCCTCGCGAGTGGCTTGCTGGGTGGCAATCACTTCCAGGGTCGCGTCGGACGGATCGTTCTGGTCGGCCTGGCGTTGCGCCAGCCAGCTCGCAATCACGGCTTCTGGCGCATTGCAGTCGATGATCAGGCAAGGCGTGCCGGTGGCTTCGGCGACCTTGGCCGCCGCATCCCGCTGGGCGCGCTTGAGGTAGGTCGCATCAATCACCACCGGGAAGCCGGCGCGCAGGATGGTTTCGGCGATTTCATGCAGACGCGCATAGGTGGCGCTGCTGGCCTCGCTGCTGTAGATGCCGGCGTGGGGATCGTTGGGCACCTGCTGCTCGCCGAACAGACGCTTGCGCTCGACGTCGGAGCGCAGGCGGATGGCGCCCAGGGCTTCCACCAAACGCATGGCCACGCGACTTTTGCCCACCGCCGAGACGCCCGAGGTGATGGCCAGGAAGCGCGATGGGATGGTGCTGTAGCTTTCCGCCAGATTCGCGTAGTTGCGGTACTGACGCAGGGTGGTAGCGCGCTGCACGGGGGTGGCCTCGGCAGGCAGGCTGAACAGGCTGACCTTGGCTCGCACCAGGGCGCGATAGGCTTTGTAGAAATTGAGCAGCTCCAGGCCCTGGTAGTCGCCGGTCAGCTCCAGGTACTGGCTGATGAAGCGCCGTGCCAGGCTTTTCAGGCCACGGTCTTCCAGGTCCATGGCGAGGAAGCCGGTGTCGGCATAGACATCGGTGAAGCGGAAGGGCTCGTTGAATTCGATGCAGTCGAAGATCACCACCTTGTCATCGATCAGGGTGGCGTTGCCCAGGTGGATATCACCGTGGCACTCACGGATGAAACCTTCGCTCTTGCGTTGCGCCAGCAGCGGCTTGAGGCGCTCGAAGCTGGTTTCTGCCCAGGCTTGCAAGGCTTCCAGTTGCAGCAGGTCGGCCTTGTCGCTGAGAAACGGACGGATCTGTTCGAAGTTCTGGCGCACCGGGGCCATCACGCTTTCTGGTGTGCCGGCTTCGTGTGCCGCCGGGACTTTCGGGGCGTTGAGGTGGAACTGAGCGATCTGTTGCGCCATCTCGTCAATGTGCGCCGTGGTCAGCTCGCTGTTGGCCTGCAAGGTGCTGAGCAACTGGCTTTGTGGGAACTGGCGCATTTTCAGGGCGTATTCGATGACCGGGCCGTTACCGCCCAGCTCTGGGGTTTCGGCGCAGCCGGTGATCGGCAGGACTTCCAGGTACAGGTCCTGGGTCAGGCGCTGGTTCAGGCGCAGCTCTTCGCCACAGAAGTGCTCGCGGGACTCGAGGCTGGTGAAATCGAGGAAACCGAAATTGACCGGCTTTTTCACTTTATAAGCAAAGGGGCCGGTGAGCAGTACCCAGGAAATGTGGGTTTCGATGACCTGAAACCCTTCAACGGGATGAGGAAACAGAGCGGGGTTTTGCAGGGCGGCGATCAGTGACTGGCTCACAGGCGATCCTTCAGAGGCGGGAAAATCGAGGGCGTCATTATGGCGGTTGGCAGGGGTAACGCAAACCTCGGGTGGCGCATGTTGAGGATGAATAAAGTGCGTATAATCCGCCGCCATGACTCGTACCCGATCCCCCCGTTCCGCTAAAAAAACTCCCTCTGGTGGCCTGCGCCGCTGGCTGGGCTGGGCGCTCAAGCTCAGTCTGGTCGGTCTGGTGGTGCTCGCCGGCTTTGCGGTTTACCTCGATGCCGTGGTCCAGGAAAAGTTCTCTGGCAAGCGCTGGACCATTCCGGCCAAGGTCTATGCCCGGCCGCTGGAGCTGTTCGTCGGACAAAAGCTCAGCAAGGAAGACTTCCTGACGGAACTCGATGCCTTGGGCTACCGCCGCGAGAGTGTTGCCAACGGTCCCGGCGCTGCGGCGGTCAGTGGCAATACCGTCGACTTGAACACCCGCGGCTTCCAGTTCTACGAAGGGCTGGAGCAGGCGCAAGCGGTTCGTGTGCGCTTCTCTGGCGACTACGTGGCGGAGCTTTCCGGCAGCAAGGGCGCCAAGCTCGCGGTGGTCCGTCTGGAACCGTTGCTGATCGGTGGCCTGTATCCGAAAAACCTCGAAGATCGGATCCTGATCAAGATCGATCAGGTGCCGCCGTATTTGCTGGAAACCCTGGTGGCGGTGGAAGACCGTGATTTCTACTCGCACTTTGGCGTGTCGCCGAAGTCGATTGCCCGGGCGATCTGGGTCAACACCTCGTCGGGGCAGATGCGTCAGGGCGGTAGCACCCTGACTCAGCAGTTGGTGAAGAACTTCTTCCTGACCAACGAGCGCAGCCTGTCGCGCAAGCTCAACGAAGCCATGATGGCGCTGCTGTTGGAGCTGCATTACGACAAGCGGGAGATTCTCGAGGCCTATCTCAACGAGGTGTTTGTCGGTCAGGACGGTCAGCGTGCGGTGCACGGTTTCGGTCTGGCCAGCCAGTTCTTCTTCAGCCAGCCGTTGTCCGAGCTCAAGTTGCATCAGGTGGCGCTGCTGGTGGGCATGGTCAAGGGCCCTTCCTATTACAACCCGCGTCGCTACCCGGAGCGTGCGCTGGAGCGGCGCAACCTGGTGCTCGACTTGCTGGCGCAGCAGGGCGTGGCCACGCCCGAACAGGTAGAAGCGGCGAAGAAGATGCCGCTGGGCGTGACCAAGCGCGGCAGCCTGGCGGACAGCTCATTCCCCGGTTTCCTTGACCTGGTCAAGCGTCAGTTGCGCGAAGACTACCGCGACGAAGACTTGACCGAGGAAGGCCTGCGAATCTTCACCAGTTTCGATCCGATCCTGCAGATGAAGGCCGAAGCCTCAGTCAATGACACCTTCAAACGCCTGGCCGGACGCAAGGGGTCGGAGGATGTCGAGGCCGCGATGGTGGTGACCAATCCGGAAACCGGTGAAGTTCAGGCCATGATTGGCAGTCGACAAGCCAGCTTCGCCGGCTTCAACCGGGCATTGGACGCGGTGCGGCCGATCGGCTCGTTGATCAAGCCGGCGGTCTACCTGACGGCCTTGGAGAAGCCCAGCCAGTACACCCTGACCAGTTGGCTCTCCGATGAGGCGTTTTCGGTGAAGGGCGCCGATGGCCAGGTGTGGAAACCGCAGAACTACGATCGACGCTCCCACGGCACGATTTTCCTGTATCAGGGGCTGGCTCATTCCTACAACCTGTCCACCGCTCGGCTCGGTCTGGAAGTGGGGGTGCCGAATGTCCTGAAGACCCTCGGACGCTTGGGGGTTACCCGCGAGTTCCCGGCCTTCCCATCGATGTTGCTGGGGGCGGGCGGCATGAGCCCGATGGAAGTGGCGACCATGTACCAGACCCTGGCCAATGGTGGTTTCAATACGCCGATGCGTGGGATTCGCAGCGTGCTGACAGCCGAGGGCGAGCCGCTCAAGCGCTATCCGTTCCAGATCCAGCAGCGCTTCGATGCCGGGTCGATCTATCTGATTCAGAGTGCGATGCAGCGCGTGATGCGCGAAGGTACGGGCAGCTCGGTATACAACGTGTTGCCCAAGACCCTGGCGCTGGCGGGCAAGACCGGTACCAGCAATGACTCGCGCGACAGCTGGTTCGCCGGGTTCAGCCAGGATCTGCTGGCGGTTGTCTGGTTGGGCCGTGACGATAACGGCAAGACGCCGTTCACCGGTGCCACGGGCGCCCTGCAGGTCTGGACCAGTTTCATGCGCAAGGCCGATCCGCTGCCGCTGGACATGCCGCAGCCGGACAACGTGGTGCAGGCCTGGGTTGATTCGCGTACCGGGCAGGGCTCCGATGCCAACTGTCCGGGTGCTGTGCAGATGCCGTATATTCGCGGCAGCGAACCGCCTCCCGGCGCTTCTTGCGGTGGTGAAACCCCGGCAGGTAGCGATTCGGTGATGGATTGGGTCAAGGGCTGGATGAACTAAGCGATGAGGGTTTGACGTGAACAAGTGGTGGGTTCCAGCTATTACAGCTCTGGCGTTGCTCAACGGTTGCGCCAGCGTGCAGCGCGGCTCCATTCCCGTCGTGGACTCCGGTACTGCCGTGTCCAACAGCGAGCGGATCTCCGCTTCCGGTGGCTTTCGCCAGACGACCATCAAGCGTCCGGCGCAAGCTCAGGCCCAGGCCATTCCGGAAGATTCCGGTGTGGTGGTGATGGTCCCGGGTGGTGGCGCAACGGCGTCGGCACCGATCAGCAGCTCGCCGATCACTCCGGGGCCTGTGACGTCCGGGCCTATTACCCCTGGGCCGTTGGAGGGTGGCGCTTATCAGTCGGCGCCGATCAATCAGGGCACCTACAACATGCCTTCGACTCCGAGCGGGATTCCGTCGGCCCGGGCCGGTGGTTTGTCGGCCGATGAGCAGTTGGACGGGCCCGTGCTGGCGCTGCTGACCACGGCTCAGCAACAGCAATCCAGTGGCGATCTGAACGGTGCTTCCTCCAGTCTTGAGCGCGCGCAGCGTGTCGCGCCGCGCGAGCCGCAGGTGCTCTACCGTCTGGCGCAGGTGCGCATGGCCCAGGGCGATGCTCCGCAAGCCGAACAGTTTGCCCGTCGCGGTCTGAGTTTTGCCAATGGGCGTCCCGATCTTCAGGCGAGTTTGTGGGAGTTGATTGCCCAGGCACGGGAGAAGCAGGGTGATGCAGCCGGTGCCGCCCAGGCACGGCAGAAAGCCCGAGTCTCGCTGTGATGGATGTGCGTTTTCCCAAGATCGCCGAGCAGTTGCTGCTGATCGAGCGCGAGTTGCGCGTGCAGGGGCTGTGGGACGAGGTGGCACCCAGTGCCGAGGCTCTGGCCAGTACTCAGCCTTTTGCCGTGGATACGCTGGATTTCGAGCAGTGGCTGCAGTGGATCTTCCTGCCGCGCATGAAGGTGATCCTGGAGCAGGATCTGCCGCTGCCCAATGCCTCCGGTATCCAGGAGATGGCCGACATGGTGTTCTCCACCCGGCTGATGCAGGGGCGCGATCTGCAGTTGCGAATGTTGCTCAAAGAGTTCGATCAACTCATCACGGCCACCCGCTGAATCCGAGACTGCCAGGGAGTCCTGGCAGTCGCCTCCAGCTGCCTGGCAGCGTCCTCCCTACCTCTTCCTCGCGCTCTTCCTGTCGTTCTGCCGGCAGCCTTGATCCGTCCCCGTCTATAGGTCGATGACCAAAGTCAAGGTGCGCATTTCTGAGTTGCTTGTCGAATATTGCGCAATTGAAGTGCAGGCAGTGGTTGTTTTTGGGTTTTTTCTTGCGTTCTCATGCGCTTAGTTCGAATTAACTACATAGACGACTTGACTTGAAGAGGACGAAACAGAAGAATCCAAAGTCCGCTGTAGAGGGACTGCCAGAAGCAGACCCACTCAGCAGATCATGAGGCGCACATCCGCGCCGAAGTGCTACACCCGCAACGCGTTACCTCGCGCTGGGTGGGAAAACCCCGCAACACTTTGGGGCGCTCCCAATACTTGCTCAGTCAGTGCTGACGTAGTCGGCGACCACCGTCGCTCATGCTCTGCTGAGAAGTAAACCTATTAAGACCCGCTCCCTTTTGAGGGCGGTATTCTGGCGTTTTAGAGGTGAACAACGTGGAGCTTTTATCTGGCGGTGAGATGCTCGTCCGCTTTTTGCGTGACGAAGGTGTCAAGTATATCTACGGGTACCCGGGCGGTGCTCTCCTTCATGTTTACGATGCCCTGTTCAAAGAACCGGAAGTGACCCACATCCTGGTTCGTCACGAACAAGCGGCAACCCATATGGCTGACGGATATGCCCGTGCCACCGGTAAAGCCGGCGTGGTACTGGTGACTTCCGGCCCGGGCGCGACCAATGCCATTACCGGCATTGCCACCGCCTATATGGACTCGATTCCAATGGTGATCATTTCCGGTCAGGTGCCCAGCACCATGGTCGGCACCGACGCGTTCCAGGAAACCGACATGATCGGTATCTCCCGGCCGATCGTGAAGCACAGCTTCATGATCAAGCACGCTTCGGAAATCCCGGAAGTCATGAAGAAGGCCTTCTACCTGGCGCAATCCGGTCGTCCTGGTCCGGTGGTGGTCGATATCCCCAAGGACATGACCAACCCGGCTGAAAAGTTCGAATACGTTTTTCCCAAGAAAGCCAAGCTGCGCTCCTACAGCCCAGCCGTTCGCGGTCACTCCGGACAAATTCGCAAGGCGGCAGAAATGCTTCTGGCGGCCAAGCGTCCTGTGCTCTATGCAGGTGGCGGCGTGATCCTGGGTGGCGGTTCCGCACCGCTGACCGAACTGGCCAAGATGCTCAATCTGCCAGTGACCAATACCCTGATGGGCCTGGGTGCATACCCTGGTACCGATCGGCAGTTCGTCGGCATGCTCGGCATGCACGGCAGCTACACCGCCAACCTGACCATGCACCACGCTGACGTGATCCTGGCCGTTGGTGCGCGCTTCGACGACCGGGTTATCAACGGTGCTCCGAAGTTCTGCCCGAACGCCAAGATCATCCATGTGGACATCGACCCGGCGTCCATCTCCAAGACCATCAAGGCCGATGTGCCTATCGTCGGTCCTGTGGAAAGTGTCCTGACGGAAATGGTCGCGGCACTCAAGGAAATCGGCGAGACCCCTAACAAGGATACGGTCGCCAGCTGGTGGAAGCAGATCGACGAGTGGCGTGGTGATCGCGGCCTGTTCCCTTACGACAAGGGCGACGGCAGCATCATCAAGCCGCAGACAGTGATCGAGACTCTGTGTGAAGTGACCAAGGGCGATGCCTTTGTCACCTCTGACGTGGGCCAGCACCAGATGTTCGCGGCGCAGTATTACAAGTTCAACAAGCCCAATCGCTGGATCAACTCCGGCGGCCTGGGCACCATGGGCTTCGGTTTTCCGGCGGCCATGGGGGTCAAGTTGAGCTTCCCTGATAATGATGTCGCCTGTGTCACCGGCGAAGGCAGTATCCAGATGAATATCCAGGAGCTGTCCACCTGCCTGCAGTACGGCCTGCCGGTCAAGATCGTCAACCTGAACAATGGTGTGCTGGGTATGGTGCGCCAATGGCAGGACATGAGCTACGGCAGCCGCCACTCGCACTCCTACATGGAATCGCTGCCTGACTTCGTCAAGCTGGTCGAGGCCTACGGTCACGTGGGCATGCGCATCACGGACCTGAAGGACTTGAAGCCGAAGATGGAAGAAGCGTTCGCCATGAAGGATCGTCTGGTATTCCTCGATATCCAGGTTGATACCAGTGAGCACGTCTATCCGATGCAGATCAAAGACGGCTCTATGCGCGATATGTGGCTGAGCAAGACGGAGCGTACTTAATCATGCGGCACATCATTTCCTTGCTTCTGGAAAACGAACCGGGCGCTTTGTCTCGTGTAGTCGGCCTGTTCTCGCAGCGTAACTACAACATTGAAAGCTTGACCGTGGCACCGACCGAAGATCCGACTCTGTCGCGTCTGACCCTCACCACGGTTGGTCATGATGAGATCATCGAGCAGATCACCAAGAACCTGAACAAGTTGATCGAGGTGGTGAAGCTGGTGGACCTCTCGGAAAGTGCTCACATCGAGCGCGAACTGATGTTGGTCAAGATCAAGGCCACCGGCGCCCAGCGCGCCGAGGTCAAGCGCACTACCGATATTTACCGTGGGCAGATCGTTGATGTCAGCGCCAGCGTGTATACCGTTCAATTGACCGGTACCAGCGACAAGCTCGACAGCTTCATTCAATCGATCGGCACCGCGTCGATTCTGGAAACCGTACGCAGTGGTGTCACCGGGATTGCCCGTGGCGACAAAGTACTGAGCATCTAACTCAAATTAGCGAATGGCCGGAACGGCCTGATATAGGGGAAATTCATGAAAGTTTTCTACGATAAAGACTGCGACCTGTCGATCATCCAGGGCAAGAAAGTTGCCATCATCGGTTACGGTTCCCAGGGCCACGCTCAAGCTTGCAACCTGAAAGACTCCGGCGTTGACGTGACTGTTGGCCTGCGCAAAGGCTCGGCCACTGTTGCCAAGGCTGAGGCTCATGGCCTGAAAGTGACCGACGTTGCTGCAGCCGTTGCCGGCGCCGACCTGGTCATGATCCTGACCCCGGACGAGTTCCAGTCCCAGCTGTACAAGAACGAGATCGAGCCGAACATCAAGAAGGGCGCCACCCTGGCCTTCTCCCACGGCTTCGCGATCCACTACAACCAGGTTGTTCCGCGTGCCGACCTCGACGTGATCATGATCGCGCCGAAGGCTCCGGGTCACACCGTGCGTTCCGAGTTCGTCAAGGGCGGCGGTATTCCTGACCTGATCGCTATCTACCAGGACGCGTCCGGCAACGCCAAGAACGTAGCCCTGTCTTACGCGGCTGGCGTGGGCGGCGGCCGTACCGGCATCATCGAAACCACCTTCAAGGACGAGACTGAAACCGACCTGTTCGGCGAGCAGGCAGTTCTGTGCGGCGGTACCGTTGAGCTGGTTAAAGCTGGCTTCGAAACCCTGGTTGAAGCGGGCTACGCGCCAGAAATGGCTTACTTCGAGTGCCTGCACGAACTGAAACTGATCGTTGACCTCATGTACGAAGGCGGTATCGCCAACATGAACTACTCGATCTCCAACAACGCCGAGTACGGCGAGTACGTGACCGGCCCTGAAGTCATCAACGCCGAATCCCGTCAGGCCATGCGCAACGCTCTGAAGCGCATCCAGGACGGCGAATACGCCAAGATGTTCATCAGCGAAGGTGCTACTGGCTACCCATCGATGACCGCCAAGCGTCGTAACAACGCCGCTCACGGTATCGAGATCATCGGTGAGCAACTGCGTTCGATGATGCCGTGGATCGGTGCCAACAAAATCGTCGACAAAGCCAAGAACTAAGTTCGAGTCTTGTCAGGAAAAACGCGGCCTAGGCCGCGTTTTTTCGTTTGGACGGGTAGGTTCTGGTATAAAGCTGGATCCTTTGTGGCCGAATCGCGGCCCTGGGTATCTGTCGAAACTTTTCACACCGTTGCAAGGTATTGTCCATGAGCGAACGTCCCGAAGAGCCAAACCAGGCCTCTGACGCCGAAAGCCTGCTACCGATCGATGAGCATGTCGAAGAAGGGCATGACGCTGAAGGCCGTAAAGTCCGGCATCGTGGTATCTATCTTCTGCCGAATCTGTTCACCACTGCGAACCTGTTCGCGGGGTTCTATTCCATCATCAGTTCCATGAGTGCCCAGAGCGCGTTGAGTGCCGGGGATACAGCAGGGGCGAGCAAGTACTTTGCCTTTGCCGCCATTGCGATCTTTGTCGCCATGGTCCTCGACGGTCTGGATGGGCGTGTAGCCCGCATGACCAATACACAAAGCGCCTTTGGCGCCGAGTACGATTCGCTGTCGGATATGGTGGCGTTCGGCGTTGCCCCGGCCTTGCTGGCTTTCGGCTGGGCCTTGGGTGACATGGGCAAGGTTGGCTGGATGGTCGCCTTCATCTATGTGGCGGGGGCTGCGTTGCGTCTGGCACGTTTCAACACTCAGGTGGGAACCGCCGACAAGCGTTATTTCATCGGTCTGGCCAGCCCTGCGGCGGCCGGCGTGGTGGCGGGCATTGTCTGGGCTTTCAGCGATTACGGCATTCAGGGATCGAAGATGTCGTTCCTGGTGGCGTTGATGGTCGCGGCGGCGGGCATGCTGATGGTCAGCAACATCAAGTACAACAGCTTCAAGGACCTGGATCTGAAAGGGCGGGTGCCTTTTGTGGCGATTCTGGCTGTGGTGCTGGTGTTTGCCGTGGTGTTCAGCGATCCACCACGTATCCTGCTGTTAGTGTTCCTCGCTTATGCGGCTTCGGGTCCTATCCAGTACCTGTTGCACCTGCGTCGTCGCAAAAGCGTCGAGTGATGTAATTTCCGCCATACTCCGCAGTCTATTGGTACATCTGTCCTCCAATACTGCGGAGTTGCCATGTTATTCAAATTCCCCAAAGCGTCTGACTGCCATGAGTCGGATGTCACGCCAGAATCTCTTTATCTCTCTCGACGCAGTTTGCTGGGCGGTGCGGCAGCAGGCCTGGCCGTTGGTGGGTTGCCTCGTTGGGTGGTTGCGCAGGATGCGACGCGTTATGCCGATGTGGAGCCGGGCCGTGCACCGACGTGGTTCTCCGACAAATTGGCGAGCACTCACTGGCAAGCCGTAACCGTCAAGGATGAGGCGATCACGCCCTTCAAGGACGCGACCCACTACAACAACTTCTACGAGTTCGGTACTGACAAGGGGGATCCGGCGGCCAACGCGGGTGCGCTCAAGACCGAGCCATGGAGTGTGGTCGTGGACGGTGAGGTGGCCAAGCCTGGGCGCTATGCCCTGGAAGATTTCATGAAGCCTTACTCGTTGGAGGAGCGTATTTATCGGCTTCGCTGCGTCGAGGCGTGGTCGATGGTGATTCCCTGGATAGGCTTTCCTATCTCTGCGCTGCTCAAGCAAGTGGAGCCAACCAGCAAGGCAAAGTTCATTCGTTTTGAAACGCTGCAGGATCCTAAGAGCATGCCGGGCCAGCGTTCCGGTTTTGCCTTGATCGATTGGCCCTATGTTGAAGGCTTGCGTCTTGATGAGGCGATGAACCCATTGGCGATTCTTGCGGTAGGGATGTATGGGCGTGAGTTGCCCAATCAGAATGGTGCGCCATTGCGCCTGGTGGTTCCCTGGAAATATGGCTTCAAAAGTGTGAAGTCTATTGTGCGTATCAGCTTGGTGGACGCACAGCCCAAGACCACTTGGCAGAGTATTGCTGCCAATGAATATGGCTTTTACGCGAATGTGAATCCGACAGTTGATCATCCTCGATGGACTCAAGCGCGCGAGCGGCGTCTGCCCAGCAGCCTGTTCAGTCCCAATGTACGGGAAACCCAGATGTTCAATGGCTACTCGGATGAGGTCGCTTCCTTATATAGCGGCATGGATCTGCGGAAGAACTACTGATGCGTTATTCGTTCTGGCGTATTGGAGTCTTTATTGCTGCGGCTATCTGGCCGCTGTATTGGCTGTATGAAGCTTGGGGCTCGGTCCTTGGGCCTGATCCGGGCAAGGTACTGGTTGATCGTCTGGGATTGGGCACCTTGGTGCTGCTGTTGATTACCTTGGCCATGACTCCCATGCAGAAACTCACTGGCTGGCCGGGCTGGATCGCCGTGCGCCGACAACTGGGGTTGTGGTGCTTTGCCTATGTAGTGCTGCACTTGAGTGCCTATGGGGTATTCATTCTGGGGTTGGACTTGTCCCAGTTGGGTGTGGAGTTGCGCAAACGGCCTTATATCTTTGTCGGCAGCTTGGGGTTCGTTTTTCTTTTGGCATTGGCGCTGACATCTAATCGCTACAGTCAGCGTCGTCTAGGGGCGCGTTGGAAAAAGCTGCATCGCCTGGTTTATCTCATCCTGGGGCTTGGGCTGCTGCATATGCTCTGGATCGTTCGGGCAGATCTGAAGGAGTGGGTGGTTTACGCTTCTATAGGTGTGCTGCTGTTGCTGCTGCGTGTGCCGGCGGTGATGCGTCGTATTCCTCGCCTGGTCGCTAAAAAACAACCGTCTGCAACAAAAACGTAATTAAAGGTTGACGGCAGATTCTACAGGCCTATAATTCGCCCCACTTCCGGCGCAGTCGAAACGGAAAACTCCTTGAAATTCAACGAGTTACCAAGTTTTCGGCAGCGGTTACGCTTCAGTTCATCGAAGCCAGAAGCAGTTGATAAGGCAGTGTGTGGTCGCCTTGTTAACGATTCGATCGTCTCGGTCGAAAGCGGTTGAAAAGAGGTGTTGACAGCA
>NZ_JAACFX010000021.1:0-30813 GCF_029237275.1 Pseudomonas sp. 3MA1 | reverse complement strand
CCAGCTTCCTCATGCGCTACAACCGAATCAGGCTCCACAGCTACAACAACTACCTGTCGCCAATAGCTAGGGAGCAGTTGGCGGCTTGATCACCGTAAACGGTGTCCGGAAACACTTGACCAGAACAAGCCGGCTCCTACAAGAGCAACGGGCTTGCCAGCTAGCAGACTCTCGAAAACACCCATCGTTTCCCCGTCCCGCCTGCGTCCTGTCGCCGCGCCGGCCTTACTGTTTCTCAACTGCGGGTGTATCGTATTCGCCTTTTGCGGGCCTGGGCCCGCCGCGGATACGTGAGGTAGTTGAGTCCATGTCCTTTACCCGTCGACAAATACTCGGTGGTCTGGCCGGTCTGGTAGTGGTGGGCGTGGGAGCGGGCGGCGCCTCGCGTTACTGGCTGGGAAAGAGGGCCGACGCCGAAGCGGGCCACGACTATGAGCTGATCGCCGCGCCGCTGGATGTGGAACTGGTGCCGGGGCACAAGACCCAAGCCTGGGCGTTCGGCCCATCGGCACCGGGCACCGAACTGCGGGTACGCCAGGGCGAGTGGCTGCGGGTGCGCTTTATCAACCACCTGCCCGTGGCCACCACCATCCACTGGCACGGCATCCGCCTGCCCCTGGAAATGGACGGCGTGCCTTACGTCTCGCAACTGCCGGTGCTGCCGGGGGAATACTTCGACTACAAGTTCCGCGTGCCGGATGCCGGCAGCTACTGGTATCACCCCCACGTCAACAGCAGCGAGGAACTGGGCCGCGGCCTGGTGGGCCCGCTGATCGTCGAAGAGCGCGAACCCACGGGCTTCCGGTACGAACGCACCCTGAGCCTGAAAAGCTGGCACGTGGATGAAGAGGGCGCCTTCACGTCCTTCAGCGTCCCGCGGGAAGCGGCGCGGGGCGGCACCGCCGGGCGCCTGTCCACCATCAACGGCGTGTCCCAGGCGGTGATCGACCTGCCGGCGGGGCAGATCACCCGGGTGCGCCTGCTCAACCTGGACAACACCCTGACCTACCGCATCAACATTCCCGATGTCGAAGCGCAGATCTATGCGCTGGATGGCAACCCCATCGAGCCGCGGCCCTTGGGCAAGGAATACTGGCTGGGCCCGGGCATGCGCATCTGCCTGGCGATCAAGGCCCCGGCGGCGGGGCAGGAACTGGCCCTGCGCAACGGGCCGGTGCGCCTGGGCACTTTGCGTTCGGTGGCCAACAACGACGCGCCGACCCAGTGGCCGCCAGCGTTGCCAGCCAACCCGGTGGCCGAGCCGGATCTCGACAACGCCGAGAAGCTCAACTTCAATTTCGAGTGGGTTGGCTCGGTCTCGGTGAACGTGGACAATGGCCAGCCGCCGAGCCTGTGGCAGATCAACGGCCAGGCCTGGGACATCACCGACAAGACTTGCGCCGATCGGCCGATCGCCACCCTGAAAAAGGGCAAGAGCTACATTTTCGAATTGAAGAACATGACTCAGTACCAGCACCCGATCCACTTGCACGGCATGAGCTTCAAAGTCATCGCCTCGAACCGCAAGAAGATCACCCCCTATTTCACCGACACCTACCTGCTGGGCAAGAACGAGCGTGCCCGCGTGGCGCTGGTGGCGGATAACCCCGGGGTCTGGATGTTCCACTGCCACGTGATCGACCACATGGAAACCGGTCTGATGGCCGCCATCGAGGTGGCGTGATGCGTCAGATACGCCCGGCGCCGATCATCGACCGCAGCCGCGATCAGGACTTCATGCGCGAAGCCCTGGCCCTGGCCGCCCAGGGCGCGGCTCTGGGGGAAGTGCCGGTGGGCGCGGTGCTGGTGCTGGATGGCCAGATCATCGGCCGCGGCTACAACTGCCCGATCAGCGGCAGCGACCCCAGCGCCCACGCCGAGATGGTGGCGATCCGCGCGGCGGCCCAGGAGCTGAGCAACTATCGCCTGCCCGGCAGCACCCTGTACGTGACCCTGGAACCTTGCAGCATGTGCGCCGGGCTGATTGTCCATTCGCGCATTGCCCGGGTGGTGTACGGCGCCCTGGAGCCCAAGGCGGGCATTGTGCAGAGCCAGGGCCAGTTCTTTACCCAGGGGTTTCTCAATCATCGGGTGCTGTACGAAGGCGGGGTGCTGGCCGAAGAGTGCGGCACGGTGTTGAGCGAGTTCTTCAAGGCGCGTCGAGCGCGCTGAGCGCAAACGCGTCTGCGGTTTTCGCGAGCAAGCTCGCTCCTACAAAAAGCGTAGGAGCCGGCTTGCCGGCGAACAGGCCCTTGAGGCTTGCGCCGCTCTGGCGGGCGCCTTCGCTGGCAAGCGGAACGCCGCCCGGCCAGCTCCTACAGGGGGAAGGCGGCGTTATTTTCTGGCGACAATCACCGCGCGCATCGGCGCCGGCAGGCCTTCGATGGTCTTGCTGTGATCGTTGGGGTCCAGGAAGTCGCTCAGGGACTGGTACTTCATCCACTCGGTGCCGCGTTGCTCCTCGACGCTGGTCACGCTGACATCCACGCAGCGCACGTCGCTGAATCCGGCGCGTCGCAGCCACAGTTCCAGGGCCGGCACCGAGGGCAGGAACCACACGTTGCGCATCTGCGCGTAGCGGTCTTCCGGCACCAGCACCTGATGCTGGTCGCCTTCCACTACCAGGGTTTCCAGCACCAGCTCGCCGCCCTTGACCAGGCAGTCCTTGAGCGCCAGCAAATGCTCGATGGGCGAACGGCGGTGGTAGAACACACCCATGGAAAACACCGTGTCGAAACCTTCCAGGTTGGCCGGCAGGTCTTCGAAGGGGAACGGCAGGTGCCACACCGAGGGCTCCGACAGGTAGCGCTGCACTGCCTGGAACTGGCAGAAGAACAGCCAGTTAGGGTCGACGCCAATCACGCTGTGGGCGCCGGCACCGAGCATGCGCCACATGTAGTAGCCATTGCCGCAGCCGACATCGAGGATGCGTTTGCCTTCAAGGTTCAGGTGCGGGGCCACCCGCGACCATTTCCAGTCCGAGCGCCATTCGGTGTCCACGTGCACGCCGAACAGATCGAACGGCCCTTTGCGCCACGGCGACAGGCCCATCAGTGCAGTACGCATCTGTGCTCGGGTGGCGTCGTCGCAGTCGGTGTCCAGGCGCAGGCCGTTGACCAGGTCGACTTCGCTGGGCTGGATGTTCGGCAAGGCGTCGAGGGCGCTTTGCCAGCGTTCCAGGTCGCCATGACCCTTTTCCATCTTGGCATCGAGCTGGGCTTGCAGACCGGCAGCCCAGGCGGCCAGGGGCGTGCCCGCCAGACGGCGGGCGAGGGGGGACAGATCAATCATGGCAGGGCAATCAACGAGGCAAAATTAAGACACTGGAACCACGGCACGACTTTCGAGAACCCAGCCGCCAGCAGGCGTTCGCGGTGTTCTTCGAGGCTGTCGGGCTTCATGACGTTTTCGATGGCGCTGCGCTTCTGGGCAATTTCCAGTTCGCTGTAGCCGTTGGCGCGCTTGAAGGCGATGTGCAGGTCGGTGAGCAGGGCGTGCTCCTCGGCATCGTTGAAGCGCAGCTTCTCCGAGAGGATCAGCGCGCCGCCGGGCAGCAACGACTGGCGGATGCGCCCGAGCAGGGCCAGGCGCTGCTCCGGGGCGATGAATTGCAGGGTGAAGTTCAAGGCTACCACCGAGGCCGGCTGGAACTCCAGGGCCAGGATGTCGCCTTCGACCACCTGCACCGGCAGCAGCTCCTGGAACATCGAATCCTGGCCGTTGAGGTATTCCCGGCAGCGCTCGACCATGGCCGCCGAGTTGTCCACGGCGATCACTCGGCAACCGTCGGTGCGCACATGGCGGCGCAGGGCCTGGGTCACTGCGCCCAGGGAGGCGCCCAGGTCATAGAGCACGCTGTGGGGCTGGGCGAACTGCGCCGCCAGCACGCCGAGGTTTTCGACAATGGTCGGGTAACCCGGCACCGAGCGCTTGATCATGTCCGGGAACACCCGCACCACATCCTCGTTGAAGGCGAAGTCGGGCACCTGGGCCAGGGGCTGGGCGAATAGGCGGTCGGGTTCTTTGCTCACGGCGGTTCCGGCGATGGCGATAAAAAAGAGGGCGGCATTGTAGCCGCTGCCGCAGGCTGCGATAAGGCCCGCAGGGCCTTCAGGGGTGCAAGGGCGACACAAGGTGTGATGCTGTTCGCCGGCAAGCCGGCTCCTACAGATTGTAGGGACCGGCCTGCGGGCGAAGGCAGGTCAGCGCGGCTTCTGGCTGAATGCCGAAGCGGCGATGCCCCACTGGCCCAGCCAGTAGAAAATGATGATCAGGTAGGGCGCGGCATCGAAGGCCAGCACGAAGCGGCTGATGCCGATCAGGCTGTCGGAGAAGGCGAAGCTCAAGGCGCCCACCGCCGCCAGTGCCGCCGAGCGTGTGGGCACCGCCGAGCCGAGGCGCGCCAGGGCCCGCCAGAGCATGGCGCTGATGGTCAGGGCGTAGACGATCACCGGGATCAGCAGCGGGCCCAGGCCGTGGGCGATCAGGATCGCCAGCAACACCCCGCCAATGGCCAGGGCCACCGCCAGCGGCAACAGCGCCGGGCGTCGGCAATCGCTGAGGTAAGCCTTGAGGTAGGCCAGGTGGGCCACCAGGAAGGCCCCGAGGCCGAACACGAACAGGTCCGAAGGCCAGGCCAGCAGCACGTCCCCCAGCACCGAGAACAGCAGGCCGAGGATGATCCAGCGGCGGTAGTCCCCGGGCGGCGCATCGTGCAGCCAGCCCAGCAGGGCCAGCACCGGCAGCGGCTTGACCAGCAGGCAGAGCAGCGTGGCATGCACGCTGACCCCGTAGATGAAGGTGGCAGCGCCCATCAGCGCAAGAATCAGCCAGCCCATGTCAGTTGACCGTGATCGAGCAGTCGAAGGCCTTTACCGGGGCTTCTTCCGGTGCCCAGGGTTGCTGGTAGGTCAGCAACAGCCGGCCCTGGCCAGTGGCGAAGGCCTGGAAGCGCCAGGTCGACTGCCCGCCGCTGCCCACCAGGCCGGTGTCCTCGGGGTTGCTGTAGACCTCGGGGCTGACCTTGCGCAGGATGCCGCCGGCCGAATCCTGGATGGCCCAGCGATAGCCGGTGGTGGGGTTGCTCGGCAGGGTCAGGGTCAGGGTTTGCCCGTTGTGCAGGTGCAGAGGGCATTGGTTCTGGTTGTCCACGCTGACGTTTTGCTTGGGTTGGCTGGCGCAAGCGCTCAGCAGGGCAAGACTGAACAAGGCAAGAAGGCGGTGTGCAGGCATGGGTCAGGAAGCTCCGATCATTCGTGACGAACGGCGAGCATAACTGAAGATGATGGGCGGTGTGGGGCAGGGATGGAGGTTGGCGGTTATGGCCTGTTCGCCGGCCAACCGGCTCCTACACGGGACAACCTGTAGGAGCCGGCTGGCCGGCGAAGGGATTTAGAACAGTACCTTGGCCACGTCGGCAAAGCGCTTGGCGAAGTGCACGGTGAGGCCTTCCTTGAGGTACTCCGGCAGTTCCTCGAAATGCCCACGGTTGGGCTCGGGCAGGATCAGCTCAAAGATCTTCTGCCGCCGCGCGGCAATGACTTTCTCGCGCACCCCGCCAATCGGCAGCACGTGGCCGGTGAGGGTCAGCTCGCCGGTCATGGCCACGCCTTTTTTCGGCGGCTGGTTGCGTGCCAGGGACAGCAGGGCGCTGGCCATGGTCACCCCGGCACTCGGGCCATCCTTGGGCGTGGCACCTTCCGGTACGTGCAGGTGGACGAAGGCTTCGTCGAAGAACTTGCTGTCGCCGCCGAACTGCTTGAGGTGCGAGCTGACGTAGCTGTAGGCGATCTCCGCCGACTCCTTCATCACGTCACCCAGTTGCCCGGTGAGCTTGAAGCCGCGGTTGTGGGTGTGGATCCGCGTGGCCTCGATCGGCAAGGTGGCGCCGCCCATGCTGGTCCAGGCCAGGCCGGTGATGACCCCGGTGCCGCTCAGGACCTGCTCGTTGCGGAACACCGGCATGCCCAGGGAGGCTTCCAGGTCCTTGGGGCCGATCTTGATCCTGGCGTCCGGCTGGTCCAGCAGCTTGACCACTGCCTTGCGGACCAGCTTGCCCAGTTGTTTCTCCAGCTGGCGCACCCCGGCTTCCCGGGCGTAGCCATCGATCACCGTGCGCAGGGCGCTGTCGCTGATGCTCAGGCTGGTCTTGGCCACGCCGGCCTTTTCCAGCTGCTTGGGCCACAGGTGGCGCTTGGCGATGGCGAGTTTTTCTTCGGTGATGTAGCCCGACAGGCGAATCACTTCCATGCGGTCCAGCAACGGGCCGGGGATCGAATCCAGGGTGTTGGCGGTACACACGAACAGCACCTTGGACAGGTCCATGCGCAGGTCCAGGTAATGGTCCAGGAAGTCGACGTTCTGCTCCGGATCGAGGGTCTCCAGCAGCGCCGAGGCCGGGTCGCCCTGGTAGCTCTGGCCCATCTTGTCGATCTCGTCGAGCATGATCACCGGGTTCATCACCTCCACTTCCTTGAGGGCCTGCACCAGCTTGCCCGGCTGGGCGCCGATGTAGGTGCGGCGGTGGCCCTTGATCTCGGCTTCGTCGCGCATGCCGCCGACGCTGAAGCGGTAGAACGGCCGCCCCAGGGATTCGGCAATGGATTTGCCGACGCTGGTCTTGCCCACGCCCGGCGGGCCCACCAGCAGCACGATGGAGCCGCTGATCTCGCCTTTGTAGGCGCCCACCGCGAGGAATTCGAGGATGCGGTTCTTGATGTCATCGAGCCCGGCGTGGTGCTGGTCGAGCACTTTGCGCGCGTGCTTGAGGTCGAGCTTGTCCTCCCCGTAGATGCCCCAGGGCACGGCGGTGGCCCATTCCAGGTAGTTGCGGGTCACGGCGTATTCCGGCGAGCCGGTTTCGAGGATCGACAGCTTGTTCATTTCCTCGGTGATGCGTTTCTGCGCCTGGGGCGGCAGCACCTTGCCGCTGAGCCGCTGCTCGAACTGCTCCAGGTCGGCGCTGCGGTCATCCTTGGTCAGCCCCAGTTCCTGCTGGATCACCTTGAGCTGTTCCTTGAGGAAGAATTCGCGCTGGTGCTCGCCGATCTTGCGGTTGACCTCGGCGGAAATCTCTTTCTGCAGGCGCGCCACTTCGACTTCCTTGCGCAGCATCGGCAGGACTTTTTCCATGCGCTTGAGCATCGGCACGCAGTCCAGCACTTCCTGCAACTCGTTGCCGGTGGCGGAGGTCAGGGCGGCGGCGAAGTCGGTCAATGGCGACGGATCGTTGGGGCTGAAGCGGTTGAGGTAGTTCTTCAGCTCTTCGCTGTACAGCGGATTGAGCGGCAGCAGCTCCTTGATCGCGTTGATCAGCGCCATGCCGTAGGCCTTGACCTCGTCGGTGGGCTCGCTGGGCTGGTGCGGGTATTCGACTTCCACCAGGTACGGCGGGCGATGGTGCTTGAGCCAGGTACGGATGCGCACTCGGCTCAGGCCCTGGGCGACAAATTGCAGCTTGCCGTTTTCGCGGCTGGCGTGGTGGACCTTGACCAGGGTGCCGTACTCCGGCAGCGACGAGGTATTGAAGTGCCGCGGATCTTCCGGGGGGGTGTCCATGTAGAACAGGGCAAGGGAGTGGTGCTCGGACTGGCTCACCAGTTCCAGGGTTTCGGCCCAGGGTTCGTCGTTGACGATGACCGGCAGCACTTGGGCCGGAAAGAACGGCCGATTGTGGATCGGGATGATGTAGACCTTGTCCGGCAGGTTCTGTCCGGGCAGGGCCAGGCCGGTGCCATGGGCACTCGATTGTTCGGTCTGCTGCGGATCGACGTAGTCGCGGGGATCTTCGGGGAATTCTTGCTGGTCGCTCATGGAGGCTCCTGCGCGATGGGCTATGCAGCTTAGATGGGGCAGGTCATGACGGGTTTCAATGGGCAACAGGTTTCAGCTTTTTTCAGCCCGGGGGAAACCGCCCCGGGGGCCGCGTTCAGCCGTGTCGAGGGGGAACCGATGGCACTCTTGCCCACTCTGACGGAGATTGATTGTCAATAAAATGACTGTGTAACCACCGATTTTATTGCGTGATCTTCCGCAACTTGAGGATTAATCTGAACGACCGGAATGTCGGCTCGATACTGGCATTTATTTGACGCACACATTCAGCTTTTCAGAGGGATGGGTATGAAGAATGGATTTTTCAGCGCTCGGCGGTGGTCACCCGTGTCGCCAGGTTCCCGGCCCGAGGGGCGATCGACACCGCTGTGCACGACCCTATGAGGTGGCGCCGGACCTTTCAGGCAAGGATTGTCGGGGTGCTGGCGCTGTTGCTGTTGGTGCTGATCGGGGCGGTGTATTTCGCAGTCAAGACCGCGACCACGCAAGCGGTGGAAAAGCAGGCGCAGCAGCAATTGAAAATCGGCACCCGGGTCTTCGAGCGCCTGTTGGACCTGCGGGGGCGCACGCTGCAATACGGGGTCGACTGGCTGGTGCTGGACTCGGAGTTCCGCCGGGCCGTGCTCAGTGGCAAGCCGGTGGATATTCTCGCGGCCCTGGCCCAGCACCGCGGCGGCATCCGTTCCAGCGAGATGTTCGTGCTCAGTCCCGACGGCCGGGTCATCGCCAGCACCCTGCCGGCGGTGGCCCGGGACCGGCCTTTTCTCTATGACCAGGCCCTGCGCCGGGCCTGGCGTCACGACACCCACATGCTGTTCGTCGCGATCCAGGGCCGTCCCTACCTGCTGGTGCAAGGGCAGGTGCAGGCCTCCTCGCCCCTGGCCCGGGTGGTCATGGGGTTTCCCATGGACGAGCTGTTCGCCCGGGAGCTGCGCTCCATGAGCAACCTGGAAGTGTCGTTCCTGACCGTCGACGCCCAGCGCCCCGGCGAGCTGTTCAGCACCCAGCCGGAATTCTTCTGGTCACCCATCATCAACGCCCTGGGCGATCCGCTGTGGCAGTCCCTGCCGCCGTTGAGCGACGCCCATGGCCAGCGTTTTCTCAACCAGGCCCTGCAACTGGCCAATACCGGGGATCCCGCCGATCCACGGGTCATGGTCTTGCTGCAAAGCCCCCTGGAGCAGGCCCTGCAAGCCTTCGCGCCACTGGACCGGGAGTTCCTGTGGATCGCCCTGGTGGCCCTGGTGGTGTCCCTGGTTTGCGCGCTGTTGATGGCGCGGCGGGTTTCGCGCCCTCTGGAGGACCTGGCCGAAGCCGCCCGGCGCATCGGCGCCGGCAACTATCAGGCCGCGGTCGCCATCAAGCGCAGCGATGAATTCGGGGTCCTGGCGGATGCCTTCAACGCCATGCAGAGCGCCATTGCCACCCGTGAGCGGCAACTGGCCCACAATGCCCTGCACGATCCCCTGACCGGTCTGCCCAATCGGGCCCTGGCCATCGAACGCCTGGGCCAGGCCATCGCCGCCCGGCGCAAGGTGGTCCTGCTGTACCTGGGCATCGACAATCACCGGGCGATCCACGAAGGCTTCGGCAGCGAAGGGCTGGAGCAGATGATGGGCGAACTCAGCCGGCGGTTGCCGGAGGTCCTGACCCAGGGCGATACCGCCGCGCGGATCACCGCCAGCGAGTTTCTCCTGCTGCTGGAGAACACCGAACTCGACGGCGCCATTGCCGTGGCCGATCGCCTGCATGAGCTGTTGAGCCAGCCGCAACGGATCCACGGCGACGAGGTCCGGCGGCAGATCTGCATGGGCATGGCGGTGTACCCCGCCGACGGCCAGTGCGCCGAGGAGTTGATCAGCCGCGCGGCCATCGCGCGCCACGACGCCTCGCTCAACCCCGGCTACCTGCAGGTCTACCAGCAGGACCGCGACCTGGCCCATCAGCGGCAGATCAGCCTGATCCGCGATTTGCGCCGTGCCGCGGCCGAAGACGAGCTGTTCCTGCTGTATCAGCCCAAGCTCGATCGGCAGCGGGATGACCGGCACCAGGCCGAAGCCCTGCTGCGTTGGCAGCACCCGGTGTTCGGCGTGGTGTCGCCGGCGGAGTTCATTCCCCTGGCCGAGCGGACCGGCAGCATGCACAGCCTGACGTCCTGGGTCATCGAGGCCTGCATCGGCCAACTGGCCGAATGGAACCGCCGGGCCTTGCCGGTGCGCCTGTCGTTGAACATTTCCGCCAGTGACCTGGAGGACGACGGCCTGGAAGTCCGGGTCAGCGAATGCCTGGAGCGCTACCAGGTGGCGGCCGAACAGCTGGTCTTCGAAATCACCGAGAGCGCCATCATGCGCAATCCGCAGCAGGCCCTGGCCGTGCTGCAGCGCTTGCGGGGTTGCGGCATCAGCCTGTCGGTGGACGATTTCGGCACCGGCTATTCATCCCTGGCGCAGTTGCAGCGCCTGCCGGTGCAGGAGCTGAAGATCGACCAGTCCTTTATCCGCAACCTGAACGAAACCAGTGGTGACGCGGTGATCGTGCGCTCGACCATTGAAATGAGCCACAAGCTGGGGCTCAAGGTGGTGGCCGAAGGGGTGGAGTTCGAGCATTGCCTGCGCCTGCTGGAAAGCTGGGGCTGCGACACGCTGCAGGGGTACCTGATCAGTCGGCCCCTGGCCACCGAGGCTTTCGAGCGCTGGGCGTTGAGGTCGCAGGTGCCCAGTTGAGGGCGCTGGATGCCGGCCGCAGCCGGCATCCGGGGTGGGGCGTCAGAGGCGGGCCGATTCGGCCTTGGTCAGCAGGCTGTGCAGTTCCGGTTCGATGTCTTCGGCGCTGAGGTTGTCCATGATTTCCTGGATGCAGGGCGCGTAGCGCGGTTCGATGGCGGCTTCGGCCCAGTCCAGCTCATAGATCGCCATGATCCGCACATCCAGGTAGGGCGAGTCCGCCAGCAGGCGTTTCAACAAGGCGATGGCCGGTGGGGTTCGCAACTCGCCCAGGGATACCGCGCAGCGGTGCTGCCAGTACTCGGGCCGGGACAGCAGCGTCTCGCCGAGTCGTTGCCATTGCGCCGGGGTAAAGGCGCTAAGCACGCCCTTGGCCACCTGCTCGGTGGTGTATTCGTTCCAGTTGGCGGCTTCCGAGTCACCGAACCAGTGCTGTAACCGGTCAAACAATTCATCACGTTTATCCGTATTCATGATGTCTTTCTCCTGCTTAGGGCGGCGGCGCCAGCACGCTGTTCCTGGTCTGCCACCCAATGCCATGGTGTTTATTCAGGCGTGCCAGGACCGATGCTGCCTTATTTGCGCAGGGCTTCCCAGCATTAAAGGGGCTACCGGGACCAATGGCCGCGGTCGATTCCGGGGCGCGCTTTACCAGGTTCCGGCGAACTTCACCGCGGCCGCGGCGCGCGAGGGCACCTTGAGGGCATGCAGCAGGGACGACACATGGATGCGCACGGTGAACGGCGAGATCTCCAGTTCCCTGGCGATTTCCTTGTTGGTCTTGCCCTGGGCGATCAGCCGCAGGACTTCCTGTTGCCGGGTGGTCAGCTGGCTCACTTCGGCGCCGGCGTCCAGCGGCAGCAGCAGGCCGGAAGGCGCGTACTTGACCACCACCTCGCCTTCGCGGATGGCCTGGATCGCCTGGCCGATCTCCTCCGGGCTGATGCTCTTGCCGATGAAGCCGTCGGCCCCGGCGGCCATGACTTCGCCGATCAGGTCCTGGTTGTCGACCATCGACACCACGATGATCGAGGTCCGCGGCAGTTGGCGGCGCAGGTCGGCAATCAGGCTCACCGAGGTCAGGCCGGGAAAGCGCAGGTCGAGAATCAGCGAGTCCGGCTCTTCGCCGGTCCTGGCCAGGGCCAGCACCGCCGCCAGGTCGCCGGCCTCTTCGAGCAGGGCCCCGGGCAGCAGGCGCTGAAGGGTGCGCAGCATGCCTTCGCGAAACAGCGGGTGGTCGTCGGCGACGATAATCCGGCAGGTCATGTCGTGAAACTCCTTGAAACATCCAGTCCTGCGCGCATGCTAACTTGACGCGCGGCGTTGTAATGGGCCGCTGGTCGTGTTCGAAACGCGGTTTGGCCGAGCGGCAAAAGACCACGGCCACACAGATTGCACAAGGAGGTGATTGCATGAACGTTGAGAAGGACAGCGAACTCGACCAGGCCACCCTGCGGATCATCGTCGCCGCTTGCGCCCTGGTCTGGTTTAGCGTGATCGGCTTTCTGCCGGGGCAGCAGGTCGAGCCCTATGTGCCGGTGATGATCTACATTGCCCTGTTCATGCTGGGTTCGATCATCCTGCGCATGGCCATTGCCCGCTGGCCCGGGCACTACCCGGCGCGGCGCATCCTGGGCATGGTCTACGACTACACCGGCACCTGTTACGGCCTGGTGGTGGGCGGCGAGGGGGCGCTGCCGATCTATGCGGTGATGGTCTGGGTCAACCTGGGCAATGGCATGCGCTTCGGCTCGCGCTACCTGGCGATCGCCACCGTGCTGGCGCAGGTCGCGCTGTTCATGGTCTACCTGCTGACCCCCTATTGGCAGGCCCAGCCCTACATGGTGCTGATGCTGATGATCACCAGCACGGTGATTCCGGTGTACGCCCATATCCTGCTCAAGCGCACCCGCCTGGCTTCCGAACAGGCGATTGCCGCCAACCTGGAAAAATCCCGCTTCCTGGCCCAGGCCAGCCATGACCTGCGCCAGCCGATCCACTCCATCGGGCTGTTCACCGCCTGCCTGCGCGAAGCCAACCTGGGGGTGGATGAGCGGCGGCTGGTGGACAACATCGACCGTTCGCTGCTCAACGTTTCGCAATTGTTCCGTTCGATCCTCGACCTCTACACCCTGGACAACGGGCGGGTGCAGCCCAAGTACGACACCGTGCACCTGGGCGAGCTGCTGCGCGACCTGGTGCGCCAGAACACCGAAGCGGCGCGTTGGGCCGGTGTCGAACTGCGCTTGCGGCCTTGCGCCCATTGGGTGCGGGTCGATCCGGGGTTGTTGGCGACCATGGTTCAGAACGTGCTGTCCAACTGCTTCAAGTACGCCGCCGAGCGGCCGGTGCTGATTGGTGTACGCCGGCGCGGCGCGGGCCTGGCCATCGTCATTTATGACCAGGGCCGGGGGATTGCCGAGGAGCACCTGCCGAAGATCTTCGAGGAGTTCTATCGGGTTCGCCAGGTACGGGATAAGGACGTCGAAGGCGTCGGCCTGGGCCTGTCCATCGTCAAGCGCCTGGGGCAATTGACCGACCTGCAGGTGACCATCCGCTCGCGGGTCGATCACGGCACCACGGTCAGCCTGCACGGCCTGCAACTGGCCGCGCCACAGCGCTTGCACGGTCGTGACGAGGCGTTGCAGAGCGGCTTGCTGACCGGGTTGCGGGTGTGTCTGGTGGAAGATGACCGCAACGTCTTGCTGGCCACCTCGGCGTTGCTGGAACGCTGGGGCTGCGTGGTCCAGGCCGAGTCGAGCGGGGAAGACCTGCTGACCGACTGCGACATCATCGTCGCCGACTATGACCTGGGCACCCGGGCCTCGGGCATCGAATGCATCGACAGCATCCGCCGGCAGCGCGGCTGGGAAGTGCCGGCGCTGATCATCACCGGACACGACATCGAGAAAATCCACGCCGCCCTGCACGACCGCAATATCGCCATCCTCTCCAAGCCGGTGCGCCCGGTGGAACTGCGGGGCACCTTGCGAGCCCTGCGCGAGACGCCGCTGGCGTCGGCCCACAGGGCTTCGGCGCCAGCGGCGGTTACCAGGTCCGGCACGGGATAAGCAGGGGGTAGTTGGTCATGGTCAGCTTCTTGTTCTCGCCACTGGCGAGTTCGACGAAGTCATCCAGCATCCCCGAGTACGAAGAGATCGAACTGCGCTCGGTGTAGTAGTGGGTGGTCACCGGCCCGTAGTTGGTGTTGCTCTGGCCAGTGCCCACGTACTCGTTCCAGCGGCTGGTGCCGTACACCATGTCTTGGCCCTGGACGAAGTAGCGACCCGGTTGCAGGCCGGTGAACTGGAAGATGCCGTTGCCGTCGGTGCGGGTCACCCGGTGCACGGCCACGGCCTCGGGGGCCATGCTCACCGGCGCGCCTTCGGGCTTGGACGCACGCAACTTGTGCCAGGCCTGCAGGTGCGGGGTGACCGGGTAGAGATAGATCTTGACGTCGCGGCTGTCCTCGATGCCGTCGTTGCCGACGATGCAGAACTTGCCGGTGAGCGTGGCGGTGCCCGGTTGCAGGGCGGCGCGGGCGGCCTGGGTGTCGAAGGGGACCTCGGGGTACTGCACGGTTGGGATCTTGACCGATGGGTATTCGTCCAGGGTTCGCCCTTGGCGCGGCGCACAGGCCATCAGGGTACAGGCGAGCAGGGCCAGGCCTGTCACCATGAAGAGACGGGGTTTCATCAATTCAGAACCTTTTCAGGAAGGAGCGGTGCTCGCCCGACGCTGTCCCGCTGCTACACCGGGGCAGCCCGTCGCGGCGAACCTGGTTGCTCAGGGGCTAGCGCTTTATTGCTTGCTGCACTCGGCCGGCAGCGCGACCGCTCCGCCCATGGTGGCGAAGGCGACCATGCCGCCGCTGGGCAATACGCAGTTGTATTCGCCGGCGCTGGTGCTGGCGGTGAAGTAGGTCTGGGACGCGTCGCTGCGCACGTTCGAGACTGTGGAAACCGGCTTGCCGAGGGTGATCTGGGCGCGATTCTTCAGATCGTCGTTGCTCGGCTTGGCGATGGCGCAACCGCCCAAGGCGAGGGCCAGGACGCTGAGCAGGGCAAGGGGGCGGAGGCTGGACTGGAGTTTCATGATGACTCTTCCTTGGTGTTGTTGTGTTTTCAACGGCGCAGCCGCTCCCGACACCGCAGAACGGCGGTGTTGGGGGAGAGCGGGTGGTTGCTCGGCACTATAGCTCCGGGCTGGGGGAGGGTCGATTAGCACAAATGGGCTAATGTCGCTTTGCAATTACGGGGCGGCGGGGGTAGGCGCACAGGGCCGCCGGATGGGACCGGCGAGGTGTTGCCGGTCCCGGATCAGGCTCAGGTGAGCAGTTGTTCCTGCAGGCGCCGGCCGAGCACGTCCAGCAGGTCGCAGCCGTCGCGCAGGGGGATGACGCACAGCTGGGCGAAGTCCTGGAGCAAGGCCGGGTTGCTCTGCAGGTTGTCGTGGCTGGCGATGTTCTCCAGCAACTGGGTGGCCGCGCGGATGCGGTGGGCGGCGGCCTCGTGGAGCGCGTCCAGCGGGGCCTGGGTGTCCACCAGCAGGGCGGGGATGTTGTAGTCGTTGCTGGTCAATGGCATGTGACGAGAGCTGCGCTCCGTCGTAGATGTGTCAGGTTTGTTGGGTTTGACCTTTTTCATTTGATCGAGCTCCGGGTAGGCATGAGAGCTGCCAACGGCCTTCCTACGGGCTTGGGTGGCAGCCGCGCGCGGGGTAGGAATACCGAATACCCTTGGACTCGGCCACGCCGAAGCGTGCCCGCGCACGGCCGCCGCGGCTGATCTTACGGATGCGACAGATGCTCCGCAATCAGACGGGCGCTTATGCGCCAAGGGTTATCGAAGGGTTCCTACGCCCTGTCACTGAATTTGCAATGACCCCCAGACCTTAAGGGCATCGCCTTGGAGGGACAAGGTGATGCAAGTGGACGCGAGTTGTAGGAATTTTCGGTGACCGCGATTTGAGGGGCAGGGTATGCCGAGGGCTCCCACCGATCAGTCGCCACATGAGCATTCGCAACTGTCCTTCCAGCACCCTCAGCACCCGGATGGCGGTGAGATAAAGGAGGTCATGGAACGGGCTGATCGGTCGGTATTTCAGACACTTCCTACAAACGTGACGAGTTGCAACTTGCTACGTTACTGCGCGTCCGCAGCGTGGCCTCGGCCCCGCAGCGCTTCGGCTAATGGACTTAGCCGCAACACGTCAAGGAGCGACCCATGTTCAGCCCGGCCGACCAGACCCACTTCAGCCTGGACATCCAAGGCATCCAGCACGACTTCCAGGTGCTCGCCTTCCAGGGCAGCGAAGCCATCAGCCAGCCGTTTCGCTTCGACCTGCAACTGGTCAGCGAACGCCCCTTCATCGACCTTGAGCCGCTGCTGCACCAACCGGCCTTTCTCGCTTTCGACCCCCAGGGCCACGGCATCCACGGGCTGATCCAGCGCATCGCCCAGGGTGATGCCGGCAAGCGCCTGAGCCGCTACAGCCTGTCGCTGCAGCCGCAGCTGGATTACCTGCGCCACCGCAGCAACCAGCGGATTTTCCAGCAGCTTTCGGCGCCGCAGATCATCGCCCTGATCCTCGAAGAGCACGGCATCCTCGGCGATGCCTACCAGTTCCAGATCCAGCACCCGTGCCCCGAGCGCGACTACTGCGTGCAGTACGACGAGAGCGACCTGCACTTCATCCAGCGCCTGTGCGAAGAAGAGGGCCTGCACTACCACTTCCAGCACAGCCGCGAGGCGCACTTGCTGGTGTTCAGCGACAACCAGAGCGTGTTCCGCAAGCTCGGCCGACCCACCGCCTATGTGCGCGGCAGCGGGCTGGTGGCCGATGAGCCGGTGATCAAGGGTTTCAACGTGCGCCTGGAAACCCGTACCAGCCGCGTCACACGACGCGACTACGACTTCGAAAAGCCACGCCTGCAAATGGAGGCCGCCTACAAGCCCGACGCCCAGACCCAGCAACCGGACCTGGAGGACTACGACTACCCCGGGCGCTTCACCGATCGCGAACGGGGCAAGTTGCTCAGCCAGCGCGCCCTGGAACGCCACCGCGCCGACTACCTGCAAGCTGAGGGCTGGGGCGATGAACCGCGACTGGTCAGCGGGCATTTGCTGGAACTGTCCGATCACCCGCGCCAGGCGTGGAACGACCTCTGGCTGCTGACCCAGGTGACCCACGAAGGCAAACAGCCCCAGGTGCTGGAAGAATCCATCACCAGCGACAGCGATTCGAGCGATGGCTTCCAGCAGGGCTACCGCAACCGCTTCCTCGCCACCCCCTGGGACGTATTTTTCCGCTCCGCGCTGGACCATCCGAAACCCCGGGTCCTCGGCAGCCAGACCGCAGTGGTCACTGGCCCGCCAGGAGAGGAAATCCACACCGATCAATATGGCCGGGTCAAGGTGCAGTTCCACTGGGACCGCGAAGGCCAGGGCGACGACCGGACCAGCTGCTGGCTGCGGGTCGCCTCCAGCTGGGCCGGCGACCGCTACGGCGCCCTCGCCATCCCGCGCATCGGCATGGAAGTGCTGGTGGACTTTCTCGAAGGCGACCCCGACCAGCCGCTGATCAGCGGTTGCCTTTATCACCAGGAACACCCCGTCCCCTACGAACTGCCGGCCAACAAGACCCGCAGTGTATTCAAGACCCTGAGTTCACCGGGTGGCGCCGGCTTCAACGAAGTGCGCATCGAAGACAAGCAAGGCGCCGAACAGATCTTCGTCCACGCCCAGCGCGACTGGGATGAAAACATCCAGCACGACCAGAAGATTCGCGTCGGCCACGAGCGTCACGACAGCGTCGAAGCCAACAGCTACAGCGAACTCAAGGCCGAAGAACACCGCACCGTCCACGGCGAACGCAAAACCGAAATCCGCGCCGACGACCACCTGAACGTGGCGCACGACCAGCACATCAAGCTGGGCAGCGCACAACTGCTCCAGGCCGGGCGTGAGATTCATCTGCAAGCGGGCCAGAAAATGGTGATCGAAGCGGCCAGTGAACTGACGGTGCAAGCCGGGGGCAGCTTTATCAAGCTCGATGCCAGCGGCGTCAGCGTGAATGGAGCGTTGCTCAAGGTGAATGCGGGAGGTGCAGCCGGTGCTGGCTCTGGCATTGGAATCCAGCCGCCGGTGCTACCCGGTGTGGCGGATAAGGATAAGGCCGGGAGCTTGATGGAGAAGGCCTTGGTGAATCCATTACAAGAGCCGATCAAGCCTCAGCGACAACGGCTGATCAATTTCTCCGGCTGATGAAGACTCCCTGATACAGGGGGGGGCAAGGACGAAGTCATGACAGAGGCATCGGGCAACCAAAAGACAATCGATAAAGTCGAGAACTGGGTATTTCCACTGAAAGTGGGAACGACTCGGTCGATAGATCCACAGCAGTATTACCAGGCCTTGGCCAAGGCCGACGATGGTTTCTATCCCATAGGTGCCAATGGCCTTTGGCATGGTGGTGTGCATTTCGATGACGCCAGCGGACTGGTTTCAGACAAGACTGAAGTGCGCTGCATCGCTGACGGCGAGGTGGTGGCGTATCGAATTGACAAGACTTATCCGGTATCCGAGTACGGTTCGAAGAGCGCGCCATTTTCCACGGGCTTTGTGTTGGTCAGGCACCGCCTTGAACTCCCTGCACCTCCCGGGTCACCTGCCACGGCGGGTCCTAGCCTGATTTTCTTCAGTCTGTACATGCATTTGCTGGATTGGCAGGGCTATCAAACCAGTCCGGCACTCAAGCGCCCCGGCTTCTGGAACGCCACCTACAAGGTCAAAGCGGCAGCATCCGACAAACTGCTGGGGCTTAGGGTTCGTAGCAGCGACTCTGGTGGTAACACGCCGATATTGGCGGTATTGCCTCGTGGAACCACGGTGTTCACCAAACCTGCACCCGATACTCAGAGATGGCTGGAAGTGGTCGACGTCATACCGGCGGTAGCCGAACTGGCAGAGCAGACTGGCTGGGTATTCAAGGAAGAAATGCAGCGTATTTCTGCGGATCAATACTTTGTGGGGGACAAGGCCCGGGATCTTCCAAAGGAGCAGGAAAATGGCGCAATCGTGCGTGATGCTTTTGCCCAGGGAAGGCCAATAGGCTTTCTGCCGGTAGGCACGCAAATCAGAATCAGCGACGAAAAAAACTCTGGCAAATACCGCAAGTTGCTCGAAATTGTCAGTGGTGAGTCCATGCCAGTTCTTGTTCCAGACGTTGAGGGAGTGTTGCCAGGGTATGTCTCACTTGATCTTCTGGAGGCAATGAGCACACCGGAGGATATGGACAAGGTTGTCCCTTTGAAAACGGCTTATAAAGTCAAGGCGGGCGAAGTTCTTGGGCATGTGGGCAAGTATCAGAATCAATCGGACTCCGCGCCGAAGAATCTGCTGCATCTGGAAGTGTTTAGCTGTGAAGACGTCAAGACGTTTATCCAACAGAGTCGATCCACAGCGGCCAACTTGCCTGTAAAGGACAGAACCCTGGTCAAGGTCGCAAAGGGTGCAAAGCTGATCAGCCATGTGGCGGGCATGAATGCAACAACCCCACCCAAGGCATCCGACCCAGGTCACCAGATTGGTTATGACTTGATCATCCCGTTGCAGGTATTGGAATCATTACCTCCAGAGAAAAAGATCAAGGCTGCCGTGGTCATGGGCGGCCTGACCACTTACACCTATTGGTGGCACCTGGAAGGAGTGCTTGCTGATGTATCGGGCAACGCCATCAGTGGCTGGTTTGCTGAGCCGGATATCGCGCTATCTCGACATTCGTCTTTTGAGTGGGAGGGTTTTACTTTCATTGAAGAAACCGTCAGCCATGTTGAGCACTACGCTGCCTTTCTGGAGGCACAAAAAGAACTTACAGAAGAAGAGCTTGCGACTTATCAGCCTGAAGTTGTAAAGGCTGGAGCAGGCCCCGTCACACAATCCCTGTACAAAATTCTTGATAAGAATGGTGATAAAAAGCTACTGCCTGATGAAATAAGGGAGGCGCTGGGTAAGCCTTGGTTCTCCCAACCGATTTCGCAGATGCTTGTTCAGTATGAGAGTGAGTGGGATTACAAGGCTGATCAATGGGACTCCCTGGATGAATTGATGAAGGACAGCGAAAGCCAGCCCAATAAGGGTTGGGTCGAAGAAAAGGCGAGAATTGAAAAGTTAAGTTGGTGGGGGCATGGAGTTGATCAGAGCGGAACAAATGAAGGCTCTAAAGTCTGGAGTGTTCATCCGGTTGGTATGATTTCAATGTTTTTTACCGGTGCTGTATGTAGCTGTTCAGGAACGATTACACCTGAGCAAATGAAGGCCATTGCCCCTTATGCGACACAGGCCAATATTGATAAATACACTGATCTGTTAGCAGAGATGTATCAGCGCTCAGGGATTGCCACCTGTATCAGTAAAGTGCATGTTCTTGCTCAGATGCTGCATGAGAGTGGCAGTCTGCAGTTTACGGTGGAAATAGTAGACCCTAACGACCCTCCTGGTTATTCGCCCTATATAGGTCGTGGTCTTATTCAGATCACGTTTCAGGTGAATTATCGCGCCTATGGTCATTATGTCGGTGAAAGTTTCGAAGGTTTGCCGAATTATCATAAAATGGCTCAGCTTCCTCATAGTGTGCTTTCTGTAGGTTGGTACTGGTCGGAATACAAGAAACTAACCTTGCATTCAGATGCTGATGATTTCATCTACTGTACAGCGCTCGTTAATGGTGGCTTCAATGGCTATGATGATCGATTGCAGTTTCTCAATCGAGCTCTAAGAGTTTTGGATATGCAGGGCTGTACCAAGCTCAATAATCAAGGTGTTTATGAAGTTGTGGATAGTAAAGCGTACGATAAAGCTAAGCTTTCATTCGCATGGGGGCTCTGGAGTGATCCAGGTGGTGGTAAAAACGGAAAAACGAAAGATCAAGCGCAAGCGATAATAGGATATAGGCGTTTTCTTGAGTTGTATGATGCAGATCCAGCGATCGGTGAGAACGCTGTATTAACGTATTATGCCCCGGGGCGTACGGCTACAGTCGCTAAACAGTATGCTGAAGCACGACTGCTTGCACTTGGAGGTGCGCTGTGAGGACTTTGTTATTCATTTGTGTCTTGCTGTGGAGCAGCATTTCTTGCGCAAGTCTTGAGTGTGATGTGGACCTCAATGGAGATGGGCAATGTGATTCGTATTCTGTTGTTAGCTCGGAGCCTGATAGAGAACTTTCAGAGGTGACTATTAAGGTTGGTGGTTCCGGGCAGGAGAGGAAAGGGATTTTTAGTCTGGGTAATGGTGGTCTGTTTCCTGGGTATATTCCGGGTGATTTTTCATTGTTGTTGGATTTCTACACCCGAAATACTGATTTGACGAAGTACGATTTCAGATGGGAGCCAGCGTTGAAGGATTGGGTGCTTTACAAAACCTCAACCTGGGTAGAACCAAGCAGAGATGAAAAGTATTCTCTTGGTAACGAAGTACTTCCAGATGAGGCTAGGTTTCCACAGCAGTTTCATGTGCGGCGCATAAAGTGCTGTGTATTGTTTTCGGAGTTTTCAGGTGGTGGTCCTGTTTTGCAGGAGTTATCTTCCGAGGATGCTGTGCGTGAAGTAAGTAAAGATTTTCAGTTTGTGCTTGAAAATTATCGCTTGGGTGAGAATGATTCGCTGCTTTATAGGGTGGATGATAAAGGGAAAAAAACACCGAAGGTTGCTCCTAAGGACTTTCTGTATGAGATAACTTTGATTCTTGGAGAGGGTAATGCTTCATTTGTTAATGACTATGCTCGGTTTTTGTATCAAAACGAAAATTTCGTGATGTCTGCATTTCTTCTTAGGGATATTCATAAGAAGTACCCGGAAAAAGTAGAGGCCACTATCAATCTGGCAGATGCTTATTCGGGTATGGGTATGCAAAAAGAAGCTTGTGCTCTGTATAAGGAGTATGTAGATAAAATGCTTGCTCTTGGTCGTGAAGATCAAGTTTCCGAACCAATCAAGTCAAAGGCGCACTGTATATGATGATTTGTGTTGGGCGAATTTTTCTTGGTGGGAGTTACAGTTGAGCCGGGATCGCATGACTGTTTGATTTTTCCTCCGGTGACCTATTCGGGAGAGGATGCCTGATTCTGGGAGTTGATTAAAATCCGTTTCTTGAGTTTTTAGTGTTCTTGTGTTTTTTCTCTTGGGGGTAAACAAGAGTAAATGCACGGAAGCGAAATTGTTATGGCAACACATGCTCGTGTGCACCTTGAACAGATTTTGTCCTTCCTCGTAGCCAAGACCCGGATCATGCTATTGCTTCTCCAGCGGCAATTTTACCCATCGGCATCGCTCCCAGCGCTGATAATGACCGCCTGAAAATTGACCCAACGCCAACGGAGCGCGTCGCGCCCATGTTCGTCATCACCCCGCAGGACCCTGAGACTTACCGGCGGCAAACCCGTCGCAGCACTTTGATCATCGCGCAGGTGTTCATCGCCCTGGCCATGCTTTTTTCCAGCGCCGCGGTGGCGCTGTTCGGTCAGCCGGGGGGGGGGGGCTCCGGTCTGCTGATCATCGCTGCGTGGACGACCCAGTTTCTGTTCTGTAGCAACCAGATATTTGATCAATTCCTACGATGCGCCGGAGAGTTCGTAGCGCCTTGCCATATGGGCCTCTAACCAATCATCGCGGTAATTCTACCTAAACCGACTTTTCGGACAGAACCTAACGTTTCAATGCACTACTCAGCACATCCGGATGATGGGGGGATTGCTTTTGTCTGGGCTCCAAGATTTGGTCCAGATATAGTTGCAGAGAACAAATATAATGCGTGTGACTCGGGCGGTTTTTACTGGGTGTCTAAAGTCTTCTCTGGTGGAATTAATATAAACAGAGTTTCAGGCAGGTTGTACTCGGCAAATAATATAGGACTGATCAATCGTCTAGTTAACGGCGGCGGCAACGGATATTACGAGAGACAAGCCTACACTGCCTACATGCTTCGGAGGCTCACAGACAGCATTGATGTAACTCAAACATTAATTATATCTCCTACAGGAAAGGCTACTATCCATGCAAATATGCAGCCTGCGGAGTAATTAAATGAATACTAAGAAAGCAATTTTGTCAGCTTTAGCAGTTTTTGTGTGCGCATCTATTCAAGCGCAATCGCTAAAATTCAACCCCAATAAAGAAAGCGAAGTAAAACTTTCGTGGAACGGATCAAGCCTGAATGTAAACGTGAAAAATAATGGCCACCACAAAATAAATGACTTTATTTTTGAGGCAGACAAGAAACTACATATAAAACTTGATGACTTCAATTTTGATGGATTGGAGGATTTTGCTGTTTGGCACACTGACGACGGAATGGGCACTTACACGATCTTTAGAGTCTTTGTTTACGACGCTAAAAAAGGAGAGTTCACAGAGAACTTCCCTAGCTGCGGTGATGAGTTCATCAACCTCATCATTGATAAAAAGAATAAAAGCCTAAACAGCACCTATTATGAAGACAACATCCCAAAGCAGTGCGTTACTACGCTTCCGGCGAAAGCGGCCAATCGCTAATCAGTACTTACCCGTATCACAAGGAACACTTCACCCGTAGCAAGACGCCTATCTGCAACGCGCACAGCTCAACCGAGCCGAAGTGCTCCAGCGCGAAATCACCGAGCTGGAGCGCCAGGGCTTCACCCCCGATGTGGAAGAGCGCCTGGGCGGCCTCAAGCCGGAGGACATCGCCGAACTCGGCAAGCCGAAAGACGACGAAGGCGAAGACGAAGACGAAGACGCCAAACCCTACGCCCTCAAGGACCTGCCCGGACTCAAAATGGTGATCGCTACACTCACCGCCTGCAACCCCGAACCCGGCAGCCCCCTGGTCGAAGGCGAACAGGCGTACTCCCGGGATATCTACGTGCACTCGAAACTGCTGGTGGTGGACGATGTGTTCAGCCTGCTCAGTTCGGCGAATATCAATACGCGCAGTATGCATACCGACTCGGAACTGGGGCTGGCTGCGCCGGATGCGGAGTTGGCGAAGAACTGGCGAGATGAGTTGTGGAACCTTCACCTCCACGTCCCCCTAGAGGCTGTTACAGCCAAGCTGGTTGCGCTTGCGCGCCACGCGTTATGCCTGGTGCGCACAAAAAAAGGCGGCTACCCCAAGGTAGCCGCCCCTTTAATGCCTGCCGGTAAAGCTTATTCCGCCAGTTTGTAGGCAATGATGTAGTCGCCCATCTTGGTGCCCAGGGAGCCGTGGCCGCCCACGACCACCAGGACGTACTGCTTGCCGTCCTTGCCGGTGTAGCTCATCGGCGTGGCCTGGCCGCCCGCTGGCAGGCGGGATTTCCACAGTTCCTTGCCGTTTTTCACGTCATAGGCGCGGATGTACTGGTCCAGGGTGCCGCTGAGGAAGCCCACGCCACCGCCGGTGACCATGGAGCCGCCCATGCTCGGTACGCCGATTGGCAGGCCGATGGGGATCGGCGAGCTGTCGCGGCTGGTGCCGTTCTTGTGCTTCCACACCACTTTGTTGGTGGTCAGGTCGATACCGGCCACATAACCCCAGGCCGGGGCCTGGCAAGGTACGCCCAGAGGCGACATGAACGGGTGCATGATCACCGCGTAAGGCGCGCCGGTGTTGGGTTGCACGCCCGAGGTTTCGCTTTCGCGCTTGCTGTCGGCGGCGACTTCGGCGCGCGGCACCAGCTTGGAAACGAAAGCCATGTAGTTCGGGCTGGTGAACAGCAGCTGGCGCACCGGGTCCAGCGAGACGCTGCCCCAGTTGAACACGCCGACGTTGCCCGGGTAGATCAGGCTGCCCTGCACCGATGGCGGAGTGTACTGGCCGTCGTAGCGCAGTTGCTTGAACTGGATGCGGCACAGCATCTGGTCGAACGGCGTGGCGCCCCACATGGCTTTTTCATCCAGAGGCGGGTTCAGCAGGTTCAGGTCCGAGCGGGCCTGGGTCGGGGCGGTGTGGTCGCCTTCGACTGCGCCGGTCGGGGCCGGTACTTCACGGATCGGCACGATCGGGGTGCCGTCGCGACGGTCCAGTACGTACAGGCTGCCTTGCTTGGTCGGCTGGATCAGCGCCGGCTTGACGCCGTCCGCGGTCTTCATGTCGAGCAGGGTCGGCTGGCTGCCCACGTCCATGTCCCACAGGTCGTGGTGGGTGAACTGGTAGTTCCAGCGCAGCTTGCCGGTGTCGATGTCCAGGGCCACGGTGCCGGCGCTGAACTTCTCGGCGCCCGCGCTGCGGTTGCCGCCCCATTGGTCAGGCATCTGGTTGCCCAGTGGCAGGTAGACCATGCCCAGCTTCTCGTCGACGCTGGCCAGGGACCACATGTTCGGCGAGTTGCGGGTATAGGTCTTGCCTTCCGGCAGCGGAGCGGTCTCGTCGGGGTTGCCCGAATCCCAGTTCCACACCAGGTGACCGTCGTGCACGTCGAAGGCGCGAATCACGCCGGACGGCTCGTTGGTCGATTCGTTGTCGGTGACGTGGCCGCCGATGATCACCAGGTTGCGGGTGATGGCCGCCGGCGAGGTGGAGTAGTAGCCACCCGGGGTGAACGGGCCGATACCGGCCTTGAGGTCCACGGCGCCTTTGTTGCCGAAGTCTTCACAGACCTTGCCGGTGTCGGCGTTGATGGCGATCAGGCGCGCATCGGCGGTAGGCAGGAACAGGCGGCGCGGGCAGCTGGCGGCGATGGCCTGACCCGCAGGGGACAGGGTGGCCGGCTGGCTGATGGCGTCGGTGTTCTTGAAGTTGGCTTCGTCGTAGTACGACACGCCACGGCAGGTCATGTGCGCCCAGCCACGGAAGTCGTCGCCGTTGGGGCCCTGGATCTGCGGGTCGAAGCGCCAGATTTCCTTGCCGGTATCCGGGTCCAGGGCCAGCACCTTGCTGTGGGCGGTGCAGGCATAGAGCATGCCGTTGACCTTCAGCGGGGTGTTCTGGTTGGTGATCTCCACCGGGTCCTTGGCGGTCGGCATGTCGCCGGTGCGGATGCGCCAGGCTTCCTGCAGCTTGCCGATGTTGCCCGGGGTGATCTGCTTCAGCGGCGAGTAGCGGTCACCGAACTCGGTGCGGCCGTAGGCCTGCCATTCACCCTCGGGCATGGCCGGGGCGGTGCTGGCCATGTCGGTGCCGTCGCGACCCAGGTCGCCGGAGATTTCCCCAGGGTTGGTGAACTGGCTGCCAATGGCGGCGCCACCGGCCAGGACCACGGCCACGCTCAGGGCGGCGGTGCCCAGCGGGGCCGGGCCATCGCGCAGCAACGGGCGGCGGAACCAGGGCAGCAGCAGGACCACGCCGAGGGCGAACCACAGCGACAGGCGTGGCACCAGTTGCCACCAGTCCAGGCCGATTTCCCACAGCGACCAGACGGTACTGGCGAACAGCACCAGGGCGTAAAGGCCCAGCGCCGCGCGTTTGCCGGCCAGCAGCAAGAGGCCGGTCAGCGTCAGGCCGATACCGGCCAGGACGTAGTACAACGAGCCGCCGAGCATGCTCAGCTTGATCCCCCCGGCCAGCAAGGCCAGGCCCATTAGCAGCAGCAAGATCCCGAGCAGGCCTGGTAGCAGGCGGCTCGGACTTGAAGCACCCTCAGTGCTCATAGTGTGGTTCTCCGTGACGTTAAGAGTGGACCCGCGCTTGTTCACTGTAGATGACGATCAGGCGCGGGCTTGGTTCAGCTGAAAACTGTGAATGGCGTGGTTTTTTGCCGCGCGGCTTTAGAACGAACTCTGGATCTTGATCCCGCCGATCAGCGCGTCGTCCACCTGGCTCACGCCACCGGGATGGCGGATGTATTGCAGGTTGGGGCGCACGGTCAGCCAGTTGGCCAGGTGCACGCCGTAGTACAACTCGGCGCTGTATTCGGTGTCCTGGGGCGGCAGGTAGCCGGGGTTGTCGTAGTCGTAGATCGCGCGGGCCTGGTTGCTGGCCTGGGCGTTCTTGCGGTACGCCGGGTTGACGTGGACCCGGGCCAGGGCAAAGCCGATGTCGTCCTTGGCCCGGGCATCGAACAGGCCCTTGTAGACCAGGCCGGCCTGGACGTAGTTGTCGATGGCGTTGGTCTTCTTGTCATGGGCGGTGACGTTGGCGAACAGGCTCAGGCCGCGGGAGTGGTCGCTGGCCACGCTGGTGACTTGCTGTTGCGCGCCGAACCACAGGCCGTGCTTGCTCGAACTGCTGCGATAGGCTTCGCCGCTCAGGGCCGCGCTCTGGCCGTTGCCGTCCTTGTACACGTCGCTGGCCTTGGCGCTGCTGTAGTAGTAGCCGGCGCGGTACTCACCGGCCAGGCCGTTGAGTTTGGGTGTCCACACCAGTTCCACCGGCAACAGGGTGCCCTGGGTGCCGCTGCCGCTGAGCTTGAAGCCGTTGTCGCGGTCCAGGTTCGACGGGTTTTGCTCATAGGCGCCGATCTGCGCGTAGACCTCCGGCGTCAGGTGGTATTTGACCCGCAGGGCCCACTGGCTGACCGGCCAGTTGTACCAGACGCTGCCGGCCCAGTTGCCCACCTGGGAGCCGCAGAACGCCAGGTTCTGGAAGTCGCAGGGGAAGCTGTTGAAGTCTTCGCCCTGGCCGAAGCGGCCGGCCTTGATGTCGAGCTTCTGGTCGAAGAATTTCTGCTGGTACCACATCTGGGTCAGGCGCCAGGTCTGGCCGCGGCCCCAGACTTCCTGGGCCGAGGTGAGGCCGCCGACCCGTGGGTCGTTGATCCGGTCGTTGCTGATGTTGTCGCCGTCGCGCTTGGTCACGGTCAGTTGGAACTCGGCGTCATCCCAGCCGAGGATCTTCTGCAGGTCCAGGTGGCTGCCGAAGGCGAACTGGTCGCTATAGCGCGCGGTGCGGTCATGGTCGTAGCCACCGTGCAGGTTCGACCCCATCTCGCCGACGTAGTCGACCTTGAAGTCGTAGCCCTTGTTCGCCAGTTCCGTGCGGGTGCCGTTCCAGTCGCCAAGCATCCAGGGCGAGTCGCTGTCGAAGGCCGGGGCGGCCTGGGCGCAGGCGGCAAACCCCAGGGCGCCGAGCAGGCTCAGGGTCTTGGGCAGGGCAACGGGAGTCAGGACAGCGCTGTCTTTTAAGCGCTGAAAAACGGGCATAGGCATTCGAGTCAGGTCTTTTTCTAGGAATAGGCAGAAGCAAGGGCGCGGCACGTGGCATCGATACAGGTTGATCGAGGACGGCAGGCCGCTGATTTCAAAAGGAAAGATGAAGCGTTTCAGCTTCAGGGTGCGAAGGATAAAGCGCCCTCTCATCAAGAGAAAGCGCTTTTATTGACATGAACCCTTTCGGATTCGGTAACAGTCACCGGGCCCGGGCAGGTTCAGCGCGGCGCGGTGGCCGCGGCGAGGGATTGTTTCTGTCGGGTGTAGCTCAGGGCGAAGTGCGCCACGAGGCCGAAGATCAACCCCCAGAACGCCGCGGCCAGACCGAGAAAACTCATGCCCGAGGCGGTGACCAGGAAGGTGATCAGCGCGGCCTCACGCTGTTTCTCATCGGCCATGGCGCCGCTGAGCCCGGCGCTGATGGCGCCGAACAGGGCCAGGCCGGCCAGGGCCGCGATCAGTTCCTTGGGCAGGGCGGCGAACACCGAGGCCAGGGTCGCGCCGAAAATCCCCATGAGGATGTAGAACAGGCCGCAGGCGATCCCGGCGATGTAGCGTTTGTTCGGGTCTTCGTGGGCTTCGCGACCGGTGCAGATGGCGGCGGTGATGGCGGCCAGGTTGATGCCATGGGAGCCGAAGGGCGCCAGCAGCGCCGAGGTGATGGCGGTCCAGGACACGATCGAGCGCGCCGGGGTGGTGTAGCCGGCGCTGCGCATCACCGCCATGCCCGGCACGTATTGCCCGGTCAGGGTCACCAGGGCCAGGGGCAGGCCGATGTTGACGATGGCGTGCCAGTTCCACTCGGGGGCGATGAAGATCGGTTCGGCCAGCGCCAGGGTGATGGAGCCGCCATTGAACTCGCCAAGGCCGGCGGCCACCGCGCAGCCCACCAGCAGCACCGCGAGGATCGCGTAGCGTGGCGAGAAGCGTTTGCCCAGCAGATAGGCGGCGATCATCGCCAGCACCAGGGCCGGTTGCAGGGTGACCGAAGTGAACAGCCCGGCGCCGAAGCGGAACAGGATGCCCGCCAGCATGGCCGCGGCAATGGCCTTGGGCAGGCGGCTCATGAGCTTGTCGAAGGCCCCTGACAGCCCGAGTACGGCGATGATCAGCGAGGCCACGACATAGGCGCCGATGGCCTGGGGCAGCGACACCGTGGGCAGCATCGATACCAGCAGCGCCGCGCCGGGCGTGGACCAGGCGGTGATCACCGGCACTTTCAGGCGCCAGCTCAGCAGCAGGCCGGTGAGGCCGCTGCCGATGGAGATGGCCCAGATCCAGGACGACACCTGGTCACTGGGCATATGGGCTTCGCGGGCGGCCTGGAACACGATGATCAAGGGGCCAGCGTAGGAAATGATCACGGCGATCAGGCCGGCGATCACGGCGGAGAGGGACAGGTCCTTGCTGAGACTGTGCATGGCATCTCGACTGGGCATGGGGTGGAAGGAGTTGAGTCGATTGAGTTGGCGCTGGTTGAGTGTATTTCAATAAATTGAATCGATTCAATTGGTTCTCGGCGTGGTTGCCGCCAAATCGACTGTGATCAGTGGTTAAGCTATTGATTTATAAGTGTTTATTTGGTTTGAAAAACTTTATCAGCGGTTTCCAAGCGGCGGATCGCGCTATGAATCGAATCAATTTGTCGAATGAGTCGATGCTAAGAGTCGATGCGCGCCTGTGATATGCTCCGGTCCACCTCAACGCAACCGATGGTCATCAGCCTCCATGTGGGTTCCTCAGTTAAGCGAGTTCAATCAACCGGTCTACCTGTCCATTGCCGATGCCCTGGCGCGGGATATCGGCAGCGGCTTGTTGAATGACGGTGATCGTCTGCCGACCCTGCGCGAGCTGGCGGTGATCCTCAATGTCACCCCCGGCACCATCAGCCGCGCCTACAGCGAAGCCCAGCGGCGCGGGCTGGTGCAAGGTGAAGTCGGGCGTGGCACCTACGTGCTGGCGCAGCCGCCGCTGGGGTTGCCGGAAGGCTCCAGCGCGCCGTCGCTGTCCCTGGGCCAGTCCGAAGTCCTGGACCTGTCGATCATCAAGCCCTACAGCGAAACCCTGGAGTACTGGTTGCGCGGCGCCCTGGTGGGCATGGCCCACAGCAGCGACTTCGGCCGGGCCCTGGACTACGCCCCCGACGGTGGCCACCCGGCCCATCGCGAAGCCGGTGCCCAGTGGTTGCGCCACTCCTTGTCCGAGGTCCATTGGCAACAGGTGGTGCTGACGGCCGGCGCCCAGCACGGCCTGATGGTGGCCATCAGCGCCTTGAGCAATGCCGGTGATCTGCTGCTCTGCGAGTCGCTGACCTACCCGGGCATCATTTCCGTGGCCCATGGCCTGGAGCGGCGCCTGCGGGGCGTGGCCATGGACGAAGAGGGGATGCTGCCCGAAGCCCTGCGCGAGCAGTGCCTGCGGGAAAAACCGGCGCTGCTGGTGTGCGTCGCCAGTTGCCAGAACCCCACCACGGCGATCATGTCGCCCCAGCGCCGGGCGCAGATTGCGGCGATTGCCGAAGAGTTCGACTTTTTGATCATCGACGACGATATCTACGGCTTTCTGGCTACCGATCCGTCGATCAAGCCGCTGTCGAGCTACGCGCCGCAGCGTTCGGTGTACCTCACCAGCCTGTCCAAGGCGATCATGCCGGCGTTGCGCGTGGGCTATCTCTACAGCCCGCCGAAGCTGCTGTCGCGCCTGAGCTCGATGGTCCGCAGCAGTGTGTGGATGCCGTCGCCGCTGACCGCGCAATTGGCCAGCAACGTGATTGTCGAGGGCTTGGATCGCAAGCTGGTGCAGACCCAGCGCAGCGAAGCGGCGGTGCGCCAGGCGATTGCCCGGGACGTGTTTGCCGGCTTGGAGATCCGGACCCAGCCCCATAGCTATCACCTGTGGCTGACCTTGCCGGAGCCGTGGACGGGCGATGAGTTCGCCACCCTGGCCCGGGCCAATGGGGTACTGGTGATGAGCGGCAACCAGTTCCAGGTGGAACGCGGCGTCAGCTCCCGTTGTGTGCGGGTGGTGCTGATGTCGCCCACCACCCGCGACGAGTTGCGTTTTGCCCTGACTCAGCTGGCTAGCCTGATCGAGGCCGATCCGCGGCGTTATCGCTGAGCCCTTCGCCGGCAAGCCGGCTCCTACACGGATCTGTAG
>NZ_JAACFX010000020.1:0-50905 GCF_029237275.1 Pseudomonas sp. 3MA1 | reverse complement strand
CCAGTTAAAAACTGTTACCTATGTGCTTGAACTGGTTTGTTACCTATGTGGGTGAGTCATACCGGCAAGACTTTTTGCTTACTTTTGTGTCGTTTGACAAAAGTGAGTCGCCGTAAGGGCGAAACCCTAAGTGGCCGTTACCGCAGCAATGGATATGTACTCCATCCCACTCGCCGCAAGAGCGAAACCCTAAGCAGCCGTGACCGCAGCAACGGATATGTACCCCACTCCCCCGCCATAAAGGCAAAACCACAAGCGGCGATAACCGCAGCACCGGATATTTACCCCCTTCGCGCTCGCCCCCTAAAAAAACACCTCAAACCACCTTGGGAATCTCCAACCCACGTATCACCGCCGGCCGCGCCACAAACTTGGCCAGCACCCGCTGCACCTGCGGGAAGCTATCAAACCCCACCAACCCGCCCGCCTCATAAAACCCGACCAAATTCCGAATCCACGGAAAGGTCGCAATATCGGCAATGGTGTAGCGCTCACCCATGATCCACTCGCGCCCCTCCAGGTGCTTGTCCAACACCCCCAGCAAGCGCTTGGCCTCGTTCACATAACGCTCCAGCGGCCGCTTGTCCTCGTAGTCCTTGCCGGCGAATTTGTGGAAGAACCCCACCTGCCCGAACATCGGCCCGATACCGCCCATCTGGAACATCAGCCACTGGAGTGTTTCATAACGCGCCGCCGACTCCTGGGCCAGCAACTGCCCGCTCTTGTCCGCCAGGTAAATCAGGATCGCCCCCGACTCGAACAACGCCAGCGGCTGGTCGCCAGGACCATGGGGATCGAGAATCGCCGGGATCTTGTTGTTCGGACTGACGCTGAGGAACTCCGGGGTCATCTGATCCTGAGTCTCGAAGCTGACCCGGTGCGCTTCATAAGGCAGGCCGATCTCTTCGAGCATGATCGAGACCTTGACCCCGTTGGGCGTCGGCAACGAATACAGCTGAATCCATTCGGGAAATTGCGCAGGCCATTTCTGGGTAACGGCAAAAGCGGAAAGATCGGTCATGACAGGCTTCCAATGACAGTCAAAGGGGGGCGCCACACAAGGCAACGGTCGAGGATTATCCGCCGGGTTTTCTTAAATCGGCAACACACCGTGGTTAGTCTGGCGCTGCATCGAACCAAACGCCGTCCAAGGACTCAGAAGCACTGCCTTCACCGGCCGTGATGACAGGGAATACACAGGTTTGTCAGCCTCCACCCTTGCGCTGAAGAAGCTCGCCATGCCCCTGTTACGCCATCTCAAGAACCGCGCCTACCTGCTGCTACCGGCCATGTTGCTGGGCAGCGCCTTGTCCCTGGAATCCAGTGCCAGCCGTGCACAACCGGTGGACGGCACCCAGACCCTGGTGTTCCTGCGCCACGCGGAAAAGCCCGCCGGCGGCCTCGGCCAGCTCAATTGCCAGGGGCTGAACCGGGCCATCGACCTGGCCTCGCTGCTGCCGGAAAAGTTCGGCAAGGCGCAGTACGTGTTCGCCGCCGACCCCACGCGCAATGTCGAGGAAGGCGAGCTGGACAATTCCTACAGCTACATCCGCCCCTTGATGACCATCAGCCCCAGTGCCATCAAGCTCGGCCTGCCGGTGAACATCGATTTTGCCGCCAATGACACCAGCGACCTGGCGGACGAGCTGCTGCACGACCGCTACCACAACGCGACCATCTACACCGCCTGGTCCCACGGCTACCTGCCGGAGCTGATCAACAAGGTCGCCGAAGAGGCCGTGGGCGAAACACGCCCGATCACCGAGGACTGGGCCTCCAGCGACTTCGACTCGCTGTACGTGCTGACCCTGACCTGGCGCAACGGCAAGGCCAGCCTGCACAGCCAGAGCTACAAGCAGGGCCTGGACGGCGGCGAGCAGGATTGCCCGAGCTGATGGTTCCGGACTACAGGCGGCCTCCGTCCCTGTAGCCGCTGCCGCAGGCTGCGAACGGCTCCGCAGGAGACGCCACGATCTTTAGGTTGCTGCGCGTTCGACAGGAGATCGCCAGGCAAGGTCCTGCGGCCCTTTGCGCAGCCTCGCTGACGCTCGGCAGCGGCTACAGTCCAATGCCGGACGAGATCGGTTCGCGGCGCGCCGGCGCCAGCGGCTACAATTCGCGCTTATTGTCTTCGTGCGGAAACCCCTTCATGTCCAACCTCGCCCCCACCCAGCCCGCCCGTGGCTGGGCGTTCTGGTGCAAACCCCTGTTGTTCCTGCTCGTGGCCGCCATCGGCCTGTACTACGTGAAGTGGTCGCCCTATTACCTCAAGGCCTTTGTCGCCGCCGACAGCCACAGCATCGGCGCGTCGATCCTTAACGATCAGCAAAGCTCACCCTGGAGCGCGGCCCTGGCCTATTCCCAGGTGTACTTCCTGGCCATCTGGAAAGCCGCGGTGCTGGCGGTGATCTTGGGTTCCCTGCTGCAGGTACTGATTCCCCGGGACTGGCTGCTGCGCCTGTTCGGCCGCGCCGGTTTCGGCTCGACCCTGCGCGGTGGGCTGTTCGCCCTGCCGGGCATGATGTGTTCCTGCTGCGCCGCGCCGGTGGCCGCTGGGTTGCGACGGCAGAAGGTTTCGGTGGGCGCGGCCCTGGCGTTCTGGATCGCCAACCCGGTGCTCAACCCGGCGACCCTGGTGTTCATGGGCTTTGTCCTGGGCTGGGGCTTTTCCGCCCTGCGCCTGGTGGCGGGCATTGTCCTGGTGCTGGGCGTGTCCCTGGTGGCGCAACGGGTCGCCGGCCCCGAGCAACTGCCCGAAGCCGCGGTGGATGCGGTGGTGGAAGCCAGCACGGTGAACGACCAACCGTTCCTCAGCCGCTGGGGCAAGACCCTGTGGCAACTGTTCTGGAGCACCATTCCGATCTACGTGCTGGCAGTACTGGTGCTGGGCGCGGCGCGGGTCTGGCTGTTCCCCCATATCGACGGCGCCATGGGCGACAGCCTGTGGTGGCTGGTGCCGCTGGCGATTGCCGGGACCCTGTTCGTGATTCCCACAGCAGCGGAGATTCCCATCGTCCAGACCATGATGACCCTGGGCCTGGGCACTGGGCCGGCAGTGGCCCTGCTGATGACCCTGCCGAGCATCAGCCTGCCGTCGCTGCTGATGCTGCGCAAAGACTTCGATGCCCGGGTGCTGGTGACCGTGGCCGTGCTGACCATGCTGGTGGGGATTGTCTGCGGGTTGATTGGTGCGGTGTTGTTGTAGAGCCCTGTTTATTGTCTTGAAACACATTGGTCAGGGAATGACGCTCCCGAAACCAGAGTTTTCGCTTTGTTTTGTAAGGCTTGTCCGAGAGAATCGCCAACGCCTTTAAGCGGCTTGCGCCCTTGGTTTTCGTCAGGCAGCCTCCCTGAGCCGCTGCACAATCAGCGACCCGGATGTGGAAGTCTGGAAGAGTCGAAGGTACATCGCCCTTAACGCGTAGGTACCCTTATGAAAAAGCTCGTCCCCGATCCATCCCGCCCCCTGCGCGATCCCGAGCTGGATCGCGCCAACGCCAACCTGCTCAGCGCGCTGAAACCGACCCAGGCACGCCCGTTCGGCCTGCGCGATGCCCAGGGCAATACCCTGTTCAGCGTGCAAGCCGGGGTCAACGCCGAAGAGGCCTTGAGGCACGTCGCCCTGCTGCTCAAGTGCGCCGAGGAGGTGTCTGATGAAATCACCGAGCGCGCCAGCGGTATCGAACGCGGCCTGATCTGGTCCATGGTGCATTCCGTGGAAATGGCCCGGGCCGTGGTCGAGGCCTTGCTCGACCGTCCACGCCCTGCCGGCTGACGCCCGCGCACACCGCGCGCTCGGGTGCTGCGAGCGCGCGGTTTTTTGAGCGCTAGCGCGATGGCGGCTGGCGCTGGCGCAGGTAATCGAGCACGGCGCCGTGGTCGCCGCTGAACTCGATCCGCGCGCCCTTGCTCTCGCGCTGGAAGGCGTACATCGGGTCGTAGTATTCGCCCAGCAAGCCTTCGATCCAGGCCCGGTGCAGTTCCACGTCGCCGCTGCGGGCCTGTTCGGCCAGGGCGGCTTCCATCAGCAGCAACAGGCGCTGGTGACGCTCGCCACCGAGGCGTTTGTGGATCTTGTTCAGGCTTTCCAGCAGGCGTTCGGCAAACAGGGCAAAACCTTCCTCGCCATGCACGGCCACGAACTCGGCGCTGAGGTTGACCACGTAATCGTCGAGGATGCGCTGCACCCGGCTGTCGAGGCGGTCTTCCAGCCAGACCATGGGCAGGCCCTGCATGCTCTGGTACAGCGACAGCGGCAAGGCGCAGCTGCCGATCATGCGGTTTTCGTCTTCCAGGACAAAGCTCTGCACGCCGCGCTCACGCTTTTTCAGCAGGTCCACCGCCAGGCGGTTTTCGAAGTCGATGTTGCTCGGCTGCCCGGTGGCGCGGCGGCCGAAGCTGGAGCCGCGGTGGTTGGCGTGGCCTTCCAGGTCCAGGGCGTTGTCCAGCTGGCCCAGCACTTGGGTCTTGCCGGTGCCGGTCATGCCCCCCAACAGGACAAAATCGCACTGCTGCAGGGCCTGTTCGGTGGTGTCCAGCAGGAAGGTACGCATGGCCTTGTAACCGCCGCCAACCCGCGGGTAGTCAATGCCCGCTTCGTCCTTGAGCCATTGCTGGACGATCTGCGAGCGCAGGCCGCCACGGAAGCAGTACAGCAGGCCGTCGGGGTGAGCCCGGGCAAACTCGGCCCAGGCCTGGATGCGCTGGGCCTTGATGTCCCCGGACACCAGTTGATGCCCAAGCACGATGGCCGCCTGCTGGCCCTGCTGCTTGTAGCAGGTGCCGACCCGCTGGCGTTCCAGGTCGGTCATCAGCGGCAGGTTGAGCACCCCGGGAAAGGCGCCCTTGGTGAATTCGATCGGCGCGCGGGTGTCCATCATCGGCCGGTCGTTGAGGAATATGTCGCGGTAGTCGGTGCAGTCCAGAGGCATCAGAACACCTCGACCGCGTGGTTCTGTCGCTCCACCAACTCGCCGATGGGCGCCAGTTCCAGGCCCAGTTCCGCCGCCAGGGCGAGGAACTCGGCATTGCCTTGCGGGGTCACCGCCACCAGCAGGCCGCCGCTGGTCTGCGGATCGCAGAGCACGCGTTTGTGCAGCTCCTGGACCCGGCCGATCTTCTCGGCGTAGCTGCTGTAGTTGCGCAAGGTGCCACCCGGCACGCAGCCCTGGTCCAGGTAGTACTCGACCCCAGGCAAACAAGGCACGCGGTCGTAGTGGATCTGCGCGGTCAGGCCGCTGCCGTCGGCCATTTCCACCAGATGCCCGAGCAGGCCGAAACCAGTGACGTCGGTCATCGCGGTCACCCCTTCGAGCTTGCCGAAACGCGCGCCGGGCTTGTTCAGGGTGCACATCCAGTCGCGGGCCAGGCCGATGTCGGCGTCGCGCAGCTTGCCCTTTTTTTCGGCGGTGGTGAGCACGCCGATCCCCAGGGGCTTGGTCAGGTACAGCAGGCAGCCGGCGGTCGCGGTGTCGTTGCGCTTCATGAAGCGTTTTTCCACCAGCCCGGTGACCGCCAAACCGAAAATCGGCTCCGGCGCGTCGATGGAATGGCCGCCCGCCAGGGGAATGCCCGCCGCGTCGCACACCGCGCGGCCGCCGCGGATCACTTCCCGGGCGATTTCCGGGGCCAACACGTTCACCGGCCAGCCGAGAATGGCGATCGCCATCAGCGGGTCGCCGCCCATGGCGTAGATGTCGCTGATGGCGTTGGTGGCGGCGATGCGCCCGAAGTCGAAGGGGTCATCGACGATGGGCATGAAAAAGTCGGTGGTGGAGACCACGCCGCGTTCTTCGTCGATGGCGTAGATCGCCGCGTCATCGCGCGAGGCGTTGCCGACCCAGAGCTTGGGATCGAGGTTCTGCGCCCCGCTGCCGGCCAGAATCACCTCCAGCACCTGGGGGGAAATCTTGCAGCCGCAGCCGGCTCCGTGGCTGTACTGGGTCAGGCGAATCGGCTCGCTCATGGGGCACCTCGTCAAGTCTGGGATCGGGATTCTAGCAGAGCCCTCAGGCACTGGGCCGCGGCGTGCCCTGATGGAACAGCATCTGCCAGCGCCCTTCGCGGCAGCGCCACAGCGAACTGCGCCAGGCACTGCTGGCCGCCCGCCCGCCGGCTGCGGCGTTATGGCACAGGTAGGTGACCTGGGCCAGATCGGCCGCCAGGCGCTGCAGCGCAAACTCGCTGATACGCCGTTCGATGAAGTCCTGCTGCGGCAGGCTGTGCAGCACCTGGGCCTTGTTCCAGCGCCCGCCGCTGGCGCCGAATTCAAGAAAGTCATCGGCCAGCAAGGCCTCCAGCGCCTGACGATCGGCGCGCACTTCGGCCAGTTGCAGTTGGCGTTCGAGCATCAACAGGTGGTCGGACAATTCCATGGTCACTCCCGGGGCGGCGGATCAGTGGCGCACTCTAGCATCCGCGCCCAGCCCCTCAAGGCAGGACACCTGCGGTAGCGCTTGCGCCAAGCAAATGCGCCGGACTTTGGTTAGGCTTGCAGCGCCCTGCCTGGGCACGCTTGTCCTCATACCCACAAAAGCGCCCCCCCGCCCCTCACCCGAGGCCAGGGCAAGACGCTGACGGAGCCCGCCATGAAATTCACCACCCAGTCCATCGCCCGCAAGCTCAAGTTCCACCAGTTGGTGGTGTTCGAGCAGGTGCTGCAAAGCGGCTCGCTGGTGCGCGCCTCCCAGGCGCTGAACCTGACTCAGCCGGCGGTGACCAAGATCATTCACGAGCTGGAATCCTACTTCGAGGCGCCGCTGCTGGTGCGCAGCAACCGCGGGGTCAGCGCCACCGAGCTGGGCCAGGTGGTGGTGCAACGGGCCAAGTCGCTGCTGGCGGAGCTGCGGGCCCTGACCGACGAGGTCAACGCCTTCCAGGAAGGCACCTCGGGGCAGGTGATGGTCGGCACCCTGATCTCGGCCTCGACCTCGCTGCTGCCCCGGACCATCCAGTTGCTCAAGCAGCGCGCGCCGGGGGTGCTGGTGTCATTGCGGGTCGGGCAGATGGACCAGTTGTTCCCGGCGCTGGCGGTGGGCGATGTGGATCTGGTGGTGGGCCGGGTGCCGGACGACTGGCACCGGCGCAGCGAGGCCCTGGAGGTCGATGTGCTGTACCGCGAGGACTTGAGCATCGTCGCCGGCGTGCATCACCCGTTGCACCAGCAGACGCCGGTCAGCCTGGCACACCTGCATGCCTACCCCTGGGTGCTGCCGACCCGCGACTCGCTGCTGCGGCGCACCGCCGACCGACTGTTCGCCGACAACGGCCTGCCGACGCCGGACAATGTTGCCGAGTCGCTGTCGATCCTCACCAACATCACCCTGATGCAGGATCAGCGCACCGTGGCCCTGATGCCCTACGAGGCCTCGTTGCAGTTCATCCAGGCCGGCATGCTCCAGGCTTTCGATCTGGGGACGCCACTGCAGTTCGGCGACATCGGTTGCTTCTACGCCGCCCAGCGCAACCTGGGCCCGGCGGCCCGGCTGTTTCGCGAATGCCTGGACCTGGCCCGGGCAGAGTCCGACAGCGGGCAAGCGCCGATCCAGGCCTCGCCCTGATATTCCAATTGATAATAGTTAGCGGCCGATCTTTGATTATTAACTAATACCAGGCCTTCCTACACTCGCCCCGAAACCCATGTTTCGGAGGTTCAAGTGTCCACTGCCCTGCTGCGTCATTTCATCGACGGCGAGTTCGTCGCCAGCCCCCAGACCTTTGCCAATATCTCCCCGGTCGACGGCCGCGTGCTGGGCCAGGTCTGCGAGGCCGACCGATCCCAGGTGGACCGCGCCGTGACCGCGGCCAAGGCGGCGCAGTCCGGCCCCTGGGCCGATTACAGCGCCAGCCAGCGCGCCGACCTGCTGCTGCGGATTGCCGCCGGCATCGAGGCGCGTTTCGAGGCGTTCGTTGCCGCCGAAGTCGCCGACACCGGGCGCCCGGTGCAACAGGCGCGCACCCTGGACGTGGCCCGCGCGGTGCAGAATTTCCGCACCTTCGCCGAGCTGCTGCGCCAATCCGGCGGCGAAATCTTCGAGATGCGCGGCGCCGACGGCAATGACGTGTTCAGCTACAGCGTGCGCAAGCCCCACGGCGTGGTGGCGATCATCTCGCCGTGGAACCTGCCGCTGTTGCTGCTCACCTGGAAAGTCGCCCCGGCCCTGGCCTGCGGCAACTCGGTGGTGGTCAAGCCGTCCGAGGACACCCCCTCCAGCGCCACGCTGCTGGCCGAAGTGATGCGCGACGCCGGGGTGCCGGCCGGCGTGTTCAACCTGGTGCACGGCTTCGGGCCGAATTCGGCCGGGGAATTCCTCACCGCCCATCGCGACGTCGACGCCATCACCTTCACCGGCGAATCCCGGACTGGCGCCACCATCATGAAAGCCGCCGCCGAAGGCGTGCGCGAGGTGTCCTTCGAGCTGGGCGGCAAGAACGCCGCGGTGGTGTTCGCCGACTGCGATTTCGACGCCGCGGTGGCCGGGGTGCTGCGCGCAAGCTTCACCAACGCCGGGCAGGTATGCCTGTGCTCGGAGCGGGTCTACGTCGAACGGCCGATCTACCAGCGCTTCGTCGCCGCCCTCAAGGCCGGCGCCGAACAGTTGAAGATCGGCTACCCCGATGAAGACGGGGTCAACATGGGCTCGCTGATTTCCCACAAACACCGGGACAAGGTCCTGGGCTACTTCCAGCTGGCCCTGGAGGAAGGCGCGACCCTGGTCAGCGGCGGCGGCATTCCGCAGTTCGGCGATGCCCGGGACCAGGGCGCCTACGTCCAGCCGACGATCTGGACCGACCTGCCGGACCACGCCCGCTGCCTGCGCGAAGAAGTGTTCGGCCCGGTCTGCCACATCGCCCCGTTCGACACCGAGGACGAAGTGCTGCGCCGGGTCAACGACTCGGCCTATGGCCTGGCCACGGCCCTGTGGACCCGCGATCTGAAGCGCGCCCATCAGCTGTCCCGGCGCTTCCGTGTGGGCATGGTCTGGGTCAACACCTGGTTCCTGCGCGACCTGCGCACGCCGTTCGGCGGCACAAGGCTCTCGGGCGTGGGGCGCGAAGGCGGCCGTCACTCCCTGGATTTCTACTCCGAGATCACCACCATCTGCGTCAACCCTTGAGGGGCACCCCGACATGCATGCAGACCTGATTGAAGCGGCGCACCACCTGCGCCAGGCCCAGCTCAACGGCCAGCCCTGCGCCCCGGTGCGCGAGCTGATTGCCCAGGCCCAGGCCGCGCAACCCCACACCTCCCTGGCCGACCTGGCCTACCAGGTGCAGCACTACAACAACCTGGCGGCCATCGATGCCGGACGCCGCCCGGTGGGCCACAAGATCGGCCTGACCTCCCGCGCCGTGCAGCAGCAACTGGGGGTGGACCAGCCGGACTTCGGCCAGCTGTTCGCCGACATGGCCCGCGGTGACGACCAGCCCATCGCCTGGAGCGACACCTGCCAGCCCAAGGTCGAAGCCGAGGTGGCCCTGGTGCTGGAACATGACCTGAACCATGAGCGCCACACGCTGGCCGACCTGATCCGCGCCACCGCCTTTGCCCTGCCGGCCATCGAGATTGTCGGCAGCCGCATCGCGCAATGGGACATCCGCCTGAGCGACACCATCGCCGACAACGCCTCCAGCGGGCTGTTCGTGCTCGGCAGCCAGCCGGTGGCCCTGGAAAAACTCGATCTGGTGCGCTGCGGCATGAGCCTGACCCGGCGAGGCGAACCGGTGTCGGTGGGCGCCGGCGCCGCCTGCCTGGGCAACCCGCTGAACGCCGCCCTGTGGCTGGCCGACACCCTGGCCCGCCTGGGCACGCCACTGCGGGCCGGCGACATCCTCCTGACCGGCGCCCTCGGGCCCATGGTCGCGGTGCAGCCGGGAGATCGCTTTACCGCGCACATCCAGGGCCTGGGCAGCGTCAGCGCCGCCTTCGCCAGCGTCCAATGAACCGGAGCCACGCATGAACCCAACCCTCAAGGCCGCGATCATCGGCTCGGGCAATATCGGCACCGACCTGATGCTGAAAATCCTGCGTCAGGCCCGGCACCTGCAACTGAGCGCCATGGTCGGCATCGACCCGGCTTCCGACGGCCTGGAACGGGCCCGGCGCCTGGGCGTGGCGACCACCCACGAAGGCGTCGAAGGCCTGCTGCGCATGCCCGAGTTTGCCGCCATCGACATCGTGTTCGATGCCACCTCGGCCGCCGCCCACCAGCACCACGAGGCCGTGCTGCGCCAGGCCAAGCCGGGCATCCGCCTGATCGACCTGACCCCGGCGGCCATCGGCCCCTACTGCATTCCGGTGGTCAACCTGGAGCAGCACCTGCACAGCCTCAACCTGAACATGGTCACCTGCGGCGGCCAGGCGACCATTCCCATGGTGGCGGCGGTGTCGCGGGTGGCCCAGGTGCACTACGCGGAAATCGTCGCCTCGATTGCCAGCAAATCCGCCGGCCCCGGCACCCGGGCCAATATCGACGAGTTCACCGAGACCACTCGCCACGCCATCGAGACCCTCGGCGGCGCCACCCGGGGCAAGGCGATCATCGTCATGAACCCGGCCGAACCGCCGCTGATCATGCGCGACACGGTGCTGATGCTGTCGGCCGCCGCCGATCAGCGGGAGATCGCCGCCTCCATCGCCGAGATGGCCGCGGCGGTGCAGGCCTATGTGCCCGGCTACCGCCTCAAGCAACAGGTGCAGTTCGAGCCGATCCCGGCCTCGGCGCCGCTGTTGATCCCAGGGCTGGGGCGTTTCAGCGGGCTCAAGACCTCGGTGTTCCTGGAGGTCGAGGGCGCCGCCCATTACCTGCCCGCCTACGCCGGCAACCTCGACATCATGACCTGCGCCGCGCTGGCCACCGCCGAGCGCATGGCCCAGTCGCTGCTCAACCGCTGAAGGAGCTTCGCCATGACTTTCAACCCCGGCAACAAGCTCTACATTTCCGACGTGACCCTGCGTGACGGCATGCACGCCATCCGCCACCAGTACAGCCTGGATCAGGTCCAGGCCATCGCCCGGGCCCTGGACGCGGCCCGGGTCGACAGCATTGAAGTGGCCCACGGCGACGGCCTGCAGGGCTCCAGCTTCAACTACGGCTTCGGCGCCCACACCGACCTGGAATGGATCGAAGCCGCGGCCGAGGTGCTCGAACACACGCGCATCGCCACCCTGCTGCTGCCCGGCATCGGCACCGTGCATGACCTCAAGGCCGCCTACCGGGCCGGCGCCCGGGTGGTGCGGGTGGCCACCCACTGCACCGAGGCCGATGTTTCGCGCCAGCACATCGAGTGCGCCCGGGAACTGGGCATGGACACCGTGGGCTTTCTGATGATGAGCCACATGACCAGCCCGGAAAACCTCGCCGTGCAGGCGCAGAAAATGGAAAGCTACGGCGCCACCTGCATCTACGTGGTGGACTCCGGCGGCGCCATGAACATGCAGGACATCCGCCTGCGCTTTCGGGCGCTGAAGGCCGTGCTCAAGCCGGACACCGCCACCGGCATGCACGCCCACCACAACCTCGGCCTGGGGGTGGCCAACTCCCTGGTGGCGGTGGAAGAAGGCTGCCAGCGCATCGACGCCAGCCTCGCCGGCATGGGCGCCGGGGCCGGCAACGCGCCGCTGGAAGTGTTCATCGCCGCCGCCGACAAGCTGGGCTGGAACCACGGCACCGACCTCTATCGCCTGATGGACGCCGCCGACGATCTGGTGCGCCCGCTGCAGGACCGGCCGGTGCGGGTCGACCGCGAAACCCTGGCCCTGGGCTACGCCGGGGTCTACTCCAGCTTCCTGCGCCACGCCGAACAAGCCGCCCACAAGTACGGCCTGAAAACCGTCGACATCCTGGTCGAGCTCGGCCGCCGGCGCATGGTCGGCGGCCAGGAAGACATGATCGTCGACGTCGCCCTCGACCTGCTCGCTGCCCGGGAGTCCCGCCCATGAACCTCGATCTTGCCCCCATCGCCCACGCGCTGGATCAGGCCGCGCGCAACGCTCGCGCCCTGCCCCAGTTCAGCCGGCACACGCCCTTCAACCTGGAGCAGGCCTACCAGATCCAGCGCGCCTCCATGGCCCACCGCTACGCCGATGGCGAACGCATGATCGGCCTCAAGCTGGGCTTCACCAGCCGCGCCAAGATGCAGCAGATGGGCGTCGACAGCCTGATCTGGGGCTGGCTCACCGACGCCATGCTGGAAGAGGACGGCGGCCAGCTGAACCTGGACCGCTACATCCACCCCCGGGCCGAACCGGAGCTGTGCTTCCTCACCCGGCGCGCCATCGACCGGCCGCTGACCCAGCTCGAAGCCGTGGACTATCTGGAGGCCGTGGCCCCGGCCATCGAGATCATCGACTCGCGCTACGAGGCGTTCAAATTCAGCCTGGAAGACGTGGTGGCGGACAACTGCTCCTCGGCCGGGCTGGTGGTCGGCCCCTGGTCCCGGGATTTTTCCACCCTGGCCAACGCCGGCGTGCTGATGCGCCTGGACGGTGCCCTGGTGGAAGCCGGTTCGACCGCGGCGATCCTCGGCCATCCGCTGCGCAGCCTGGTGCACGCCTCGCAACTGCTGGCCCGGGCCGACATCAGCCTGCCCGCCGGCAGCCTGATCATGGCCGGCGCCGCCACCGCCGCCGTAGCCCTGACACCCGGCGCACAGTTGACGGTGGAGATCAATGGCTACGGCGAATGCGCCTTCACCTGCAGCGGCCAGGCCCAAGGTGAACGCTCATGACCGTCAACCGCGCGACCCTGGTGCCGGGCAAGGCCAAGCCCCGGGGCCGCTTCCCCCATATCAAGCGCGCCGGCGATCTGCTGTTCGTTTCCGGCACCAGCTCGCGGCGCCCGGACAACAGCTTCGACGGCGTCGAAGTGGACGAGCTGGGCACCACCCGCCTGGACATTCGCGCCCAGACCCGGGCGGTGATCGAGAACATCCGCGATATCCTCGCCAGCGAAAACGCCGGGCTGCAGGACCTGGTGGAAATCAGCGCCTTCCTGGTGGATATGAATGACTTCGGTCCCTACAACCAGGTCTACGCCGAGTACTTCGACGAACAGGGCCCGACCCGCACCACCGTGGCCGTGCATCAGTTGCCGCACCCGCACCTGCGCATCGAAATCAAGGCGGTGGCCTACGCCCCGCTCAATCGCCGAGAACAATAACAATGGACAAGCACCACTACAGCGCACCGCTGAACTTCAACCGCTGGCTGGACGAACATGCCCATCTGCTGCAACCGCCGGTGGGCAACCGCCAGGTATGGCAGGACGCCGACTTCATGGTCACCGTGGTCGGCGGCCCCAACCAGCGCACCGACTTTCACGACGACCCCATGGAAGAGTTCTTCTATCAGTTCAAGGGCAATGCCTACCTGAACATCTGGGACCGTGGCCGCTACGAGCGCATCGATCTGCGCGAGGGCGACATCTACCTGATGGCGCCCCACGTCATTCATTCCCCGCAACGCCCGGAGCCCGGCAGCCTGTGCCTGGTGGTGGAGCGCCAGCGGCCCGCGGGCCTGCTGGACGCCCTGCAATGGTCCTGCGCCCGCTGCGGCACGCTGATCCAGCGCTATGAAATGCAGCTGCAGAGCATCGTCAACGACCTGCCACCGGTCTACGAAGAGTTCTACGCCACCAGCCAGGAGCAACGGCGTTGCAGCGGCTGCGGCGAAATCCACCCGGGCCGCGACTGGCAGACCTGGCACCACACCCTCAAGGCAGCGACCCCCTTATGAAAATCGACATGCATTCGCACTTCTTCCCCGACATCAGCCAGGACGAGGCCGCACGCCTGGACCCGGTGCGCGCGCCCTGGCTGCACAAGGACGGCGCCCGGGGCCAGATCATGGTCGGCGACAAAGCCTTTCGTCCGGTGCACGACGTGCTCTGGGACCCGGCGCGACGTGTCGAGCATCTGGACGAACAAGGCCTGGACCTGCAGATCATGTGCGCCACGCCGGTGATGTTCGCCTACGACGCGCCCATCGAACGGGCCCTGCCCTGGGCCCGGTTGATGAACGATCGGGCCATGGCCATGACCGCCGGCCACGAACGCCGGCTCAAGGTCCTGGCCCAGGTGCCGCTGCAGGACCTGGACGCCGCCTGCGCCGAAGCCAGCCGGGCCCAGGCCATCGGCCACGTCGGCGTGCAGATCGGCAACCACGTGGGCAATCACGACCTGGACCACGATCATCTGGTGACCTTTCTCGATCACTGCGCCCGTAACCAGATCCCGGTGCTGGTGCACCCCTGGGACATGATGGGCGGCGAGCGCATGCGCAAATGGATGCTGCCGTGGCTGGTGGCGATGCCCGCGGAAACCCAGCTGGGGATTCTGTCGCTGATCCTCTCCGGAGCCTTCGAGCGCCTGCCCGAATCCCTGCGCATCTGCTTCGCCCACGGCGGTGGCGGCTTCGCCTTTCTCCTGGGCCGGGTGGACAACGCCTGGCGTCACCGCGACATCGTCCGCGAAGACTGCCCGCAGTTGCCGTCCAGCTACGTCAAGCGCTTCTGCGTCGACTCGGCGGTGTTCGATCCCGGCGCCCTGAAACTGCTGGTGGAAGTGATGGGCAGTGAACGGGTGATGCTGGGTTCGGACTCACCCTTCCCCCTCGGCGAACAGCGCATCGGCAGCGGCATCGCCGAACACCCGACCCTGGCCGAAGCCGACAAGGCACGCCTGCTTGGCGGCAACGCCCAGGACTTCTTCAACCTGTACTGAGTGCCCGCACTCAGCCCCTCATCCCCCTCGCTGCACCCGTCACCGTGGTCATCCGGCGGGCACCCCATGCCCGCCTCGAACAAAACCTATAAGGAGCCACCCATGTACGAGCGAACGCAACACCTGAGTGAACTCATCGACCGCAGTCCTCTGTCCGCCCTGCAAATGCGGGTGCTATTGCTGTGTTTCCTGATCGTCCTGCTGGACGGCTTCGACACCGCCGCCATCGGCTACATTGCCCCGGAACTGATCCAGCACTGGAACATCGAGCGGGCACAACTGGCCCCGGCCTTCGGTGCCGGGCTGTTCGGCATGCTCCTGGGCAGTTTCTGTTTCGGCCCCCTGGCCGACCGCCACGGACGCAAGGTCGTGCTGCTGACCTGCGTGGCGATCTTCGGCCTGGGCACCCTGGCCACGGCGCTTTCACCGAACATCGAAGTGCTGAGCATCCTGCGCTTTGTCACCGGCATCGGCCTGGGCGGCGTGCTGCCCAACTGCATCACCCTGAGCTCGGAATACTCCCCGGCGCGGCGGCGCATGCTGCTGGTGACCCTGAGCTATTCCGGCTTCACCCTGGGCCTGGCCCTGGGCGGCGCGGTGGCCGGCGCGCTGCTGCCCCGGGTGGGCTGGCAGGGCCTGCTGCTGATCGGCGGCCTGGCGCCCCTGCTGCTGTTGCCGGTGCTGTACCTGGCGCTGCCGGAATCGGTGTGCTTCATGGCCAACAGCCCGCGCCACACCGCCACCTTGCGCCGCATCATCACCCGCATCAGCGGCCAGTCCGACTGGGAACGGGTACGACTGGTGGGCGATAGCGGCGAGGCCGGTGCACGCTCACCGCTCTGGGCATTGTTCAGCCCCGGCCAGCTGGCCCGCACCCTGCTGCTGTGGCTGACCTTCTTCTGCTGCCTGTTCGTGTTCTACCTGCTGACCAACTGGCTGCCCACGGTGCTGCGGGCCAGCGGCTACGACACCGGCGGCGCGGCACGGATCAGCGCCATGATTCCCTTTGGCGGCGTGCTCGGCGGCATAGCCATGGCCCTGCTGATGGACCGCATCGGCGCCCTGCGCATCCTGCCCTGGCTGTGCCTGATCGCCGCCTGCGCCCTGGCCCTGACCGGCAGCCAACTGCACAGCGCCGCCGGCACCCTGGCCATCGTGTTCCTGGCCGGTTTCAGCCTCACCGGCACCCTGAACAACCTCAGCGTGGTGGCCGCCACCCTCTACCCCACCGCCTCCCGGGCCACCGGCGTGGCCTGGGCCCTGGCGGCGGGCCGTGCCGGCTCCATCGTTGGCTCGCTGCTCGGTGGCTGGCTGTTCAACAACGCCGGGGGCCTGGAAAAATTCTTCATGTGGATTGCCATCCCGGTGCTGCTGGCCGCGCTGGCGCTGGGGCTGATGAACCGCGCTCGGCACACAGCGGACACTGAGGCCAACGCAGCGGCTTGAATAAACAGTGCTCGCGTTTTTTGCCCAGCCACGCGCGGATATGGATGTCCATGGCTGGCGCTCGGCACGAAAATCGCGATACTGCGCGACGGCATGCCAGCTAGTCACTGGCGTGCCGTCCAATCCAATACTGACGGACAAGGCCTGGACCATGAGCAGCCAAAAAACCACCGTTGGCGACATCGTGCTGATCCCCATCACCCAAGGCTTCAGGCCGGCCAAGGTGCTGTACGTTTCACAGCGCTACAAAGACACGATCCTGCTGGGCCTCTACGCAACCTGCGTCAGTGCCCAGCAACTGCCCGAGCCGCTTGCCGACACCTTTGCCCTGCTGCTCTATACCTCCAGGGCACCTGTGCAAAAGCAGCGCTGGCCCCGTGTAGGCCATGAAGCCCTGCGAGAAAGCCAGACCCGACTCGACCTGAGAGTGGTGGCCGGAGAGCTTTGGCAGGGTGATGAACATTTGGGGGTGGCCTCGGCAGAACAGCGCAAAACCCTGCCTGAGATGCTGGTCATGGGGGCAGCCCTGGTAGAGAAAAAAGCTGCAGCACTCCGCTAGGCAGAGACGGCTGCAAGCGCTGCCGGACAGACCATGGCGTTACCCCTTGCGAGGTCACGCCATGGTGCTTGCCGCCCTGCCTTCAAAAAATATCGATCGGGTAATCGGTAATCAGCCGGAACTCATCGATATTGCCCTCGCCCTGGGCCACGTTGGCCCGGTGCCAGGTCTGGCGCAGGCGGAAGCTCAGGTCTTTCAGCGGGCCGTTCTGCACCACATAGCGCGCTTCGAAGTTGATTTCGCGGTGCACGCCGTCCTGGCCATACATCCCGGCGTAGGCGCTGCCTGCCGGGGTGTGCGTGCCGTCGATGCCGGAGCCGCGCAGGTAGCGGGTCATCAGGTTCCAGCCGGGCATGCCGTAGCCGGCCAGCGACAGGTCGTAGCGCAGTTGCCAGGAACGCTCGTTGGGGCCGTTGAAGTCCGAGTACTGCACCGAGTTGGGCAGGTAGATCGAGGCGCCCTGGTCGCGGCCATTGCGGCCGTTGCGGTCCAGGTCGCCCACCCCCAGGTAGTCGAACGGGGTGTTGCCGTCGACGTTCTGCAGCGCCAGGGTCAGGCGGTGGGCGCCCAGGCCATAGAACACCGAGGCGCCCAGGGTGGTGTTGTCGATGGCGCCGGCTCTGGCCCGGCCGGTGTCGAGGGTGCGGTAGAGGTTGAGGTCGAAACCGGCCTGCTGGCCCTGCCCCAGGTCGGTACGGCCATTGAGGTTGGCGTAGTACTGGTTCCAGATGTCGGCGAAACGCGCCGCATAGAAGCTGGCGCCCAGGTCTTCGGTGAACGCGTACTGGCCGCCCAGGTAGTCCACCGAGGGTGTGGTGACGCCGGCATAGAAGGCCCAGAGGTCGCCATTGCTGTTGGTGGTGACGTGGCCGGTGGCCGAGGTGAAATGCCCGGCCTGCAACTTGAGTTTGTCCAGTTCCTGGCTGTCCAGGGCAAAGCCGGTGGCGGTTTCCGGAATCAGGCGGTTGTGGCCGACGGCGAACACCGGGGTGTCCACCGACTGCTCGCCGAAACGCAGCACGCTGTTGGAGACTTTCAGTTTCAGCGCGGCACCGGCCTTGGCGTATTCGTCCGCCGGCTTGCCGTTGTCGTGGATCGGCAGGTTGTAGGTGCCGGTCTTGCCCCCGGAGGCATCCAGCTTGAGCCCGAGGGTGGCGAAGGCATCCACGCCGACGCCGACCGTGCCCTGGGTGAACCCGGATTCGAAGCGGCCGATAAAACCCTGAGTCCAGTCCTTGCGGTCGGCACGGCCGTCCTGGACGCTGCGGTTGAGGTAGTAGTTGCGGGCCAGGATGCGCAGATGGCTGTCCTCGATGAAACCGGCCGGCTCCTCCCCGGCCCCATGGACGCTCCAGGGCAGGCAACCCAGCAGCGGCAGCAGCAAAAGCGGTGAACGGCGCATTACGTCAGACATGGCAAAACCCTTGGTGAATTATTGTTTTTGTAAAGGTGACGACAGGGATCGACAGTGGCCAAAGGCCCCGTGGGAGCCGGCTTGCCGACGAAGGCGATCACGCGGACCGCTTCGCCGACCAGCCGGCTCCCGCAAACGGGGTGCTCCGGAACTCAGGGTTGGATCGGCAACGGCTTGGGCGCCTCGGCGTCCAGCGGGCGCTGGCCGCGAAAGCGCAGGTAGTAGATGAGCAGGATCAGCGCCAGGAACGGCAGCCCGCAGACCAGGGTCAGGAAGAACTGCTCGGTGAACAGCGTGGTGATCATCACCGCCAGCATCAGCAACAGCCCTCCCAGGCTGGTCCAGGGATAACCCCAGAGCTTGAACGCCAGGGGTTCGGAGCCCTGTTGCCGGCGAAAGAACAGGTGGGTGAGGAAGATCCCGGCCCAGGTGAACATGGCGCCAAACATGGCGATGGACATCATCAGGGTGAAGGCTTTTTCGGCGTAGGCCAGGTACAGCAAGGTGGCCAGGGCAATCCCCAGGGACGACAGCAGCAGCGCCGCCAGGGGCACGCCATTGTTGGTCAGGCGCCCGAACAGCGACGGCGCCTGGCCGGCCCGGGACAGGCTGAACATCAGCCGCGTGGTGATGTACAGCTGGCTGTTCATCGCCGACAGCGCCGCCACCAGGATCACCGCATTGATCACCCCGCCGGCATAGGGAATGCCGGTGGCCGCCATGACCATGACAAAGGGGCTTTCGCCGCCGGTGTTGCGGCTCCAGGGCACGATGGCCAGGACCAGGGCAATGGTCAGCAGGTAGAACACCACCAGGCGCACCATGGTGATGCGAAAGGCCCGGGTCACTGCACGTTCCGGGTCCTTGGCCTCGCCCGCGGCCACGGCGATCATCTCGATGCTCAGGTAACTGAAGAAGGCCACGATCACCGCCACCCAGGTGCCCCAGGCGCCGTTGGGAAAGAAGCCGCCCTCGTTGCTGTAGTTGGCAAAACCGATGCCCGAGCCAGGCGCCGCGCCGTACACCACCCAGGCCCCGAGCAGGATGAACACCAGGATGGCGCACAGCTTGAGCAGCGAGAACACATACTCGATGCCGCCGAACACCTTGACGCTGAAGGCGTTGGCCAAAATCAGCGCCAGGGAGAAACCGAGCATCCAGTAACCGCCGGGCACCTCGGGGTACCAGTACTTCATGTACATCGCCGCCGCGGTGATTTCCGTGCCCACGGCAAACACGATGGAGGCCCAGTAGGCGTAGCGGATGGCAAAGCCGAACCAGGGCGCCACATAGAATTCGGCGAATGAACCGAACGAGCCGGACGTCGGATGGCGCACGGTCATTTCCGCCAGACAGCCCATCAGCAACAGGGCGATTACCGCGCCGATGGCGTAGCTCACCAGCACGCTGGGCCCGGCAAAGCCGATGGCGAAACTGCTGCCCAGAAACAGCCCGGTGCCGATGGCCCCGCCGATGGCGATCATCGACAGCTGGCCGCTGCTCAGGCTTTGCTTGAGGCCGTGTTCACGGTCTGCCACTTGTTTGAAGGTGCGTATTGTTTTTGTCATGACACTCTTGCTCCAAGGCTGGGCACGGGGTTCAGGTCACCGCTTTGCGGGCCAGGAACTGCGGCTGGTTCCATGCCTCGCTGACGAGGATGTCGCGCAGTGCGTCGACGCAGCTCCAGATGTCTTCAAAGCGGTTGTACAGCGGCGCGAAACCGAAGCGCAGGATGTCCGGCGCGCGAAAATCACCGACGATGCCCCGGGCAATCAGGGCCTGCATCACCGGGTAGGCCTGGGGGTGGCTCAGGGAAACCTGGCTGCCGCGCTGCTCGGCATCGCGCGGGGTCTGCAACTGCACGCCCAACCCGGCCAGTTGCTCGTCACACAGGCGGATAAACAGCTCGGACAAGGCCAGGCTCTTGCTGCGCAAGGCCTGCAGGTCGACGCCGTCGAACACCTCCAGCGCCGCTTCCAGGGCCAGCACACCCAACTGCGGCGCGGTGCCCACCAGCATCCGGTCAAGGCTCGGGTGGGGCTGGTAGTCATGGCTGAAATCGAAGGGCTTGGCGTGCCCGTGCCAACCGGTCAGCGGCTGGCGCAATTGGGCGATGTGACGCTCGGCGACAAACACGAAGGCCGGCGCGCCAGGGCCGCCATTGAGGTACTTGTAGCCGCAGCCCACGGCAAAGTCCGCGCCGGCCACGTTCAGCTCCACCGGCATGGCGCCGGCCGAGTGGCACAGGTCCCAGACCACCAGCACCCCCAGCTCGTGGGCCCGCGCGGTGATCGCCGCCATGTCGTAGCGGCGGCCGGTCTTGTAGTTGACGTGGGTCAGGGAGAGGATCGCCACCTGGTCGCTGAGGGCGTCGAGGATCTGCTCCGGGTCAACGCACTGCAGCCGGCAGCCGGTCAGCTCCGCGACGCCCTGGGCGATGTACACATCGGTGGGAAAGTTGCCGTTCTCCGCCAGGATCACCCGGCGCGACGGCTGCATGCGCAAGGCCGCCACCAGCACCTTGAACAGGTTGATCGAGGTGGAGTCGGCCACTATTACTTCGTGCCCCTGGGCCCCGATCAGCCCGGCGATGCGGGCCCCGGTGCGCTGCGGCGCGGGGTACCAGTCGGCGTCGTTCCAAGAGTTGATCAGGCCCTCGGCCCACTCCACCTTGAGCACCTGCTCCAGGCGTGCCGGAACATGGGCCGGCATGGCCCCCAGGGAGTTGCCGTCGAGGTAGATCTTGTGTTGCGGCAAGGTAAAACGCTGGCGACAGAAGGCCAGCGGGTCTGACTGATCCAACTGCTGGATCTGCTCCCGGGTACAGGGCGCGGAACGGCTCATGACGATCCCTCGGTATCGATGATTGGGGCGCCGGGGCCGCAGCAAACGGCCCTGGCGAGTCCGGATGCTAGCCAGGGTCGTCATTACTGGATAATAGAAAAGGCGGCCCTTTGTATTCCCACTGGTAATACCCAGCCCTGCTCACCGCCGGCCCTCCATCGGCGGGCCGCTCGGTAGCGCCGCAGCCGCCACAGCGCTGGCGCAAAGGCCCTGTCGAGGACTTTTATTTGCCAAGGCTATTTCAAGTTGGTACGCCATGTGCAAACGTTTGCGAGTTGCATTTTTGTGGGTGTTCGCCACCGCCCTGCGGGGGAACGGACATCAGGGACTTCACACCGCACGAACAGGGACTTTCCATGCACAATCGCTTCCCCCGCCCGGCTTGCCGCGGCCTGTCGGCTGCTTCCTTCGGGCTGGCCGGCGTTACCGCGCTACTCAGCCACGCCGCGCAGGCCCAATCCCCCGCCCCGGACGCATCAGCCCAGGGCGAAAGCCTGAGCGCCGAGGTCCAGCCTGCGAAACAGGGCGCCTACCTTTCCGACTGGTACAACCAGGACCTGATGCTGATCGGCAGCAAGGACATCAGCTTCGGCCCGCGCCCGGCGGACGACATCTACCTGGAATACGAATACTTCGGACGCAAAGGCCCCTTCGAGCTGTACGGCTACATCGACCTGCCGAAGATCCTCGACATCGGCAACAGCCACGACAAGGGCATCTGGGACCACGGCTCGCCGCTGTTCATGGAGCACGAACCGCGCATCTCCATCGACTACCTGGCCGGCCGCAGCCTGGCCATCGGCCCGATCAAGGAGTGGTATGTGGCCTTCGACTGGATCTACGACCACGGCAGCCGCACCGCCAACCGCGCCAACACCCTGTACAGCGGCCTGGGCACCGACATCGACACCCATTCCCGGGTCAACCTCTCGGCCAACTTCTACGGCCGCTACCAGTGGGAAAACTACGGCGCCAGCAACGAGTATTCCTGGGACGGCTACCGCGCCCAGCTGAAATACATCGTGCCCATCGACAGCTACAGCAACGGCGCCTCGCTGACCTACATCGGTTTCACCAATTTCGATTTCGGCTCCGACTTGCACAAGGACAACCCGGCGCGCACCGCCAATGCCACGGTGGCCACCAACGTGCTGCTGTATGCCTTCACCCACCTGCGCTTCACCCTGGTGGGCCGCTACTTCCACAACGGCGGCAACTGGGAGGATGGCAGCGTGCTGAATTTCGGCGATGGCGAGTTCCGTGCCCGCTCCAATGGCTGGGGCTATTACGCCGGGGTCGGTTATCAGTTCTAGAAGCAGCGGCAAGCGGCAAGCGCCGTCTGTTTGTAGCTTGAGGCTTGTAGCTTGAGGCTTGGTATTTCTGAAGATGAAGGAGGTTGTATGCGTGGGATTCAAAAGGTTTCGTGGGTATTGGGCTTGAGCGCGCTGATGGTCAGCGGCGCCTGGGCCAATGAGGCACCGATCACGCCCAAGGTGGTGCTGATCAGCATGTTCGCGCCGGAAGCGCAGCACTGGATCGAGCGCCTGGAGCTCAAGCGCGAGATTCGCGTGCCGGGGCTGGCGGCGGAGTATCCGAGCATTCGCTGCAATGACCGGGACGTGTGCCTGTTGACCACCGGCATGGGCCAGACCAATGCCGCGGCCTCGACCCTGGCCCTGGCTCTGTCGCCGAAGTTCGACCTGCGCAAAAGCTATTTCCTGATTGCCGGGATCGCCGGCATCAGCCCGTACCACGGCACCATCGGCACCGCCGCCTGGGCTCATTACCTGGTGGAGTTCGGCACCCAGTGGGAAATCGACTCCCGGGATGCGCCCAAGGACTGGCCCACCGGCTACCTGGGGATCAACACCAAGGGCCCCAACGAAAAACCGCCCCTGGACTACAAGACCGAAGTCTTCGAGCTGAACCCGAAACTGCAAGCCAAGGCCTTCGCCCTGAGCCGCAACGTGCCACTCAGCGAGAGCCAGGAATCGGCAGCCTGGCGCCTGAAATACCCCAAGGCCCCAGCCAACCAGCCGCCGGTGGTGACCCGCTGCGACACCCTGGCAGGCAACACCTGGTTCTCCGGCACTCGCCTGAGCGAACGGGCCGAAGTCTGGACCCGCCTGCTGACCGACAACAAAGGCACCTACTGCACCACCCAGCAGGAAGACAACTCCACCTACGAAGCCTTGCTGCGGGCCAGCCGCGAGGGCCTGGTGGACATCCAGCGCCTGGCGGTGCTGCGCGCCGGCTCCGACTTCGACCGCCCGGCACCGGGGGCCAGCGAAGTGGACAACCTGCTCAAGTACGCCGACCAGGGCGGCTTTGTCCCGGTCCTGGAGAACCTCTACCGGGCCGGCAATCCGCTGGTGCAGGACATTCTCGACAACTGGTCGACCTGGGAAAAAGGCGTCCCCGACGCCTGATCTCCCACCCCATGCCCCATAACCCGTAGGAGCCGGCTTGCCGGCGAAGGCGCTCTCAGGGGCCTCTTCGCTGGCAAGCCAGCTCCTACGGGGCGCAGGTGCAGCGTGGGCGCTCAGGGCATGAGGATGACTTTCTCGCCACGCCCCTGGTTCACTTCGGCGTAGCGCTCCAGCCCCTGCTCCAGTGGCGACTCGACCAAGCCTTCGGGCAGCGGCAGCAGGCCTTCATCAAAGTAGCGGCCGAACTGCTCCAGCATCGCCGCGCACGCCTCTACGCCATACAACAGCGAGTTGATCCCCACCACCGAGCCACCCTTGCGGTACAAGGCCAGGGCCGGCAGTTGCACCTGGCCGTCCAGCGGCGCGGCAATGATGGCGATACGGCCAAAGGTGGCCAGGGCCGGCACTGCCGCTGGCAGCCAGAAGCCGGTGGTGTCGAAGATCACCTCGGCGCCGTCGGCATACACCTCGGCCACCTGGGTCGCCAGGGCTTCCGGCTGTTGCAGGTGCAGGGTCGGATAGCCCAGCGTTTCAAGTGCCTGGACCTGCTCGGCCCGCCGCGCCGCCGCCAGCACCCGGGCCCCGCGCACCTTGGCCAAAGCCAGGGCCGCCGTGGCCACCGCGCCGCCACCGATCACCAGCAGCCGCGTGCCGCTCGTCACGCCGCTGCGCTCCAGGGCATCCCAGGCGGTGGTGTATGGCACCCCGAGGCTCGCGGCCTGGGCAAAGCTCAGCTGCCGGGGCTTGCGGGCCACGCCCCGGGCGGACAGCACCACGTACTGGGCATGGCTGCCGTCGGCGAAGAAACCCAGCTCCTTGCCGGTGCCCCAGACCTCCTGACCGATCAGCTCGGCCGGCCCCTGCTCCACCACCCCGGCAAAATCCCGCCCGGGAATCCGCGGCAGCGTGGTGTAGGGAAAGCGCCCGAGCACATTCTTCACGTCGCTGGGGTTCAGGCCCGCGGCCTGGATACGCACCAGCACCTGGCCGGGGCCCGGCAGCGGCGTGGGAAGGTCCACCAGGCGCAGGGCAGCGAGGTCGCCGGTGGCGGAAAATTGCAGTGCTTTCATCGTCGGTTCCATGCGTCAGGGAGAAAGGAAAAACCCGGGTTCAGGACAGCCAGCTGCTCAAGAGCTGGCGCCCCAGCGGCCACAACTGCTCACCGCCGAGCATGCCCAACAGGCCCACCAGGGCAATCGCCGGCGGCGCCGGGGAACGCACCTGCAAGGCGCCGTAAAGCAGGCCGACCAACAGGCCGGCGGCCAGGGAAATCAGGTAGTTCATGCTGCGCTCCAGAAGCCGTGCTGTTGATGCCGGGGTGAGGTGGCGTGTGCGGCACAGTCTAGGTGGCGGCGGCCTGCGGCATCGGCCAAGTGCTTCAGGATTTCGGCCAAAGCCGAAACCCGGGCGGGCGCTTGGCTGGCGTCCGCCTGATGCACCTCGGGGGCTCTGCGGAGCTTCGCGTCTCCTGCGCAGCCGTTCGCAGCCTGCGGCAGCGGCTACACCAGGCTGGCGTATTGGGAGGGCGCGACACCCAGTTCGCGGCGGAACATGTCGCTGAAGCTGCTGGGGGAATAGCCCAGCTCCCGGGCAATGCGGCTCACCGGTACGCCCTGGATCAGCTCCGCGGCAGCGGTGGCCAGTTGCACCTGGCGCCGCCATTCGGCAAAGCCCAGGCCCAACTGCTCCTTGAACAGCCGCGCCAGGGTGCGCACGCTGGCCCCGGCCGCGTCAGCGTGCTGTTCAAAGGAAATGGCCAGGGACGGCGCCGCCATGACCGCCTGGCACAGGCTGCCCAGGCGCCGGTCGGAGGCGTCCGGCAGGGCGATCTTCAGCAGCGAGCGGCGGGCCCGTCGCAGCTCCAGCAGGGCCAGTTGCACCAGGGCCTCGTAGTAATCCGTCTGCGGCGGCTCGAGTTCCACCAGGCGCACGATCAGCTCCCGCAGCAGGTTGTCCACCTGCAGCACCTGGACGCTGGGGTCCAGGGTCGCCGCCAGGGATGGGCGCAGGTAGATATTGCGCATCTGCAGGTCGCTGACCACGCGAATCCCGTGCCGTACCCCGGGCGGCAGCCACACCGCCCGCTGCGGCGGCACCACCAGGGCCTCGGTGGGCGTCTCGACCCACATCACCCCGCTCATGGCATACAGCAACTGGCCCCAGGCGTGCTCGTGGGGCTCGATGAACAAGCCGCGCGGATAGGTGCGAGCCAGGGGTTGCAGTGGGATCGCGGTGTCGCTCAGATCGGGAGGGGTGGCCAGGGCCATGACAAGCTCGCAACGGGTCAGCGGGCGCCCATGGTAACCAGCAGCCGCAGCGCTCGCCAGACGCTGGGAGCGCTCCGGGCGCGGACTTTTCCCCGGGCCCTGGCGGCCTCGCCCCGGCCTTGGGCCGGTCAGGCGCGGAGCCAGGACCGTTGGCGCCAGAGTCGGCCAATCAAAGTGAATTTTTTCCAGCCCACAGGATCACTCAAGGATCACAGGGAGGAATCAAGGCTCTATGAACAACGCAAAACTCTTCGTCATCGAATACACCCTTCACGGCGCGCCCAAGTCCTTCATCATTCGCCAGGAAAAGATGGACAACGCCGAGGCCTGGCACTGGGCCAGTTGCGATGCCGGTGTCGGTCGCATCGGCCGTTTCGGCCGCGAACGGGTGAAGAAAACCAGCAAGCCGATGGCCGAGAAATTCGGCATCGAGAACGTCACCTGGCGCCCTTCGGTCTAGGCGCTGGCGATGCGGGTGGAGCCCTGTGGCGCCACCCGCCTGACGGCTTCAGCCGTGGGCGCCCTTGGCGCATTTGCAGCCTTCGGTGGAGGCGCAAGGCTCACCATGGGCATGGTGATCGGCGCACGCCTGACAGCAGTAGTGCTTACCGTGACGGACAATCGAGTGGGCTCCAAGCTTGCAGGTGCAAGCCGGACAGGCACAGGTTTGATTGGACATGACAAGGCTCCTCTTGAGCGGCCTTCTGGTGGGACTCGATCAGCGCAGCGCCCGCAACAGCAACGGCCAGCGCAGGGTTCGAGTACCTGGAAAGGTTAGGCCAATCCGCTCCCCTCACCCGGCCACAAGCGACTAAAGTGGTTCAGCCAGGGCAAACGCCGACGGACGGACACCCGCCCCGCCAATGCCGCTGTCGCGACCTGACAACCATCACTCAAGGTCCTTCGCCGCCATGACCATGCTCTACGACGAACGCCTCGACGGCGCCCTGCCCGAGGTCGACCGCCAGGCCCTGATCCAGGCCCTGCGCCAGCAGCTTCCAGAGCTGGAACTGCTGGACCAGCAAGCGCAGCTCAAGCCCTACGAGTGCGATGGCCTCAGCGCCTACCGCAGCATGCCGATGCTGGTGGCCCTGCCCCGGCATCTGGACCAGGTGCAGCGCATCCTGCAGATCTGCCATGCGCACCGGGTGCCGGTGGTGGCCCGGGGCGCGGGGACCGGCCTGTCCGGCGGCGCCCTGCCCCTGGAGAAAGGCCTGCTGCTGGTGATGGCGCGCTTCAAGGACATCCTGCAGATCGACCCCGCCGCCCGTTGCGCCCGGCTCCAGCCCGGGGTGCGCAACCTGGCGATCTCCCAGGCCGCCGCGCCCTTCGGCCTGTACTACGCCCCCGACCCGTCTTCGCAGATCGCCTGTTCGATTGGCGGCAACGTCGCGGAAAACGCCGGCGGCGTGCACTGCCTGAAATACGGCCTGACCGTGCACAACCTGCTCAAGGTCGAGATGCTCAGCGTCGAGGGCCAGCCCCTGACCCTGGGCAGCGAGGCCCTGGACGCGCCGGGCTTCGACCTGCTGGCGCTGTTCACCGGCTCCGAAGGCCTGCTGGGGGTGATCACCGAAGTCACGGTCAAGCTGCTGCCCAAGCCGCAGATCGCCAAGGTGCTGCTGGCGGCCTTCGACTCGGTGGAAGCCGCCGGCCGCGCGGTGGCCGAGATCATTGCCGCGGGGATCATCCCCGGCGGCCTGGAGATGATGGACAACCTGGCGATCCGCGCCGCCGAGGACTTCATCCACGCCGGCTACCCGGTGGACGCCGCGGCCATCCTGCTGTGCGAGCTGGACGGCGTGGAAGCCGATGTCCACGACGACTGCGAGCGGGTGCGCCAGGTGCTGCAACGGGCCGGCGCCAGCCAGGTGCGCCTGGCCCGGGACGAGGCCGAGCGCGTGCGCTTCTGGGCCGGGCGCAAGAACGCCTTCCCGGCGGTGGGGCGCCTGGCGCCGGACTACTACTGCATGGACGGCACCATTCCCCGCCGCCAGCTGCCGGGGGTGCTGCGGGGCATCGCGCGCCTGGCCGAGGAACACCAGCTGCGGGTGGCCAACGTGTTCCATGCCGGCGACGGCAACATGCACCCCTTGATCCTGTTCGACGCCAACCAGCCCGGCGAACTTGAGCGGGCCGAGGCCCTGGGCGGCAAGATCCTCGAACTGTGCGTGGCAGTGGGCGGCAGCATCACCGGCGAACACGGGGTGGGCCGGGAGAAAATCAACCAGATGTGCGCCCAGTTCAACCATCACGAGCTGAGCCTGTTCCACGCCATCAAGGCCGCCTTCGACCCCAGCGGCCTGCTCAACCCCGGGAAGAACATCCCGACCCTGCAGCGCTGCGCGGAGTTCGGCGCCATGCACGTCCACCATGGGCAACTGCCCTTCCCCGAACTGGAGCGGTTCTGATGAGCACGGACAGCGATTTCGATGCCGCAGAAGAGTTGCTGGAGCAGGTGCGCGACGCCTTGCAGAGCAACACCCCGCTGCGCATCCAGGGCTCCAACAGCAAGGCCTTTCTCGGCCGCGAGTGCGCCGGGGAAATCCTCGACACCCGCAGCCATCGCGGCATCGTCAGCTACGACCCCACGGAGCTGGTGATCAGCGCCCGGGCCGGCACCCCGCTCGCCGAGTTGCACGCCACCCTGGACGCCGCCGGGCAGATGCTGCCCTGCGAACCGCCATCCTTCGGCGCCGGCGCCACCCTGGGCGGCATGCTCGCCTGCGGCTTGTCCGGACCGCGTCGGCCCTGGGCCGGCGCGGTGCGCGATTTCGTCCTCGGCACCCGGATCATCAGTGGCAGCGGCCAGCACCTGCGCTTTGGCGGCGAGGTGATGAAGAACGTCGCCGGTTATGACCTGTCGCGGCTGATGGCCGGCAGCTACGGCTGCCTGGGGCTGATCACCGAAGTCTCGCTGAAGGTCCTGCCCAAGCCCCGGCAATGCCTGAGCCTGAGCCTGGAAATGGACCGCCAGCGGGCCCTCGCGCAACTGGCCGAATGGGGCCAGCAACCCTTGCCGATCAGCGCCGCCTGCCATGACGGCGAGCGCCTGCACCTGCGCCTGGAAGGCGGCGCAGGCTCAGTGGCGGCGGCCCACGAACGCCTCGGCGGCGAGCCCCTGGATTCGGGCTACTGGACCTTGCTCAACGAACAGCAACTGGATTTTTTCAACCCCGGCCTGCCGCTGTGGCGCCTGTCGCTGCCGCACAACACGCCGCTGCTGGCACTGCCCGGCGAACAACTGCTGGACTGGGGCGGCGCCCAGCGCTGGCTGAAGAGCGATGCCACGGCGGCCGAGATCCGCGCCGCCGTCAGCGCCGTTGGCGGCCACGCCAGCTGCTACAGCCACGGCCTGCAGGACAGCCCGTTCCAGCCCCTGGCGCCGACCCTGCTGCACTACCACCAACGGCTCAAGGCGCAGCTGGACCCGCAAGGGATTTTCAACCCCGGCCGACTCTACGCGGAGCTCTAACCCATGCAGACCACCCTCAGCCCCGAGGCCCGGCAACTGCCCCGGGCCGCCGAAGCCGAGCGCATCCTGCGCAGTTGCGTGCACTGCGGTTTCTGCAACGCCACCTGCCCCACCTACCAGTTGCTGGGCGACGAGCTGGACGGCCCGCGGGGGCGCATCTACCTGATCAAGCAGGTGCTCGAAGGCGCCCCGGTCACCGCCCAGACCCAGCAGCACCTGGACCGCTGCCTGTCCTGCCGCAACTGCGAGAGCACCTGCCCGTCCGGGGTCGACTACCACAACCTGCTGGACATCGGCCGCGCCGTGGTCGATGCAGCCCTGCCCCGGCCCGCCGGCCAGCAACTGCTGCGCCGTGGCCTGCGAGCGCTGAGCGCCAACCCGCAACTGTTCAAGGCCCTGATCCAGGGCGGCAGCCGCCTACGCCCGCTGCTGCCCCAGGCCCTGCAGGACAAGCTGCCGCGCCAGGTGCCCAGCGCCAAACCGCGCCCCGCCCCAGGCCATTCGCGGCGCGTGCTGTTGCTTGAAGGCTGCGTGCAGCCGGGGCTGTCGCCCAATACCAATGCCGCCACGGCGCGGGTTCTCGACCGCCTGGGCATCAGCGTGCAGCCGGTTGCCGAGGCCGGCTGCTGCGGCGCCGTGGACTATCACCTCGACGCCCAGGAAGCCGGCCTGCAACGGGCCCGACGCAATATCGACGCCTGGTGGCCCCAGCTGCAACAGGGCGCCGAAGCCATCGTCCAGACCGCCAGCGGCTGCGGCGCCTTCATCAAGGATTACCAGCACCTGCTGGCCCACGACCCGGCCTACCGCGACAAGGCCCGGCAGGTCAGCGCCCTGGCCCGGGACCTGGTGGAAGTGCTGCGCGATGAACCCCTGGAGCAGCTCGGCGCCCACAGCGACCAGCGCCTGGCCTTTCATTGCCCCTGCACCCTGCAGCACGCGCAAAAGCTCGGCGGCGCCGTGGAAAGCCTGCTGCAACGCCTGGGTTTCCACCTCACCGCGGTGCCCGACAGCCACCTGTGCTGCGGCTCGGCGGGCACCTATTCACTGACCCAGCCAGCGCTGGCGCGGCAACTGCGGGACGACAAGCTGCGGGCCCTGGAAAGCGGCCAGCCGGACCTGATCGTCACCGCCAATATCGGCTGCCAGAACCATCTGGATGGCGCCGGCCGCACCCCGGTGCGGCACTGGATCGAAGTGCTGGAAGACGCGCTGCGCTAGGCGCCAAGCTGCAACAAGCTCCAAGCTCCAAGCTTCAAGCTTCAAGCTTGTGGCTTGCGGCTTGCCGCTGATGGCTTCTGACTCCGGTACATGAACAGCAGCGCCAGGGCCAGGCACAGCATCGCCAGCAGGCGGTTGGACGACAGCTCGATGGCCGGGTTGCCGAACCAGCCGAAGTTGTCGATCAGCATGCCCATGCCCAGTTGCCCGAGGATCACCGCCACCGTGGCCACCGCGGTGCCGACCCGGGGCACCGCGCCGACCATCACCAGCATGTAAACCACCCCGAACAGCGCGCCGCAAAGCTGCCACTTGGGCGCCTGGAGCAAGGTCATGGCCTGGGGTGGCTGGAAAAACACAATCAGCAGCCCGGTGATCAAGGCCCCCACGGCAAAGGTCAGCAGGCTGCTGCGCAGCACCCCGACGCTTTCTCCCAGGCGGCCATTGATCGCCGCCTGCACGCTGAGCACCGCACCGGCGCCCACCACCAGAACCAGCAATAGAATCAGATTCATCTTCAACCTCGGGCCATCAGGATCAGGGCCACGACAATCAGCGTCAGGGCCAGCCAGCGTTCTGCATTGACCGGTTTGCGAGCACTGCCGAACCAGCCGTAATGGTCGATCAGCACGCTCTTGCCAACCTGCCCGGAAAGGATCGCGATCATGGTCATGGCAATGCCGATATGGGGCGTGGCCAGGGTCAGCACCACCACGTAGATAGGTCCCAGCACCCCGCCCAGCAGTTGCCAGCGCGGCAACTGACTCAAGGCCGGGCCGGGCTGCGGGCCGCTGAACAACAGCAGCAGAAACAGCAACGCCGCGCCCACGCCGAAGATGCTCAGGGTGGCCCACAAGTGCCCGACCTGAGCGCCCAGCGGGCCGAGCAGACCGGCCTCCACCGACAGGCCCATGCCGGCCAGGATCACCAGCGGCAAGAGCATCAGGCGCTGCCAGCCGGCGCGGGATTCAGTGACCGGCGCCAGGTTTGGCAACGCGGGTTCGACAACATCGGAAGACATGCAATACCTGCCTGAGATCAAGAAACGGCAGGCATTATCGATTGCACCTGCTTTGCGATAAATGCCAGCATGCCGACAACTCTTTTGCGCAAAACGCACAGCAGGACTCCCTCATGCAAGGCTTCAACGACCTCGGTTTCAAGGCCCTGCGCCTGTTCATCGCGGTGCTCGACCAAGGCAGCTTCTCGGCCGTGGCGCGCCGCGAGGGGCTGGCGCCCTCGTCCATCTCGCGGCAGATCCAGCTGATGGAGCAGGCCCTGGGCCAGCAGTTGCTCTATCGCCACACCCGCGCCGTCAGCCCCACCGAGGCCGGGCGCTTGCTGGGCCACCATGCGCGGCGGGTGCTGGCGCAATGGGAAGAAGCCGAACAGGCGCTGCAGGAACAGCAGGACGAACCGGCCGGGCTGGTGCGGATCAACGCCCCGGTGGTGTTCGGCCAGCGTCACCTGTCGCCCTGGCTTGGCGAACTGCTGGGCCGCTACCCCAAGCTGCAACTGGACATCCAGCAGACCGACAACTACATCGACCCCTTGCAGGACGGCACCGACCTGCTGTTTCGCATCGGCACCCTGGAAGACTCCTCGATGCAGGCGCGCCTGCTGGCCCCGCAGCGCTACCGGGTGGCGGCCAGCCCGGCCTACCTGGCCCGGCACGGCACACCGCACCACCCGGAGCAGCTGCAACAGCACCAGTGCCTGGCCTACAAGGGCGAAACCGGACAGCAGCGCTGGTTCTTCCGCCAGGGCCACCAGGACTGGACCTGCTACAGCGTCAAGGGCCCGCTGACCGGCAACCACGCCGACACCCTGACCCAGGCCGCCGAACAGGGCCTGGGGCTGGTGATGTTTCCTTCCTGGCTGATTGGCGAAGCCCTGCACCAGGGCCGACTGGTGGGCCTGTTCGAAGGCTTCGAAGTGGCCACCAGCCTCGAACCGCAGCAGATCGCCGCCCTGTGGCCCGGCAGCCGCCGGTTGTCAGTGAAAGTGCGCACCGTGATCGACTTCTTCGTCGAGAAATTCGGCCCCGAGCCGTACTGGGATCGCTAGCGCCACCGCCACCCGCCCGGTCACCGTAGGAGCTGGCTTGCCAGCGAAGGCGTCGGCAAGACCGGCACAAGACTCAGCGGCTCCTTCACCGGCAAGCCGGCGCCTAGAGGAAGAGTTGGGCAATCAGCCAGGCGTTGGCGGCGCTGATGATGGCGAACAGGCTCCAGGCGAGGATCCGGGTCGGCCAGCGGTTGACGAATTCGCCCATCAGGCGCCGGTCGTTGGTCATGCGGATCAGCGGGTACAGGGCGAACGGCAACTGCAGGCTGAGCACCACCTGGCTCAGCACCAGCAGTTGGCCCACGGCGCCGTCACCCAGCAGCCAGACGCCGATGAACGCCGGGATCAGGGCCAGCCCGCGGGTGATCAGGCGCCGTTGCCAGCAGGGAATCCGCAGGTTCAGGTAGCCCTCCATGATCACTTGCCCGGCGATGGTGCCGGTGAAGGTCGAGCTCTGCCCCGAGGCCAGCAGCGCCACGCCGAACAGCACGCTGGCCAGGGCTCCGCCCACCAGGGGGTCGAGCAGGTGGTAGGCGTCCTGGATTTCCACCACGTCGCTGTGGCCGGTGTTGTGGAAGGCCGCGGCGGCGAGAATCAGGATCGCCGCGTTCACCAGCAGCGCCAGGGCCAGGGAGCCGATGGTGTCGATCCGCGCCAGCTTGATGGCGTCGGCGCGGCTGGCCCGGTCCTGGCCGATCAGCCGGGTCTGCACCACGGAGGTGTGCAGGTACAGGTTGTGCGGCATCACCGTGGCGCCGAGGATGCCGATCGCCAGGTACAGCGGCGCCGCATCGCTGATGGCCGCGAGCGACGGGGTGAAGCCCCGGGCCACGTCCGGCCAGTAGGGTTTGATCAGCAGCAGTTCAATGAAAAAACACACGCCGATGGTCGCCACCAGCGCCAGCATGATCGCCTCCAGCCGGCGAAAGCCGCGGTTCTGCAAGGCCAGCACCAGCAAGGTGTCGAAGGCGGTGATGACGATCCCGGTGCTCAGCGACACCCCCAGCAACAGGTGGAACGCCAGGGCGCAGCCCAGCACTTCGGCAAGATCAGTGGCGATGATCGACACCTCGGCCGCCAGCCACTGGGCTCGGGCCGAACGGCGGCTGTAGCGCTCCCGGCACAGTTGCGCCAGATCGCGCCCGGTGGCGATGCCCAGGCGCGAGCACAGGCATTGCACCGCCATCCCCGCCAGGCTCGCCAGCAGCACCACGAACAGCAGGCTGTAGCCATAGCGCGAGCCGGCTTCGATGGCCGTGGCCCAGTTGCCCGGGTCCATGTAGCCGATGGAGATCAGCAGCCCGGGCCCGGCAAAGCGCAGCAGGCGCTTGAACAACGAGGCACGGGGATCGACGGACACGGAACCCGCCACTTCCGGCGGACAAAAGGGCGCTGTGGCGATTTTCGGCAGGCTGAATTTCACGGGGGATTTCCACAACGAATTGGCGCAAGGGCCCAGCTTAGAGGTTTCAGCGCGGGCACCCAAGCCTGAATCTTGACCATGCAGGCGCGTATGCTACCGCCTTTGCAACGCCTGGCGGCCCCCGCCGCAGGCTTCGATACCACGCCCAAGGTGGCCCCGTGAACAACCCTGCGACCACTCCCCGACCCGACAGCCTGCCGCCCTTCCTGCAACCCGGCGACCGGGTCCTGCTGTTCGATGGGGTGTGCAAGCTGTGCAATGCCTCGGTGCAGTTCGTGATCCGCCACGACAGCCAGCGGCGGATCAAGCTGGCGTCGATGCAATCGCCCCAGGGCCAGGCCCTGCTGAAGTGGTTCGGCCAGCCCAGCGAAGCGTTCGACACGGTGCTGCTGATCGAGGACCGGGGCCTGTCCCAGCGCTCCGAAGCGTTTATCCGCCTGATGGCGCAACTGCCCGCGCCCTGGCGCTGGCTGCGCCTGCTGCGCTGGATCCCGCGGCCGCTGCGGGACTGGGCCTACGACCGGATCGCCAGCAACCGCTACCGCTGGTTCGGCCGCCACCAGGTGTGCCTGCTGCCCAGCCCCGAGCATCGAGGGCGCTTTCTCGACGATCCGTCCTGAGGTTCGGGTCGCGCCCGGTCAGTTGGGCTGGCGACGGAAGAACAGGCTGACCTGCCCCAGCTCGAAGCCGAACTTGGTCATGTAGGAACGATTGGCCAGGGTGTTTTCGTCCAACAGAAACATCCAGTCGTCGAAGTGCACCTGGTAGGTCTTGCCGTCCACCGGCAGGTTGAGCACGTAGCGCCAGCGCAGGGCATTGCCGGACACTTCGCCCAGGGCCTCGCCGACCACATCGTCGGCGGTGCCGCGCCACAGGCCGGGCCCCGCCGGAACCAGGGTCCAGACCCGGGTCTGGCGGGTGCCGTCGCTGTAGGTGAAGTCCTCGTGCATGATGAATTTCTCGCCCTCGCTGCGGCTGTCGATCTGCACATGGAAGCGCTTGATCACCTCGCCGGAGCGCTTCTGGAACAGGCCCCAGGCCTCGACCCGGCCACTGAAGAACTGGCGCAGTTCCAGCTCGGGCTTCTGGTCACGGTATTGCTTGACGTCGAGGTCGCTGCACGCGACCAGGCCAAGGCACAGCAACAGCAAGTATTTCTTCAACATGCAACCTCTCCTGTGCTGCGCCCGCTATTGGCCCAGCAGTTGTGCGCGCAGCTGCGGATTGCGGGTGCGCGGGTCGAGCCAGATGGCGAAAAACGCCCGGGCGAAAGCTTCGTCCTCGACCTTGTACTGCAAGCGCTGGTCGACAAAGAACTGCACCCCGTGCCCGGGCAGGAACACCCCGGTGATGCGCTGGCCCGGCTCGACATCGACGAAGGCGCGCTGCATCTGCGCCTGCCAGTCCTTGAGTTGCGCCGGGCTCACCGCGCTGCCGGACAGGCGCTGGATCTCGTCGAGGCTGGTCTGCACCAGATCGTCGCGGCTGATCGTGCGCCGGTAGGTCAGTTCCAGGGCGAAGGGGCTGTCGTCCGCCAGAGGTAACGCCCTGCCCCAGAGCCGCGCGTGATAGACCTTGAAGCCGAACCAGCTGAACTCGCCGCTGCCCAGCAGCCGGGCATCGGGCAGCGAGGCCTGCCAGTCGGCGCTGGCCGTGGCGCTGAGCAGCACCAGCAGCCACCACCACCGGGCCATCCCCACTCGCCGGATGCGCTTCATTCAAGGCTGCCTGCGCAACAGTTGGAGAAACTCCTGGCGGGTGCTGGCCGACTCGCGGAAGGCCCCCAGCATTACCGAGGTGTTCATCAGCGAGTTCTGCTTCTCGACCCCGCGCATCATCATGCACATGTGTCGCGCTTCGATGACCACCGCCACCCCGGCCGCCCGGGTCACTTCCTGGATCGCCTCGGCAATCTGCCGCGTGAGGTTCTCCTGGATCTGCAGGCGTCGCGCATACATGTCGACGATCCGCGCCACCTTGGACAGGCCCAGCACCTTGCCGGTGGGGATGTAGGCCACATGGGCCTGGCCGATGAAGGGCAGCAGATGGTGCTCGCACAGGGAGTACAACTCGATGTTCTGGACCATCACCATCTCGTCGCTGGTGGAGCTGAACAAGGCACCGTTGACCAGTTCTTCGAGGCTGGTTTCGTAACCATGACACAGGTAGCGCAAGGCCTTTGACGCTCGCTGCGGGGTGTCCCGCAGGCCTTCGCGTGAGGGGTCTTCACCCAGACCCTGGAGAATGCCGTGAAAGTGCTGCGAAAGAGGATCGTGCATGGCGCATGGGTTCCGAAAAGCTGGCGAGGCGGGCAATTCCTTGCACGTGCCAAGGAAAAAAAGAGCGCCGAGGTGGCCGACCGCACAACTGACCCAGCCCCGGTTCCACCCGGGCCTAACCTCGGAGCCCCAAAAGTGTGGAGAGCGACCGCCTGCCCCTGAAAGGATTGAGCAGGCATCGACACATTCCACCCTTAAAAACCTATACGACAATTTAAATTTTGTACAATTTTTATCGTTAAAAACCAGCTTAAATGCCTAAATACTTGTACAAAACCGCTTCTAATCGATTCAAAAGCTTTTCGCTGTACAAGAAAAAGCAGCAGCACACCGCACTCCCGGCCACCTTCCTGCCAGCACATACGCGCCAAATGCTGCGTTGGATGCTAGCGTGGCGCACCGTTTATCCACTGAGTGCGCCCATGCTGCTGTTAAAACTGCTGACGGTTCCCGGATTCCTCTGGCTGATCTCCCTGGCGAGCCGGCGCTGGGGCCCGAATGTCGCCGGCTGGCTGGCGGGGTTTCCGGTGGTGGTGGGACCGATCCTGCTGTTTCTGGCCCTGGAGCAAGGCACGGCCTTCGCCACCCAGGCGGCGGGGGCCGCCCTCTCGGCGTTGCTGGCGATGATCGCCTTCAGCGTCGCCTACACCCATGCCGCGCAGCGCCTTGCCTGGCCCGGGGCCCTGGCCGTCGCGACCCTGGTCTGGGCTGTGCTGGCCGGAGCCATTACCCGGATGCCGCCCTCGTTGGGCTTGTCCGTGGCCTGCGCCGCCGGCGGCCTGCTCCTGGCACCGCGCCTGTTTCCCCGGGTGGGCGACCTGCCCGCGGCCCCCGCGCCGCGTTCCGACAAACTGCCCTACCGGATGCTCGCCGGGGCCGCGCTGACCCTGGCGGTGACCCTGCTGGCCAGCACCGTGGGCGAGCGCTGGAGCGGCATGCTCGCGGTGTTCCCGGTGCTCGGCAGCGTGCTGGCGGTGTTCTCCCACCAGAGTCACGGCGTGGCCTTCACCACCGTGCTGCTGCGCTCGCTGAGCACCGGCCTGTATTCCTTTGCGGCGTTCTGCCTGGTACTGGCCGTGGCCTTGCCCAAACTGGGAATGCTGGCCTTTGCATTGGCAGTGGCGGTGTCGATGCTGGTGCTGGGCTTGAGCAAGCGGTTGTTGGCGCGAAATACCACCAACTGCGCTGCCAGGCAACGTCCATGAACCGCAAATAAACCGTCACAAAGCCTCGGCATTCAGAGACTGGCGCCGAACTCTGGCACTCATGCATCATGCATCGTCAGTCTTATGGAAGAGCGTGATGAGCAACATAGAACCCCCAAAGGCTTCATTGGCCTTGCGATCCTACTCTGGCCAGGTTGAGCTGCATGACCACGACTACCACCAGATCGTACTGCCGCAGTCAGGCGCCATGGAGATAGAAGTCGATGGCCGTGGCGGCAAAGTCGACTGGAGCCAGGGCGTGATCATCCCGGCAGGTTGCCCTCATACCTTTTCCGCCAGCACCGCCAACACTTTCCTGGTTCTTGACGTCCCGCTTTCATCACCCCGCACCCAAAAATTCGAAGCTGAAACCATCAAGAGGCTCAACGAAAAAAGCTTCTTTCCGGTCAGGCCGGAGATTCGTCACCTACTTGACTACGCCACACGCAGCGTTCCATTGCTGACCAGCTCACCTGAGGTGGCTCAATCCTGGAGTACCTTGTTGATGTCGTCCCTGGTCCAGCCCCACAGCCACACCCCTGACCACGGACAATTCACCCTGGCCAGGGCCTTGACCCATATTGAAAACAATCTGGACACTCACCTGACCGCCTCTGAAATAGCTCGAATCTCCGGCACCAGCGAACGACGCTTGTACATACTCTTCGAGCAACACCTGAAAACCACGCCGTTTGCCCATATCACGCGTCTGCGCCTGGACCTGGCCATGGACCTGCTGCGCGATACTCGACTGTCGATCAGCGAAGTTGCCCATCGAGTGGGTTACGCGGATCAGAGCGCCTTGAACCATGCGCTGAAGAAAAACCGCAACCTGACACCGGCATCGGCGCGAAGGTGCAGCAGAACCGGCTGAAAACGTGCAGCCTGGAACAAGTATTAGGCAGCACACGCCAATACCCGACCGACCGTCCTCCCTATGATCCCCGCTTCGAAATGCTTATCGGGCGGGACTCATGACCCAAGCAACGACGTCCAATAAAACGCTCTCGGCTCCAAGGTCTGCCGCCTCGGCAACCGCCATTGGGGTGATTGCTGTGTTTCTGTGGTCCTGCCTGGCCTTGCTCACCACGCTGACGTCAGGCATCCCGCCTTTCGAATTGCTGGCTTTGAGCTTTGCCGTGGCCTTTCTGGCCAGCCTGTTCATTCTCGGGCTGCGAGGTGCCGCGGGTTTTCAAGGCTGGCGCCAGCCATGGAAGGTGTGGGCCACAGGTTTCCTGGGAATCTTTGGCTATCACGCGCTGTATTTCTTCGCCCTCAAGGCCGCGCCCCCGGCCGAGGCCAGCCTGATTGCCTACCTCTGGCCACTGCTGATCGTCTTGCTGGCCGGTATCACGGGCGGTCAGTCACTGCGCCCACGACAACTGCTGGGAGCACTCCTGGGGCTCGCGGGCACGGCGTTCATCATGCAGCAACGCTCACAGTCAGGCGTGGCCAGCATGCCGATCGCCGGCTATACGGCGGCCTTGCTCTGCGCCTTGGTCTGGTCGGGCTACTCGGTGATCAATCGACGCTTGAGCAACGTTCCCAGCAGCATCATCGGGGCAATCTGCGGCCTGGTGGCGGTAGCTGGAGCGCTTTGTCACCTGGCATTCGAAACCACGGTTCAGCCTGACTACGGGCAATGGCTGGCGATCATCGGCCTCGGGCTGGGCCCGGTTGGCCTGGCGTTCTTTGCATGGGATCACGCGACCAAACACGGCAACCTGGCAAGTCTCGGCGCTCTTTCCTATCTGGCGCCGCTGTTTTCCACCCTGCTGCTGATTCTGGTCGGCCAGGCCCACGCCAACCCGATCCTGCTCATGCCGGCGTTACTCATCATCGCTGGAGCGGTGATCGCTACCTCACGCCAGGGCACCTCCGGGGCCTGAATCTCTGTACCAACAAGGAGTTCAAAAAATGCATCTGATTGCCTCCCAAGGGGCTGAGAGGCTCGATCGTACTGGCCCGCTTTTTTCGGTAGCCCCCACCAGAGCGACACTTCAGAATCTGGGTCTTCCCTCCAGAACGACCAGCCATAGCGCCACGCGCCGCCGCTCCCATGGCGAGGCCCCAAAAGTGCTGTTATTCGTTCCGCCCTACACGCGCTTGGTCGAACCGGCGCCGAAAGACAGCGCATTCACCCAAATCGGCATCGATACCTTTGAAGTGATGAAGCGTGCAGGCACTCCCATTGGCCTGCTGCGTATCGCCACAGTGGCCCGTCGCGCGGGGTATGACGTACAGATCATCGACGCCCCCTTCGCTGGCTGGGAACAGGAGTCCCCCCTGGTGCAAGTCGATCAGGGACACCTGCTGCGCTACGGCCTGAGCGATGAGCAGATGCGCACCATCATCGAGACTGCACAGCCCGACATCGTCGGCATCCAGTGCAACTACACCGTGCAATGGGGCAACGCTCGGGCGTTGGCGGATCTGGTCAAGTCCATTGATCCCAAACTGGTATTGGTGACTGGAGGCGCACACTCCAGCGGCGATTGGCAGAACGCGCTGCTGGACTCCGCATTTGATTTTGTCCTGATCAATGAAGCGGACCGAGCCTTCACCCTATTGCTCGACGCCTTAAGCCATGGCGACGGCAACATTCATGCAGTTCCAGGGGTTGCCTATCGTGGCCAGCAGGGACAACTGGTTCGCCCTTCGCGCAAATCCAACTACTTGAGCATTGTGCCTAGCCGCCAGGGTCTGGAGGAACGTCTCGGGGTCATGCCCTTGCCCGACTTCAGTTTCCTGGACATGAACCACTATCTGCAGCCCTATCACTCCTCCGGCGCTCGGGTACACAAACACGGCGCCTGGGCGCAGATTTTCTCCACCATCGGCTGCAATGTGAACTGCAACTTCTGCTACATCCCCAAGATCAACGGCCCATGGCGTGCCCTGGGACTGGATTGGTTCGACCTGCACCTGGCGGATCTGGTCAATCAGGGCGTGACCGAGGTACTGATTGAGGACGACCATCTGATGCACGATCCGCTGTATGCCATGGAAGTGGGACGCCTGCTGAAAAAGCACAATTTGCCCTGGGTCGAAGAAGGTGGCCTGAGTCTGTTCAATCTAGTGCTGCTGCACAAAGGCGAGCGATTCCTCGCTGAGCTGGATGATCAGGAACTGAAAAGTCCGCAGTACCGCAACGTCATCGCCGCGATCAAGGGCGGACTGACGGCCCGGCAGTTCATCCGCTCGATTGCCGAAAACGGCTGCTACAACATCTACCTTGCGGTGGAAAGCGCCAACGAGGAAAGCCTGATCAATTCCAACAAGTCGCGCTTCAATGCCATTCAGCAAGCCACCTTTGAACTCATCGAGATATTCACTGAGCACGGCATCCAGGTCACTGGCGGCTTCATGTTGGGCTTTGTCAACCCGCCCGCCACTGCGGGCGCCAAGCCGTTTATCGAAAGCCTGGAATTGATAGAAAGAACCACCGACTACGCGGTGAGCCTAATGGGTGCGGGAATGGCCTACGCCAACCCGTTTATCGTGACGCCCATTCCTGGCACCGCAATGTGGGATTACCAGCAGCAATATGTGGTGCGTCACTACGACAATGGCTGGTCCCATGAGAAAGCCACGATGGCAACCGAGTTCTGGAGCGCTGAGGACATCGAAAAGGCCAGGCTGGAACTTCTAGTCCGTGCCAATGGCGCAGATCGAGTCAAAGAGATGGTTCGGCGCGGCACTTGGCCCGTCAATACGTAACCGGCTCCCGGAGAAGTTGATGCCACTGTTCGGTGTCTTATAAACCTCAATAATCAAAACAGTTTGCAGTCATTGATCCACCACGAAAAATCCTTCTGGAGCCTTCTGTGACGACCGTGGGATGATGCGCCCCCTTGATCCCATGCCCGGAGATTGCGCATGTCATCCTTCGCTAGAAAAGCCCTGGTCCTGGTGTTCGCCGCAGTGGCGGGCTTTGGTGCGCTGAACGCGCTCGCGGCCGGCAAGTCCACGACCAAGCAGGCGCCAGGGGAAAAGGTTTCGATGCTCGGCGGCAAGCTCGCCTTCACCCTGCCCAAGGGCTTCAGCGCCTCGGCCCTGCCGGCCGGCAGCGAGGCCGATGGCACCGCGGGCGCCAGCGGTACTCTGTATTCCAATGCCACCACCCGCACCGTGGTGATCGCCGCGCAGAACAGCATTCCCAATGCGGCTCAGGTCAAGGACAACGACAGCGCCTTTCTCGACGCCGCCGTCAGCAGCTTTCTCTCGCAACAGGCCGCCGCCCTGCCGGACTTCAGCAAGCAGAGTGAAAAGAGCATGACCCTCAAGGGCCTCGGGGTGCGGCAGATCGACAGCACCGCGACCCAGGGCGGCGGCCAGACCCTGAACTCGACCCTGATCGCCGGTTCCGGCTCGCGCATGGCGGTGGTCCAGGTGATTTCCCGCGCCGCCGACAAGGCCGGGCATGCGGCGCTGATGAAGCAGATCCTCGGTCAGTAAACCCTGCTTCGGCTCAGGGGTTGAGCCCCTGCAGCCAGGCCTTGAGGTCTTCGATCTCGGCTTCGCTGATGCTGTGCCCCAGCCCCGGGTAGGCATGGAACTGCGGTTGCAGCGCGGCTTCAAGCAGCAAGCGATGGGCCTGTACCCCGTCGCTGTAGGGCAGGCGCCGATCATCGGTGCCGTGGCCGATGAAGATGCCCAGGCGCTGCAGCTCCGGGCTGTTGTTCACCTGGGCCGCCAGCAGCGGCAGGATCTTCCCGCTCAGGGCGGCAATACCGCGCACCGACTGCGGATGACGCAGCCCCACTTCATAGGCCATGACCGCTCCCTGGCTGAATCCCACCAGCACCACCTTGTCCGGTTGGGTGTGGTACTTGGCCACCGCGGCGCGGACAAACTGGCCAATCAGCTCGGCGCTGCTGGCCAACTCCTCGGTCACGCCGTCATAGGCGCCCTGGCCCTTGCGCTGGAACCACTGGTAACTGCCCTGCTCCAGGGTCTGCGGTGCCCGGGCCGAAAGGTAGGTGTAGGTCGCCGGCAGATGCTCATGCAGGCCGAACAGGTCGGCCTCGTTACTGCCGTAACCATGCAGGAAGATCACCAGCGGCTGGTTGCGGGTGTCGTCGGGGGCCTGCTCCAGGTAGCGCAGCGGCAGATCGTCGTGCAGCGTCGGCGCGGCGTGGGCCAGCGGCGCGGCCAATGCAACCAGTAGCGCCAGGTAGCGGATCATGTACGGCTCCTTGTGCCTGAGGGATGGTAGGAAAATCAGTGCAGGAGCCTAGCATCGCCGGGCCCGGTGGTTCATCTGGCGGGCAGCGCCAGCCCGCGCCAGGCCAGGGGCAACAGCAGCGCCACCACCAGCCCAAACCCCACCTGAGACAGGTAGAAGGTTTCCAGCCACTGGCCGTGGGCTGCCACATAAAAGCTGTTGTGCAACACATCCAGCACGATGATCGCCAGGGTCAGCAGCAGGCCCCAGCGCGGGCGCACGAACAACAGCAACGCCGCCAGAGGGTCGAACAGGGTCAGCGAGCCCCAGAAGGCCCGGCTGGCCAGGGGTGTGTCGACGCCGTAGCCATAGTCCCAGAGCAAGCCGTGGTCCAGCGCCGCGCGCAGGTGATTGACGGTGGCCGCCAGCAGGCACAAGGCCAACAGCAGGCGGATGAACAGCGACACTCGGGACATGGACGCCTCTACTGTAGGAGCCGGCTTGCCGGCGAAAGGCGCGCTGGCGGATCGAGGGCAACCGCACCAGGGCTTTGCTTGACCAGCCCGCATCCACCCTGGTGCGCCCCTGTCGTCGAGCTTCAGTCGTTGATCAGCTTGCCGGCGCGAATCGCCTCGCGGCCGGCCACCTTGGCCAGCCAGATGCCCGGCTGGGTGTAGCGCCCGCGGTCCAGGGCAAAGAGCACGCCGCTGGTGCCGGCCCGCACGGTGCTGACGCTGTCGTTCAGCGGGTCGACCACTTCGAACAAGGCATCGCCGCGCTCGACCCACTCGCCGGCCTCGCGCAGAAAACTCACCACACCGTGGTGCGGGGCAAACAGGTATTCGGTGCCTTCGAAGGGCATGCCTTCGCAGCACTGCGCCGGCGCGGCGGGCCAGTCGCCGCTGATCAGGTCCTGCTCGGCGAGAAAGCCGAGGATGGCCTCAGCATTGGCCCGGGCCTGTTCGACCCGGGTGTCGCCCATGCTGCCCAGCTCCAGGGTGGTGGCCAGGTTGGCCGGGGGGATTGCCGCCCGGGGGAAATCCCGGGCCAGGCGCAGCCAGGGCGCGGAACAGGACTCGTCGAAGGAGCTGCCGCCGGAGTCTTCACAGAGCAGCGCCACCCCGGCCTTGAGCCGCGCCGCCAGGGACTGCCACTGCGGCCAGTGCTGGGGCAAGGCATAGAGATGGATCGCCGCTTCGAAATCGCAGTGCAGGTCCAGGGTGATGTCGGCGTCGCAGGCATGACGCAGCAGCAAGCGGTGCAGGGCCTCCAGTTGCGAGGCCGGCGGCGGCAGTTCATCCAGCACCTGGACCATGGTGCGGCGGATCAAGGCGATATTGGCGGCGGCATCGCTGCCCAGCTGCTTGCCGATCAGGTCGCCCACCGGGCCACTGAGTTCGACGAAGGCGCGGTTGAAGTTCTTGCCGCTGCCCAGCTCGAAACGCCCCAGGTGGCTGCCCTGCACCTGCTGGTCCAGGCCGATGGGGTTGGCCACCGGCACCAGTTCGATCACCCCCTTGAGGCGGCCCTGGCGCTCCAGTTCGGCCAGACGCTGCTTGAGTTCCCAGGCGGTGCGCATGCCCGGCAATTCATCGGCGTGCAGGCTGGCCTGGATGTACACCTTGCGTGTGCCGCTACCAAAGCGGAACACGCTGAGCTGACGCTGAGTGCCCAGATGGCCCCAGGGCAGGGAATGATCGATGCGTTGCATGCTGGCTCCAGGGATCGAAAAAAGCGCGGTGCAGAATAAAACAGTGGCGCAGAAAAAAGGTGGCGACCGAGTTGCGGCCGCCACCTTTTTTTACTGCATGTATCGAGCCCGACGGTTTACTCGCCGTAGACGTCGAAGTCGAAGTACTTGTCCTGCACTTGCTTGTACTTGCCGTTGGCGCGGATCTCGGTGATGGCGGTGTTGAATTTCTCCGCCAGCTCCTTGTCGCCCTTGCGCACGGCAATGCCGGCACCGCCACCGAAGTATTTCGGATCGTTGTACTCGGGACCGACGAAGGCAAAGCCCTTGCCGGCGTCGGTTTTCAGGAAACCGTCGTTGAGGTTGACCGAGTCGGCCAGCAGCGCGTCGATGCGACCGGAGACCATGTCCAGGTTGGCTTCCTGCTGGGAGCCGTAGCGCACCAGGTCGATGCCAGCCGGCACCAGCACTTCGGTGGCGAAGCGGTCATGGGTACTGGCGCGCAGCACACCGACTTTCTTGCCCTTGAGCTCGGTCAGCGGGTCCTTGATGGCGGTGCCGGCCTTCATCACGAAGCGTGCTGGGGTGTGGTAGTACTTGATGGTGAAATCGACGTTCTTCTTGCGATCGTCAGTGATGGTCATGGACGACAGGATGGCGTCGATCTTCTTCACCTTCAGCGCTGGGATCAGGCCGTCGAACTCCCGCTCGACCCAGGTGCACTTGACCTTCATCTGCTCGCACAGGGCATCACCCAGGTCGACGTCGAAACCGGTGAGCTTGCCGTCGGGGGTCTTCATCGAGAACGGTGGGTAGCCGGCTTCGATACCGATGCGGATCGGCTTGGCCTCGTCGGCCGAAGCGGTGAAGGAAAACAGCGACAGTGCCAGGGCACCAAACAGCGCAAACTTGTTCATTTATAACTCCAGGAGACGGAGACTTTTATTGGCTGGTTTCGATTAGGGGCAAATCGAAGTGGCCAGCAGTCTAGAGCGGCTCCCGGGAAGCAAATTGTGTTGATGCGACAAATACTTATAAAAAACATAAAGCCGCGACGCTGCGCCCTCCCCCTCGCCCCGACGTGGTGCGTTTATCCCTGAACAACCCGACGTTCGCCTCAGAACGGACCATTTTTACCCACACATCCTGCGCCAGCCGCAGCCTGGGGCCGCCGCCAGCGCAGTGCCCCCTCAGCAGGCGCAGGACAGGTCCGGCCCCTCGCTGCGCGGTTGTCCGGTGCTGAGCCCAAAACCCTCATCGAGCCAGCCGGTGACACCGCCGATCATCTCCTTGACCGGGTATTCCAGGGCCGCCAGCTTGACCGCCGCCTTGTTCGCGCCGTTGCAGTGAGGGCCGGCGCAATACACCACGAACAGGGTGTCGCGGGGATAACCAGCCAGGTGTTCGGCGCTGAGCAAGCGCCCGGGCAGATTGATCGCCCCGGGGACATGGCCACGGGCAAAGGCCTCGGGGCCACGCACATCCACCAGGACAAAATCCACTTCACCGGCCTGCTGGCTGCTGTAGACGTCGGAACAGTCGGTTTCAAAGGTCAGGCGGTTGCAAAAATGCATCAAGGCAATGGCCGAAGGGGCGGCGGCAGTGCTGCGGACCAGGCTGGTCATGGGCGTCTCCAGAAACTCGCGATTAAGGTGGGAAGGACTTTATCGGCCCGGCCCCACCGCGTTAAAGTGGCGCCCCGGACAGCCACTGGTAACTTTCCGCCAAATGCATAATCCTCCCGGCTTAGTCGCGATCCTGGCTTACGACGGCCTGTGCACCTTCGAATTCGGCATCGCCGTGGAAATCTTCGGCCTGGCCCGGCCGGAGTTCGATTTTCCCTGGTATGAGCACTGCATCGTCGCCGTGGACCCGGGGCCGATGCGCGCGGCGGGCGGTATCCGGATATTGGCCGATGGCGGCCTGGAACGGCTGGAACAGGCCCGGACCATCATCATTCCCGGCTGGCGCAGCCGCGACCAGGCGCCGCCGCCCGAGCTGATGGCGGCCCTGCGCCGGGCCTACCACCGCGGCGCGCGGCTGCTGTCGATCTGCTCGGGGGTGTTCGCCCTGGCGGCCAGCGGCCTGCTCAACGGCCTGGGCGCCACCACCCACTGGCGCTACACCCAAGAACTGGCCGAGCGCTTCCCGGACATCCGCGTGGACCCGGACGTGCTCTATGTGGACGCCGGCCAACTGATCACGTCTGCCGGCAGCGCCGCCGGAATCGATGCCTGCCTGCACCTGGTGGCCCGGGACTTTGGCACCGGGGTGGCCAACAGCGTGGCCCGACGCCTGGTGATGTCACCCCAGCGGACCGGCGGCCAGGCCCAGTTCATTCCGGCGCCGGTCAGCCGCACCCCGCGCAGCGACCTGTCACAGGTCATGCAATGGGCCAGGGAGCGCCTGCATCAGCCGCTGACGGTGAGCGACCTGGCGGCCCGGGCGCTGATGAGCGAACGCACCTTCTTGCGACGTTTCAGCGCCGCCACCGGCGCCACGCCCAAGGCCTGGCTGCAACATGAGCGACTGGCCCGGGCCCGGGAACTGCTGGAAAGCGGCAGCCAGACCACGGAAAGCATCGCCCTGCATTGCGGTTATCGTTCGGTGGAAAGTTTTCGCGTGGCCTTCCGCAGCCTCGTAGGCCTGCCGCCCTCGGCCTACCGCGAACGCTTCGGCCAAAAACCCCCCTCGTAGCCGGCTTGCCGGCGAAGCACCCGACGTTTATCCGGTGGTGTTCATCCCGGCCTCTTTGCGGGCAAGCCCGCTCCTACGGGAAAGGAGGGAGACCCCGCTGCTGGCGAAGAACACCACGCTTATCCGGTGGCGTCCATTCCGGCCAGTGCCTAAGGCTCCGGTTTGCGCAGAAGGTAGGTGTCCATGATCCAGCCATGCGCCTCGCGCGCTTGGCGACGGACCCGCTGGATCTCGTCGGCGACCTCGTCCAGGCGCCCGGCGATGAGGATCTCGTCCGCGGTGCCGAGGTAGGCGCCCCAGTAGATGTCCAGGTCCTGATGGCGCAACTGGCGGTAGGAGTCTTCGGCGTCGAGCATCACCACCCGACTCTCGGCATCACCGACCTGTCCTGCCGCCAGGCGCCGCCCAGTAGTGATTTCCACTGAGCGGCCAATACCGTTCAACGGCACCTTGTGCTGCGCCGCCAGGGCCTGGACGCTGGTGATGCCGGGGATCACCTGATACTCGAACTGCGCCGCGCCGCTGGCCAGGATCTGCTGCAGGATGCGCAGGGTGCTGTCATACAGCGCGGGATCGCCCCAGACCAGAAAGGCCCCGGTCTGCCCCGGCTGCATTTCCTGGTTGATCAGGCGTTCGAAGATCCGCTGCTTGTCACGGTTCAGCGCCTGGACGCTGGCCGGGTAATCCACGTTGCCTCGCTGACGCTCCGGAGTCTGCGCCTCGACGAAGCGATAAGGGCGCTCGGTGAGGTAGCGCTGGCACAGCTCGCGGCGCAGATCGATCAGCGAGTCCTTGCTCGGGCCCTTGTCCATCAGGAACACCAGATCGCAGCGGTTCAGCGCCTTGATCGCCTGGACGGTGATGAAATCGGGGTTGCCGGCGCCGATGCCGATGATCAGGAGGGTTTTCATGGGGTCAGGTTCTCGCTGCTGTGCCTGGGGACAGTATGGGCGGTGCGGCGCGCCCGACCAATGCGCCGCCGGCCCAGGGGCTCAGTCACGGCCGTCCAGTCGCAGGCGCCAGCGCCCGGCGTGGCTCAAATCCAGGCGCCCCAGGGGCTCGATGTCCAGCAGGTTGAAGCTGCTCAGGGGCGCCTGCAGCACCTGGAGCATGGCCGCGCGGATCACCATGGGATGGGTCACCGCCAGCCAGTGCCCGGGCTGCTGGGCCATCTGCTCCAGCCATTGGGCCACGCGCCGGCACAACTCGACCCGCGACTCTCCCCCCGGCGGCGCGCACTGCGGGTCTTCGAGCCAGGCCTGCAAGGCCTGGGGCTCTCGCGCTTGCAACTCGGCGAGCCGCAGCCCCTGCCAGGCGCCCACAGCGCAATCGCGCAAGGCTTCCTGCACCTGGGGCGCGGCGCTGAACAGCGCGGCCGTCTGCCGGGTGCGCCGCTCCGGCCCGCAGAGCACCCGCAGCCCGGGCTTGAAAGCCGCCGCCCGACTCAGGGCCTGGGCCTGCCAGTCCATTTCCAGGGCTTCGTCCAGGGGCAGGCGCGCCTGCTTCTGGGCAGCGGTACGGGCATGGCAGATCAGGGTCAGGCGGGTGGCCGGCAATGGGGCGATCTCGACAAAGGGCTATCAGGGGTGAGGCGCGGTTGTAGCACGATGGCCGAGGGAAAAAAACCGACGGCGAGCGCTGGAAAGCTCTCATAAAAATCAAGAACAAACTGCTTTCAAAAAGAGAATCAGCTTATAGGCCACCCAGGCACCTCCCTCTTATCCTCCAGCCCTCTTCCACGTTTCGACCCAACCAGGCACCTAAACAACCATGCACAGCGGTATGTGGGAGCTCATGTCTCTCGACCTGGCAGTCAACACTTCGCTGCTGCCGATCATCCTCTTGCAATACGTGGCCATGGTCGGGATCTTCAGCACCCTGCTGATGCTGCGCGAAGATGCCCAGCGCCTGATCAAATCCAAGAAAGTGCTACTTGGGTTGATCCTCGGCACCAGCAACGTCGCGCTGATCGCCCTGGCCTCGCAGTTCATGCAAACCCCGGTGAAGGCGTTCCTGAGCAACGACATGCTGTTTCTTGCCGGTTTGCTGGGCGGCTGGTGGGGCGGCCTGGCCTGCCTGGCACTGGTGGCGCTGGCACGTTTCTGGATCGCCGGGGCCGAGCTGTTTGCCGAAGCCCTGTTCAGTTTCAGCCTGATGACCCTGGGCGGCGTGCTGTTGCACCGCTGGTTCGAGTCGCGCGACCTGTGGTCCCTGCGCCTGAAGGATATGGCGCTGGTGGTGCTGGTGCGGATCGCCGCCGCCATCGCCCCGATGCAACTGATCGACTGGTTCGGCAGCATCGATTCCGCCATCAATGCCCAGTTGCTGTCACTGCGGATCAGTTCGACCCTGCTCTCGCTGCCGCTGATCATCCTGATCCTCGCCATGCTGCGCCGCGAAGCGCGCTACCAGCAGGCCCAGCAGCGTCTGCTGCAACAGGCCCTGACCGACTCGACCACGCAACTGCCCAATCGCCGGGCCCTGAACCTCTACCTGGAACGACTGCTGCAGCACAGCGGCCCCAAGCTCGGGCGGCACACCCTGATCGTGATCAAGATCGGCAACCTCAAGGACCTGGTGGCCATCCATGGTCACGACTGGAGCGATCAGCTGCTGACCGGCCTGGCGCAACAGTTCAGGGACGGCGCGGCCCGACACGTCCTGCAGACCGCCAGCGACCCCAGCCCCTTCATGTTCTCCGACCTCAGCATCGCCCTGGCCCTGCCCAACTGCGGGATCCGCCAGGTCGAGGAGTCGGCGCTGCTGACCTCCCTGCAAATGACCCTGCAGGCCAGCCTGCCCGGCGACGGCGGCCTGCCTCCCACCCTGCAGTACTGCGTGATCGATGCCTGCGCCGGCGGCAGCCCCACCGTCACCTTGCGCAATATCAGCCTGGCGCTGGAGGACAGCCGCCAGCCGGTGCGCTACCTGCACCAGTCGCTGATCGAGCAGGCCCAGAGCAACGAACGCATCCGCCAGCAGTTGCTGGAATGGGTGCGCACCCACAACCCGCCTCTGCACTACCAGCCGAAGTTCTGCCTGGAGCGGCGCAGGGTCATCGGCGCCGAAGCCCTGCTGCGGGCCCGGGACGAACAGGGCGCGGCCATTTCTCCGTTGCTGATTCTCGACGTCATCCGCCACCACGACCTGCAACACGCCTTCGAATGGTCGACCATCGAAGCGGTGATCCGCGATGCCCGGCGCTACATCGACGCCGGATTGACGGGACCGCTGGCGGTCAACGTTTCGGCCTCGACCCTGAGCGATGCCAACTTTGCCGTGCTGCTGATACAGCGCCTCAAGGAAAGCGGCCTGCCCGGCCACCGCCTGACCCTGGAACTGACCGAAAACACCCTGCTGCAGGACACCCGCCAAGCGGCCCACAACATGCTCCTGCTCAAGGATCATGGCGTGACCCTGTCCCTGGACGACTTCGGCACCGGCTATTCGGCGCTGAGCATCTTGGCCAAATACCCCTTTGCGGAAGTGAAGATCGACCACTCGATGATCTCGCTGCTGCACTACGAACGGATGCGCACCGCCGTGTCCATCGCCCAGGAAACCGCCCGCCTGTACCAGGCGACACTGACCGCCGAAGGGGTCGAGACTCAGGAGCAGATCGATATTCTGCGGAGCATTGGCATTGGCTGTGCCCAGGGGTACTTCTTCTCGCCGGCGGTGCCTCTGGAGCAATTGATTGAATTGGGGGTTGGTTGTGAGGGCTTGCGGAGCGAAAGGCGGGGGGATTGATCCAGCTTTTCGGCTTTTTTTGGGGGGGTACATATCCATTGCTGCGGGTGCGGCTACTTAGGGTTTCGCTCTTACAGCGAGTTTGACGGGGTACATATCCGTTGCTGCGGTCACGGCCACTTACGGTTTCGCTCTTACAGCGAGTCACTTTGAAGAGCCCAAAGTAACCAAAGGCTCCTGCCCCTCCACTCGGTGCCTCGCCTAGGCTCGGCATGCCCTTGTAAGCTAATTTCTACCTGCCTCAGATCGCG
>NZ_JAACFX010000019.1:0-52404 GCF_029237275.1 Pseudomonas sp. 3MA1 | reverse complement strand
ATGTGAGAGTAGGTCATCGTCAAGATTAAATTCCGAAACCCCAACTGCGAAAGCAGTTGGGGTTTTGTTTTTGCGTCGCAGAAAAGCTGTGCCGCTGGTTCAGGCGACGGGCACGAGACTGCGGCTGGGGGCCAGCTCTGCCGTCACTGACGCATACGCAGGTGTTTGAAGGACCGGCACCACTGATCAGTGACGATGGCAATCCCCTCAAAATCGATGGGCAGTTTTTGGTATGGTGCAGCTCTTTTTTAGGGACTTGAGTTCATCCGCACGGATCAGCGTCGACCTCTATTCAACGAGAAGCTGTAGCAATGCCCGAAGCGATTCCGATCAAGGACCACGAAAAAGAAAACCGCCTGGTCAACAAGCGCCTGCTGGCCTGCGCTGTGCTGGTGGTGGCCATCACCTGCGCCCTGGTCGGGCGCCTGTATTTCCTCCAGGTGGTGGAGTTCGACTATCACTCCACCATCTCGGAAAACAACCGCGTCCACGTGCTGCCGATCACCCCGACCCGCGGGCTGATCTATGACCGCAATGGCGTGGTCCTGGCCGACAACCGCCCCAGCTTCAACCTGACCATCACCCGCGAACGCACCACCGACCTCAAGGGCGAGCTGGACACCGTGGTCGACCTGCTGCACCTGCCGCCAGAAGATCGCACCCTGTTCGACAAGGAGATGAAGCAGGCCCGTCACCCCTTCGTTCCGGTGACCCTGTTCTACGAGCTCACCGAAGAGCAGATCGCCGTACTGGCGGTCAACGAATACCGCCTGCCGGGCCTGGATGTGGAAGCCCAATTCGTCCGCCATTACCCCCTGGGCGCACACTTCGCCCATTCCATCGGCTACGTCGGACGGATCAACGAAAAGGAAGCCAAGACCCTGGATTCAGTGGAGTACCGTGGTACTCAATCCATCGGCAAGACCGGTATCGAGAAGTTCTACGAGTCCGAACTGCACGGCCATGTGGGCTACGAAGAAGTCGAAACCAACGCCCAGGGCCGGGTGATGCGCGTGCTCAAGCACACCGACCCGATCCCCGGCAAGAACATCGTCCTGAGCCTGGACATCAAGCTCCAGGAGGCCGCCGAAGAAGCCCTGGGGGATCGTCGCGGTTCCGTGGTCGCCCTGGACCCGGCCACCGGTGAAGTGCTGGCCATGGTCAGCAAGCCCAGCTTCGACCCCAACCTGTTCGTCACCGGCATCAGCTTCAAGGAATACGCGGCGCTGCACGATTCCATCGATCGCCCGCTGTTCAACCGGGTGCTGCGCGGCCTCTATGCCCCCGGCTCCACCATCAAGCCGGAAGTGGCGATCGCCGGCCTTGATACCGGTGTGGTCACCGCCTCGACCCGCGTCTTCGACCCGGGCTACTACCAACTGCCGGACTTCGACCACAAGTACCGCAACTGGAACCACAGCGGCGACGGTTGGGTGGACATGGACGCCGCGATCATGCGCTCCAACGACACCTACTTCTACGACCTGGCGCACAAGCTCGGCATCGACCGCCTGCACGACTACATGGCGATGTTCGGCCTGGGCGAGAAAGTCTCCCTGGACATGTTCGAAGAATCCCCCGGCCTGATGCCGTCCCAGGCCTGGAAGCGCGCCACCCGCCGCCAGCCCTGGTTCCCGGGGGAAACGGTGATCCTCGGCATCGGCCAGGGTTACATGCAGGTCACCCCGCTGCAACTGGCCCAGGCCACCGCGCTGATTGCCAACAAGGGCGTGTGGAACCGCCCGCACCTGGCCAAGACCATCGATGGCGTGGCCCCGGTGGACCAGCATCCGATGCCCAATATCCTGCTGAAGAATCCCCATGACTGGGATCAGGTCAACCACGGCATGCAAATGGTCATGCACGACCCGCGAGGCATTGCCCGCGCCGCCGCCGCCGGAGCGCAATACCGCATTGCCGGCAAGAGCGGCACCGCCCAAGTGGTGGCGATCAAGCAGGGTGAGCGCTACGACCGCCTCAAGACCCGCGAGCGCAACCGCGACAACGCCCTGTTCGTCGGCTTCGCCCCGGCCGAGCATCCGCAGATCGTGATTTCGGTGATGATCGAGAACGGCGAAGCCGGCGGCCGGGTCGCCGGCCCCGTGGTGCGGCAGATCATGGACGCCTGGCTACTGGACCAGAACGGCCACCTCAAGCCGCAATACGCCGCCCCGGCCAAGGCCCCCGGCGATCCCCACGTCTGAGCCGCCTCACCCCCAGGTTGCCCGGCACTTGCTGATGAGCAAGTGCCGGGGGCTCTGCGGCGACAGTCCATCGGTCTGCCCCATCCTCGCCCCGTCGTTCACAACTGGCGCATCCACAAGGCCTGCGCGGTTGCCTGCTGATCAGCCATTGCTCAAGGGCGTGGAGCGCCTCCCGGGCCATTGAGTAAGCGAAAGTTCTGTCGGCTCAAATCGAAGAGCCAAGGCACTCCTGCAACCGTTCGAGAAACAGCACCTCGGCCCGGCTCATGCGCTGTTCACGGTTCCACAGCAGGTGGATGTCGACATCGGCGATGCCGTCTTCGGGTGGCAGGCGCCACAGCAGCCCGGCCTCGGTGTCGGCTGCCACCACATGCTCCGGCAGGCAGCCGATGCCAAAGCCGGCGATCACCAGGCGGCGCACTTCTTCCAGGCTGGGGGAGGAGGCGACGATGCGCCCGCTGAACCCCTGCTGATCACGAAAGATCGTCAGCGGCGAGAGCATGCCGCCGATCTGGTCGCTGGTGAAGCTGACGAAGTTCTCCCCTTGCAGGTCGCCCTCGGCCACGTCCCGCCGGCCAAACAGCGGATGGTGCTTGCCGCAGAAGAACGCATAGCGCTGACGCAGGAACAGCCGCTGCTCCAGGCGCGGCTGCGGCCGCCGGTTGAGGCTCAGGCCCAGGGTCGCGGTCTTTTCCTGCAGGGCACTGACAATGTCCGAGCTGCGCATCACCTCCACTTCCAGGTCGACCCGCGGGTGCTGGCGATGAAAATCCGCCAGGAAGTCATCGAAGCGCTCGTTGCAGATCCGGCTGATGATCAGCAGCCGCACCTTGCCGATCACCTCGTCGGCGGGTTGCTCCAGCACGCTACTGACCTGGGACATCTGGCCGTAGATCTCGCCAGCCAGGGCAAAGATCTGCTCGCCCACTTCGGTCAGGGCAAAGCGCGGCCCGCGCCGGGCAATCAACTGCCGGCCCAATTGTTCCTCCAGGCGCTTGAGGGCCTGGCTCACTGCCGGCTGAGTCAGGTGCAGGCGCGCCGCCGCGCGGCTGATGCTCAGCTCCTGGCCGATCACCCTAAAGGTGCGCAGCAGGTTCCAGTCGAGGCGGTCATTGAGCAGGCGGCGGGCATCGCGGTCGGACATGGCGGGGGCTCTGGATCGGGCTGTAGGCGAATAATAAGCCAGGATAATAATTGAGATAACCAATAGAAAATTGACTGATCATCGCCCGAAACGGATAAATCCATCCCAGACAGGCGCCAGCAAAAAGCCCCTGCGCCAGACCCTTTCTCCTGCCAGAACAATAACCAAGGGAGCCCACCATGAAGCCTTCCGCTTCGCCCCAGCCACGCCGTGCTGCGGCCGCCGCCTTTATCGGCACCATGATCGAGTGGTACGACTTCTACATCTACGCCACCGCCGCGGCGCTGGTGTTCGGTGCCTTGTTCTTCCCCTCCGACGACCAGCTGTTCAGCACCATGGCGGCCTTCGGCACCTTTGCCGTGGGCTTCTTCGCCCGGCCGCTGGGGGGCATCATCTTTGGCCATGTCGGCGACCGCATCGGCCGCAAGAAATCCCTGGTGATTACCCTGCTGATGATGGGCGTGGTCACCGTGTGCATCGGCCTGCTGCCGACGTATGCCCAGATCGGCGCCCTGGCGCCGGTGCTGCTGATCCTGCTGCGCATCGTCCAGGGCATTGCCGTGGGCGGCGAGTGGGGCGGGGCGGTGCTGATGGCCGGCGAGCATGCGCCCAAGGGCCGGCGCAATTTCTTCGCCTCCTTCGCCCAGCTCGGCAGCCCGGCGGGGTTGATCCTCTCGCTGTTGGCCTTCAGCGCCGTGACCCGCCTGCCGGAAGACGCCCTGATGAGTTGGGGCTGGCGCCTGCCGTTCCTCGCCAGCGCTTTGTTGCTGTTGGTGGGCCTGGCGATTCGCCTGGGGGTCAACGAGTCGCCGGAGTTCCTCGCCAGCCGCGAGCAGGCAGCCAACTCGCCGGGCAAGGAGCAGGCGCCGGTGATGGAAGTGCTGCACAGCGCCTGGCGGCCGTTGCTGCTGTGCATTGGCGCCAACACCCTGGGGATCGCCGGGGTGTATTTCACCAACACCTTCATGATTGCCTACACCACCCAGCAGCTGGAGATCCCCCGTTCGCTGATCCTCGAATGCCTGTTCGTGGTGGCGATCATCCAGTTCTGCATCCAGCCCCTGGCGGCCTGGACCGCGGAGAAAATCGGCGCCACACGCTTTCTCTGCCTGGTGTCGCTGCTGGCCATGGCCTCGCCCTATCCGATGTTCGTGCTGGTGAGTTCCGGCCAGGCGCCGCTGATGATCCTCGGCATCGCCCTGGCGGTGGTGTGCATGGCGTCCTTCTATGCGGTGATCGCCGGTTACGTCAGCGGCATGTTCGAGACCCGGGTGCGCTACACCGCGATTTCCCTGGCCTATCAGGTCTGCGGCGCCCTGGCCGGTGGTCTGACGCCGCTGATCGGCACCTGGCTGGCCCACCGCTTCAGTGGCCAGTGGTGGCCAATGGCGCTGTTCTACAGCCTGATCGCCGCGATATCGCTGCTCTGCGTACTGGCCCTGGCGCGCCGGCATGCCACTGCCCGGCGCCTGGAAATGGCCGCCAACGCCTGATTTTCTGGAGAACCTGATGATGTTGAAAAGCAATGGCGAGCGCCTCTGGGCGAGCCTGATGGCCATGGCCGAAATCGGCGCCACGGCCCGTGGCGGCAGCTGCCGCCTGGCCCTGAGCGATGAAGACCGGGCCGGTCGCGAACTGTTTGCCCACTGGTGCGGCGAGGCCGGTCTGAGCCTGAGTGTCGATCCGATCGGCAACCTGTTTGCCCGACGTCCCGGCTGCGACCCCGATGCGGCCCCGGTGATGATGGGCAGCCACCTCGACACCCAGCCCGAAGGCGGGCGCTTCGATGGCGTGTACGGAGTGCTGGCCGGCCTGGAAGTGGTGCGCCGCCTCAATGACCTGGGCATCCAGACCCGCAAGCCCCTGGAAGTGGCGGTCTGGACCAACGAGGAGGGCGCGCGCTTCACCCCGGCGATGTTTGGCTCGGCAGTGTTCACCGGAGTCATGTGCCTGGACGCCGCCCTGGCGGTGCGCGACGCCGAGGGCATCAGCGTCGCCCAGGCCTTGCAGCGCAGCGGTTACGCCGGTAGCCGGCCCCTGGGAGGAGCGGTGGATGCCTACTTCGAGGCGCACATCGAACAGGGGCCGATCCTTGAAAATAACGCCAAGAGCATCGGCGTGGTCAGTGGCGGCCAGGCGATCCGCTGGCTCGACGTGCAGGTCGAAGGCCAGGCGGCCCACGCCGGCACCACGCCCATGGCATTGCGCAGGGACGCGCTGTATGGCGCGGCGCAGATGATCCTCGCGGTGGAGCAGGTGGCGGCGGATTTCGCCCCCCAGGGCCTGACCACCGTGGGCGAGCTGAGCATCGCCAAGTCCTCGCGCAACACCATTCCCGGGTTGCTGAATTTCACCGTCGACCTGCGCCATCACCAGGACCAGCAGATCGCCGCCATGCAACGGCAGGTCGAGGAGCGCCTGCAGGCCGTCGCCGATCAGCGCGGGCTCAAGGTCAGCATCAGCCAGCACTGGGTCAGCCCCGCCACGCCGTTCGATGCCGAGTGTGTGGCGGCGGTGCAGCAGGCGGTGGATGGCCTGGGCTACCCTCAGCAGTCCATCGTCAGCGGCGCCGGTCACGACGCCATCCTGCTGGCGCCCTACTGCCCGACGGCCATGGTGTTCATTCCCTGTGTCGGTGGCCTGAGCCACAACGAAGCCGAAGACGTGTTGCCCGAGGACGTGCGCCGGGGCGCCGATGTATTGCTTAACGCCGTGCTGGCTCGCGCCGGCCGGGTTGCCTGAGGAGACGCCATGCGCAGTTTTTTCCACCCTGAACAATTGCTGCACCATCCCCGCAGCTACTACTCCCGGGGCCAGATGCGCACGCCCCAGGAAGTTCCCGAGCGGGCCCGGCGCCTGGTCCAGGCCGCCCATGCCCTGGGCTTTGCGGTATGCCAGCCGCAGGACGCCGGCCTGCAACCCTTGCAGGCGGTGCACGGCGCGGCGTACCTGAAGTTCCTTGAAGAAGCCTATCGGTGCTGGAAGGACATCCCCGAGGACTGGGGCGATGAAGTCATGTCCAACATCTTCGTGCGTGAGCCCAATGCCCTGCGCGGGATCCTGGCCCAGGCCGCCCGTTACCTGGCGGACGGCAGCTGCCCGGTGGGCGAGCAGACCTGGCGCTCGGCCTACTGGTCGGCGCAGAGCGCCATCGCCGGGGCCCGTGCCCTGCTCGATGGCGAACCGGCGGCCTATGCCTTGTGCCGCCCGCCGGGCCACCACGCCCGGGCCGAGGCCGCGGGTGGTTTCTGTTACCTGAACAATGCGGCGATTGCCGCCCAGGTGCTGCGCGAGCGCTACGCCCGGGTGGCGGTGCTGGATACCGACATGCACCACGGCCAGGGCATCCAGGAAATCTTCTACGAACGCGCCGATGTGCTGTATGTCTCGGTGCATGGCGACCCGACCAACTTCTACCCGGGGGTCGCCGGTTTCACCGAGGAACGTGGCAGCGGCGCGGGGGAGGGCTACAACCTCAACCTGCCCATGGCCCATGGCGCCAGCGAGGCGGATTTCCTCGCCCGCCTGGAACAGGCCCTGGCCGCGGTGAAGGATTTTCATGCCCAGGTGCTGGTGCTGTCGTTGGGGTTCGATATCTACGAACTAGACCCGCAGAGCAAGGTCGCGGTGACCCGAGACGGCTTCGCCATCCTTGGCCAGCGCATCCGCAGCCTCGGCCTGCCGTGCCTGATTGTCCAGGAAGGGGGTTACCACCTGGACAGCCTGGAAGACAACGCCCGCGCCTTCTTTGCCGACAGCGCCGCCTGGGCCCTTTAGGACCAGCCGCGCGGTGTTCCGCTCAATGCCCTTTTCGCTGGCAAGCCAGCTCCTACGGTCAACCTGCATTTCTCCCCCACCGTAGGAGCCGGCTTGCCGGCGAAAGGGTCCTCAAGTCTTGCGCTGCTCTCAAGCTCTCTTCGCCGGCAAGCCAGCTCCTGCAGCAGGGGTTGGAAGGAGGCGTGGGGTACTTGCCATTTGCTTTACGTTAACGTCAAGATGCTCGGGCGCCCGTTCCACTGGCGTAGGTTTTGCTTGATCTCGAATGACAGGGTAAGCAATGCAGGGCTGCCCGATGATCCGGGCAAAGCCCCTTTACTGCCCACTGAACCCGGTGTAGACATTGACCACGGCTTGCGTGCCTCGCGCAATCCAAGGGACTGGAGCGGGTACAGCGGGCGGACCGATTCGGAGCGCTTGATGACTCTTATAAAAACAATAAAGGGTGAGCAGCAACACGAAGCCCGGCTGGCCCGGGAACGGCTGCACCTGGAAGGCGAGATCCCCGACGGGGTCCTGCGTGCGGAAATCGATGCTTCATGGCGGCGCAGCCTGAGCCATGGCGTGCACTTTGGCAGCCAGCATCAACTGACCCTGGAATCCAGCGCCAGCCTCGAAGTGCTGCTGGCCAGCAATCGTCTGTTGCTGGACGCGGCGCTCCCGGCCATCGACTACCTGAACCAGCACCACGGCAAGGACGGCCTGATCATCCTGGCCAATGCCGACGCCACCATCCTGGCCATCGAAGGCCGCGCCGACCGGCTCAAAAACAGCGGCGTGCAGGACATCACCCTCGGCGCCTGCTGGAGCGAAGCCACCCGTGGTACCAACGCTCTGGGCACGGCCCTGGTGGAAGCCCGACCGACCCTGATCGATTGCGGTGAGCATTACCTGGATCGCCTCAGCCATTTCTCCTGCACCTCGGTGCCGATCCAGTGCCCCCAGGGCGAGATGATCGGGGTACTCGACCTGACCCGCGAAGGCCCTCTGGGCCGGGCCCAGGACAGCACCGCGCTGTTGTCCATGGCGGTCAGCCAGATCGAGGCGCGGGTGTTCCATGCCTCCTATCCGGAGCAGATCGTCCTGGCCTTCCACAGCCGCCGGCAATACCTCGAATCGCCGTGGCAGGGGCTGCTGGCCCTGAGCCTGGGCGGGCAGATTCTCGCGGTCAGCGCTCAGGCCTGCCAGTTGCTCAACACCCCGCGCGCGGCCCTGGTGGGCCGGCGCTGCGAAGAGTTCCTCGGGGTCGATGGCTTGCAGTTGCTGGCGCGCCTGCAACAAGGGGCGGTCGGTAGCTTGCAGACCGCCAAGGGCGAGCTGTTCTACAAGGCCCTGCGGGCGCCGCAACCGTCACTGAACCTGCACCGCGCGCCGCGCAGCGCCGCCAAGGCCGCGCCTCTGCCCCAGGACCTGGAAGCCCTGGCCGGCGGCAACAGCCGCTACGCCCGCACCTTGCGCATGGCCCGCCAGGGCCTGGCCAATGGCTTGCCAGTGTTGCTGCTGGGCGAAACCGGCACCGGCAAGGAGGTCCTGGCCCGGGCCCTGCACCGCGCCGGCAGCCGTGCCGAAAAACCCTTTGTCGCGGTCAACTGCGCGGCCATCCCCGAGGGCCTGATCGAGTCGGAACTGTTCGGCTACCGCGAGGGCGCCTTCACCGGTTCACGGCGCGGCGGCATGATCGGGCGCCTGCAACAGGCCCACGGCGGCACCCTGTTCCTCGATGAGATCGGCGACATGCCCCTGGCCCTGCAAGCCCGTCTGCTGCGGGTACTGCAGGACCGCAAGGTGGCGCCCTTGGGCGCTGGCGAAGAACAGGACATCGACATCGCGCTGATCTGCGCCACCCACCGCGACCTCAAGCAGCAAGTGCAGGACAAGGCCTTTCGCGAAGACCTGTTCTACCGGGTCAACGGCATCAGCGTGCTGCTGCCGGCCCTGCGCGAACGCGAAGACCTGCAGCCGCTGGTGGACAGCCTGCTGGCCAGGCTTGGCGGCGCCGAAGTGAGCATTGCCGAGGACCTGCGCCGGTTGCTGGCGGACTACCACTGGCCGGGCAATATCCGCCAGTTGGAGATGGTCCTGCGCACCGCCCTGGCCCTGCGCGAAGACGGCGAACAGCAGATTGGCCTGGAACACTTGCCCGACAGCATGCTCGACGATCTCAACGCCCATGCCCGGCCGCCGACCGGGAGCATCCGCGAGAACGAGCTGGAGCTGATCCGCAGCGCCCTGGACAACCACCAGGGCAATGTCTCGGCGGCGGCGGACGCCCTGGGCATCAGCCGCGCGACCCTGTACCGCAAGCTCAAACAGTTGCGTTCCTGATGCGCCGCCTGATCACCCGGCTAGTGGACAGCCGCGATCCCCAGGCACTGAGCGCGGCCCTGGGCTGGCTCTACGGTTTTGTCCGGCCGCACCGGCTGGCCATCGGCGGGCTGCTGGGGCTGTCGGTGTGCGCCTCCCTGCTGGTGCTGGTGCAACCCTGGCTGACCAAGCTGCTGATCGACGACGGCCTGCTGGCCCGGGACTTTCCCCGGCTGGTGCTGATCGCCGGCCTGATGATCGGCGCCGGGCTGCTGGGCACCGTGCTCTCCGGGGTCAACCGCTACCTGCATACGCGCTTGTCCGGGCGCATCCTGTTCGCCCTGCGCGACGACCTCTACCGGCACTTGCAGCGCCTGTCGCCGGGCTTCTACGGGCAAAGGCGGATCGGCGACCTGATGTCGCGCCTGGACGGCGATGTCGCGGAGATCCAGCGCTTTGCCGTGGACTCATTGTTCTCCGCGGTGTCCAGCGTGATCGGCCTGGTGGTGGCATTGGCCATGCTGCTGACCCTGTCCTGGCAACTCTCGCTCCTGGCCCTGCTGCTGATTCCCCTGGACGTGCTCTGGCTGCGCTGGATGCGGCGCAAGGTCGAGCGTGATGTGCGCCAGTTGCGCGAGCGTTCGGCGGACATGTCCTCGTTCCTGGTGGAAACCCTGCCGGTGATGAAATTCATCCAGAGCGCCGGCCAGCAGCAGCGCGAAGCCCGACGCCTGCACGGCCTCGGCCAGGGCTACATGAACCAGTTGCTCAAGCTGCAAGTCACCGAGTTCTTCACCCAGGCGGTGCCCGGCACCCTGACCTCACTGTCCCGGGCCTGCGCCTTCCTGATCGGCGGTTACTGGGTGGTGCAGGGCACCTGGCAACTGGGGGCGCTGATCGCCTTTTCCACCTACCTGGGCATGGCGGTGGGCCCGGTGCAGAGCCTGCTCGGGCTGTACGTGGCGATCCAGCGCATGACCGTGAGCCTGGGCCGGGTCATGGAGCTGCGCGGCGAGGAGCCGGGCATCAGCAACCCCGAGGCGCCGCTGCCGGTGCCGGAGCAGGGCGAACTGCATTTGCATGCCGTGCACTTCAGTCACCCGGGGCGCGGGATGACCTTGCAGGGCATCGAAGCGCGGATTCCCTACGGCCGCAAAGTGGCGCTCAGCGGCAGTTCGGGGGCGGGCAAGAGTACCTTGATCGACCTGTTGCAGCGCCACCACGACCCGCAATCCGGGCAGGTGCTGCTGGGCGGCATCGACCTGCGCCAGCTGGACCTGACGCAACTGCGGCGGCGGGTGGCGGTGGTCAGCCAGGACATCGTGCTGTTTCGCGGCAGCCTGGCGGACAACCTGGCCTACAGCGTGCCCGACGCCAGCCGCGAGGCGGTGGCCGAAGTGGCGCGGCTGGCGCAACTGCAGAGCCTGATCGAGTCCCTGCCCGAAGGCCTGGACAGCCCCCTGGGCGAGCGCGGCCAGCAATTGTCCGGCGGGCAGAAACAACGCATCGCCATCGCCCGGGCCCTGCTGCAGGACCCGATGATCCTGGTGCTGGACGAAGCCACCTCGGCGGTGGACGAAGCCACCGAGCGCGAGGTGATCGACGCCATCGACCGGCTGTTCGCCGGGCGCACGCGCATCCTCATCAGCCACCGGCCTTCGACCCTGGCCGATGCCGAGCTGCGGTTCGAATTGCGCGAGGGCGTGCTGCACGTGCTGGAGGTGGCCCATGAAGCCTGAACTGCGCATTGGCGTGATCGACAGCGGCCATGCCGCGCATCAGCAGGTCGCGGCCGGGCGCCGGTTCTTCCTGCAAGCCGAAGGGCTGGGCGAGGGCCCGTTGCAGGAGGACACCCTCGGCCACGGCAGTGCGGTCCTCCAGGCCATCAGCCAGCGCGCGCCAGCGGCCCGGCTCTATGTGGCCCAGGTATTCGACCGGCGTGGGGTCACCAGCGCCGCGCAAGTCAGTGCGGCCTTGTACTGGCTGCTGGAGCAGCAGGTGCGGCTGATCAACCTGAGCCTGGGCCTGCGCCAGGATCGTGACCTCTTGCGCCAGGCCTGTGCCGCAGCCGAAGCCCGTGGGGTGCTGCTCTGTGCGTCCAGCCCGGCCCAGGGCGAGCCGGTGTTTCCGGCCAGTTACCCCGGGGTGTGGCGCGTCACCGGTGATGCGCGCTGCAGCGCGCAACAGTGGTCATGGCTGGACACCGCCCAGGCGGATTTTGCCGCCTGCGTGCGGGGCAGCAGCCCGGGGCAATCCGGCGCCAGCCTGGGCTGCGCGGCCCTGAGCGGGCATATCGCCGCCTACCTCGGCGCCCACCCGGGCGCCAGCAAGGCCCAGGTCCAGCAGTGGCTGCGGGACAACGCCCAGTATCAGGGCCCGGAACGGCGGACGATGCCATGCACACCATCCTGATCCTGGGGGCAGGGCCGGCGGGGGCCGCGGTGGCCCTGGGGCTGCGCCGCCTCGGCTACCCGGTGACCCTGGTCAGTGACTGGCGGCGCTTTGCGGCCCTGGAAGGGGTGTCGCTGCGGGTGCTGGAGGCGCTGCGCGGCGCCGGCCTGGAGCAGGCGCTGGCCCAGGCCCTGCACCCTTCCCAGCGACAGGTGGCGTGGAACGGCGAGGAACATGCGCAGAACGTCGAATACCTGCTGGACCGCCCGGCCTTCGACCGTGGCCTGCGCGAGGCCCTGCGCGAGGCCGGGGTACAGCTGATCGAGGGCCGGGTGCTGGGGGTGCAGTCCAGCGCGGCCGGGCACCGGGTCCAGGTGCAAGGGCAGGGCGAGGTGCTTGGCGAGTTCCTGGTGGAGGCCCGTGGGCGTCAGGCGCCTGCGCTGGACAAGGCCCTGCGCCAGGGCGCCGACAAGGGCCGGCGCGGGCCGGAAACCGTCAGCCTGCTCAACCGCTGGCAGGGCCCCGCTGGCCGCGCCGCCAGCGCGGTGTACAGCCTGGAGGACGGCTGGGCCTGGATGGCCCGGCGCGAAGATGGCCAGTGCTACTGGCAACTGACCCTGGATGTGGCCAGCGCCGGGCTGCCGGGCAAGGCGCAGTTGCTGGCGTACTGTCGCCAGCGTCGCCGGGCCTCGGCCCTGGCCCAGGCGTTGTTTGCCGATGGCGAAGAACAGCAATTGCAGCTGCATGCCCGCAGCAGCACGGCGATCCTCAGCCCCCAGGTGTGTGGTGCCAACTGGCTGCGGGTCGGCGATGCAGCGATGGCAGTGGACCCTTTGTCCGGCAATGGCATCTTCCAGTCCCTGTCCTCGGCCCTGCAGGCTCCGGCGGTGATCAACACCCTGTTGCAGCGGCCACAGCGTGCCGCGCTGGCGCAGCGCTTCCACGGCCAGCGGGTGGAGCAGCTGTTCCTGCGTTTTGCGCGCACTGGCCGGGACTTCTACGCCGCTGAGCAGCGCTGGCCCGAGCAGCCGTTCTGGCAGGCCCGCCGAGGCTGGCCGGACCCGCAGCCGGCGCACGTGGCCCCGGACTTCGCAGCCCTGCGCATCGAGCGCGCCCCGGTGTTGCGCGATGGCCTGGTGGATGAAGCCGAGGTGGTGATCACCCCGGACCAGCCCCTGGGGATCTGGCATGTGCAGGGTGTGGAGCTGGCGCCGCTGCTGCGGCGTTTGCGCAGCCAGGGCACGGCCCAGGCCCTGGCGCAGTTCAGCCCGGAGCTGGATCGGCTGATCCGCAGTTGGTTGCTGGCCCAGGGCTACCGACCCCAGGACCCTTAGCCGCGCGCTTGCTCGCGAACCGCACAGCGGCCAGCCACGCGCTCAACCCGCGCTCCTGTTCGCCGGCAAGCCGGCTCCTACCGGGAGCCGGGGGCTCTTGCAGCCCCCGGGCCGGCACTGGCCGCAGTCAGTTGCGGGGGTTGAGATACACCCGCTGGCCGCCTTTCCAGGTTTCGCGGATCTTGATGTCGCGAATCTGGGTGGCCGGGACCTTCTCGTCCAACGGGTTCTGATCGAGGATCACGAAGTCGGCGAAATTCCCGTCCTGCAGCGACCCGGTCCAGGCCTCGGCATGACACTGCCACGCGGCGTCGTAGGTGATGGCTTTCAGCGCCTGTTGGCGGGTCAGGCACTCGGCTTCATTGAGGATCGGTTGCAGGCGCGGGTCGTTGACGAACTGCTGGTCATGATTGCGGATGCCCTCCATCTTGCGGGTCACCGCCTGTTCCATCGAGCGCAGGGGCCCCAGCGGGGTCACCGAATAGTCGCTGTGCAGGGAAATCCGCAGCTCGTGGTCCAGGGCCGACTTGCAAAGGTCGAGCATCTTCTGGGCCTTGCTCTCGAAAATGGCTTTGTCGAAGGCATAGCCCCAGTAGCCGACATGACCAATCAGAAAGCTCGGTGACAGACCCAGACGCTGCATGGTTTTCAGGGTTTTCGGGGTGAGCAGGGAGCAGTGTTCGATGCGATGGCGCTTGTCCAGGCCGCTCTGGCCCTGCAGGGCCAGGTCATAGGCCTGCAGAGTGAATTCGATGGCCCGGTCGCCGTTGGCATGGATCATCAGCGGCCAGCCCTTTTTCACCGCCGCGTGGATAAAGTCCCTGTAGCGAACCGGTAGTTCTTTCGGGGTGTCGTTGCCCTCATCGCACAGATTGAAGTTGCCCACCGGGCGATCGGTCTTGCAGCAGTAGTCCGCGACCTGATAGCCGGTCAACCCCTGGTTGGAGCCGTCCGAGATCACCTTGATCGAGCCCTGATACAGGTGTTTGGCCTCTTCCCGTGTGACCGGCCGATAGTCCGGCAGCAGTTTGAGGGCGTCGAGCGAGTTGTTGCAGGCGGCGGCATAGCCGATCCGCAGCGTTCTGGGGTGGGTCAGGAAGTAGGCGTTCAACACCAGTTTCGACAGGGGATCCATCATCGCGTCGTACAGCAGGGTGATCCCGCGGCTGGCAGCGGTCTGGAAGAAGGTGTCCAGGCGCTTGAAGATCTTCAGCATCTGCAGCTTCTGCTTGGCGGGAATCGACAGGATCCCGGCCACGATCTGGGTTTCCTGCAGCACACCGTTCTGAACCATGATCCCGGTTTTTTCATGAACCAGATCCCTGGCCGCCGTGTTCATGTAGGCGCTGTGCATGGACGCGCTGATCAGCAGCATCGGCCGTTTGGCCTCGATGGTGTCCAGGTAGCCCTCTTCGGGCGTGTCGCCACATTGCAGGGTAATGAGCTGGTTCAGGCCCCCCGGCACCACCTTGAAGGGCATCAGCGCCGGATCGACCAGATGCCCGAGGACCCAGCTGGAACTGTCCTCGGGCAGGTTGCTCTGAATGGTTTCTCTCAGCCAGTTCCAGTTGTAGACAGGCCGCAGCCGCTGGCTGCGTGGGTCGCTCTGCGGGTCGCTGTCGAGGGGCTCGGGCTCGATGGCGCCCAGGTTCAGCCAGCCGTCCATGGCGCAGCTTTGCACGATGTGGGCGTGTGGCTCGACCAGGCCGGGCAGCAGGGTCTTGCCCTGCAGCGACTGCCGCTTGTACTCGATGCCCAGGGCCTGCATGCGGGCTTCGACAGCGGCCAGGGTGCCCGAGGCGACCACGTCGCCGGCATGGATGCCCAGGGCTTCGACCCGTTGCTCCATGTTGCCGTCGCGCAGGGGGTAGATGATGCCGTCATGAAAAACCAGGGACTCGCCGCTCGGGTCCTTGGCGGTGCCATGGGCGGCGTTTGCGTGACTGGCGATGTAGCTGGCGGGGTCGAGGGTGTCTTTCAGTGCTTCCCAGACGGTGTTGTGGCAGCCGCACTGGATGTAATCGTGATCATTTCCATTTGATCCCATGATGCTTTCCTCAGGTTTTCGGTGGTGATGAGGCGTTGTGGAGGGGGCGAACCCGGGCCCTTCAAGGTGGACAGCGAGCCGGCTCGGGCTGAGCGTAGCAGCGCTTTGCCCGCTGGACAGGGCAGTCGTCGGGGGGCGCCGGACCACCTCCGGCGCCCCGGGTGGGGCGGTTGGCGCGGGTGCGGATCAGAGCTTGATCAGCACCGATTTCAGCTCGGTGTAGTGCTCGATGGCGGCATGGCCCATTTCCCGGCCGACCCCGGACATCTTGTAGCCGCCAAACGGCAGCGCCGGGTCCAGGGCGCTGTGGCAGTTGACCCACACCGAACCGGACTTGATCCGCGGGATCATCCGGTGCACCGCCGCCAGGTCGTTGGACCAGATGCTTGCGCCGAGGCCGTAGGGGCTGTCGTTGGCCAGGCGCAGGGCGTCGGCTTCATCGTCGAAGGGAATCGCCACCAGCACCGGGCCGAAGATCTCTTCCTGGACCAGGGCATGCCGCTGGTCGACATCGGCGATCACCGTCGGCTTGACGAAATACCCCGGGCCGAACTGCTCGCCGCCGCAGGCGATGGTGGCGCCGCTGTCGCGGCCCATCTCGATGTAGCGATAGACCCGCTCCTGCTGGCGCGCGGAAATCAGCGGGCCCATGTCGACGCTGCTGTCCAGGCCATTGCCCAGTTTCATGGCGTTGGCGATGCCGGCAATGTCGGCCACCACGTTGTCAAAATGCTTGCGCTGCACATACAGCCGCGAACCGGCGCAGCACACCTGGCCCTGGTTGAAGAAGATCGCGCTGGCGGCCCCGGCGGCGGCGCTACTCAGGTCGGCGTCGGCCATGACGATGGTCGGCGACTTGCCCCCCAGTTCCAGGGTTACCCGGGTCATGGAATCCATGGCGATCTTGCCGATTTCCTTGCCCACGGCGGTGGAGCCGGTGAAGGTCAGCTTGTCCACCAGGGGGTTGCGGGTCAGGGCGGAACCGGCGGTGATGCCGGTGCCGGTGACCACGTTGAACACGCCATCGGGGTAGCCGGCTTCCTGCACCAGCTCCGCCAGCTTCAGGGCGCTGAGCGGGGTTTCGTCGGCCGGCTTGAGCACCAGGGTGCAGCCGGTGGCCAGGGCCGGGCCGAGTTTCCAGCAGGCCAGCAGCAGGGGGAAGTTCCAGGCGACGATGGCGCCGACCACGCCCACCGCCTCGCGGCGGATGAAACTGTGGAACTGATCATCCGGCATCAACGGCAGCGACACCTCGACGCTTGAACCCTCGATCTTGGTCGCCCAGCCGGCCATGTAGCGCAAGAAATCGATGGACAGCTGCACATCCATGGCCAGGGCCACGGCGGCGCTCTTGCCGTTGTTCAGGCATTCCAGCTGGGCCAGCAGCTCGGCGTCGCGCTGCATCAGCTCGGCGAGCTTCCACAGCAGGTTCTGCCGTTCCCGGGGGCGGGTGCGGGTCCAGGACGAATCGTCGAACGCCTGGCGCGCCGCCTGTACCGCGCGATCGACGTCATCCACCGTGGCCCGGGGCACCAGGCACAGCTGTTCGCCGGTGGCGGGGTTGCGCAGGGGCATGGTCTGGCCGTCGGCGGCCTCGACCCAATGGGCGCCGATCAACATGCGCGGGGCGCGTTGGATAAACGCCGTGGTAGCGGCGAGCAGGGGGGCAATAGCCATGGCGAAGCCTCTTGTTGTAGGTGAGGCAGGGGCTTTCGCAATGGCTGTGCCAGATTCGTGCGGGCGCCGGGGCCCCGCGATTGCGGGGCTTGGCGGGCAATGGCGAGGCCGGGCGTGCGGCGGTTTTTCGCAAACTGCGACAGCCGGTGAGAATCCAGAGACGGCTCGGCTCGCCGGTCTCGGGGCTGCGCGGCGGGGGTTTCCTAGATGTGCAGCCAGGCCAGGGCGCCCAGCAGCATACTGCCTCCGGCGGCGCCGTAGGCGAGTTTTTTCAGCCACTCCTTGCGGGTCAGCAGGGTGATGGCGGCCATCGAAATGGCAATCTGGATCGCCATCATCGCCTGGGCCCAGCGATGGTGCTGGTGCAGCGCGGCCTCCGATTGCTCATCCCAGTCCCGGGCCTCGGCCTCCAGGGCTTCGGCCTTGAGCCGCACCGCTTCCTTTTCCTTCTGGTAGCGCTGGGCCTCGATGCTGTAGTGCCCGGCATCGACCCCGGGAATGTGGGTCGCCAGTTCCGCCAGGTTCTGCCGGCTGGACTTGGCCTGGTAGTAGGCCCACTGGTTGGCGGCTTCGGTCTTCTTCATCGCGGCGTTGTTCTTGTCCATCGCCGCCAGGCTCTCGGTGGAGCCGGCCTGATAGCTCAGCAGCGCCCCCAGGGTGGCCATGATCGCGGTCATCACCGCGATCTTGCTGGCGAAGTTGTCATTGCGGCCGTGGGCGTGTTCGGTCACGTGTTCCAGGTGCTTTTCGTGGGGGCTGGGCACTTCGAAGTCTTCAGTCATGGCGTCGATCTGGAGAGGGGGGTAAAGGTTTCAAATTGTATCTGTGGTCATGGGCGGCGGCAGGCCTGGCGCGATTTCGTTCAGCTGGCCGACAGCCTGGAGCCCGCGCCCTTGCAGGGCGCGCGCGCTGGCAAAAAAAAGCCCGCAACAAGGCGGGCCAAATGGGATTCGTTCAGGAGTGGCTCTCAATCTAAGGGGCGCGAGGTGAAAGAGCTGTGAAAAAAAGGTGGTCTTGAGGAAAAAGCGCAAAGGTATTTGTCCGAATCGCACTGGCTTTTAGGATCTGTCCGATAGGACCGCCCTCGGCAGCCACGTATATTCCTCCCTGCTCGCCCAGCCAAAGGGGGTACTTCGGCTTAGGTGCCACTGCCGAAGTGATGGGCGAGCACTTTTTCCCTTCTGTTGTTTTCTCCCGGTGAGGTTCGCGCCCACCGTCACGCTGCAATCGCCAGCGACATTCCTTTCAACTCAGGCTGCAACTGTGCTCATGGCCCCGGCGGATCCGCGGCCGGCTGTCAGTGGTTCAGGCGCGTTCGAGCCGACGCCGGATCTCGGCCCACAGCAGCGGGTCGTCGAAGTCGCGGATCACCCGGTGGGCGCCGGCATCGAGCAGGGTCTGTGGTTGCTGGCTGGTGGCCAGGCCGAAGGTGCGGATGCCGGCGTTGACCGCGGCGGTCAGTCCGGGCACCGAGTCCTCGAAGGCCAGGGCCTGTTCGGCGGTGGCTTGCAGGCATTCCAGGCCGCTGAGGTAGGGCAGGGGGTCAGGCTTGGCCCGGGGCAGCTCCTCGGCCACCAGCACCGTCTGGAAACGCTCCTGCAGGCCCAGGACCTTGAGCATGTGTTCGGCGTTGGCCCGTGGCGCGTTGGTCACCACGCACACGCCGATGCCGTGCTCGGCAGCGAAGTCCAGCAGGCGCAGCAGGCCGGGCAGGGGCTTGAGTTGCGGGGACAGTTGGCGAAAACGCACTTCCTTGCGTTCAGCGAAGGCTGCATGTTCCGCCACGCTGCGCTCGGGGAACAGGTAGCGGCACATGTTGGCGTTGGCCTGGCCACTGACGTGGGCGGCGAATTCGGCCTCGGTGAACACCCGGCGCTCTTCTTCCCACAACAGTTGTTGCAGGGCCAGCAGGTGCAGGGCGTCGGTGTCGGTCAGGGTGCCGTCAAGGTCGAAAAGCAGAGCGTTGAGCATGGGACAGTTCCTCTCGGGCCCCATCCGGGCCGGTTGGCTGAATCGATCAAGCCCGCATCCTAGCAGGCTTGATCGCCACCGTGACCGGTTCGCCCAGGGCCTCAGCCCTGTGCGTTGTCGCCTTCGCCCTGGTCTTCTTCCTCGTCCGGTTGCGGGCAGTGGTCCTGCGGGTTGGCCGGCCACAGCACCTTGTCCTGGCCGTCACGCACCTGCTCGGCGCCGCATTCCACCTGGCTGACCTGGAAGCTCGGGGTGCCGTCCAGGCGGTACAGCGCCTTGAGGCTGCGGGACTGATCGTCGCCGACGCCTTCCACGGCATAGCCGAAGATCGCCCCGCGGGCTTCGTCCACCACCAGTTCCTGCCACTTGCTGGCAATCAGGCGCTTGCCCTTGAGGTCATACAGCGCCGAGGTGGCCAGGGGCGAGGTGTCGTCGGTGGCCAGCAGGTAGTGGCCGCTGGCATCCAGGCGAATGTCGACGTACTGGCCCGGCTCCAGCAGCACCTTGCCGCTGGCGTCCATCAGGCCCACGGTGTGCATCTGCGTGGCCTGACCGAACAGGGTGGCCTGCTTGGTCGGGCTGTTGGCGGTGCTGAACACGAACAGGTCGGCGTTGAGCGCGCCGATCTGCGCGTAGGTTGGCTTGAACAGCTCCACGCCCTTGTCCACATCGAAGATGCCGAAGGTGGCGCTGAACACGTTCTGCAGCACCGCGACCTGGTTCAGCCCCGATACCTGCTTGAACATCCCCAGGGGGCTGAAGCCTGCCGGGTCCGCCGAGTCATAGGTCGGCTGCACCTTCCATTGGCCCTGGCGGTCGATGAAGCCGGCCTTGCCGGAGCTGCCGTCGGCATTCTTGGCGGTGACCAGCGCGCCCTGCTTGCCGAACACCTGACAGGTGCCGAACTGGGCCTGGATCACGGTCTTGCCCTGGAAGTCCATGTAGCCGCAGGGGCTGTCATATTTTTCGCGGAAGGCCACCAGGCCGTCGCCCGGCTCGCCCATCCAGTTGTAGGTGGCGGCGCTGATCAACTGCGCATTGGCATCGGCCAGGGCCTTGCCCTGTTCGGTGCTGACCACCAGATGCTGGTAGGCGAAGGAGTCGATGCTGTCGAACTCGACCTGCTTCTGCTCGCCGGTCTTGAGGTTGAGCGCCCACTTCTGCTCGCCGCGCTCGGCGCCCATCCAGCCGCCGCGCTTGGCGAAGTCGTCGCGCACCACGCTGCTGTCATACACGGCTTCGGTGATCACCTCGCCCTTGGCGCTGAGAATGCCGCGCTTGCCGCCGATCTCGTAGACGATGAAGTCATCCGCGCCGCCGACATACAGGTCGTCGAAGCGCGGTGGCTGAATCTGCTTGCCGCTCTGGTCGATGATGCCCAGCTTGCCGTCCTGGCCGAAGCCGAAATAGCCCGGGGTCAGCAGGCGCAGGTCGTCGGTGAAGGCGGCCTTGAGGATCTGCTTGCCGTCGGCGCTGGCGAGGTTCCAGGTGCCGTCCTTGGCGAACAGGAAGGTCTTGTCCAGGGGCAGGGCGACCACGGCGTCGTAGTCGTTGTCGGCGCTCACCAGCACCTTGCCGTCCTGGTCCAGGACGGCACATTCGCCGTTGGCGCAGATCGGCATGATCATGGCCGCGGGCGCCGGGGCCGGTGCAATGGCGGCCGTTTTGGGGCTGGTTTCTTCCTTGCAACCGACCAGGGTCAGGGCAGACAACGAGAGGATCAGCGAGCCGAGACGGGCACAGGCGCTTCTATCCATGAACTTCAGGTTCCTTGTAATGAGGGGAGTGCCGAGCGGCCCACACAGCGGGGCCGGCAAAGCGCGGGTGATTTTGCGGCGGCGCCGGATAAATGCAAGGTCCAATTGCAAAGAAAACCACCGATGCAGTTGGTTCGGGCGCCGCTGTGGCGATTCGTGCCCCGCGCTGGGGTGTCTCAGACTGAGACGTTTGTCGCGAAATTGAACGTCGGGTAACAGCGTGGCGGCGTCCAAGGTGTGGTGTTGTCGCCTAAGTCATTGATTCGTTGTTCTTTTATAAGCTGGCACGCTCCGTGTATTGCTTACCCTCAGACGTTTCTCTTGCCTCCATGGCCGGTGTCGCCGGGCATGGCAGAAACCATAAAAACGACTCGCTAACAATAAGAAAGCACCGAGGGAGGTTCGACCCTGATGAAGAGAAAACTCCGCCTGAGGCTCAGCGCCAGCCTGCTGGCCATCGCCACCTGTACCGCCTTGCACGCGCCGTCGAGTTTCGCCGCCCGGGATGCCCAGAGCATCCTCAAGGAAACTTGCCAGGGCTGTCACACCCCCGAGGCCGGGGACGCCCTGAGCCGCATCAGCCACCAGCGCAAGACCCCGGAAGGCTGGCTGATGAGCATTGCCCGCATGCAGACCATGCACGGCCTGAAGATCAGCGACGAGGACCGCCGCACCCTGGTCAAGTACCTGGCCGACACCCAGGGCCTGGCCCCCAGCGAAACCGACGGCGTGCGCTATGCCCTGGAGCGGCGCTTGAACACCGTCGAGCATTTCGACGAGCAGACCACCCAGATGTGCGCCCGTTGCCACTCCGGCGCGCGGATCGCCCTGCAGCGCCGTCCGGCCCAGGAGTGGGAGCGGCTGGTGAACTTCCACCTCGGGCAATGGCCGTCCCTGGAGTACCAGGCGCTGTCCCGGGATCGCGAATGGCTGCCCACCGCGCTCAAGGACATGGTGCCGCTGCTGGCCCAGCGTTACCCCCTCGACAACCCGGCCTGGAAGGCCTGGCAACAGGCGCGCCCGTCGGCGGCAGCGCTGGTCGGGGACTGGAGTTTCAGCAGCCACCTGCCGGGCAAGGGCGAACTGGCCGGGATGATGAGCGTCAGCGCCGGCGAGGGCGATCAGTTCAAGGTCAGCGTCAAGGGTCAGTACGCCGATGGCAGCCCGTTCAATGGCCAGGGCAGCGCGATTCTCTACAACGGCTATGAATGGCGCGGCAATGTCACGGTCGACGGCGTGGTCATGCGCCAGGTGCTGGCGGCCCAGGGCAACGCGCTGCAAGGGCGGATGTTCGAGGCCGAGCACGATGAGCGCGGCCTGGATTTCATCGCCGCCAAACAGGGCAGCCAGCGCCTGCTGGCGCTGCAGCCGGGTTATCTCAAGGCCGGCGAGGAGGCCGAAGTGACCCTGGTGGGCGCGGGCCTCAAAGGCACTCCGAGCTTCGGCCAGGGGGTCGAGGTGGTGCAGGTGCTGGAGCAGAGCCCGGAGCGCATCCGCCTCAAGCTCAAGGCCGCGGCCAGCGCCCAGCCGGGGCTGCGCGAAGTCAGTGTCGGTAGCCTCAAGGGCGCCACGCTGGCGGTGTACCAGCGCATTGCCGAGGTCAAGGTGGTGCCGGCCTTCTCGGTGGCGCGGATCGGCGACGGTGGCGGTTCGACGCCCAAGGTCCAGGGCCGCTTCGATGCCGAAGCCTGGGGCCAGGGCGCCGACGGCAAGGCCTATCGCATCGGCGTGATGCCGGCGCAGTGGAAGGTCGAGGCCTTCGACGAGCAGGCGGCCAAGGATGAAGACGTCAAGTACGCCGGCAGCATGCAGGCCGACAGCGGCGTGTTCACCCCGGGCGACGCCGGGCCCAACCCGCAGCGCAAGATGTCCACCAACAACGCCGGCAACCTCAAGGTGATCGCCGCCGTGGATGACGCGGGCAAGGCCCTGACCGGCGAAGGCCAGCTGATCGTCACCGTGCAACGCTGGAACAATCCACCCATTCCCTGAGGGCCGTCGAGCAACCGCGACAGACACTTTCAGGCAATGACCGCAGGCCCCGACAGCGGGGTTTGCACAGGAGGTTGTAATGGGCGCAATTCTGAATCTGGTGGAGCGCAACCTGCATGAAGTGCAGGTCGACGCCGACCGCATGCTGTTCCATATCCCCAGCAGTTCGCTGTTCGCCAGCGATGCCCTGACCGGCAGCATCATCGATGCCCTGCGCGGCCCGGGCTGCACCCCGGAAGACTTGATCCAACAATTGGCCGGTGCCTACGACAGCGCCGACGTCAGCGACACCCTGCGCGAGCTGATCGCCCTGGAACTGGTCAGCGACGGCTCGCCCCTGACCCCGGAAATCGGCGTCAAGCGGGTCGAGCGCACGGCGATCAATACCGTGGTGCTCAACGTCAATACCGGCTGCAACCTGAGCTGCACCTACTGCTACAAGGAGGACCTGGACAAGCCCTCGGCGGGCAAGAAGATGGGCCTGGACACGGCCATCGCCTCGGTGGAGATGCTGCTCCAGGAATCCCCCGACGAGGAGCGCTACACCGTGGTGTTCTTCGGCGGTGAGCCGTTGAGCAACCGGCCGCTGATCGAGGCCATGGTGGACTACTGCGAACGGCGCTTTACCGCCGCCGGCAAGTTCGTCGAGTTCGTCATGACTACCAACGCCACGCTGTTGACCGAGGAGGTGGTGGACTACCTCAATGCCCACCGTTTCGGATTGTCGGTGAGCATCGACGGGCCCAAGACCGTGCACGATCGCAACCGCATCACCGTGGGCGGGCAGGGCACCTATGACGTGGTGCGGCGCAAGGCGCAGATGCTCCTGGCGCGCTACAACAGCCGCCCGGTGGGGGCCCGGGTGACCCTGACCACCGGCGTCACCGATGTCGAGACGATCTGGGATCACCTGTTCAACGAGCTGGGGTTCGCCGAGGTGGGTTTCGCCCCGGTGACCTCCGGGGACATCAGCAGCTTCAACCTCAGCAGCGAGGAGCTGATCGAAGTCTTCGCCAGCATGAAACGCCTGGGACGGCGTTACCTGGAAGCGGCGCTGGAACACCGCAACATCGGTTTCTCCAACCTGCACCAGTTGATCACCGACATCCACGAGGGCCACAAGAAGGCGCTGCCTTGCGGCGCCGGACTGAAGATGCTGGCGGTGGACCACAAGGGCGAGCTGAACCTGTGCCACCGCTTTACCGGCTCAAGCTTGCCGACCTTTGGCAATGTGCATGACGGCGGGGTCAAGCAGATGGAACTCAACGACTTCCTGTCTCAGCGCCTGGACCGGAGCAACACCGGCTGCGACAGCTGCCGCATCCGCAACCTGTGTTCCGGCGGCTGCTACCACGAGAGCTACGCCCGCTACGGCGATCCGGCGCACCCGACATATCACTATTGCGAACTGATGCGTGACTGGGTGGATTTCGGCATCGACGTCTACAGCCGGATCATGGCGCACAACCCTGCGTTCATCAGCACTTACATCACTCCGCGCAAGGCCCACTGACATGAAACATCTCAAGCCAATCAATAACAAAGCTCAGAAACTGACCCAGGCCGCCGCCGAGGATCGGATCGAAGACGTGCTGGCGATGAACACGGTGGCCGGCTGCGCCTCGACCACCGACCCGGGCTGGGAAATCGACGCCTTTGGCGGGGTCTCGTCGCTGTGCCAGCCGATGGAGGCCGACCTCTACGGCTGCTCCGATCCGTGCTGGTGGCCGGCCCAGGTGCCGGACATGATGAGCACCTACCCCGACTGGAACAAGGACGCCCAGGCCTCCAACGACAACTGGCGCAACCTCGGCACTGTCTTCCCGAAAGACAAGTGATGAACAAGAAGAAGGATTCCAGCATGCACAGCATCAAAGCCTGCGGCCTGGTCGCATTCGCGGTTCTCGGCGCCTGTTCGTTCAACGCCCTGGCCGATGAAAGCCTGGCGCTCAATAGCGGTCACGAGTACCTGGTGACCACCAACTACCCGAACAACCTGCACGTCATCGATCTGGCCAGCGACAGCCTGTACAAGACCTGCAAGATGCCCGACGCCTTCGGCCCCGGCACGGTGCAACTGTCGCCGGACCGCAAGATCGCCTACGTGTTGAACAACCACTACGCGGATGTCTACGGCGTCGAGCTCGACAGCTGCAAGCAGGTGTTCCACGCCAGCATCACCCAGCACCCGGGGGAGAAGGCGCGCTCGATGTTCGCCTTCACCGTCAGCCACGACGGCAAGGAGCTGTACACCGTGGCCAACCCGACCCTGCTGCTCAATGATCGCTATGAGGTCAAGGAGCCGCGGCTGGATGTCTACGCCACCGACGCCGGGCTCGACGCCAAGCCGCTGCGCAGCTTCCCCGCGCCGCGTCAGCTGACCATCATGCAGAGCGGCGACGACGGCAGCCTGTATGTGGCCGGACCGGACCTGTACAAGGTCAACGTACAGACTGGCAAGTTCGACGTACTGGTCCCCAGCCGGCACTGGAAGCGCCCCAACTACAGCGCCCCGGACGTGCTCTACATCTGGAACCAGCAGACCTACCGCCACGATTTCTCGCTGCTCTACACCGCGACGAAATTCAAGGACAAGCAGCAGGACCCGGCGACCGCCGAGCCGCTGTACGGGCTGTTCAGCATTGACTTGAAGACCGGCAAGACCGAAACCACCGACTTCGGTCCCCTGACCGAGATCTACTTCAGCGGCATGCGCTCGCCCAAGGACCCGAACCTGATGTTCGGCGTGCTCAACCGCCTGGCCAAGTACGACATCAAGCAGAAGAAGCTGCTCCAGGCCGCGACCCTGGACCACTCCTACTACTGCCTGTCGTTCAACAAGGCCGGGAGCAAGATCTACCTGACGGGGACCTTCAACGACGTGGCGATCTTCGACGCCGACAGCCTCAAGCAGGTGGGCAAGATCACCTTGCCCGGTGGCGACATGGCGGCCACCACCACGCAGATCTTCATCCGCTGACCCCTATCCATCGGCCTGCCCGGCTCCTTGTGTAGGAGCCGGCTTGCCGGCGAACAGGCCGGCAAGTCGTGCAGCACTCCCGCCGACGCCTTCGCGGGCCAGCCCGCTCCTAGAGGCCCGGTACCGGGCAGCTCAAATCGCCTTCCTGGCATTTGAGGTAGGTCTTGAAATTTTCCACCCGGGCCTTGGTCAAGGCCGTGGTGCAGTTGCTGTAGACCAGTGGATACACGCTGCCACCTTCGACCCCCGAGGACGAGAACTCGCACTCGGCATCGCGGAACGCCACCCAGGCCCGTTGTGCACTGACCAGAAGTTTCTTGGCCTGTGGCTGGTCCTTCAGGCGCAGGTTGATCTGCTGGTAGAGGTTGTTCAGTTGCTTGTCGGCCGCCTGGAATTGCCGGCCGGCGCACTGGTTCATATCGCTTTGGGTGGTGGCACTGTCGCACTCGTCGGCCTGGGCCAACGGCGCGAGCAGCAGCGGCGCAAGGGCCAGGAACAGGATCGCACGCATGGAACATCTCGCTATCGGGTCAAGGGGTGGACATTCAGTCTAGTTGCGGCTGGGCTGCCATTCGGGCCAGCGCTCCAGCGCCTCGTGGGCCAGCCAGGGCACATCGTGGGCGGTCCAGATATGCACCTGCGGGGTTTGCCCCGGATCATCGTCCAGGGTCGCCACCCGCAGGATCACGTGGGGCTGGCCCGGCCGCTCCGCTAGCAAGTGAGAGCCGCAGACCGAGCAGAAGTGCCGCAGCTTGCCCGGCGACGACTCGAACGCTCTCAGCAGCTCCTGGCCTTGGGTCCAGCGAAAGTGTTCGCGCATGACCCCGGCGGTGGAGGCGAAGGCCGCGGCATGGGCCTTGCGGCAGGTCTGGCAGTGACAGTGGCCGATGGGCATGTCCAGGCGCTCGACCTGATACTGCACGCCCCGGCACAGGCAACTGCCGTTGAGGGGACGGGCCGGTTGCTGGCGCTGGGCGGCTTGCAGCAGTTGATCGGCCATGGTCTGGATCTCCTCGGCCATGTGCAGGCAGGCCAGCCAGTGCGGCGGTATGCCCTGGACCCCGTAGAAAGCCCCGGCCAACTGGCCGACGATGGCCGCGGTGGTGTCGGCGTCATCCCCCAGGTTGGCGGCGGCGAGCACGGCGGCGGCGAAGCTGTCGCTGTGCTGGAAGCACCACAGCGCAGCCTCCAGTGAGTCGACGCAATAACCGTTGCCGCGAATCTGCTCGCGGGTTTTATGCACATAGCCGCCCTGGGCCAGGGCCACGACCTTGCTCTGGCTCAACCCCGTGGTATCGAGCCGTTGTAGTTCCAGCTTGCTGGCGCCACCCAGGGCCTTGGCGATCAACCCGGCCAACAGCTGGCAGCATTCGACGGCTTCGGCGGCGCCGTGGGTGGTGCGCGAGCTGGCGCCGGCGAACTCGCGGACTCGGGCCAGATCGGGGTAGTGAAACAGCACCACCGGCGCCAGGCGCATCAACGAACCATTGCCCGCGGTCTGCGGGTCGGTGGAGCCGGCGAAGGGCCGGCCATGCTCCTGAAAGTCGCTCAGGGCCTGGCGCACGGTCAGGCCGATGTCGAAGCATTCGCCGGTGGCGCTCAGGTAGCCCCATTGCCACCAGTTGAGGTAGCGGCCCATCTGGTCGGCCGGGTCGAAGCCGTTCTTGTGCAGCAGGCTTTCGCCCAGGCACAGGGCCATGGAGGTGTCGTCGGTCCATTGCCCGGGCTTGAGGTTGAAGGGGCCACCGCCCAGCAGATCGGTGACCGGCGCGAAGCTGCCGCGGGGCTTGAATTCGACGCTGGTGCCGACGGCGTCACCACAGGCCAGGCCCAGCAGGCTGCCGCGGTAGCGGTCGATAAGAGAGAGGGGCATGGCAGATCCTTTGCGAAGAGAGGTGCATTTGCGCCGGCGACAGTAGCATTTTTCCTGGCCCGCGATCAGTCGCGCCTTTGGCCGGATAAAGGTTGCGCTCGAAGCACAGCGGTCTAGTGTTCATCACTGGAGGTGACCTATGAACGCTTCAGATCGCATTGAACGCAAGATCCTGCTGCATGCCCGTCCGGCGCAGGTGTGGGCGGCGCTGAGCGAGGCCGAGCAATTTGGCCGCTGGTTCGGCGTGGCCCTGCAGGGCCAGCACTTCATCCCCGGCCAGCGCGTGCGCGGCGCCGTCACTTACCCGGGTTATGAACACCTGACCTGGGATGTGCGGGTGGAACAGATGCTGCCCGAGGAGCGGTTTTCCTTTCGCTGGCATCCCTACGCCATCGACCCGGCCCATGACTACTCGGCCGAACCCACCACCCTGGTGCAGTTCGAACTGGAGGAGCATGACGGCGGCACCTTGCTGCGGGTTATCGAATCGGGCTTTGACGGCATTCCCAGTGAGCGTCGGCTCAAGGCTTTTCGCATGAATAGCCGTGGCTGGGACGAGCAGATGAGCAATATAGAAAACCACTTGCAGCTGCGCTGAGGTCGTTCGCGGCAAGCGGCACGTTGCGGATCGAGTCGTGGCGTTTGAAACTTACCGCTTACCGCTTACCGCTTACCGCTTACCGCTTACCGCTTACCGCTTACCGCTTGGAGCTGTTCTTTTGTTTGCAACCTATATCGAACGTTGGCGTCTGCTGCCTGATGGCGAGTCCATCGTCACCCCAGGCAGCCGCCTGTTGCCGGTGCGTCTGGAAGACGGCGCGCCGGCGATGCTGAAGCTTGCCCTGAATGAGGACGAGCAGGCCGGCAACCGTTTGATGGCCTGGTGGGCCGGGGAGGGCGCGGCGCAAGTCTATGCCCAGGAGGATCAGGCGCTATTGATGGAGCGTGCGCTGGGGTCGCGTTCATTGATGCGCATGGCCCTGGCGGGCGAGCACGATGCCGTCAGCCATATCGTCTGCGCCACGCTGGCGCGCTTGCACGCGCCACGTTCGAAACCCTTGCCAGCGCTGGTGCCCCTGGATCGTTGGTTCAAGGATTTGCGCGAGGCGGCGCACCAGCAGGGCGGCTTGTTGCTCAAGAGTCTGGCCATGGCCGAGCAACTGCTGGCCGCGCCTCGTGACCCTGTGGTGCTGCATGGCGATGTGCACCACGACAATGTGCTGGACTTCGGTGAGCGCGGCTGGCGGGTCATCGATCCAAAGTCCGTGCACGGCGAGCGTACCTTCGACTTCGCCAACCTGATCTGCAACCCGGACTTGCCCTGCGCCACCGACCCTCTGCGCTTTGCCCGCCAGGTGCAGGTGATTGCCCGGGCGGCGCAACTGGAGCCGCGCCGCCTGGTTTCTCCAGGACGCTCATCAGCCCGGGGTGCAGCACCAGCTCAAGCTCGCAGAGTTGGCCGCCCAGGCACTGGAAGGATGAACTAGGGGTTTGCGTAAGTGCGGTATAGCGAATTTCCTACACGCGCTGTAATTCAATGCGCCTTCTGCGTACCCGGCTTTGTGTTTAATCTTCTTTCCCACAACTGCAGCGCAGGAAGCGCTCAGGATCAAGGAAGGTCGACCATTAGCACGGATGCTGCAGACAGGAAGTCATAATGGTCTTGGAAAAAACCCGCTTCGGCGGGTTTTTTTTCGTCCGGCATTTCGTGCCTGCGGCCTGGGGGCGATGGCCGCTTTGATACTTCACTTAGTGGGACATGAACGTGGCAGTTTTTTCAGCCCGACGCTAAGCGCGGGCTTCTGTGCAACTGGCCGTGGTTGCGGCAGATCGTTGTACTGGAGGTGGCGCTGCTGCCCACCTTGAGCTGGGGGGAATGTCGTGCCAAGGGCCGGATTGCCCCGGCCATTGACGCCGCTGAGTTGGCGCTCTTCGCCGGCAAGCCGGCTCCTACAGGTGTGCTTAGCGGGTGATTTCGTTGCGGACCTTTTCCAGAGCCTGCTCCAGCAGCGGCAGGCCGATGGAGCCCAGGGCCAGGCGCAACGCCTGGGGTACATGGGCGGTGGTGGCGAAGGGTTCGGCCGAGGTTATCGTTACCCCCTGATGTTTCAGGGCCGCCACTACGGCATCGGCCCTCTGTCCTTCCGGCAGTTTCAGCCAGAGAAAATACGATGAAGGGTACGCCTGATAGTCGCAGCCCTTGAGCACCCTCCGGGCCAGTTGCTGGCGGCTGCGGGCATCGCTGCGCTTCTGCTCTTCCAGGCTGTCCACCAGCCCCGACTCGATCCAGCGGCAGCCCAGGGTCACGGTCAGCGACGGGGTGCTCCAGGTGGACACGCGAATCGCCCGTTCCAGAGCCGGGATCATCTCCAGTGGCGCGACGACAAACCCCAGGCGCAAGCCCGAGGCGACGCTTTTCGACAGCCCGGAAATATAAAGCGTGCGCTCCGGGGCCAGGGTCTGTAGCGGCGCCGGTGCCGGTTCGGCGAGGAAGGCGTAGGCGCCGTCCTCGATCAGCAGCAGGTCGTGCTCGCGGGCCAGTTGCACCAGGCGCCGACGTTCGGCCAGGGGCATCACCGTGCCCAGCGGGTTGTGCAGGGTCGGCATGCAGTACAGCGCCCGTACCGGGCGCCGGCGGCACAGGGCCTGCAGGGCGTCGAGGTCCATCTGCCCGTTGTGCTGCGGCAGTGGTTCCAGGTCCAGGCGCTGGACCTGGGCCAGGGTCTTGAGGCCGGGGTAGGTCAGGGCGTCCACCGCCAGGATGTCCCCGGGCTGGAGCAGTGCCAGCAGGCTCACCGCCAGCCCTTGCTGGGCGCCGTTGACGATCAGCACCTGTTCGCCTGCGACGCGGATCTCGCGGTTGCGCAGGTGGCGCGCCGCGGTCTGGCGTTCATGGGGGCGGCCACCCTGGGGCGCCGAGTGCAGCAGCGCATCCAGGTCGCCGGAGGCGGCTATCGCCCGCAGCCCCTCGCGCAGGCTTTCCGCCTGGCCGGGCAGGGACGGGTAGTTGAACGCCAGGTCCACCGAGGCGGCGCTGGCCGGGTGCTGCTCCAGGCCCATGCCCCGCGGCAGGCTGGTGTCGCGGACGAAGGTGCCGCGCCCGGGCTCGCCGACCACCAGGCCGATGGCTTCCAGCTCGTGATAGACCCGCAGCGCCGTGGCCAGGGCCACCTGCTCGCTGGCCATCAGCGCACGCACCGTGGGCAGTTGCGTGCCCGGGCACAGCTGGCCGCTACGGATGCGCTGGGCGAAGTGGTCGACGAGGGTTTTGTAGCGGGTACGGCGCATGTTCGGCCACCTTATGTATCTAGAACACTTTTTTGTTTGTATCAGATAGGCGCCCTAATCTAGCGGCTTTTGTGCAGGAGCGCGCAGATGCCGGACTTTTCCACCCTGTCGATCTTCCTGGGCGCGGTGCTGCTGTTGCTGCTGTCGCCGGGTCCGAACATGGCGTTTGTCATCAGCCATGGCGTGGCCTACGGCTGGCGCGGTGGGGTGGCGTCGGGGTTGGGGATTGGCGCGGCGGATATCGGCCTGACCCTGCTCACGGCCACGGGCGTTACCGCCGTGGTGGCCAGTTGGCCGCCAGCGTTCGAGCTGATCCGCTATGCCGGGGTCGCCTACCTGCTGTGGCTGGCCTGGAAGGCCCTGGGCAAGCGCGGCGCCCTGAAGCTGGCCGACCCGGTCCGGGTGCCGCTGTCCACGGTGTTTGTCCGGGCTTTGTGCAACAGCCTGCTGAACCCCAAGGCGCTGCTGTTCTTCATGGTCTTCCTGCCGCAGTTCGTGCGCCCCGAGCGCGGCAGCATGGCTGTGCAACTGGTGGTCCTGGGCTTGCTGCTGACCCTGGTCAGCGGGGTCTTCCATACCAGCCTGGGGATCTTCGGGGCGGCCCTGCGCCGTGGCTTGCCCGGCAGCGATTCGCGGCTGGCCCGCTGGCAATCCTGGCTGCTGGCGGCGGTGCTGCTGGCCCTGGCCTTGCGGTTGGCGCTACTGGTACGCCCGGTCTGATTCATCACCCAAAGGAGTTTGCCCATGTACATCGCCGCCTTTATCTACCAGCCGGGCCAGCGCGACGAGGAGTTCCTGCGCCTCAGCGCGTTGATCGATGAAATCGCCATCAGCCTGCCGGGCTTCGTCGGCGCCCAATCCTGGACCAGCGCCGATCAGGGGCTGATCAACGCCAGCTACTACTGGGAGGACGAAGCCTCGATCCAGGCCTTCGCCAGCCACCCCAGGCACATCGAGGCCAAGCGCCAGTACCGGCGCTGGTACGCCGGTTATCAGGTGGTGATCTCCAGGGTCGAGCGCACCTATGGCGATGGCGCCATTACCCAGTTGCTCGGCAATGCCCGCCAGGGTCCGGTGCGCCGTGCCTGAAGACTCATCCAGCCGACAGCCGCGCCGCCGCGCGCAGGGTGATTTCCCGGCGCTGGTGCAGCGAATCCGTGGTGCGCTGGCGCGCCAACTGCACCACGCTGGCCGGCGCGGTGTCCGGGGTGCCGGCCTCGAACGGCGGGGCCGGGGCGTATTCCAGTTGCAGCTGCACCAACTGCGCGGTGGCGGCGTCGAACAGTTCGGCGGCCAGGGTCAGGGCGAAGTCGATGCCGGCGGTGATGCCGCCGCCGGTCAGCAGGTTGCCGTCGCGCACCACCCGTTCGCGCACCGGGATCGCTCCCAGCGGCGCCAGCAGTTCGTGGTAGGCCCAGTGGGTGGTGGCGCGCTTGCCCTGCAGCAGGCCCGCGGCGCCGAGCACCAGGGAACCGGTGCACACCGATGTCAGGTAGCGCGCCCGGGCCGCCTGCTGGCGGATGAATTCCAGGGTTTGCGGGTCTTCCATCAGCGCCCCGACCCCAGCGCCACCGGGGATGCACAGCACATCCAGCGGCGGGCAGTCGGCAAAGCCGGTGGTGGCCTGCAGCACCAGCCCGGAGCTGGCCAGCACTGGCCCCGGCTCCTTCCAGAGCAGATGCACCTGCACATCCGGCAGTGAAGCCAGCACGTCGTGGGGACCGGTCAGGTCCAGCTGCTGGACCTGTGGAAACAACAGAAAACCTATCTGTAACGCCATGGCCTGTTCCTTGTGTCGATGAAGTGGACGGCTTGACTCTAGCGCTCTAGGCTTTGGCGTATTCGCCAACCAGCCCTCGATTTACGCCAATCATGCCCACTGCGCCGAAAAACGTCTTTGTCCTGGCTTTCGCCCATCACCAGTTGCTGGATGTCACCGGCCCCTTGCAGGTGTTCGCCTCGGCCAATGACCGGGCCCGTGGCCTGGGCCTGCCCATGCCCTACCACCCGCGGGTGATCGCCAGCCCGGGCGGGGCGACCCTGAGTTCATCGGGACTGGCGCTGCTGGCCGAGGCCCTGCCGGCGCCGGAAGTGGCCTGCGACACCTTGATCCTCGCCGGCGGTTGGGGCGTCTACGAGGCGGCTCGGGACCCGCAACTGGTGGCCTGGGTCGCCCAGCGCGCGGCGACTTCGCGGCGCGTGGCCTCGGTCTGCACCGGGGCCTTTCTGCTGGCGGCCAGCGGCTGGCTGGACGGGCGCCGGGTGGTCACCCACTGGACCCGCTGCGAGCAACTGGCCGAGCAATACCCGCAATTGCAGGTGGAGCCCAACCCGATCTTCATCAACGATGGCCCGGTTTGGACTTCGGCCGGGGTCACCGCCGGCATTGACCTGGCCCTGGCCTTGGTGGAGGCCGACCTGGGGCGCGAGGCGGCGCTGGACGTGGCCCGGCAACTGGTGGTGTTTCTCAAGCGCCCGGGCGGCCAGTCGCAGTTCAGCGTGACCCTGTCGCTGCAAAACAAGGGCGGGCGTTTCGATGGGCTGCACGCCTGGATCGCCGAGAATCTCAGCCGCGAACTGACCCTGCCGATCCTGGCCCAGCAGGCGGGCATGAGCGAGCGAAGCTTCGTCCGTCACTACCGCGCCGACACCGGCCAGACCCCGGCCCGAGCCATCGAACTGATCCGCGTGGAAACCGCGCGGCGCCTGCTGGCCGACACCGGCCTGCCGATCAAGCGCATCGCCGCGCAATGCGGTTTTGGCAGTGAAGAAACCCTGCGCCGCAGCCTGCTGCGGGCCCTGGGGGTAACGCCCCAGGCCTACCGCGAACGTTTCGCCGCCACCGAGTGCACTTGAGTCCGGAGCGCGGGGTTCAACCTTCGACCAGGCTCAGCTGGCCGTCGCTATACAGCACTTCGCGGCCGACCCAGGCCGGGTCCACCTGAGGCAGCACCGCCGAGGGCTTGCGCAGTTCCCGCAGTAGCGTGGAGCCGTGGGACAGGCGCCCACCCATGCGCGCGATCACGGCCCGGGCCGCTTGGTAGTGAGCGTGGCGCCCGGGATCGAGGGTGTCTTCCAGGAGGATATCGACCCCCAGCACGCCCTGGACCTGCCCCGGATAGATCATGAAGCCCGCGGCCTGCTCGCGGCCTTCGCGGCCGTCCTGCCAGAAGCTGCCGCCACGGCTGCGCGGCTGTTCATGGGGCGCGAACCAGTAGCCGCGATCAGCCTCGGGCACGGCGTGGTGCAGGCGGAAAAAGATTCGCATCAGGTTGTCCCGATACCACTCGCGCACTTGCAGGTAATAGCCGCGCAGGCCCGGCAAGCCCAGGCGGTGGGCCAGGGTGATGGCCGGGCTCCAGTGCGGGAAGGCCTGCAACGGCAACTCGGTGCACGCCGGGCGCGGGGTGCCGGGGTCGGTTTCCCAGGGCAGGCGATGGGGGCTGTTATCCAGGTTGCCGTAGGCCGTGGGCGGGCGCCCCAGCAGCGCGCCGCCGCTGCTGGCCAGGGCGGTGGCGATGCACAGGTTGCCTTGCACCACGAACACGTAGAAGCGGGCGAACCAGTCCGCCAACTGCTGGCCGTCGGCCCCGGCGCCCTGCAACTGCGCCAGCTCCCGGTCGAAGCGTCGCAGGCCCGCTTCCAGGGTCAACAAGTGGCCGCGGGCGATGTGCTGCATGCGCAGGAAGCGCGGCAGCGAGCGCAGCAGCCGCAGCGGGCGCAAGGGCAGTTCCGGGGTGGCGCCGCCGACTTCGCCGGCATAGCTGGAGGAGGGCAGGCCCCAATCGGCCAGTCGCGCCAGGAACAGGTCGTTGTTGATATAGGACGCCCCGCCGAACAGCGCGGTGAACGGCTCGTTGTCCTGCAGCACCCGGCTGTCCCAGCGCGCCATGATCGCCGGAATGCTCGCCGCCGCGCGGCGCTGGCCGTACTCGACGAAACGGCTGGGCTGGGGCGGCAGGATCTCGGCGATATTCGCCGCGGTCAGGTGCCGGCGCCAGCCGTAGTCGCTGATCGGGCGGTATTGCAGCAGCCACAGTTGCTGGCCGTCCCAGGCCCATTCGACATCGCCGGGCACGTAGTGAAAGGTCTTGAGTACCCCTTGCAGGAAATCCCACAGGGCCTTGGCGTCCAGGCCCTGGGTGCTGGCGAAAGCGCCGCTTTCCCACACCGGGCCCAGGCGCGAAAGAATCGCCCGCTGCGGGCTGACCTGGCCGTCGGCAAGGCTTTCCAGGTGGCCTTCGACCCATTCCAGTTCCACCGAGAGGTGGCGCACGAAGGCGATCCCCGACAACGTCGGCTGGATAAAACGCTGCACCACCACTTCCTCGACCCCGGCGTCGCGCAGTTGGCTGATGCGCGCGGGCACGTCCGCGCTGGGCACCCGCAGGTAGGTGGTGCTCAAACCGGCATTGGCCGAATCGGCCTGGTCCTCGCCGTAGCTGGAGGAGCGCACCGCCCACAGCGCCGCGGGCTGGCTGGCGAGCAGGGCCGGCAGGCGCGGATCGTGGGCGCTGTCCAGGGACAGGGCGCTGGGCACCGGCTGGCCGCCCAGCTCCGCCAGACGCAGGCGGCCGCCCTTGGTGTGGGCGACAAAACCGCGGTCGCCGGACTCCAGCCAGGCGACGAACTCGGCCGGCGCATCGATCCACGGGTAATGGCCCCAGCCCGGCTTGAGGCTGACCCGCAGATCGGCCCGGGCCAGGATCGCCGACCAGGCCGCGGCCTGGGCCATTCCCAGCAGCCGGTCCTGATCGCCCCAGACCAGTTGCACCGGGTCCTGGATCCACTCCAGCAACGGCAGCGCGGTGTCGGCCCGCAGTTGCTCCCACAGCGGCACGAACGCCCGGCAGCGGGCGTAGCCCGAGCCCATGCGCCGGTACTGCTCCTGGCTCCACGGCTGGCGCGAGAACTTGCCGGCGAACAGGGTTGGCTTATGGCTGAGCAAGCCATGAATCAGCAGGCGCGCCGGCAGCGGCGACATCAGCGCCGGCAAGCGCCGTTGCCAGAGAAAGGCCCCCACCGGCGACAGCAGCACACTGCGCGAGAAATGCCCGGGGCGGCGTTGCAGGGCGTGCAGTACGATCAGCGCGCTGACCCCCACCGCGACAATCGCCTTGCCCGGCGCCGTCATGCCCAGCAAGGCCTCGGCGTATTCACCGAGGTCATTGCAAGGAGGCAGCGGATTGTCGCCAAACCCCGGCAGTTCCAGCGGCTGCACCTGATAACGCTGAAAGTGCGGCAGGGCATCGTCCCACCAGTCGGCGGCGCTGCCATTGCCCGCCAGCAGGTACAACAGGGGCTTGCTCATGGGCATTCCTCAGCTCAGGTCAGGTCGCGCAGGGCGGCGTCCAGGGTCGGGTAACGGAAGCGGTAGCCGGCCTGCAGCAGGCGCGCGGGCACCACCTTCTGGCCGTCAAAGAACAGCTCGGCCATTTCCCCGGCCAGGGCCCGCACCGGCGCGGCCGGCACATGCAGCCACACCGGACGCTTGAGCACCTTGCCGACGGTGGCGGCAAAGTCGCCCTGGCTCACCGCTTCCGGCGCCACCATGTTGTAGGTGCCGGACAGCGACGGGTCGTTGATCGCCCGTGCCATCACCTGCAACACGTCGTCGCGGTGCACCCAGCTCATGATCTGCCGGCCATCGCCCATGCGTCCGCCAAAGCCGAAATGGAAGGGCAGCAGCAACGGCTTGAGGGCGCCGCCGGGGCCGAACACGATGCCTAAGCGCAGCACCACCTGGCGCACGCCGAAGCGCGTCGCCGGTTCCGCCGAGGATTCCCAGCGCGCGCACAGGTCGGCCATGAAGCCTTCGCCGCGCTCGGCGTATTCATCCAGGCTCTGACTGGCGTCGCGCACCCCGTAGAAGCCGATGGCCGAAGCCTGAATCCACAGTTCCGGCTTGTGCTGGGCGTGTTGCAGCCAGTTGAGCAGGGCCTCGGTGGTGCCGACCCGGCTGGCCAGCAGTTGCGCCTGGCGCTTGGCCGACCAGCGCGGCCCGGCCACCGGGGCGCCGGCCAGGTTGATGATCACGTCGAAGGCCTCGCCATGGCCCAGCTTGCTCAACGAGCGCAGGCAGCGGGCACGACCGTCGAACAGGTAGGCGGCGCGCAGCGGATCGCGGGCCAGCACGCTGACCGTGTGCCCGGCATCCAGCAGTTGGTTGACCAGGGTTTCACCGATAAAGCCGGTGCCACCGGTGACCAGCACCCGTTTGCCACGGCCACCGGCAAAGGGATTGGCGCCCTGGCCCTGGCGTTGCAGGCGCAACGCCGCCAGGCCGTCCCGAATCCCCGAGGCCGTCACACCGACGGCGAACAGGCTCAGGGCCCAGCCTTGCCAGCCCAGGTCGATGGGGTTCAAGGCGCTGGGCAGGCGCGACCACTCCAGCAGTTGCAGGCCGTACAGGGCGAAGAACGCCCCGGCATTGATCGCCAGCACGGTGTGCATGATGCGTTCGATGGCTGGCAGCTTGCGGCTGCGGTCCTCGACCACGAAGTCCCACAGGGTCAGGCCGATTTCCAGGGCGAACAGCACGGCGATCACCAGCGCCCAGATGCCCTGGAACGCCAGGTGGGCGATGCCCATGAACAGCACGCCGTAGAAGCACGAGCGCAGGGCATGGATCGCCAGCTCCTTGCGCGCGCCGTGGCGTTGCGGCAGGGCCACGGTGAGTTCGTGATGGTAGATCGTATCCAGGGCGCCGAGCACGCCCTGGGCGAGCAACAGGGCGATGGCCCACTGCAGGATTGGCAAATCAGCCACGATGGTGAAGTCCTTTTACGAGGGAAGACGGGAAGGGCGGGAGTCGTGGCGCTGCAGCCACAGCAGCGGCGGCAGCAGCACCAAGAGGGCGAAGCTGTCGATCCACAGGTGGGCGGTCATGTTCATCTGCCACGACAGCCACATGTCCTGGGGCGCCCACAGCACAATCCCGGCCATCAGCCAGGCCCAGGCCGCCGGCGCCCGCAGGCGGTTGCCCAGGTGCACCAGGCCCAGCAGGTACAGCGAATAGCTTTGCAGGGTGGCGCCGAACAGGCCCAGCCACCAGATCTGCTGGGCCCGGGCCGGCGCTGGCGCGGCGGCGCCCCAGAAGGCCTGCTCGATGCCGCCCAGGTAATCGTTGAGCAGGCCGCTGTGGCCGGCCCAGGTCAACAGCAGCCCGGCCAGCAGATGGCCGGCGCCGGCGGCGTAGAGCCAGAGCACCAGGGCCCGGCGCAGGCCGGGGCGGGGAGAGGTCGCGGCGGGTAACATTCCATGTCCTGTGGGGGATCAAAGGCGCGAAGTGTACCGATTTTTCCTCGGGTCGAGTGCGCGGGTTGTGCGCGGCAGAGGGCTTGCAGCCCGCCCTGCACGGCCTTTTCACCGGCAAGCCGGTATCTACAGCTCGCTACTGCGGATCAGGTGCTTGAAGTGATGCCGCCACAGCTCGATGCCCAGGCCGCCGCTGCGGTCCAGGGACGAACCCACCGTCAGGTCGGTCAGCAGGGTTGGCTGCAATCCGACATCGAACAGGGCAAAACCCGCCGCCAGCACGCAAGTGTCGGTCTGGATGCCGCACACCAGCACCCGCTCGGGGTTCAGGCTTTTCAGGTAATCGAGAATCTCCGTCGTCGGTCCGTAACCGTGCTTGATGAAGACCTTGTCGGCGGCCACCAGGCTCTGGTCGTCCGCCGCCGGTTGCCAGCCCAGTTGCCGGGCGAAGGGCGTGCGGCTTTCGTCATGGCGTTCCACCGTGGCCACCGAGGGCATGCGCCCGAGCAGGCGGTTGATGCCCTCTACCAGCCAGGGCGGTGGGTTGAAGCAGGGTTGTACGTCGATGATCAGCAGTGCTTGGTGCATCTAGGGCTCCTTGTATCTGTGGCCTGCCCGGCCAATCGCCCATGGCGTTGGCTGGGGCGATTGGCTCAGGCGAGTGGGGTGGACGCTTGGCCGGCCAGCAGCCCGCGCAGCAGCAGTTGCAAGGCGTTCAGTGCTTCGTTCAGCCGCTGATGCGGCTCGGGGGCGGCGGCGATCCACAAGGCGGCTTCCACCAGGCTGCCGTTGATCAGGCGCGCCAGGGCCCGGGGTTCCACCACAGCAATCACCTGGGCCTGAATCAGCTGCTCCAGCAGGGCGCTCAGAGTGTCGATGCAATGTTCCTGGGCCGGCAGCCGCTCCCCCAGCACTGCACGCGCATCCTGCAGGACGATGCGCCGGATTTCCGCTTCCAGGGCCATCTGCAGATAGGCCCGGCAACGCTGGCAGAAGGCTTCCCAGGGATCGGCGAACTGAGCGGAGATTGCCGCCAGACGTTGATCCATCTCGCCATCGATCTGCTCCACCACCGCCGCCAGCAGCCCCTGCTTGTCACCGAAATGGTGATACAGCGCGCCCCGGGTCAGCCCGGCCTCGGCGGTCAGGTCGTCCATCGAGGTCCTGGCATAGCCCAGCCGGGCAAAGGCCTGGCGCGCGCTGGCGATCAGCTTGGCGCGGGTTTCTTCGATCATCTCGGCGCGAGGGCGGCTGCTCATGAACACAGTTCTCCAGCAAGGGGTGGATTGACATACGCGGCGTATGTTCTCATGCTTTTTAACATACGAGGCGTATGTATTTCTACTGCGCGAGCACTTTGTGGCAAGTTGCAACCCCCAAGGAGTCGTTGTAAATGGCAAACCCCTATCGCGAATTGTTCAAGGCCCCCGGCAGCCGGGCGTTCGTCCTGGCCGGAATGTTGGCGCGCATGCCGATCTCCATGACCGGCATCGGCCTGATCACCATGCTCGCCCAGTTGCACGGCGGCTACGCCCTGGCCGGCTCGGTGGCGGCGACCTTCGCCCTGGCCACGGCGTTCTGCGCGCCCCAGGTTTCGCGGCTGGTGGACCGCTACGGCCAGGGCCGGGTCTTGCCCCTGGCGGCGGGCCTGGGGGGCGGGGCATTGCTGGCCCTGTTGCTGTGCACCCGTTTGCAGGCGCCGCACTGGACCCTGTTCATCTGCGCCGCCGTGGCCGGCTGCATGCCCAGCATGTCGGCCATGGTCCGTGCCCGCTGGACCGAGCTGTATCGCGGCCAGCCGCAATTGCAGACCGCCTACGCCCTGGAGTCGGTGCTCGATGAAGTCTGCTTCATCATCGGTCCGCCGTTGTCGGTGGGGCTGTGCGTGGGCCTGTTTCCCGAGGCCGGACCGCTGGGCGCGCTGTTGACGCTGGCCTTGGGAGTTGGCGTGTTCGTCATGCAAAAAAGCACCGAGCCCCCCGTGCATCCCCACGAGCAGGGGCCGGGCGGCTCGATCATCCGTTCCGGGGAAATCCGCCTGCTGATGCTGCTGATGACGGCCATGGGCACCATCGTCGGGGTGGTGGACGTGGTCAGCGTGGCCTTCGCCCAGCAGCAGGGACAACCGGCGGCGGCGAGCATCGTGCTTTCGGTGTACGCCATCGGCTCGTGCCTGGCGGGCATCGCCTTCGGCGCGCTGAAACTGGCCACGCCCTTGCCCCGATTGTTCATGTATGGCGGCATCGCCACGGCCCTGACCACCTTGCCGCTGCTGTGGGCGAGCAACATCCTCGGCCTGTCCCTGGCGGTGTTCGTCGCCGGGCTGTTTTTCTCCCCGACCCTGATCGTCGCCATGGCTCTGGTGGAGCGCATCGTGCCGCCAGCCAAGCTCACCGAGGGCCTGACCTGGCTGGTCACCGGCCTGAGCATCGGCGTGGCCCTGGGGGCCGCCGGTTCCGGTGCGCTGGTGGACCATTTCGGCGCCCGCAGCGGTTTTTGGCTGGCCCTGGCCGGCGGTGCGGTGGTGCTGGGGGCGGCGCTGCAAAGTTATCGACGCCTGCGCTGAAGCGACCGTCGGACTAATTTGTCCGCCCCGTGCCGCGTTGTTCCTAACAGATCATCTGTCGAGGGACAAACCGTGACCCAGTTGAACCTGCTGTGCCTGCCGTACTCCGGCGCCAGCGCCATGGTCTACAGCCGCTGGCGGCGCAAGCTGCCCCCATGGCTGCACCTGACACCCGTGGAACTGCCCGGGCGCGGCGCCCGTTATACCGAACCCCTGCACACCGACATGCGGGTGCTGGCGATGCAGCTTGCCCGGGAAATCCAGAGCACGTTGCGCGCGCCCTACGCCCTGTTCGGTCACAGCCTGGGGGCCTTGCTGGCCTGCGAACTGGCCCACGCCCTGCGCGCCCTGGGCTGTCCGGAACCGGTGGCGCTGTTCGCCTCGGGGACGGCGGCGCCGACCTTGCGCAGCGAATACGACCGGGGCTTTGCCGAGCCCAAGAGCGATGAGCAATTGATCGAACAACTGCGCACCCTCAACGGCACCAGCGAAGAGGTACTGGCCAACCAGGAGTTGATGAGCCTGACCCTGCCGATCCTGCGGGCCGACTTCCTGCTGTGCGGCCGTTTTCGCCCGCTGCAGCGCCCGTTGCTCAATTGCCCGGTGCACGTGCTGGGGGGCACGACCGACCGCGCCACCAGCGAACAACTGATCGGCTGGAGCAAGGAAACCCATGGCGGCTTTTCGGTGGACATGCTCGCGGGCGGGCACTTCTTCATTCATGAACAGGAAACCCAGGTGCTGAGCCTGATCAAGGGCCACCTTGAGGGGCAGAGCCGCCGCCTGCAACCGGCGACCGTGGTTGTCTGAAGGCGCGCCGGGTTGCAGCGCCGGCGCAGGCCGCGAACGGCCCGCCGGGACACAGGGAACCGCCGCGCACCCGGAGTTGACGGTTGCCCGCCAGGCAAGGCCCGGCGGGCCTTTGCGCCGCTTCGCGGGCGCGGCAGCGGCTACCGGCACGGGCTCAACCCAGGGAACTGCCCAGGCGCCAGTAGCCCATCAGGGTCAGGTTGCGACGTTCCTGGCCGCGCTCGTTGATCAGGTGGCGGCGGATGCTCATCACCGTCGCCGACTCGCCGGCCACCCAGGCGTAGAAGCGGTTGTCCGCTGGACTGGCGCTTTCCCAGAGGCGTTGTTCAACGTCGCCTTCGGCCACCTTGAGTGGCCGGCGTCCAACGCTGGCCGGCGGCAGCTCGGCCAGTTCCCGGGCGGCATGGATCAGGGGTTCGCCATGTTGCGCCCCCAGCACGTCCCGGGGCAGCCAACTGAGCCGGGTCTGGGGATGACAGTGCAGGTCGATGCAGTCGCTTTCATGGGGCACCTCGATGAACACCTGCACATCCGGGTAGTCCGGATAGTCCTGCAGCTCTTCGAGAATCCCGGCGATGGCCGGCAGCGCGGTTTCATCGCCCATCAACAGCACCTTGCCAATCCCGGCCGGCGGCAGCCACTCATAACCACCGGGGTCGCCGCTGTAGGCCTTGTTCGGCACCACCATCTGCAGGCGATCGCCGGGCCGGGCGTGGCTGGCCCAGGCGGAGGCCGGCCCGTTGACCCCGTGCAGCACGAAATCCACATCCAGCTCCGCCGGCTGCAGGCGCAAGGCACGAATGGTGTAGGTGCGCATCGGCGGTTGCCGCTCGGCCGGCAACTGGCGCCGGGCCGCCTGCCAGTCGCCCTCCACCGGCAATTGTGGCGGCGTGCCGTCGGCCCCGGGAAACAGCAGCTTGATGCGCTGGTCCGGCGCCAGGGTGCGCGCCTGGGCGATGTCCTCGCCGCCGAACACCAGGCGGGTCATGGAGGGGCTGAGGTCGAGGCGTTGCTTGAGTTCGACGTTGATCAGGCGGTAGCCCCGGGGTTGTTGGGCGCCGGCACCTACCAGCTTGCGCAAGCCGTTGGCCAGTGAGCTGGCCAGGGAAGTGGCTGAGGACATGATCGCGACCTTGTTAAGGAGAAGGTCCTGATTTGACGAGCCGCAAGCGCTTGAATTTACCTGGCAGGACGCTGCCGCCAGTGCGACGCACATGGTTAATTTTTCCCCAGGCCCATCCGTTTCGTAGGGATAGCCGAGCCAACGCTCGATACCCAACATGTACGGATGAACCGCCGATGAACGCTGAAAAGTCCCTGAAACTCGCACGCCGATTTATCGAGCTGCCGCTGGAGAAGCGCCGGTTGTTCCTCGATAGTCTGCGGGCGGAAAACATCGACTTTTCGTTGTTTCCAATCCCGGCCGGGGTGGCCGTCGAGGACCGCCAGGAACTGTCCTACGCCCAGCGGCGCATGTGGTTGCTCTGGCAGTTGGACCCACAGAGCGGCGCCTACAACCTGCCGGGGGCGGTACGCCTGACAGGGGCGCTGAATCGTCAGGCGCTGGAGCAGGCGTTCGCCGCCCTGGTGGCGCGCCACGAAACCCTGCGCACGGTATTCAAGCAGCAGGCTGACGACCGCCTGGAACAGGCGCCGGCGACGGAATCCCTGTCGGTGGCGTTTCTCGACCTGAGCAGCATCGATGCCACGGCACGGGAGCAGGCGGTGGCGGCCGAAGCCCAGCGCCAGTCGCTGCTGCCGTTCGACCTGGACCGCGGCCCGCTGCTGCGGGTCAGGCTGCTGCAACTCGATGCGCAGGAGCATGTGCTGCTGCTGACCCTGCACCACATCGTCTCCGATGGCTGGTCGATGAATGTGCTGATCGACGAGTTCATCCGTTGCTACGACGCCTTCGAGCGGGGCGAAGCGCCGCAACTGCCGCCACTGCCGATCCAGTACAGCGACTACGCCCTGTGGCAGCGGCGCTGGCTGGAGGCGGGGGAGCAGGCGCGGCAACTGGAGTACTGGCAGGCGCAGTTGGGCGACGAGCATCCCGTGCTGGAGCTGCCCCTCGATCATCCGCGCCCGGCGATGCCCAGTTACCGCGGCACCCGCTACGAGTTTGCCGTGGCGCCGGAGCTGGCCGAACAGCTGCGGACCTTGGCCAGGCAGCACAACGTCACCCTGTTCATGCTGTTGCTCGGCGCCTTCAATGTGCTGCTGCACCGCTACACCGGCCAGGACGATATCCGCGTCGGCGTGCCCATTGCCAACCGCAACCGTGCCGAAGTCGAAGGGCTGATCGGCTTTTTCGTCAACACCCAGGTGCTGCGCACCCAGCTCACCGGCCAGACCCGGGTCAGCGAGCTGCTGCAGACCGTCAAAGAGGCGGCGCTGGGTGCCCAGGCTCATCAGGACCTGCCGTTCGAGCAACTGGTTGAGGCACTCAAGCTGGAGCGCAACCTGAGCCACACACCGCTGTTCCAGGTGATGTACAACCACCAGCCCCAGGTGGCGGATATCAGCACGGTACAGACGGCGTCCGGGCTGGAGCTGGGCCTGGTGCAATGGCAGAGCCGCACCACCCAGTTCGACCTGACCCTGGACACCTACGAGAAGTCCGGCACGCTGCATGCCGCCCTGACCTACGCCGAAGACCTGTTTGACGCCGGCACCATCGCGCGCATGGCGCGGCATTGGACCGCGCTGCTGCAAGGCATGCTGGAGGATGCCGAGCAGCGCATCGGCGAGTTGCCGATGCTCGATGGCCAAGAGCGCCAGACCCTGGTGCACGACTGGAACGCTACGGCGCAGGCTTACCCCACCGGGTTGAGCATGCCGCAACTGATCGCAGCTCAGGTCCGGCGTACCCCCGAGGCCTGCGCCTTGGTGTTCGGCGAGCAGCAACTGAGCTACGCCGAACTGGATGCCCGGGCCAACCGGCTGGCCCGCCTGCTGCGTGAGCAGGGTGTGGCGGCGGATGTGCTGGTGGGCATCTGCATCGAGCGCTCCCTCGAAATGGTCGTGGGCCTGCTGGCGATCCACAAGGCCGGTGGCGCCTACGTGCCCCTGGACTCGGAATACCCCCGGGACCGCTTGGCCTACATGATCGAGGACAGCGGCATCCGCCTCTTGCTGAGCCAGCGTTCGCTGCTGCCTCTGCTGGATTTCCAAGCCGCTGCAGAGGCGCCCAAGGTCATCCTTCTGGACCAGGATCAGGACGCGCTGCTGGCCTATGACAGCGGCCCGCTGGAGACGCTGGTCGACCCGCTGAACCTGGCCTATGTGATCTACACCTCGGGTTCCACCGGCAAGCCCAAGGGCGCGGGCAACAGCCACGCGGCGCTGGTCAACCGCTTGTTCTGGATGCAGCAGGCCTATGGCCTGGACGCCAGTGACGCGGTGCTGCAGAAAACCCCGTTCAGCTTCGACGTCTCGGTCTGGGAATTCTTCTGGCCGCTGATGACCGGTGCCCGGCTGGTGGTAGCGGCCCCGGGGGCTCACCGCGAGCCGGCGCGCCTGATCGACACCATCATCGACCACGGCATCAGCACCCTGCACTTTGTGCCCTCGATGCTCCAGGCCTTCATCCATGAGCAGGGCGTGTCGGCCTGCACCGGCCTCAAACGCATCGTCTGCAGTGGCGAGGCCTTGCCCCTGGAGGCTCAGCAGCAGGTCTTCGCCCGCTTGCCGGGCGCTGGCTTGTACAACCTCTACGGCCCGACCGAGGCGGCAATCGACGTCACCCACTGGACCTGTGTCGACGAAGGCGCAAGCAGCGTGCCGATCGGCCAGCCGATCGCCAACCTGCGCACCCATGTGCTGGATGCGCAATTGCTACCGGTGCCGGCGGGTGTGGCCGGCGAGCTGTACCTGGGCGGCGCCGGCCTGGCGCGCAGCTATCACCGGCGCCCGGCGCTGACTGCCGAGCGTTTCGTGCCTTGCCCGTTCCAGGCGGGCGCGCGGCTGTATCGCACCGGCGACCGGGTACGCCAGCGCGCCGATGGCGTGATCGAGTACCTGGGGCGCCTGGATCATCAGGTGAAATTGCGCGGCCTGCGCATCGAGTTGGGGGAGATCGAGGCGCGGCTGATGGAGCATCCGCAGGTGCGCGAAGCCACGGTGCTGGTGGTCGACGGCAAGCAACTGGTGGCCTACCTGGTGTTGCAGGAAGCCGCCGCCGACTGGCGCGAAGAGCTGATGGCCTACCTGGGCCGCAGCCTGCCGGAGTACATGGTGCCGGCGCAGTGGGTGCCCCAGGAAAGCATGCCGCTGACGCCCAACGGCAAGCTCGACCGCAAGGCCCTGCTGAGCTACACCGGCGAGGTGCTGCTAGCGCCCTACAGCGCACCGCGCGAAGGGGTCGAGCAGACCCTGGCCCAGATCTGGGGCGCGCTGCTGGCGGTGGAGCAGGTGGGCCTGGACGACAACTTCTTCGCCCTGGGCGGTGACTCGATCATTTCCATCCAGGTGGTCAGCCGAGCACGTCTGGCCGGCCTGCTGCTCAGCCCGCGGGACCTGTTCCAGCATCAAACCCTGCGCAGCCTGGCCCAGGCGGCCAAGCCCGTGGCCGCAGGCCCGGTGGACAGCGGCCCGGTCCAGGGCGCGGTGGCCCTGACCCCGGTACAGCACTGGTTCATGGAACAGGCGGTACCCCAGCGGCAGCACTGGAACCAGTCGCTGCTGTTGCAGGCGCGCCAGCCCCTGGAGGCCGAGCGCCTGAGCCAGGCCCTGACGCGCCTGGTGACGCACCACGATGCCCTACGTTTGCGGGTGCGCAAGGGGGCTGAGGGTTGGCAGCAGACCTACGCCATCGATGCGGGCGAGCTGTTGTGGCAGCGCAGCGCCGCAACCGCCGAACAACTGACCGAACTCTGTGAGGCCGCCCAGCGCAGCCTCGACCTGGAACAGGGGCCGCTGTTGCGCGCCATGCTGGTGAACCTCGCCGACGGCAGCCAGCGGCTGTTGCTGGTGATCCACCACTGGGCGGTGGACGGCGTGTCCTGGCGGGTGTTGCTGGAAGACCTGCAACAGCTCTATACCCAGCCGGAACTGGCCCTGGCTCCGCGCAGCAGTTCCTATCAGGCCTGGTCTGCGCACCTGCAACAGGCGGCCCTGGCCCGTAGCGCCGAGCTGGATTACTGGCAGGCGCAGATTCCGCAGCAGTTGGCCGAGTTGCCGGTGGATCACCCAGGCGCGGCTCTGGAGCATCGCCACGAGCAGAAAATCACCCTGACCCTGGGTGTCCAGCGCACCGCGCAACTGCTGCAGCAGGCCACCGCGGCCTATCGCACGCAGATCAACGACCTGCTGCTGACTGCCCTGGCCCGTACCTTGGGCCACTGGACCGGCGCCGAGGGCAGCCTGGTGCAGCTCGAAGGCCATGGCCGCGAGAGCCTCGGCAGCGAGCTGGACCTTGGCCGTAGCGTCGGTTGGTTCACCAGCCTGTTCCCGGTCTACCTGCGCGGGGGCGGCGAGCCCGGCGCGGCGCTCAAGGCGATCAAGGAACAACTGCGTGGGGTTCCGGACAAGGGGCTGGGCTTCGGCCTGCTGCGTTACCTGGGGGATGACGCCAGCCGTGCGGCCATGGCGCAACTGGCACAGCCACGGGTCACCTTCAACTACCTGGGGCAGTTCGACCGCCAGTTCGATGCCCAGGCGCTGTTGCTGCCGGCCAGCGAAAAGGCCGGACAGAGCCAAGACCCGCATGCGCCGCTGGCCAACTGGCTGGTGATCGAGGGGCAGGTCTACGGTGGCGAGCTGAGTTTGAACTGGGGCTTCAGTCGCGAGATGTACGAGCCTGCGACCATTCAGGGGCTGGTGGACCTTTACCGCGAGGAGCTGGAGGGCTTGATCGAGCATTGCCTCGACCCGCGGCAGGGCGCATTCACCCCGTCCGATGTGAGCCTGGCCCGCTTGACTCAGGCCCAACTGGACGACCTGGCCCTGCCCGCACGCGAAGTGCAGGACCTCTATCCGCTGTCGCCGATGCAGCAGGGCATGCTGTTCCACAGCCTCTATCAGCAGGGCCAGGACGACGTCTATGTCAGCCAGCTGCGGGCCGACGTGCAGGGCCTGGACGTGGTGCGTTTCCAGGCTGCCTGGGAGCAGGTGCTGGCCCGGCATGACATGCTGCGTACCGGGTTTGTCTGGCAGGACGATCAGGGCCAGGCCCTGCAGGTGGTCTACCGTCAGGCGCACCTGCCGTTCATCCAGTACGACTGGCGTGAGCGCCCGGACCAGGCGGCGGCCCTGGATGCCCTGGCCCTGGAGCAGCATCAGCGGGGCTTCGAACTGGCCCGCCCACCCTTGCTGCGTGTGGTGCTGGTACGCACCGCCGAGGATCGCTGGCATCTGCTGTACACCAGCCACCACATCCTGATGGATGGCTGGAGCAACGCCCTGGTGCTCAATGAAGTGTTGCAACTGTGCAAAGGGCAGCCACTGCCACCCGTGGGCGCAGGCTTCTCCCGGCATATTGCCTGGCTGCAACAGCAGGACCCGGCCCAGGGCGAAGCTTTCTGGCGCCAGCGCCTTGCGCAGCTGGACGAGCCTTGCCATCTGGCCCGCAGCGTGGTCAAGGCGGCGCTGCCGGCGCCAGGCGAGTACGGCGAACTGCTGTGCCAGCTGGACGAGGCACAAACCGCGCGCTTGAACAGCTTTGCCCGGGCCCAGCAGGTCACCCTCAATACCCTGGTGCAATCGGCCTGGTTGCTGTTGCTGCAACGCTATACCGGCCAGTCCAGCGTGGCGTGTGGGGTCACGGTTTCCGGGCGCCCGGCGGACCTTGCGGATGTCGAGCAGCAGGTCGGTCTGTTTATCAACACCTTGCCGTTGATCGCCACCGCCCATCCGGCCCGCAGCGTGGCCGACTGGGTGCGCGAGGTGCAGGCGCTGAACCTGGAGATGCGCGAGCACGAACACACCCCGTTGTTCGATATCCAGCGCTGGGCCGGCTCTGCCGGCGAGGCCCTGTTCGACACCCTGGTGGTGTTCGAGAACTTCCCGGTGGCCAAGAGCCTGGAGCAGTCTGCGCAGCATGGCCTGCGTTTCAGCGCGGTACAGAGTCAGGAACGCACCAACTATCCATTGACCCTCACCGCGCATGGCGGGCAGCGCCTGAGCCTGCACCTGGAATATTTCCAGGCCGAATTCAGCCCGCAGGTGGTGCAGGGGCTGGCGGCCTATCTGCAGGCATTGCTGCAGCGTTTCGTCGAGGCTCCCGAACAAGCCGTGGGGGCCGTGCCGCTATTGCTGCAAGACCAGCAGCAACAACTGCTGCTGGACTGGAACCCGGCCGAGGTCTGGCAGCCGGCACAGGCCTGCGTGCTGCAGCGTTTCGAACAGCAGGCGGCACTGCACCCGGACAACCTGGCGCTGATCCTCGACCGCCAGCGTCTGAGCTATGCCGAGCTCAACCTGCGGGCCAACCGCCTTGCCCATCACCTGATCGAGCTGGGCGTGGATGCCGACACCCTGGTGGGTGTGGCGGTGGGTCGTTCGCTGGAGATGATCGTGGCGCTGCTAGCGGTGCTCAAGGCCGGTGGCGCCTATGTACCGCTGGACCCGCAATACCCCAGCGAGCGCCTGCAATGCATGATCGAGGACAGCGGCCTGCAACTACTGCTGACGCAGCAGGCATTGCTGGAGCAACTGCCGCTCGATGGCGATCTGCCCCGGGTGTGCCTGGAGGCGGACCCGCAATGGCTGGCCCACTACAGCGGGTTGAACCCGGCACCGCGAGCGCAGCCGGGCAACCTGGCCTACGTGATGTTCACCTCCGGCTCCACCGGACGGCCCAAGGGCGTGGGTATCGACCTCGCCTCCCTGGCCCGGCATGTGGAAGTGATCATCAAGCTGTTCGAGCTCAAGGCCGATGACCGGGCGCTGCAGTTCGGCACTTTCAACTTCGACGGTTTCGTCGAGCAGCTGTACCCGGCCCTGTGTTGCGGCGCGGGGGTGGTGGTGCGTGGCGGCGAGCTGTGGGACAGCGACACCTTCTACCAGCAACTGATCGAGCATCAGATCTCGGTGGTCGATGTGACCACCGCCTACTGGTATCTGCTGGTGCGTGATTTCGCCGAGCGTGGCCCGCGTGACTATGGCCGCTTGCGCCAGCTGCACATAGGTGGCGAAGCCATGCCGCCGGAAGGGCTCAAGGCCTGGCGCGATGCCGGCCTGGGCCATGTGCGCCTGTTCAATACCTATGGCCCGACCGAAACCACGGTCAGCGCCACGGCGCTGGACTGCGCCGGCTATGTCGATGGCCGCGAACCTTTGCCGGCAACCATGCCCATCGGCCGGGTGCTGGATGGCCGCGCCATCTACCTGCTGGATGCCAACCTCAACCCGCTTCCGGTGGGGGTCACCGGGGAACTGCTGATTGGCGGACCGCTGCTGGCCCGGGGGTATTTCCAGCGTCCTGAACTGACGGCTGAGCGTTTCATTCCCGATCCTTTCACCCCGGGCGGGGCGGGGCGCCTGTATCGCACCGGCGACCTGGCACGCTATCGCGCCGATGGGGTGATCGAGTACGTCGGGCGCATCGACCATCAGGTCAAGGTGCGTGGTTTCCGGATCGAGCTGGGGGAGATCGAAGCCCGCCTGCTGGCCCAAGCCAGCGTCCGCGAGGCCCTGGTGATCGCTGCCGATAACCAGTTGCTGGGTTATGTGGTAGCCAGCCAGGCGCTGGCTGAAGCCGGGCAGGGGCCATTGCGCGAACAGCTCAAGGCCGGCCTGCGCGCCGAACTGCCGGACTACATGGTGCCGGCGCACATTCTGTTCCTCGACCACCTGCCGCTGAGCCCCAATGGCAAGCTCGATCGCGCAGCCCTGCCCAAGCCCGACACCTGCCAGACCCAGGCTGACTGGAAAGCCCCGGTCAGCGAGCTGGAGCAGCAGGTGGCGACGATCTGGTCCCAGGTGCTGGGTATCGAACGGATCGGGCTTGACGAGCATTTCTTTGAATTGGGCGGCCACTCGCTGCTCGCCACCCAGATGGTGTCCCGGGTACGGCACGGCCTGGGTGTCGAGGTGAGCCTGCGCACCCTGTTCGAACAGCCGCAGTTGGAAAACTTCGTCCGTGCCCTGGGCCACCCTACGGTATCCTCCCCGGCCATCCTGCCGCTGCAGCCCGGGCAGCCGCTGCCGTTGTCCTATGCCCAGGAGCGCCAGTGGTTCCTCTGGCAACTGGATCCGCAAAGCGCCGCCTACCACGTGCCCAGCGTCTTGCGCCTGAAAGGTCGACTGGAGCGAGCTGCCCTGCAACGGGCCTTCGATTCCCTGGTGGCGCGCCACGCCAGCCTGCGCACGCATTTGCAGCAGGATGGCCAGCGCACGGTGCAGGTGATCGAGCCTGAGGCGCGGATCGAGCTGGCCCTGGCCGATGCCGATGAAGCGGCGCTCAAGGCCTGGGTGGAAGCCGAAATTGCCCGGCCCTTCGACTTGCGCCAGGGCCCGCTGATGCGGGTCAGCTTGCTGCGTCTGGCCGCGGACGAGCATGTGCTGGTGCTGGTGCAGCACCATATCGTTTCCGATGGCTGGTCGATGCAACTGATGGTCGACGAACTGGTGCAGTTGTATACGGCTTACAGCCAGGGCCAGGAGCTGCAGTTGCCGGCCTTGCCGATCCAGTACGCCGACTATGCGCTTTGGCAGCGCAACTGGATGGAGGTCGGAGAAAAGGATCGTCAGCTGGGCTACTGGCGCGAGCTGCTGGGGGGCGAGCAGCCGGTGCTGGAATTGCCGCTGGATCATCCGCGTCCGGCCCTGCCTAGCCATCGCGGTGCGCGCCTGAATGTGCCGTTGCCGGCCGCTCTGCTGGCCGGGCTCAAGGGCCTGGCCCAGCGGCAAGGGGTGACCCTGTTCATGCTGTTGCTGGCGTCCTACCAGATCTTGCTGCATCGCTACAGCGGCCAGCAGGACATTCGCGTCGGTGTGCCGATCGCCAACCGTAACCGGGTGGAAACCGAGCGTTTGATCGGCTTCTTTGTCAACACCCAGGTGATGAAGGCTGATATCGACGGGCAACTGACGGTCAGCCAACTGCTGGCCCAGGTCAAGCAGAGGGCCCTGGAAGCCCAGGCCCATCAGGACCTGCCCTTCGAGCAACTGGTGGAAGCCCTGCAGCCCGAGCGCAGCCTGAGCCTGAGCCCGCTGTTCCAGGTGATGTTCAACCACCACATCAGCCTGGCGGGCAATCACTTGCAGCGTCTGGCACACCTGGACATGAGTCCGTTGAGCTGGGATGAAGGGGTGGCCCAGTTCGACCTGACCCTGGATATCGAAGAGTCTCAGGACCAGGTGCGCGCCTCCCTGAGCTACGCCACTGATCTGTTCGAGGCCACGACCATCGGGCGCATGGCCCGGCACTGGCAGAACCTGCTGCAGGCTATGGTGGCCGATCCGCAGCAGAGCATCGGCCAGCTGAACCTGTTGGACGATAGCGAGCGCCAGCAACTGCTCCAGCTCTGGGACCGCAGCGCTTCGGGCTTCCCGGCCGGGCGCCTGGTGCATGAACTGGTGGCCGACCGCGCCCGGGAAAATCCCGAGGCGGTGGCAGTGATCTTCGATACCCAGACGCTCACTTATGGCGAGCTCGATCGCAGCGCCAACCGTCTGGCCCGGGCCCTGATCGCCCGGGGCGTGGGCCCGGAAGTGCGGGTGGCGATCGCCATGCCGCGCAGCGCCGAGATCATGGTGGCCTTCCTTGCGGTACTCAAAGCCGGTGGGGTCTATGTGCCGCTGGATGTGGAGTACCCGGAAGATCGCCTGCTGTACATGCTGCAGGACAGCCGCGCGCAATTGCTGCTGACCCATAGCGCCGTAGCGGACAAGCTGCCGATGCCCCAGGGCCTGCTAAGCCTGGCGGTGGACCGTACCCAAGACTGGGCGGGTAGCGACGATAGCGCACCACAAGTGGCCCTGGATGGAGATAACCTGGCCTATGTGATCTACACCTCCGGCTCCACCGGCATGCCCAAGGGCGTGGCGGTGTCTCACGGCCCGCTGGTGGCGCACATCATTGCCACCG
>NZ_JAACFX010000018.1:0-101860 GCF_029237275.1 Pseudomonas sp. 3MA1 | reverse complement strand
CAGCTTCCTCATGCGCTACAACCGAATCAGGCTCCACAGCTACAACAACTACCTGTCGCCAATAGCTAGGGAGCAGTTGGCGGCTTGATCACCGTAAACGGTGTCCGGAAACACTTGACCAGAACAGCTTGCCGGCGAATTGGCCCGCAAGCCATCCATCGCCCTGGCTGACGCCTGCGTAATACCTGCGCTTGACCTTCTGAAGGGGCAGGAAGATCAACAGCCAAAGTCCAAAGCAAAGCCAACACCGTCAACGGCGACCTCACTCTCAGAGCTTCATGCCCACCGCCAGCCGGTTAAAGGCGTTCATCAAGGACACGGCCAAGGTCAGGTCGGAAATTTCGACCTCGCTAAAGTGCGCTTTCAGCGGTTCGTACAGTGCGTCCGGCGCGCCCTTGTCGTGGACGTAGGTGAGGGTTTCGGCCCAGTCCAGGGCGGCGCGTTCGCGGTCGTTGAACAGTTCGCTGACGCGCCAGCCAGCGAGGCAATCCAATTTGTCCTGGGCGACTCCACATTCACGCAGGGTCTGTGAGTGCTTGCCCAGGCAGAACGAGCAGCCGTTGATCTGCGACACACGCAAATACACCAGCTCCAGCAAGGGCAGGCCCAGGGGGCTGGCGGCCAGGGCGGTGTTGGTGGCGAGCAGGCCTTGATAGGCGGCCGGCGACAAAGTGGCAAAGGGCAGTCTGAGTTGGCTCATGGTGAAACTCCGATATGGAAAAAAGTGATCAAGCGCAAACAAGGGGGGTGAACAGTGGCTGCAAGGACAGTGCGCTGCGGGCCTCGTCGAGGGTTGCGCGCACTGCTTCGTCGCCGAACACCAAGCCCTGCAGATAAGTGAACTGCAGGTCGAACAGGCCAAGGGTGTTCAGCACCTGGCGCAGGTAAGGCGTCAGAAAGTCCGGTTGGCGTGCCCGCGGGCCCTGGTGAAAGCCGCCGGAACTCACCAGCACATGCACGGGGCGGTCCTTGAGCAGGCCGACCTTGCCCTCCGGGCCGGAGCTGAAGGTGCGGTGAATGCGCAGCACGTAGTCGATCCACAGCTTGAGCGCCGCCGGCAGGGTGAAGTTGTGCATGGGCGTGGCAATCAGCAGCACATCGCAGCGCTCCAACTCACGAATCAGCCCTTCGGACACCTCGAACAACGGCTCGTCGAAGGGCGTGGGGGTGGTCAGGGCGTGGGCGTAGTCCAGGCCCAGCGGTGGCAACGGCTGCGCCGCCAGATCGCGCTCGACCAGTTCGAGCTGCGGATAGCGTTGGCGCAGGGCGCTCAGCAGCTCCAGTGCCAGCCAGTGCCCCTGGGAAACCTGGCCATGGGGGCTGGCGTTGATCAACAGGACAGTGTTCATGCCGGCTCCCCACCGCGAAGCCGCTGGGTGAAGTGCATGCCGCGGGCCAGCAACCCCTGGCGGAAATAGAAGCGCTGGGCCAGGGGCATATGCAGGCCGGTATCCAGCACCAAGTGCTCGCATTGACGCTGCACGGCCTCATCCCGCACCGCACTCAACAGCCGCGCTCCCAGGCCGCTGCGCTGTAGCTCCGGGCTCACCACCAGGTCATCGACGTAGATGAAACGCCCGTAGAGCAGGTTTTCCAGCTCGCGGTAACCGGCCAGGCCGACGATGCGCTCGGCGTCCCACGCGGCGAGCAAACGGTAGCCCTGTTCGGTTTGCCGGGCCAGTTGGGCGACATAGGCCGCCGGGTGGGTGAGGTGCGGGCGCAAGACACGCATCACGTCGAAACTGGCCGCCAGGGCCGCCTCGCTATCGAGGTGTTGAAGGGTGTAGGGCATGTCCGTCATCCGCTGCAAAGAGATGACCCACTGTAGAAGGCCAATGGCTTAAGCTACAGGGCCAAAAAATGCATAAATGACTAGGCCATGATCCTTCCTTTCGAACTGGACCGCAGCCAGACGGCGCCGATCTATCGCCAGCTGTACCAGCGGTTTCGCGAGTCCATCGCCGATGGCCGCCTGCGTCCGGGGGACCGCGTGCCGGCAGTTCGCGCCTTGGCCGCGGAACTCAACCTGGCGCGGGGCACCGTGGAAGCCGCCTATCAACTGCTGATAGGCGAGGGCTACCTGATTGCTCGCGGCGCCGCCGGGACCATTGTCACCCCGCAACTGGCGCCGCTTTGCGCGCCCACGCAGCGCGCCCCGGTGGCTGCAACGACCCATCAAGCCACCCATGCCGGCACCTCGCCCCTGGCACTGCAAATGGGCCTGCCAGCGCTGGACGCCTTTCCGCGCAAACTCTGGACCCGCCTGGCGGGCCGGCAACTGCGCCAGGCGGGCGTCGAAGGCCTGGTCTACCCGGACGCCCGCGGCTACGCCCCGCTGCGGGCGGCCATTGCCTCCTACCTGGGGATTTCCCGGGGCATCACCTGCCACCCGGAGCAGATTTTCGTCTGCGCCGGCTACCGCGCCTGCCTCGACCTGATCAGCCACACCCTGATGCGCCCAGGCGCCACCTGCTGGCTGGAGGAGCCCGGCTACTTCATGGCCAGGAACGCACTGCTGGAAGCCGGCGCGCAGTTGGTGCCGGTGCCCGTGGACAATCAAGGCCTGGACGTCGCCCAAGGCATCGCCCGCGCCCCAGAGGCCGGCTTTGCCGTGGTCACCCCGACCCACCAGAGCCCGTTGGGGGTGTCGTTGTCGCTGCCACGGCGCCTGGCCCTGCTGGACTGGGCCAACCGCCAAGGCAGCTGGATCTTCGAGGACGACTACGACAGCGAATACCGCTACCAGGGCAAGCCCTTGCCCGCCCTCAAGAGCCTCGACCAGCAGGGCCGCGTGCTCTACACCGGCACCTTCAGCAAAGTCCTGTTTCCAGGGCTGCGCCTGGCCTACCTGGTGGTGCCCGCCGAACAGACCCCAGCGTTCGCCCGCCAGGCGGATCGTTTGCACAACCACTGCCCGCACCTGCTGCAAGCGACGGTCGCGGCCTTTCTCAACGAGGGGCACTTTGCCCGGCATCTGAACAAAATGCGTGGCTTGTATGCGCGTCGGCGGCAATGGCTGGTGGAGGCGTTGCACCAGCAGGTGGGGGGGCGTTTGCAGATAGACCCGCAGGCGGGGGGCATGCATCTGGTGGCTGGGCTGGGGGAGGGGGACGATGTGCAGATTGCCCTGCGGGCTCGGGGTGAGGGGATTGCTGTGGAGCCGCTGTCGCAGTGGTATCTGGGGGACGGGAGTAGGCAGGGGTTGGTGATGGGGTTTACCAATGTGGGCAGTGCGGAGCAGGCGGCGAGCTTGGCGCTGCGCTTGGCTCGGGTCATTGGCTGAAAAGCGGGGCGCTGAGGCTGGCACCGTCGAAACCTGTAGCCGCTGTCGAGCGCAGCGAGGCTGCGCACGAGGACGCAGTCCTCGCCAAACCTGCCGATGCTTTTCACCTGGCTGCATAGGGTTTTGTGTACATATCCGTTGCTGCGGTCACGGCTGCTTAGGGTTTCGCTCTTACAGCCATCCCTTTCAAGGTCTTTGCCTAAATTGCGTCATACGCCAATTCAAGGCTGAAATTAAGAAGAAAACGAGTTGAGTTTGGTTCAGTTAGTATTTTTTTCTGGTCAAAAAACGACTATTTTTTGGGGCTTTTTCCAAAGATCTTGAAAGGGCTGGCTCTTACAGCGGGTCACTTTGGAGAGGCTGTAAGGACCGGACACATGGTGGAAAAATAGTAAGACCGGCCGGGCAGTTATTGAGCGAGTGCGTGGCGAGGGATGTATTCGTGGTTCCTGTAGCGACATGAGATTTAAGAGCTCTACCGATGGGAGATGGTATCGGGTTCAAGATGGGGATTTGGCTCACTTAGCTAACGCTGTTAAATACTGGATTAAAAGGGTGGATATTATGAGCCGAAATCCAATTAGGTCAGAACTTGGATGAGAGACCCAAAAAATTATGAGCTTGAGTATTACAGGCACAATCGTTTTCAGGGTGCTAAATTGCTTGAGCGATAAATTCCGCCCGAGAATTTTATAGGTCCAGCAGAAGTATCTCAATTTTTAAAAAGACGGTGATTAATATGCGTATTTTGTCGGATGAGAATCCAGCGCTTGAAGAGAAAATAGTATCACTTATAGAGCTTGGTAATAGCCTGAACACAGATAAAGATCATGCTTTGGCACTGTGTGAGTATGAAAAAGCATGGGCTTTGTTGCCTGAGCCGAAGTTGGAGTGGGAGATGATTGGTTCATGGCTTGCGGGATCATTTTATACCGCATATTTTGGTTTGTCTGACTTTGAAAGTGCAAAGTATTGGGCTGAGCTCCAGCTTAAAGCAGAAAACTCCGATATTGATACTGCGCCATTAATTGATTTAGGGATGGTGTGCTTTGAGCTGGGGGATAATGATGCATCCTACAGATACCTGAATAAGGCCTATCAATATGGTAAGGAAAGAGCCTTTAAAGAAAGACCAAAAAAATATCTAGATTTTTATTTGGCTGAAAAGAAAAATCATTAACTTAGAGTGTTTTAGTGATTTTATGAGTTTCAGGAGCTCTGACCGATCGTCTTTGCGAAAAACCTCTGAAAAGTATTGAGGGAATTGGTCGTCTCAATGCAGTCAGGTAATACAGCTATTTGGCAGGCCACAACCCCTGTGGCGAGGGAGCTTGCTCCCGCTGGGGTGCGCAGCAGCCCCAACTGGCTTCACTCCGCTTGGCCTGCCCTCTGAAGCCGCTTTCAGCGCGGCATCGGTCAGGAAGGGCGACCGGTTCTTGATGTTGTGCTCGCGGACGAAGCGGTCGATTTGCTGAATGACATAGTCCGGCAGGGTGATGTTGAGCTTCTCGGTCTTGCCCAGGTACGGGGTTATGTCGATGTTCAGCATGCCCCAGCCCATGTCTGCGAAATCGGGATGAGGGATGTGTCTGGGCGTTTGGGGTACATATCCGTTGCTGCGGTCACGGCAGCTTACGGTTTCGCTCTTATAGCGACTTACTTTTGAAGAGCGCAAAAGTAAGCAAAACGCTCCTGCCCCCGCATCCGGCGCCTCGCCTAGGCTCGGCGTTCCCTCACTTCGGCATTGCTTCGGGGGCACGCCGGCACAGGCCATCCATGCCCAACTGCCCCCTGCTCAGGGCGAAGGCGGCATACATGCGTCGGCCAGTATTTTCAAGCCGCACTCCGCTTTAACGTTGCCAGCAGGCCGCAAAACGCTTGCACACCTCAAAGCGCTGATCCAGATCGGCCATGCGTGCCTGATGTGCGCTCAGTGTTTCCTTCAGCAGTGCTTGCTGGGCTCGGTAGTAGTACTCCAGCATTTCATTATTGGTCGACATCGCCTTGCTACGGTCGGCCGCTTCGCTATCGGGCAGCAGTTCCTTGATCGCCGGGGTGTCGAGCAGGCCCAGACGGTTGGTGTAGTAATCCTTGTACAACTGCAATGAACGGGCCTTGGTGCCCCTCATCTCATTGGAGAACTGCTCCAGGTTCTGCTGATATTCAGTCCAATAGGCATCGGGCAGGCTGAAGTCGAGGCGCTGTTTACGTTCCGCTACGGATCTGTCGAGCAGTGTTTTCTGGACCGAAGGGGAATCGTCGGCGTCGGGCTTCATTTTCGCGATGACACTCGCGTCGACGATCTGCGCGATCAGCGCTGCACGCTCCGCTGACTGCGGTTGTGCTTCGGTGGGTTTGGGGAATATAGGGTTGTGGCCGGCGCAGGCGGGCAGGCCTTTGTTGGTCAGCACGATCGGCGTGCGCACAGTCTTGCCATCGATCTGGCGCAGACGGCTAAGGGTGACCTGGCAAGTGCGACCTACTTTGCGGAAGTCCGCTTCGTACTCGCCGCCGCTCTGCGGGGTGAAGTTGAACCCCACGGTGCACACGCTGCCGGTGCTCAAGGTATTGGCGCGCGCGAATAGCTCATGGCCCGGTTGCAGCCGCACTTCCAAGTAGGCCTTGGCATCCTCGGGTGCAGCGGCACTCATGTCTGCCCGTCGCCGGGTATTGGCGCTGAACAGGTTATTGAGCAGCCCCGTGGTTTGGCCGCCGCAGTGTTCGGCATCGAACAAGTCGAGCGTCGAGCTGTCACTGCTGCTGATAAAGCGCAGCTTCGCCGCATCGGGGGCACTGGCGTCCGGGTAGGTGCCATTGAAACTGCACCCGCCAAGTACCAGCGCGGCAATGCTTACAGCGCCACGCACGCGCCATTGGGAAAAACAGAACATGTTGATAGATCGTCCTTGATGCTCAAGTGGGCGAAAGGCCATCATGCTAAAGAAGGCAGTCGCCGCCGTCCAGCGCGCCTGTCGTCCCTGAATTTTCTGGGGATTTTCTTTGTCTCCCACCGAGGTAGCGGAATGTTTGGCTCGCGCAACATCTTTGCAATTGGCCTGATTGGATTACTGGCCGGTTGTTCGTCAATGCCAACTGAAATGGCCTTGAATTCACCCGTATACAACGCGCAAAACGCGGGCCTAGTGGTCGGCGCGCTGCTGGAAGGCGGCCCCTACGGAACCTACCTTGAGTTTCGCGATATCAAGAGCGGCAAGACTTATGGCTGGGGACCCAAGGATGACTACTCGGCATGGCTACCTGCCGGTGACTATGAAGTGAGCCGCCTGGGTCACCGTCGCGGGGCCATGGGGGCTTACTCCAAACCGCTGCGTTTCACCGTCACCCAAGGGCAGCTCAATTACCTTGGCGAGATGGTCTACGGCTGCTCGGCCGTCGCGCAACCGGCTGCGGTGTACGGGGTATTGAACTGCGGGGCCCTCGCGCTTGGCGAATGCACCGTCCCTAGCCCTAACGTGAACGTATGCGTGGTGGATCGCCAGGATCAAGCGATCAAGCATTTTTTGCAGCAACACCCCGAGCAAGCCCCTTTACCCGTGCGTAACGCGGTCATGTCGGCAGCAGCCTCTGGATCGAGTGTCCGCTTTCCCTAGGCTTTGTACGAAAAGCCTTGGTGCTCGGTGATGCTGCGTTACTTTCGATACTCATGCGTATAGCTGCAAATAGGGCCCTGGCTATGGGCCCAAGGTTAAAGGGGCGAGGGTAGTTGATGAGTACAGTGTCGCGGTTGGGGGAGCAACGGGGCGTCTCAATGCAGTCAGGTGATGCAGCCATTTGGCCGTCGAAACCTGTAGCCGCTGTCGAGCGCAGCGAGGCTGCGCACGAGGACGTAGTCCTCGCCAAACCTGCCGATGCTTTTCACCTGGCTGCATACGGTTTTGTGGACATATCCGTTGCTGCGGTCATGGCTGCTTACGGTTTCGCTCTTACAGCGACTCACTTTTGAACAGCGCAAAAGTAAGCAAAACGCTCCTGCCCCCGCATCCGGCGCCTCGCCTAGGCTCGGCGTTCCCTCTCTCCGGCATTGCTCCGGGGGCACGCCGCCACAGGCCATCCATGGCCTGACGGCGGCTAGCTCGGCATCCATGCCGAGCTGCCCCCTACGCAACGCCTACGTTCGGCCTTCTGGAGGGGGCAGGAAGATCAAGATCAAAAGCAAGATCAAAAGCCAAAGCCAGATCAAAAGCCAAAGCAAAGCCAAGCGCGTTTTACGCGCTGGTTGAGTTCAATGGCGTTCAGGGCTCTTGCGCTGTTCGCCACTGAATCACCTCCAGCACCGCGCAACCCTCCCGGGTGAGCAGATGCACCCCTCGGGTGACCCGCGTCAGGTCGCAGTCGGCGATGTCTTTCAGGTTAAGCGTGGACAGCGTGTCCATCAGATCCCGCACCACGGTGAAACGATGGGCCGCACTGCTGGCCAGATCGCTCAGAGAGGCTTGGGTGTCGAGGTAGAAAACGGCTTGGTTGGTGTCGTGGGTGTCGACGGGGGAGAAGCGGGAAATCGATTGATCGTCCATGGTCGTTACTCGTTGTAGAGCTTCCACCGTTTGCGGCCAAGCAAATGGAGGGTGGCAGCTGTGCGAGGGTTGGCCGACCGGTTACAACGACACCGGCACACCCGAAGGTGTCCCGCACACAGCCGCCATAACACAGAATCGCAGGCACAAAAAAAGCGTCTGCAATGGTGTTTTGGACGCTGATGCGTCGTTGTAATTCGACCGGCCAAGGTCGTTCGCGGATTTTGCCGCGAGGGCGAACTATAGAGGCGACGTCTGGACGACGCAACCGTACATTAATGGAGATGTTTGATTGGGTGTGTCGGAGCGTTAGCTGCAACGGCTTTGGGTAAGTAATTACAACTGACATCGCTAAGTATCTGTGTGGAATCTGATCCATGTTTTTCAATAAAAAACGCTGCGATGATTGTTGTAGAGTGAGCCAAAGCTTAGGGTGGTGACAGGTGAAAGTGGATTGGAAGAAATTTTTCCAAAATAGTTAATCAAGTCGCGGTTTCGATTATCGAGTCAGTTCATCGAATCAACTATGGTCTGGGCTTCAGCTCCAACCGCTTGCGCAGTAATGTACTCGCGAATCAATGCTCGGTTGGCTGCACTAATGGAAGCCCAGCCGCTTTGCCATAGTTTGTGGGCCTGCCAGGAATAACCAAGGCGCTTTTCTTTGCTCATAGTGGCCATTGAGCGTTTTACGGCTTTCAAATACACATTCTTGATCGACGTATTACCGACCTCAAATAGAGACCCTAGATGAATCAACCAATTGGCAAGATGGTCATACTGCTCCCAAGCGCTAGGTTCAAGAGTGAGTTCGCGTTTACGCTCCAAAAAATCACCTATCACTTCAACGACCCTTGGATTTTTCAGGCTGAAACCTTTTGCTGATAGCGAGGCGATGACGCGGAAGAAGGAGTCCTCCAACTTGATGAACGAGTCCTTAAATCGATTGCCATTATTGATGACATTTTCAATTGACTTCAACGACTGTTCCGCGATCTTCACCGTTCGGCAAATTTGTCGATTGAGATTGGCGAAGAACTCGTCAATTGTTACATCGTCGATTACACGGATGCCGAAACTGTGAAAGTAGAAGTCTTTGATTAACTGATCGACCCGCTTTCTTGAAACGAAGAATAGGTTGGAGCCTATTACATGGTTGTTTGTGAAGGCTTTGTAGTCATTGATAATGCGCTTTAGGTTGGTGTCCGCCAGTGAGTAACCAAGGATTACTACAGTGTTCTCATGTAATATGGTGCTTAACTTTCTTGAAAAATAGGAGTCACCATTCATGAAGCGGAAATAATCATCCGAAGTTACCACTAAGTTTTCCGGCGAGTCTATCGAGCCGTGAACATGATAGACTTTGACCGCTGCTGAGGAGCGCGGAATAGGCATGCCAGGAGCGATACTTTGTACTCTATCTTTGCCTGCCAGTTCTTCAGATAGTTTGTCGTAGTTTGTGGTGATTACCCGAAACGAATGACTTTCGTAGAACTTTTTCACTTCTCCCACATCACCCATGACGCAAAGCGGCTCAATGATGTCAGTAATTTTTTCGTTGATGTTCAGGCCAGACCGAGTAAGCCTCAAGGCTATGACCTGAGCGGCCTCTTCCAGGCTCAGCGGCGGTACGCTTTTGGCAGGAAACAGGGAGAGCTTTAGGTCGGTACTTTCTGGTAGGCAATCACATACATCCTCCAGCAAATCCTGCCATCCCGGTGCCTTTCCGTCGGAGATTGCTTTGGAGAATCCAGTCCCAGTGAACAGGCACAGACGCTGTGTGGCGGCTGCGTAGGCGATTTCGAACATGCTGCTGTTCACACACAACTCCTATAACTTGTCCTGAAGCTCTCTCAGGTTCTTTGCTTGATTCCGAGAGACGTTGGTTCGGTGCTTATTAAGGGCTGCAGAATATCCCATTAGCAGAAAAGAGATTTCCTCCATAAATCTAAGAGCCAGCAGCAAGTCTCTTCGCTTCCTGCAAATCAATACGAGCCCTATGTCCATGCTTTTCAAGCATATGCAGAAGGTTGGCACCACTCAGTAACACCAGCGGTTTGCCATTGGCAAAAGCATACGAGTCTGGCCCAAAAGAAGAGGTTGTCACCAAGATGCCTTTGTTTGCACCTTCGTTCATTACCGTGCCATACAAATCGCGTACCGCGCTTACTCCTACGGGGTTGGTATAACGTTTTGCCTGAATCACGATCTTACCGCCGCGAATCGGGTCGGGGTCGAAGGCTATAGCATCAACGCCGCCATCGCGGCTGGCTTGAGTAACCTTGACCTCCCCGCCCTGAGTTGAGAACTCTTTTTCAAATACTTCGCGGATGAGGTGCTCAAAGTCTTCCCACCCAATTGCCGCCAGGTTCACTCCCTCATCGAGGGTATTTGCCACTTCATAGCTGGCTACGAAGCGTTTGTCGTTACGGTTCAATTGGATAATTGGGGCGACTGCCGCTAAACCGTGAAGTTTTGAACTGCCTACACCTTTGAGGGATTTGAAGCACGCCTTGGGATCAACATGTTCAAGGTTGATTGCCATGAACTCATCCCGCTTGGCATGTAGCGAGAGCACGCAAGCAGTGACGTCTTTTCCTGTTGTGCGGTCGAGGGCTGTCACTATCCCGTTGACCACAACAGCCGTCAGCGCCTCGACCTTATTTGCTTCAAACAGCTCATGAATGGTGCGTAGGGTGATCTGGTAGAGCACGTCATCATAAAGCTTCATTGCTTGAGCATCGGAGATGTTCTGCTCTTCGAACTCTTCCCGTGTGGGAACGAATTTGACCGCTTTCAGTCGGGGCAAGTCGTCAGGTGCAGGCAACTTGTAATCAACAACCAGGATTTTCGCAGTGGCGTCATAGTCCAGGTCGAATTCTTGTGGAAAGTAAGCTGGATAATCAGATGCTGAAAGCACCAGATCGCAATATTCAACAATTGCATCAGGATCAAGAGCCTCGTAAGCAGCCCGTTTCGCATCGACTTGCGCGTGCTCCTCGGCTTTAGTGAGGTTGTATTGGTTACGGCGAGCTTCCCACTCGGTCGTTTGCTGTCGGTAGGTTTCGTTTGCTTGCTCAACGGCTTTGGCGTGTGCCTGTTGTGCATCAGCGTAGGACTTTTGTGCGCAGGCTTGTTGCTCCAACCAATTTGCATGATCGACTTCAAAGGCATGTTGATATGCAGCCTTAACGCGTGCCTTACGGGAAGGAACAAGCCACTCCAGAATGCCCAGCTTCGGAAGGTACTTCTGATCTTGTGGGGTGGGTTCGGGTGCAACCACTCCCATCTTGGGCATCGCCGGCGGTTGCGGCTTAAGGGGCTTGTGCTCAGGGAATGGGGATCTGTCCTTTAGGTCATCCCAGTTGAGAGTGTCATCGACATCTAGCGTGGCCTTTAGTAACCCCGCCAGTTGATCGAGTTCTAACTGAGCGTCCTGGGTGCGCTCGGCTGCCAGCGCTTTGTTTTCCGCCAATTGAAGTTTGGTGGCGGTTTTCTCAGCGCGTTGAAGATCACGTAGCTCCAATAGCGACCATCGCTCATCCCACTCGTTTACTTGTAGCGATGCTTTCATCTTGACGATAGCTACGGATTCACCACGAATGATCCGATGTTTATTCAGCCCGCTGTGCCAGAGCTCAAGGCTGTATGAGTAGTTTCCGCGAGCACTGATTTTTTCTTGCAGTGAACCAACACGAGTCTGCATAGGTAGGTTTCCTTGCCTAGATTGACGCCTGCTACGCCGTTCTTCCTTGAAGGGAATGGTAGTGCTGTACCAGACCATCGAAATAAATCACGGTGGTGAAAATACCGTGATTGTGGCGAAAAGCCATCCCCTTTCAATTCACTCAAGCTAAATAAATCCGTCTCTTTTTTCTTGGAAATTTTCATAAAGCTGCGCGCCCTTCAGGACTGAGAGAAATGCCTTCGCTCTCAATCAATGCACAATCTGCGCAAGAAACGCCTTAGCCCTCTCACTCTTCGGCGCCCCAAAAAACGCCTCCGGCGGCGCATCCTCCACAATCCGCCCCCCATCCAAAAACAACACCCGCTCCGCCACCTGCCGCGCAAACCCCATCTCATGGGTCACACACAACATCGTCATCCCACTCCCGGCGAGTTTCACCATCACATCCAACACCTCACTCACCATCTCCGGGTCCAGCGCCGAGGTCGGTTCATCAAACAACATAATCTTCGGCTCCATGCACAACGCCCGGGCAATCGCCACGCGCTGTTGCTGCCCACCTGAAAGCTGGCTCGGGTACTTATCCGCTTGATTCTCAATCCCCACCTTGGCCAGAAAACCCCGCGCCAACTCTTCAGCCTTCTTCCGCGATAACCCGCGCACGGTCATCGGTGCCAGGGTGCAGTTGTCCAGCACGCTCATGTGCGGGAACAGGTTGAAGTGCTGGAACACCATGCCCACTTGGCTGCGCACCTGGGCGGCTTCGCGGGTGTTTTGCGAGAGGTCGGTGCGGTCCACCAGGATGCGGCCTTTTTCGGCAATCTCCAGGCGGTTGATGCAGCGGATCAGGGTGGATTTGCCGGAGCCGGAAGGCCCGCAGAGGACGATGCGTTCGCCCTGGCGCACTTTGAGGTCGATGTCGTGCAGGACGTGGAAGGCGCCGTAGAACTTGTTCAGCCCGGCAATATCGATCACCACTTCACGCGGGTCGGCAATGGGCTGGGCGGGCGCTTGGGAGGCGGCGGGAAGCGGGGCGGTCTGGGTCTGCATGGCGGTTCTCCGTCGGTCAGTTGAAGCGCTCGGCGCGGTAGGGGGTGGGGTCGGTAAATGGGGTTTCGCCGGTGACCATCTGCGCCAGCAGTTGGCCGCTCACCGGGCCCAGGGTCAGGCCGTGGTGGGCGTGGCCGAAGTTGAACCACAGGCCGGGGTGGCGCGGGGCGGGGCCGATCACCGGGCACATGTCCGGCAGGCACGGGCGGCGGCCCAGCCAGGGTTCGGCGTCGAGGCGTTCGCCCAGGGGGTAGAAGTTCCGGGCCAGGGCTTCGCAGCGGCGCAGTTGGATTTCGTTGATCGGGTCTTCACAGTCGGCGAATTCGATGCCGGTGGTCAGGCGGATGCCGCCCACCATCGGTGCCAGGACGTAGCCACCCACCGGGTCGAGGATCGGGTGCTGCAGGCGGGTGCCGGGCAGGGCGGCGTAGTGCATGTGGTAGCCGCGCTTGATCGCCAAGGGAATGCGGTAGCCCAGGGGTTCGAAAATGCCGCTGGCTTGCGGGCCCAGGGCCACCACCACTTCCTGGGCGGTGATGGGGCCGAGTTCGCTCTGCACCTGCCAGCCGCCTTCGATCTGGGTCAGGGTCAGGGCGTCGCCGATGATGAATTGGCCGCCGCGTTGCTTGAACAGTTCGGCGTAGCCGCGGGTCAGGCCGCCGGGGTCGCTGACGGTCTTGGGGTCGAGCCAGTGCAGGCCGCCCACTACGTCTTGGTGCAGGCCGGGTTCCAGGGCCAGCAGTGCTGTGCGATCCAGTACCCGGTAGTTGAGCTGATAGTCGCGCAGGTCGGCGGCGGCGCGTTGGGCGAAGTCGAAGGCCTGTGGGTCGTTGAAGGCTTCGATCCAGCCGCCGTCGGCGATCAGCTGCAGCATGTTGGCCGGGCGGGCCAGGGCCAGGTGTTCGCTCACGCAGCGTTCGATCAGCGGCAGCATGGCGCGGGTGGCGGCGGCCAGGCCCTTGGCCGAGGAGTGGCGCCAGTATTGCAGCAGCCAGGGGCCGGCCTTGGGCAGGTGGCGCAGGCTGTAGCGCACGTCCGATTGCTGGTTGAGGCCGTAGCGCACCAGCTTGGTCACCTCCCGGGGGAAGGCGTAGGGAATCACGCTGGCGCGTTCGATCAGCCCGGCGTTGCCGTGGCTGGTGCCGTTGCCCGGGGGCTGGCGGTCCAGCAGTACCACTTGGCGGCCGCGGGCCTGCAGGTGCAGGGCGCTGCTGACGCCGACGATTCCGGCGCCCAGAACGAGGGTTTGGCAATGCATGTTTCAGTCCTTATGACAGGGGCCGCGCGGCGGCCCGCTAAAGGGTTCAGTTCAGGTGCCGGCCCAGGCGGCCTTCCAGGTATTTGAGGCTGCGCCGCACTATTTCGACGATCAGCAGGTAGAGCACCGCGGCCCACAGGTAGATCTGGAAATCGAAGCTGCGGGAGAAGGCCAGTTTGGTCACCCCCATCAGGTCGTAGATGGTGACCAGGGAGGCGATGGCGCTGGCCTTGATCATCAAAATCAGCTCGTTGCCCAGAGGCCCGATGGCGATCAGCAGTGACTGCGGCAGTATCACTTTGCGAAACGCGGTCCAGCGCGACAGGCTCAGGGCCTTGCAGGCTTCGCGCTGGCCCTGGGCCACGGCCAGCAGGCTGCCGCGCAGGATCTCCGCCTGGTAGGCGGCGGTGTTCAGGGTGAAGGCTAGCAGGGTGCAGAACCACGCGTCGCGGAAGAACCACCACAGGCCCACGTCCTGCCAGAAGCCTTTGAACGAGCCCAGGCCGTAATACAGCATGAACAGCTGGGCCAGCAGCGGCGAGCCACGGAAGAAGTACACATAAGCCCCGGTGAAGCGCCGCAGGAACTGATTGCTGGACAGCCGCCCAAGGGCGATCAGCAGGCCGAGCACGGCGCCCAGGCTGAAGGAAATCGCCACCAGCTTGGCGGTCACCAGCAGGCCGTCGATAAAGCGCGGGCCGTAGCGTTCCAGCAGTTCCTGGTTGAGGAACAGGTTCAGCAGGTCATCCAGGTTCATGGCTGCAGGCTCCGTTGCGCACGGTTGAAGCGCCGTTCAAGAAAGCTGAACAGGTGCCCCGACAGCGCCGAGAAGAACAGGTAGCCAAAGCACGCCACGCTGTAGAACAGCATGGGTTCCTTGGTCACGCTGACCGCGAGGTTGGTCTGGCGCATCAGGTCCACCAGGGAAATGGTCGACACCAGGGAGGTGTCCTTGAGCAGCGACAGCCAGTTGTTGGACAGCCCCGGCAGGGCGATGCGCGTCAGTTGCGGCAGCAGTACCCGGTTGAAGGTGGTGCGCCGCGACAGGCTCAGGGCGCGGGCGGCTTCGTACTGGCCCTTGGGCAGGGTCTTGAACGCGGCCAGCCAGATCTCGCTGGAGAAGGCGGCGAACACCAGGCTGAAGGCGATCATCGCGGCGACGAAGGTGTTGATCGCCACTTCACCGGGGTAGCCCAGGGCGCCGAGGATCTTCTGCGCGGCAATCTGGCAGCCGTAGTAGATGATCAGCAGGGTCAAGAGCTCCGGCAGGCCGCGAAACACCGTGGAAAAGGTCGTGGCCCAGGCCCGCGCCCAGCGGTTTTTCGAGCGCGCGGCCAGGGCTACGGCCAGGCCCAGGGGCAGGCCGATGGGCACGCAGGCCAGTGCCAGGGCGATGGTCACCAGGGCCCCGGCGAGCAAGGCCGAGCCCCAGCCGCCGCTGGCGAAGGACAGGAGTGACAGCTGTTCGAACATGCGCGAACCCTCTGGAAAATTGAACCGTGCAGGGCGCCGCCGCGCTCAAGGGAGCGCGGGGCAAGGGCAGCGGCAAAGGCGGGCGGTCAGTAGATGTCGAAAGCGAAGTAGCGGCTGGAGATCTGCTTGTAGGTACCGTCGGCAACGATCTCGTCCAGGGCCTTGTTCAGGCGCTCGCGCAGGGCGTTGTCTTCCTTGCGCACGGCGATGGAAGCGTCGGCGGTGGTGCCGTTGACGTCGCCGATGATCTTGCAGCAATCCTTGCCGGTGCTTTCAGCCCAGGCCAGCAGCGGGAACTTGTCGGCGATCACCCCGTCCACGCGCCCGGCCGCCAGGTCGCTGTTGGCTTCGTCCAGGGTCGGGTAGAACTTCACGTCGGCACCGGCCGGGCCGTAGTGGTCCTCAGCGTAGATGGCCTGGGTCGAGGAGGCCTGGGCGCCCACGGTGCGGCCCTTGAAGTTGGTCTGGGCGTCGGTGATGTCCGAGTCCTTGGGCACCGCCACCGACAGCGGGGTGCGGTAGTAGTGGTTACTGAAGGCGATCTTCTTTTTGCGTTCGTCGGTGGCGATCATCGAGGCCACCACGGCGTCGTATTTCTTCGCCAGCAGCGCCGGGATGATGCCTTCCCAGTCCTGGGCGACGATGGTGCATTCGACCTTCATGCGCTCGCACAGGGCGTTGGCGATGTCGACGTCAAAGCCGTGCAGCTGGTTGTTGGAGTCCACGTAGTTGAAGGGCGGGTAGGCGCCTTCGGTGGCGATCTTCAGGGTTTCGGCCTGGGCCGTGGAGGCGGCGATGACCAGGGCGCAAGCGCCGGCGAAGCGGAGGACGTTGTTCATGGAGCACCTCGGTTATTTATTGTTTTGGTCGGGCGGACGATGTGTAACCAACAAACTCGTTATGCAGGGCAGCGGTGGCTTCCAGGCGTTTTTCCACCTCGGGTCCCAGGTGCTTGCACACCTCGTTGACCAACAGGTGCACCAGCGACAGCATGGCCGCGGTGGACTCCCAGAACAGGTTGAATTCAGTGGGCACGCGGAACACCTCGTCGGCGTTCTGCTCGGCCCAGTCGCAGAAAGTGTCGGTGACCAGGGTCACCGGAATCCCGGCCTCGCGGGCCTTGTGGCACAAGGTCAGGGCGTGGCGCGAATAGCGCCTTGCCTCGAACACCACCAGGGCGCAGTCCTCGGCGGGGCTCAGCAGTACGTCGGCGAAATGCCCGGCGGCGCCGTCCACCAGGTGCACGCCGTCGCGCAGGTATTGCAGCAGGTGGACCATGGAGGCGGCGATGCCGCGCTCGGTCTGGAACCCCGCCACGTACACCCGGCGCCGGCTGGCCAGGCGCTGGACCACGGTCTGCCAGGCCGGGGTCAGGCTGTATTCGTAGACCTTGACCAGCGCCGCCACTTCCAGCTCGAAGCTGCGGGGCAGGCCCTGGGCCGCCGGGTTGGGCTGCTGGCGAAATTCCTGCAGGCGGTCGCCCACCAGCCACGGGCCTTCGCCGAGGTCGTTCTTCAGGTCGTTTTTCAGATCCTTGAAATGGCTGTAGCCGATGGCGCGGCAGAAACGGCCGACGCTGGATTCGCTGACGCCGAGTTTTTCGGCGATGTCGGCGGCGGTCTGGAAGGGCAGCTCGTAGAGGTTGGCCAGCATGTAGCTGGCAATCGCCCGGCCCGACGCGGTGGCGCTGGACAAGCTGCTTTCAAGGCGTTGTTTGATGGGTTGGCTCATGGTTGTTTTCATTCTTGTGGGCCGTTGACAATGGAAAATGAATGTTTTCTGTCATGAAGTCAACATTTGACAGTTAACTGGCGTGACGCGATAGTCAGGCACCTTCCAATAACAATTCCAATGGAGCTGCAATGACCGAAGCGAACCAGGCGACCCTGGCGCAGGCACCCGTCGAGTACCTCGACCTGCCTGCCTTGACCGACTTGCTGCAACGCATTTTTCTTCGCCACGGCACCTCTGCCGAAGTGGCCCGGGTGCTGGCCGACAACTGCGCCCGCGCCGAGCGCGACGGTTCCCACAGCCACGGGGTGTTCCGCATTCCCGGTTACCTGTCGTCCCTGGCCAGTGGCTGGGTGAATGGGCAGGCCGTGCCGCAAGTGGAGGATGTGGCCCCCGGCGTGGTGGCGGTGGACGCCGCAGGCGGCTTTGCCCAGCCGGCCCTGGCGGCGGCCCGCGAGCTGCTGCTGAGCAAGGCCCGCAGCGCCGGGATCTCGGTGTTGGCGATTCGTAATTCCCATCACTTCGCCGCACTGTGGCCGGATGTCGAACCCTTTGCTGAAGAAGGCCTGGTGGCCCTGAGCCTGGTCAACAGCATGACCTGCGTGGTGCCCCACGGCGCCCAGCGCCCGCTGTTCGGCACCAACCCGATTGCCTTTGCCGCACCCCGCGAGGGCGCCGAGCCCATCGTCTTCGACCTGGCCACCAGCGCCATCGCCCACGGCGATGTGCAGATCGCCAAGCGCCAGGGCCAGCAGCTGCCGCCGGGCATGGGGGTGGATCGCGATGGCCAGCCCACTTGCGACCCGGCAGCGATTCTCGACGGCGGCGCCTTGCTGCCCTTTGGCGGGCACAAGGGCTCGGCGCTGTCGATGATGGTGGAGCTGCTGGCGGCGGCGCTCACTGGTGGCAACTTCTCCTTCGAATTCGACTGGTCACAACACCCGGGGGCGCAGACGCCCTGGACCGGGCAACTGCTGATCGTCATCGACCCCAGCCACCTGGGCGGCGGGCGTTTTGCCCAGCGCAGCGGCGAGCTGGTGCGGCAGATGCAGGCCGTGGGCCTGGAGCGCATGCCCGGCGACCGGCGCTACCGCACCCGGGCCAAATCGCTGGAGCACGGCATTCCCCTGGCCGTTGCCGAACTGGCGCGACTGCGCGCTTTGGCGGCCGAGGCTTAAGGCCTTATCCCTTGGCACCGGGGTCGATAAACCCTTGGTGCTACTCCCGGTAGTGGGCCCGGTAGCGGGCCGGTCGTGGATCGGATTTGCCGCTCCCTGCCAGCCCCTCCAAAGCACCGTGAACTTGCCCCCAAGGCAGCCTATGGGCGGCCTTGGCGCGTTTCGATAATCGCCTCCGACATTTCGTCCCCCGTTTGCGGAGCGCGCCATGCATAACAATAAGAACTGCCAGTACCCTCTGATTCCGGCCCTGCTCGTCGGCCTGTCGACCCTTGGCCTGGGCACTGTCGCCGAAGCCGAGATCATGCTGTACGACAAGGACCAGACCACCTTTTCCACCGACGGCTACATCAACGCCTTCTATGTCAACAGCCAGGTCGACCGCGCCGGCGACCAGTACGACCGCCGTCAGGCACGGGTCAAGATGGGCTTTCTGCCCAACTACCTGGGCTTCAACATGGGCAAGCAGGTGGACGACCTCAAGCTCGGCGCCCGGGCCTCGTTCTGGGTGACCATCAACGACAGCGAAACCAACGGCACCGACACCGCCATCGACGTGCGCCAGTTCTACGGCACCGTGGCCAACCCGGAGTGGGGCGAGGTGCTGATCGGCAAGGACTTCGGCCTGTTCGCCCGTTCCAACATCCTGCTCGATGAAATGCTCGCCGGGTACGGCCAGGTCAGCGACAGCCTGGGGCTGGTGGACGGCGGCGGGGTGTCGTTCGGCAACATCGGCAGCGGTTATCCCTATCCCTTTCCGTCGTCGCAGATCACTTATCGCAGCCCGCTGATGGACGGCCTGCGGGTGGCGGTGGGCATCCTCGACCCGGTGGACACCAACGACAGCAGCGCCCTGGGCAAGGCCTACCAGAAGAACCCGCGCACCGAGAGCGAGATCACCTACCAGTTCGACCTGGGCGGGGCCAAGTTCTACAGCTGGCTCAACGGCAGCTACCAGACCTCCGACAACACCGACCCCAACGTGCAGTCGGTGACCTCCAAGGGCCTGGGCTATGGCCTGCAGGCGAAGATGGGCGGCCTGTCCCTGACCGGTTCCGGGTTCCAGGCCAAGGGCATCAACCCGTTCTTCACCAACAATGCCGGCGAGGCCACCCTGCGCAATGTCGACAGCAAGGGCTACCTGCTGCAGGGCTCGTACAAGCTGGGCAAGAACCGCCTGGCGCTGTCCTACGGCAAGACAAAGGACGATGGCAACGGCGTGGTGGGCAGCGGCGCCGATTACCAGACCCGGGGCGTGGCGCTGTTCCACGACATCAACGACAACCTCAAGCTGGTGGCCGAGTACAACCAGTTCGAGATCGACGGCCACCACACCAACGCGCAGAACGAAAACACCGACACCTTTGCCGTGGGCGCGGTGCTCACCTGGTAAAAGCAGCTGCAAGCGGCAAGCGGCAAGCGGTTTGCGTCGGTTCTTGCGGCCTCTGGGATGCCGCCAGTCGTGAGGTTGCCCACGCCCTTGTGGCGAGCGAGCTTGCTCGCGCTGGAAGGCGCAGCCTTCCCAAGGTCTGAATCCGCGGTCTATCTGGTAGATCGCGGATTCAGGGTTTGCGGCCGCTACGCGGCCGAGCGGGAGCAAGCTCCCTCGCCACACCTCGCGCCTACGCCCATGGAACCGGCTACCCGCTACCCAAGTAGCATTCGTGCCCCTGGGCCGGCTTCGTACACTCATTGCTCAGACAACCCGCGCCGGAGGCGACGATGCAGCAAGCCCAGAGCGAGGGCGTGGTCAGTGCCATGTCCCAGGCCGTCGATCCGCAGCAGGTGGCCCAGGACCTGGCCAGCCAGTTGCTGCATCCGCACCTGGGCTTCGTGCTGTTCTTCTGTTCCGCCGAATACCCCCTGCAAACCCTCGGCCCGGCCCTGCAGCAGAGCTTTGGCGGCATCCCCCTGGTGGGCTGCACCAGCGCCGGGGAAATCACCCCGCTGGGCTATGGGCGCAATTGCGTGACCGCCATCGGCTTCGACCATCGGCACTTTTCCATCGCCGCCGAGTTGATCGACCAGATGGAGCACTTCAGCCTGATCGACGCCCAGCAGATGGTCGAACGCCTGGTGGGCCGCTGCCGCAGCAACACCCTGGCGCCGATCAAGGGCAACAGCTTCGCCCTGACCCTGCTGGACGGCCTGTCGAGCCGCGAGGAAATGGTGCTGGCCGCCCTCAGCGCGGCCCTGGGGGACATTCCGCATTTCGGCGGTTCGGCCGGCGATGACAACTACCTGACCCACACCCACGTGTATTTCGGCGGCGAGTTCCACAGCGGCGCGGCGGTGGTGGTGCTGGTCAACACCTGGCTGGATTTCGAGGTGTTCACCACCCACCACATCCAGCCCCGGGAAGAAAAACTGGTGGTCACCGGCGCCGACAGTACCTTGCGCCGGGTCTATGAATTGAACGCCGAGCCCGCCGCCGAGGAGTACGCGCGGCTGATCGGCGTGCCCCTGGCGCAGCTCGACCACCGGGTGTTCGCCGCCCACCCCCTGGCGGTGCGGATCAACCAGCACTACTACGTGCGCGCGGTGCAGCAGGTGCACCCGGACCTGAGCCTGAGTTTCTACTGCGCGGTGGAGAACGGCATCGTCCTCACCGCCATGACTCCCGGCCCCTTGCTGCCCAACCTGCAACAGCTGTTCGACGGCTTGCAGCAGCGCCTCGGCGGGCTGTTGCTGACCATCGGCTGCGACTGCTTTTTGCGCCGCCTGGAGCTGGAGGGGCAGGGCAGCCTGGAGCAGATCGGGGCCTTTTTGCGGGAACAACGGGTGATGGGTTTCAACACCTACGGAGAACAGTTCAATGGCATGCACATCAACCAGACCTTCACCGGGGTCGCCATTGCCCGCAGTCGAACTCCGGCCCGCCGCTGAGCTGCAAGCGCAGCTCGACTGCCTGCAGCGTGAGAACCGCAAGCTGCGGCGCATCAACAGCGCGCTGATCGAACGGGTCGAATCCGGCATCACCCGGGGCAACGACCCCTATGCGGCGTTCCAGCATTCGGTGGTGCTGGCCGAGCAGGTGCGCGAACGCACCGACGCCCTGAACCAGGCCATGGCCGAGCTCAAGGCCGGCAACCATTTGCTCAGCGAAGCGCGGCTGCGGGCAGAGACGGCGCACCAGCACCTGATCGACGCCATCGAAAGCATTTCCGACGCCTTCGTGCTGTTCGACCAGGAGCAGCGCATCGTCCTGTTCAACAGCCGCTTCCGTGCCTTCTGGAGCCACAGCCGGGTGCGGATCATGGCCGGCATGCGCCTCTCGGAAGTGCGCCGGCTGATGACCAGCACCGGGCTGTTCAGCGAAGAACCGCGCAGCGCCGGCGACGAACAACTGCTGTATCGCTTGCACAATGGCCGCTGGCTGCAGGTCAGCGAGCGGCCGACCCGGGAAGGCGGGCGGGTGATCCTGTTCACCGACATCACCGAGGTCAAGCACAGCGAAACCCTGCGCCGGGAACAGGCGGTGGCGCAAAAGTCCCACCTGCTGCAACGGGCGGTGGACAACCTGTCCCAGGGCGTGGCCATGGTCAGCGCCGAGGGCATTCTCGAACTGTGGAACCGGCGCTTCCTGGAACTCAGCGGGCTGGCCCCGGTGGCCGCGCACCGCCTGTTTGCCGAGGTCATCGGCGACAGCGAACTGCGCCTGCTGAGCCCCGACAGTCGCGACGCCAACGGCCGGCCGATCCACGAATGCGAGCAGCGCCTGAGCGATGGCCGGGTGCTGGAGATCCGCACCCATCCGCTGCCCACCGGTGGTTTCGTCAACACCTTCACCGACATCACCGAGCGCTACCAGCACGCCGAGGCCCTGAGTGAAAGCGAGCGCTGGATTCGCCTGATCACCGACCATGTACCGGCGCTGATTGCCTACCTGAATGCCGACCTGGTGTACGAGTTCACCAACAAGGTCTACGAGGAATGGTACTGCTGGCCGCGGGGCGTGATGCTCGGCCAGAGCCTGCGCGAGGCGCACAGCGAACAGCACTACCGGCGCCTGGAGGCCTATGTGGAGCGGGCCCTGGCCGGGGAAAGCGTGACCTTCGAATTCGCCGAGACCAACGTCAACAACCAGGAGCGCTACATGCTGCGCTCCTACGTGCCCAACCGCCTGGCCAATGGCGAAGTGGTGGGGATCTTCGTGCTGATCCGCGACATTACCGAGCGCCGGCGCACCGCCGAGGCGCTGCATCAGGCCTACCAGAACCTGGAGCTGCGGGTGCGCGAACGCACCGCCGAGCTGACCACCCTCAACCAGCAGCTGCTGCGCGAGATCGAAGAGCGCAGCCGGGTCGAATCGCGGCTGCGCGAGGCCAAGGCCGAGGCCGAACGGGCCAACCTGTCGAAGACCAAGTTCCTCGCCGCGGTCAGCCATGACCTGCTGCAACCCTTGAACGCCGCGCGGCTGTTCACCAGCGCCTTGCTGGAGCGTCGCGATCCCCAGGCCAGCAGCGCCCTGGTGCGCAATGTCAGCAACTCCCTGGAAGACGTGGAGAACCTGCTGGGCACCCTGGTGGACATTTCCAAGCTTGATGCCGGGGTGATCAAGGCCGATATCGCGCCCTTTGCCTTGAGCGAACTGCTGGAAAACCTCGCCGCCGAGTACGCCCAGGTAGCCCGCAGCGAGGGCCTGGAACTGCACTTCGTGGCCTGCTCGGCGCTGGTGCGCAGCGACATCCAACTGCTGGCGCGGATTCTGCGCAACCTGTTGAGCAACGCCATCCGCTACACCCGCCAGGGCCGCGTGGTGCTGGGCTGTCGGCGCCAGGGGCACTGGCTGTCGATCGAAGTCTGGGACAGCGGCATGGGCATCGCCGCCGAACGCCTGGAAGAAATCTTCCAGGAGTTCAAGCGCGGCGAAGAACAGCGCCCCGACCAGGACCGCGGCCTGGGCCTGGGGCTGGCCATCGTCGAGAAGATTGCCGGGATACTCGGGCACCGCATTGGCGTGCGCTCCTGGCCGGGGCGCGGTTCGGTGTTCAGCGTGCAAGTGCCGATCAGCGCCAGCGCGCCCTTGCCAGCGCCGCGCCTGGAGCTGGGCGATGCCCTGCTGGAACGTTTGCAGGGCGCGCGGATCTGGGTGCTGGATAACGACGCGGCGATCTGCGCCGGCATGCGCACCTTGCTTGAAGGCTGGGGCTGCCAGGTGATCACCGCCTTGTCCGAAGAAGACCTGGCGCGCCAGGTCGACGACTACCGCGCCGAGGCCGACCTGCTGATTGCCGACTACCACCTGGACCAGCAACAGAACGGCATCGATGCGGTAGCGCGAATCAACGCCCGGCGCGCCTTGGCGATCCCGGCGATGATGATCACCGCCAACTACAGCAACGAGCTCAAACAGCAACTGCGCGAACTGGGCCACACCCTGATGCACAAACCGGTGCGCCCGATGAAACTCAAAACCGCCATCAGTCACTTGCTGAGCGGCAAGCTTCAAGCGGCGAGCTTCAAGCTGTAAGCGCCAAGCTTGAGGCTTGCCGCTGCTTCACCTCCGCAGGTAGGCGCCGAAATCGATGTCCCCGGCGCTGAGGATCGCTTGCACCCGGTTGTGCACGTTGAGCTTGCGCAAAATCGCCGAGACGTGGGCCTTCACCGTGGTTTCGGCAATGTCCAGGGTGTAGGCGATCTGCTTGTTGGATTCGCCCTTGGTCATGCGTTCCAGCACCAGCAGCTGTTTGCGGGTCAGGGCCTGCAGCAGTTCCGGGGGGAAGCTCGGGGTCTCGCTGCTGCGCCGCCCCGGTTGGCTTTTCTGGGTGCGGATGATGTCCGGCGGCAGGTACACGTTGCCGTTGAGGATCTGTTCGATGGCCTCGGTCATCTGCGAGCGCGCCGAGGATTTGGTGATGAAGCCGACGGCGCCGTAGGTGATGGCCTGGAGCACGATCTGCTTGTCTTGCTCGGCGGAGACGATCACCACCGGAATGGTCGGCGCTTCGTTGCGCAGAGTGATCAGGCCGTTGAGGCCGTGCATGCCGGGCATGTTCAGGTCGAGCAGGATCAGGTCCAGGTCGTCGTGTTCCTGGGTCAGGGCCAGGGCGCTGTCCAGGTCGGCGGTTTCCATCACCTCGCTGCCGGGAAATCCGTCGCTGATGACGTTGTGGATGGCTTCGCGAAACAGTGGGTGATCGTCGGCTATCAGAATTTTATACATGGCCTTTCACCTCGTTATTGTGATTGTGCGGGGGACACTGGCGGCTTCAGGGAAAGGCTTCCGGCTGGGCCGCCACCACGGGCAACCCGGCGGCCTCCCAGGCGTCCAGGCCGTCGCGATACCAGTAGAGGGAGGTATAGCCCAGGGCTGCGGCGCGTTTTACCGCGTTCCAGCTCAGCCAGCAATCGGCGCGGCAATAAAACACCAGCGGCTGTTGCCGGTTGCCAGCGCTGAGCTGTTGCAGGTAACGGCTGAAGTAGTGCTGCCACTCGGGGCTCAGTTCGCCGTCGCCGGTGTTGGCCAGCCAGTGGCTGCCGGGCAGGTTGGCGTGGGGCTCGCTGTCGATGAAGCGGCCTTGCAGCCATTGCCGGCGATAGACGTCGATCAGCAGGGGTTTGGGTGGCGTCTGGAGCAGGGCCTGCAAGCCTTGGGTGTCGATGATCTGCGCGGCCTCGACCTGGGTGGGCGTCGGGCTGCGGTAGAGGCTGGTGCGATAGCCGTCGGCGGAAAACAGCGGAGTCTCGGCTTGGGCCATTCCCAGGGTCAGGCTCAGGGACAGCAGGGCCAGGGTCTGCAGGGCACGGGGCATAAGGGTGTTGTCCTTCTTGTTATGCGCCCATTACATGTCAGGGCGATGGCATTTGTGAATGCGACCATCGACAGCAAAAGCAGTACCAAAGTCGTAGGTTTTGGCTGGGCGAGGCTCTCGCGCTTGTCTGTAGCCGCTGCCGCAGGCTGCGCCCGGCTCCGCAGGAGACGCCAAACCTGGCAGCGCGATCCATCAGGGCAACCCACGGGGGGGTATTCGCTGCAATGTGCCGGTTTGCGGATCGCTGGAAGGTCCTGCGGCCCTTGTCGCAGCCTCGCCCTAGGCTCGGCAGCGGCTACAGGGGCTCTTTATCCGGGGAAAACTAGGCGGTGCTTTTGCGCAGGGCGGCGTGCTGAGGGTTGAAGGTCAGCACCGCCAGCACGGAGAACACCAGGGTCAGGCCCAGGCACACCGCCAGGGCCAGCAGGTTGAAGCGTTGGTACAGGGCGAAGCGCACCAGTTCCACGGCGTGGGTAAAGGGGTTGAGGGCGCACAGCCAGTACAGCCAGGGGCTGGCTTCGAGCATCTTCCACAGCGGGTACAGCGCCGAGGACAAAAAGAACAGCGGGAAGATCACGAAGTTCATCACCCCGGCAAAGTTCTCCAGTTGGCGGATGGCGTTGGACAGCAGCAGCCCCAGGGCGCTGAGCATCAGCGCCACCAGCAGCAGCGCCGGCAGCGCGGCCAGCAGGCCCATGGCCGGCGGTTGCACGCCATACAGCCAGGCCACGGCGAGGAAGGCGTAGACCTGCAGTAGCGAGATCAGCGAGGTGGCCAGCAGCTTGCTGGCCAGCAGGAAGGCCCGGGGCAGGGGGCTGGTGAGCAGCACGCGCATGCTGCCCATTTCCCGGTCGTAGACCATCGACAGCGAGCCCTGCATGCCGTTGAACAGCAGGATCATGCAGGCCAGCCCCGGGACGATATAGACCTCGTAGGGAATGTAGGTGCTGTAGGGCTCGATGATGGCGATGCCCAGGGCGGCGCGAAAGCCGGCGGCGAACACCAGCAGCCACAGCAGCGGGCGCACCAGGGCACTGAGAAAACGCGTGCGCTGCAGCACGAAGCGCAGCCATTCGCGCAGCACGATGCCGCGCAGGCACTGCCAGTAGGCGTTCATGCGAGCGGTTCTCTGATCGGGGCCGGGCGTGGCTGGGGATTCTGGGTCAGGCGGGTGAAGGCGGTGCCCAGGTCGCCGCCCTGTTCCTCACTGATGGCGCTGGCCACGCCGCTGGCCACCAGGCGCCCCTGATGCAGGATCAGCAACTGGTCGTCGGCCTGCACTTCGTCCAGCAGGTGAGTGGTCCAGAGCACGCTCAGGCGCTGCTCCTGGCACAGCTGGCGAATGTGCCGGTTGAGCGCCAGGCGGCTGGCCGGGTCGAGGCCGGCGCTGGCTTCATCGAGCAGCAGCAGGCGTGGTTCGTGCAGCAGGGCGCGGGCGATTTCCACCCGTCGGCGGTGGCCGCCATTGAGGGCACGGACGCTGTCCCGGCGCCGCTCGCTCAAGCCCTGGCGCGCCAGTTCGGCGTCGATCCGCGCCTGCCCCTGGCGCCGCGACAAACCGTGCAGCGCGGCGTGGTAGTGCAGGTTCTGCTCCACGCTCAGGTCCAGGTCCAGGGTGCTTTGCTGGAACACCACGCCGAGCTGGCGCAGGGCGGCGCGGGCGGCGTTGCGCAGCGAGCAGCCACCGACGCGGATGTCGCCCTGTTGCAGGTCGTAGAGCCTTGTGAGCAGGGCGATCAGGGTCGACTTGCCGGCGCCGTTGGGGCCCAAGAGCGCGGCAAAGCGCCCGGGAGCCAGGCTCAGGCTGACCTGATCGAGGGCCTGGCGCGGGCCATAGGCGAAGCTCAGCTGGCTGACCTCCAGGGCGTTCATGGGGTCACCACCACGCCCCAGGGATAGCGCCCGACCTTCACCGACTTGAGCACCTTGAGGCTGTTGACGTCGATCACCGAGACATCGCCGCTGACCCCGTTGGTGGCCAGCAACTGGCTCTGGTCCGGGGTGAATGCCAGCTGCCAGACCCGCCGCCCCACCAGCAGGTAGTCGAGGATCTCGTAGGTCTTGGCGTCGATCACCGCCACGTGGTTGGCCGGGCCCAGGGCGACGAAGGCGTATTTGCCGTCGGCGCTGAGCTTGATGCCCACCGGCTGCACCTTGTCCGGGTGCACGCCTTTGATCTTGAAATTCAGGGTCTTGAGCACCTGGCGCGTGGCCACGTCGAGGATGGTCACGGTGCCGCCGATTTCCGCCGAGGCCCACAGCCTTGAGCCGTCCTGGTTGAACTCGACGAAGCGCGGGCGCTGGTCCACCAGGGTGCTGTCGGCCAGGGTCTGGGTGCTGGTGTCGATCCAGTGCAGCATGTTGGTGGTTTCGCTGGTGTTGACCGCCCACTTGCCGTCGGGGCTCACCGCCATGCCTTCGGGCTCGACCCCGACGTTGATCTGGCCGAGGACCTTGGCGGTCTCGGTGTCGATCACCGTGACCAGCGCATCGTCCTCGTTGGATACGTACAGCCAGCGGTTGTTGGGGTGCAGGGCGAACTGCTCGGGGTCCTTGCCGGAGGGCAGCTCCTTGATGATCTTGCGGGTGGCCACGTCCAGCACCTGGACCCGGTCCGAATCGCTGGCGCAGATGTACAGCAGCTTGTTGTCATGGGACAGCAGCAGCCCGCGCGGGCGCTGGCCCACCGGCAGGGTCGCGGTGACTTCCAGGGTCTGCAGGTCGATCAGGCTCAGGCTGTTGTCCTTTTCATTGGACACCCAGGCGGTGGCGGCCATGGCGTGCCCGGCGGCGAACAGCAGGGCCGCGCACAGGGCGGAGCGGCAGAGAAGAGGGCGGCGCATGGCGGATTCCTTGTTGTTGTGGTTATCGGATCAGGGGTAGCGGCAGGTCACTTCGGGGCGGTCGTAGCCCAGGCTGTCCATTTCGTTGAAGGGGTGCAGGAAACCGTCCTGGGGCGAAGTGCTGACCAGGGCCCGGGGCTGCACCAGGGGAATCGGCTGGCGCAGTTCGCCGTTCCACGGCCGGTAGCTGAGCTTGCGGCCCTTGAACCCGTCCAGGGGCAACTGCTCGCTGAGCAGCAGGGTCTGCAGGGCCCGAGGCTCGGCCTGGCGCAGTTTGCTCACCGCGCTGGCGACGCTGCGCACGGCCATCCAGGCGGCGAAGTCGCGGTCGTTCATCCAGCGTCCGGCCTGGGCTTCGAAGCGCTTTTGCAACTGCGCGGCGCCGAAGGTCTCGACGCTCTTGTGCCAGCCGGTGGGGGTCAGGCCCTGGGTGCCGGCCACCGGGCGCGGGAACCAGGTCTGGTAGGGCAGGTATTCGCCGAAGTCGCCGCGCTCGTCGGCCACCAGCACCACGTCGTATTCGGCGGTCTGGGTGAACAGCGGCATGTCGGCCTGGGCGCTGCGGCGCTGGTCGTTGTCGAAGGTCCAGGGTTTTTCCGCGACGATCTTCACGCCGAAGCGCTGGGTGGCCCGGCGCAGGGCATCGGCATAGGCCCGGTCATCCTCGGTCTGGCCGACGATGAGCAAGGCCCGTTGCCATTTGCGCAGCACCATGAACTGCACCAGGGCGTCGGCCAGCATCGCCCGGCCGGGCAGGCTGTGCAGCACGTTGCCCAGGCACTGGCTGCTGCGCAGGCGGTCGTCGGGGCTGCCGGCGTTGAACAAGAGGCTGTCGGGCAGGGCGGCGGACAACTGGCGCAGGCTGGCCGCCGGGGCATTCACCACGAACAGCCGCAGGCCCTGGTCGTGCTGGGCTTTGGCGGCTTGCAGCAAGGCTTCGGGGCTGTCGACGCTGGCGCTGTCGAGCTGGAACTGCTGCTTGAGAAAGCGCCCGGTGCTGTTGCTGTCGACAATCGCCAGCTGCGCGCCTTGCAGCCCGGCATCGGCAGGCTCGGGAATGATGTTGGACAGCAGCGGGCCGGGGTCGGGGCGATAGCCCAGGTAGCCGATGCGCACTTGCAGCGTTTCCTCCGTGGCCTGGCTGGCGGCCATGGGCAACAGGGCCGAGGTCAGGGCCAGCAGGCAGGTCAGGATAAGCGGGGCAGGCTGGTGCATAAGGCACTCCACGGCAGGTGGCGCCAGCATAGGAACAGCGTCGGGGCGGGGAAATATGCAGAAAGTAGCGCTCGGGCAGTACCAAGGTAGTAGCCCGGCGCGGGTGCGGCGGTCTTAGCATGGTCCCAGCGGCCCCGACCCTGGCCGAACCCGCCCCGAGCCCTGAGCCCGAACCTTGAGAGAGATGCTCATGCGCATCATCAAAGTGCTGCTCCTGCCCTTGCTGCTGATCCTCAGCCTGATCGGCGTCGACCGCCTGCACGGCCCGCGCCCGGTGCTGCCCCAAGCGCTGCCCTTGGTGCCGGGGCGCTAGGCATGTCGGCGCTGTGGCGGATCAACCTGTGGGTCACGGCATTCTTTGCCGTGGTGACCCTGGCCTGCGCCGCCTTGCTGCTGCATCAGGCGGTGGCCGATGTCGAACGTGAATTGCAGTCCGCCGAGGCGGTGGTGGAGTACCTCAGCGACAGCGCCGCGCGCAACCCGGCGGGCCTGCAACCGCACCTGACCCAGAGCCTGCGCCATGTGCGGGTGCACTGGCTGGCGCCTGACGAGGCGGCACACATGCCGGAGGAGGCCGGGCTGGACGCCTGGCTCGGCCGCCAGCTGTTCAGCGAGCGCCGCCACAGCGCCCGCGAACTGGACCTGGGCGACGGCCGCCGAGTGCTGATCGCCGTGGACGCGCGGGATGAGATCGACGAAGTCTGGGATTCCCTGCAACAGCTGTTGAGCCTGTGCGGCCTGGCCCTGTTCCTGAGTCTGCTGACCATCCGCTGGGCGGTGCGCCGCGGCATGGGCTTGCTGGATGACCTGTTGCGCGCCTTGCAGCAGGTGTCCGGCGGGCAACTGGCGGTGCGCCTGCGCGAAGCCGGCCTGCCGGAGGCGCGGCAACTGGCCGGGCACTTCAACCGCATGACCGCGACCCTGGAACAGACCCGCGCCGACAACGCGCAATTGACCCAGGCCCTGCTGGCGGTGCAAGAGCGTGAGCGCACCTACCTGGCGCAGACCCTGCACGACGACCTCGGGCAATATCTGGCGGGCATCCGCGCCCAGGTCTGCCTGCTGCGCATGGTGGCCGACCAGCCGACGGTGGTGGAACACACGGCCCAGGCCCTGGAGCTCAACTGCGAGCGCTTGCAGCAAGGCTTTCGCGCCCTGGTGCAGGACCTGTACCCGGTGGTGCTGCAGCACCTGCCGCTGGCCGAAGCCTTCGGTTTGCTGGTGAGCCAATGGCAGGACAGCCAGGGCATCGACTGCCAATTGCGGGTCGGCGCCGACCTGCCAGCGTTGCCCAGCGCCAGCAAGACCCACCTCTACCGCCTGCTGCAAGAAGCGCTGACCAATGTCGCCCGGCACGCCGACGCCAGCCAGGTACGGGTGCGCCTGCAACGCAGCGCCCGGGGCCTGCGCCTGCTGGTGCGCGACAACGGTTGCGGCGCGCGCCAGCCCCAGCGCCCCGGCGTCGGCCTGCACTCGATGGCCGAACGGGCCCGCAGCCTGGGCGGCGAACTGCACATCCTCAGCCGTCCCGGCGCCGGTTGGGCGCTGGCCTTGAACATGCCCCTGAACATGCCCATGGAGGCCTGATGAACATCTTGTTGGTGGATGACCACGCCGTGGTCCGCCAGGGTTACGCCAGCCTGCTGCGCGCGGTATTGCCGGCGATGCAGGTGCGCGAAGCGGCCAGCGGCGAAGAGGCCCTGACCCGAGTGGCCGAAGAAGTGCCGAACCTGGTGATCATGGATTTCGGCCTGCCGGGCATCAGCGGCCTGGAGACCACCCGCCGCCTGCGCCAGCGCCTGCCGCAGCTGCGGGTGCTGTTCTTCAGCATGCACGACGAACTGCCCCTGGTGCGCCAGGCCCTGGAGGCCGGCGCCTCGGGCTACCTGACCAAGAACTCCGCGCCCCAGGTGCTGATCGAAGCGGTGCACCGCGTGCTGGCCGGGCACGCCTACATCGAACAGCCCCTGGCCACGCAACTGGCCTGCACCCCGGCGCAGAACAGCAGCGACCCGCGCTTGCAGAGCATGACCCAGCGCGAACTGGAGATCTTCGTGATGCTGGCCAAGGGCACCCCGGCGCGGGTGATTGCCGAGCAGCTGTGCATCAGCGCCAAGACCGTGTCCAACCATTTGACCTTGCTCAAGAGCAAGTTGCAGGTCAGCTCCCATGCGGAGTTGGTGCATGTGGGGATTGATATGGGGGTGGTGCGGGTGGCGGGGTGAGGGGGTGCAGTTGGGGCTAGGGGATTGAGGGCGTATCCGTTGCTGCGGTTATGGCGGTTTCGCCCTTACATACGGCGATTGGGATGGAGTACATATCCGTTGCTGCGGCTGGCGGTTTTGCCTACATGGTGAGCGGGCGGGGTACATATCCGTTTCTGCGGTAACGGCCACTTAGGGTTTCGCCCTTACGGCGAGTCACTTTTACCAAACGCCGTAAAAGTAACCAAAAGGGCTTGCCCCTCCATACGGCCCCTCGCTGGGGCTCGGGGTGCCCGAGCTTCGGCATTGCTCCGGGGGCCCGCCGCCAACCGGCCATTCATGGCCGGGTGGCGGCTAGCTCGGCATCCATGCCGAGCTGCCCCCTACGCAACGCCTACGCTCGGCCTGCTGGGAAGGGGCCTGAAGATCAAAAGCCAAGCGCGTTTTACGCGCTGTCCGTAGGAGCCGGCTTGCCGGCGAAGGGGCCCGTGAGACATGCAGCGCCTGAGCGGACGCCTTCGCTGGCAAGCCAGCTCCTACGGAGGGGCGTGTGCACAATCCATCTTCAGGCCGGCCGTAAGGCCGCCGTCAGATTTTGCCTTTGCTTTTGATCTGGCTTTTGATCTTCCTGCCCCTTTAGACACGATGGCCGAACGCAGGCATTGAGCCGTGGGTAACCCGGCAGGACGCCGGGTTAGCCGCACTGGGCCATGGATGGCCCATTGCGGCGGCCCACGGATCAATGCCGGAGTTCGGGCATGCCGAGCCTAGGCGAGGCACCGAGTGGAGGGGCAGAAGCCCTTTGCTTACTTTGGGGCTTTTCCAAAGTGAGTCGCTGTAAGAGCGAAACCATAAGTGGCCGTTACCGCAGGAATGGATATGTACCCAACCCCGCAGCAACGGATACATACCCCGTCCTCTCACTTATCCCAAGTCCCCGGACACCCCTGGCACCCCTCCATATTGGCATCCTGAAAATTCCCATAATGCTGCCGCGCCCCGCGCAAATCGGCGCGTTCCAGATTGCTCTCACCCAACTTGGCCTCCTGCAGATTGGCATCCGTCAGATTGGCCCCTTGCAGATCCGCCTTGCTCAACCAGGCCATCTCCAGATCCGCCGCCTGCAGGTTGGCCCGGTGCAGTTTGGCCCCGGACAGCCGGGCAAATTGCAGATAGGCACCACTGAGGTTGGCGTTCTCAAATTGCGCGCCCTGGGCAAACAGGCCCCAGCCCTGGATCGCCATCAGCTTGGCGTCGGTAAAGTCCGCCAGCCGCAGGTTGCTCTGTTGCAGGCTGGCGCGGGTCAGGTTGGCGCCTTGCAGGCGGGCTTTTTCCAGGTTGGCCAGGTCCAGCTGGGCATGGCGCAGGTCGGCGTCACGCAGGTCGGCGCCGGCCAGGTTCATCTTGCGCAGGTCCTGGTTGGCGAGGTTGGCGCCACGCAGGTTGGCGCCGGGGCATTGGCTGGCTTCGGCGATCAGGCAGCCGTTGATGGTCAGCGGGACGTCGTTGCCGTCGTCGTCGGCGTTCATGGCCAAGGCGGGGGAGAGGCTCAGCAGCAGGGCCAGGGGCAGGTAGTTCATGGTGCGGTTCTCCAGGCGGGAGTGAAGGCGGGTGGGGCGAGGGCGCGGGCTGGCGCTCGGCCGGCGCCCTGGGGGGGCGTAGCCGTGTTGAACCCGGCCCCTGGGGTGTGTCGGGCACATCTCAGGGGCCGGTTTTGGCGCCGCTGCGCGGCCCAGCGGGAGCAAGCTCCCTCGCCACCAGTCGGTCAGCGCTGGGCGGTCTTGTTATCCCAACTTGGGATCTTGAACACCCAGAACGAGCCGCCCTGGGCCACCGGCTTGGTCAGCTCGGCCATGTCGCCGCCCCACAGCGGCACCGCGCCGCCGTAGCCCACGGTCACGCCGATGTACTGCTCGCCGTCCTGTTCCCAGGTGATGGGCGGCGAGACGATGCCGCTGCCGGTCTGGAATTTCCACAGTTCCTTGCCGGTCTTGGCGTCGAAGGCCTTGAAGAAGCCGTCGCCGGTGCCGGTGAACACCAGGTTGCCCTTGGTCGCCAGGACGCCGGCCCACAGTGGCAGGTGTTCCTTGTGCTCCCACACCAGCTTGCCGGTGGTCGGGTCCATGGCCCGCAGGGTGCCGACGTGGTCGTCGTACATGCGCTTGATACGGAAACCCATGCCTAAGTAGGCCGAGCCTTTCTTGTAGTTCACTTCCTCGGTCCAGTACTCCTCCTTCCACTGGTTGCCGGGGATGTAGAACAGCCCGGTGTCCTGGCTGTAGGCCATGGGGTTCCAGTTCTTGCCCCCCAGGAACGGCGGCGAGACTTCCACCGGCTTGCCCTTGGTTTCACCCGGCAGCGGTTTGGCCGGACGCTGGCCTGCGTTTTCCACCGGGCGGCCGGTCTTGAGGTCGATGTGGCTGGCCCAGGTGATGTTGTCGACGAAGGGGAAGGCGTTCTGCAGTTTGCCGTTGTTGCGGTCCACCACGTAGAAGAAACCGTTGCGGTCGGCGTGGCCGGTGGCCTTGACCACCTTGCCGTCCTTGCCCTTGTAGTCGAACAGCACCAGTTCGTTGTTGCCGGAGAAGTCCCAGGCGTCGTTCGGCGTGTGCTGGTAGAACCATTTCACTTCGCCGGTGCTCGGGTCGACGCCGACCTGGCCCGAGGTGTAGAGGCTGTCGTAGTCGTGAGGGTTGCCGTCTTTGGCGGTGCGTGCCCAGGTGTTCCACGGGCCGGGGTTGCCGGCGCCGACGATGATGGTGTTGGTTTCGGCATCGAAGCTGGCGCTCTGCCAAGGGGCGCCGCCGCCATGGCTCCAGGCTTCGACCTTGCCGGTTTCGGTGGTCTTGTCGTCGGGCCAGGACGGTGCCTTGACGTCGCCGGTGGGGGTGCTGTCCTTGCCGTTCAGGCGGCCCATGTGGCCTTCTACGAAGGGCCGCATCCACACCTCTTCGCCGGTGTCCGGGTCGCGGGCGAACAGCTGGCCGACCACGCCGAATTCATCGCCGGAGCTGCCGTGGATCAGCAGTACCTTGCCACTGGTCTTGTCCTTGATCAGCACCGGGGCGCCGGTCATGGTGTAGCCGGCGCTGTGGTCGCCGAACTTCTTGTTCCACACCACCTTGCCGGTGTTCTTGTCCAGGGCGATGACCCGGGCGTCGAGGGTGCCGAAGTAGATCTTGTCGCCGTAGATCGCCGCGCCGCGGTTGACCACGTCGCAGCACGGGCGAATGTTGTCCGGCAGGCGGTGGTTGTAGGTCCACAGGCGCTTGCCGGTCTTGGCGTCCAGGGCGAACACCCGCGAGTAGGAGCCGGTGACGTAGACCACGCCGTCGCGGACGATGGCCTGGGATTCCTGGCCGCGCTGCTTCTCGTCGCCGAAGGAGTAGGACCAGGCCGGGGTCAGCTTGAACACGTTCTTGTCATTGACCTGGGCCAGGGGGCTCCAGCGTTGGGCGTTGGTGCCCATGCCGTACTGCAGCACGTCCTGGGTGGTCAGGTGGTCGTTGGCGATGTCTTCCCAGGTCACGTTCTGGCTGGCAGGTGCCGCCGGGGCGGTGGCCGCTGTGACCGCCGCGCCCAGGGACAGGCTGCCGGCCAGCAGCAGGGCCTGGACGGCAAGGCTCAGGGGGGAAAGGGCGGGTAGCGATCTTATTGTCATGGTTGCAGTTCCCAGTGGAGGTTTTGGCCTGACTAGGGTCTGCCGCGCGAGGCGCTTTGAGATACGGAAAAAGTCCCGCCCTTGCCGGGAATAGTTCCCGGGCGGCACCTGATTTAGGCCCGCGCCACAAGCCCTACTACCAAGGGAGTAGGGCGCGACCACCAAAGCAGCATACGGCCGCCCGCCGGCTGTTTCTAAGATGGCGCCATGGCCTCTGTAGCGAGGTCTTGCGTGCAATCTTGAGGGCATAACAATGACAACAAAACGCAACGCCTTGCTCGCGGTAGGGCTGCTGACCGGTGCCTTGGCCACCGGCGCTGTATGGGCCCATGGCAACGTGGTGCCCCAGGCGGTGGAAACCAAGGGCCTGACGCCGATCAAGGACGCCGGGGTGAGCGTCGATGGCGACGGCTGGGCTTCGGTCAACCCGTACCGCACCTCGCCCGAGCACGACAAGGCGGTGGAAATCGGCGCCTCGGCCTACAACCAGAACTGCGCCGCCTGCCATGGCCTGGAAGCCAAGTCCGGTGGTATCGCTCCAGACCTGCGCATGCTCGATGCCGGCGAAGCCGGGGATGAATGGTTCGTTGAGCGGGTGCGCCACGGCGCGGTGCGCGATGGCCGGGTGTACATGCCGAAGATGGCCGACTACCTGAGCCAGGAAGCCCTGTGGGCGGTGCGCACCTACCTGGACAGCGTGCGCGTCGAGGAGTGATCGCCATGGGCCGCTTCGCCCTGTTCCTGGCTGGCCTGCTGCTGTGTTGCGCCACGGCCCAGGCCGGGGTGCGCAACTACGACACGATGATCGCCTCCGGTGAACTGAAGGTGGCGGTGTACGAGGATTTTGCCCCCTACAGTTTCGAGGACCAGGGCCAGCCCCGAGGCGTCGATGTGGAGCTGGCGCAAGCCCTGGCCGAGGCCCTGGGGGTGCGCCTGCAACTGATCTGGGCGCCGCCGGGGGAGAAGCTCGACGACGACCTGCGGGACTACATCTGGCGCGGCAGCCCGCTGCGCCACCAGCAGTTGGCCGACCTGATGATGCGCGTGCCCTACGACCACGACTACGCGCAAAAGCGCAACGAACTGGGGGAGCTGGCCAACGATCACGTGGTGATGTTCGGCCCCTATCAGGAGGAGCGCTGGCAGGTGGCATTCGACCGCCGCCGGCTGGATTCGGTGGCCAGTGTCGCGGTGTTCCAGGAGCACCCCATTGGCGTCGAGGTGGACAGCGTGCCGTCGTTCTACCTGACCTCGGTATTCAACGGCATGCTCAGTGCCAAGACCCACCATTACCCCAGCGTGCAACAGGCGTTCGGCGCCTTGCGGGCCGGGCAGGTGGACGCGGTGATGGCCATGCGCGGCGAGATCGACTGGCAGCTGCATCAGGCCGCTGATCCGCAGTTGGCCCTGGCGGAAAACGCCTACCCGAACATGGGCAAGCAGGTGTGGGAGATCGGCATGGCGGTGCATGAAAGCAACCGTCAGCTGGCCTATGCCGTGGAAGAGGCCCTGGAAGGGCTGATCCGCGACGGTCGCCTGCAGGCGCTGTACGCCCGTTATGGCCTGCGTTACGAGGTCCCACAGATGTATCAATAGGAGCTGCGATGAACTGGCGAGCGACCTGTCTGCTGGCGTGCTGGCTGCCCTTGGCGACCCCGGCGCTGGCCGCCGATCCGCAGGCCCCGGGCCCGGACCCGGTGCCCTCGGTGATGTGGGCCTTCTACCACAAGCAATTGCTGGGGGAGGCGGCGTTCGTCTTCGATGACCGGGTCAAGCTGCTGGCGCCGCCCTTTGCCGAGGATGCGCGGCAGGTGCCGCTGGAAATCGACGCCCGGGCCTTCAGCGGCGAGGTGGTGCGCATCCTCGCCTGGGCCGAGCTCAACCCCTTGCCGCGCATCGTCGATTTCGAACCGGGGGAGCGGGTGCTGCCCTGGCTGTCGATCCGCATCCGCATCGAGCAGGCCACGCCGCTGCGCGCCGCGGTGCTGACCCGCGATGGCCTGTGGCACGTGGGCTCGACCCTGATCGATGCCGCGGGCGGCGGCTGTACCGCGCCCAGCGTGGTGCGCACCCAGCCCGGCTGGGAAGAGCACATCGGCGAGGTGCTGGGCGGGCGTTATCCCCGTGGGGAGGCCAGCCGCCTGCGCCTGCAAATCTCCCACCCGATGGACAACGGCCTGGTCAGCGGCGTCCCCGAGTTCTTTCTCAACCACGCCGAATTGCGCGACCAGAACGATCAGCGCCTGGCCAGCCTCGAACTGTTCCCGGCGGTCAGCGAAAACCCCAACCTGGGGTTCGATATCCAGGGGCCGGGGCAGACCCGCTTGCTGTTGCGCGACAACAGCGGCAACCAGTTCGAGGCCAAGCTGCCCTGACCGCATCCTTTGACCCACCCGAGCCGAGGCGCGCCATGCGTTGGATCCTGCTGTTGCTGCTGTGCCTGGGCCTGCCGGCCCGGGCCGACCTGGACTATTCACTCAAGCCCCGGCAGATCGCCGCGGGCACCTGGCTGCTGGAAGGCAGCACCGACAACTTCGCCAAGGCCAATGGCGGCAATATCGTCAACACCGGGTTCATCGTCACCGACAGCGGGGTGGTGGTGATCGACAGCGGGCCGTCCAAGCGCTACGGCGAAGCCCTGCGCCGGGCGATTGCCGCCACCACCGACAAGCCGGTGATCCAGCTGTTGCTGACCCACCATCACCCCGACCATGTGCTGGGCAACCAGGCCTTTGGCGACGTACCCATCGGCGCCCTGGCCGGCACCAGCGATCTGCTGCGCCAGCAGGGCGAGGCCATGGCCGAGAACATGTACCGCATGGTCGGTGACTGGATGCGCGGCACCGAGGTGGTGCTGCCGACCCAGGTGCTTGAGCCCGGGGTGCTTGAGGTGGGCGGGCATCGCTTGCGCCTGCTGGGCCTGAGCGGGCACACCGGCGCTGATCTGGCGATTCTCGACGAGAACACCGGGGTGCTGTTTGCCGGTGACCTGGTGTTCTACGAGCGCGCGCTGACCACCCCCAACAGCCCGGGGCTCGGGGTCTGGCTCAAGGACCTGGACACCTTGCAGGCCCTGCCGTGGAAGCTGATCGTGCCCGGCCATGGCCCGGTGGCCAGCGATACCGCGCCCTTTGCCCAGATGCGTGACTACCTGGGCTGGCTGGACGGGTTGATGCGCGACGGCGCGGCCCAGGGCGACGACATGGCGGAGATGATCCGCCGCCCGATCCCCGAGCGTTTTGCCGGCATCAGCCTGACCCGCTACGAGCTGATCCGCAGCGTCAGCCACCTGTACCCGCGTTACGAGCGCCAGCGCCTGCAGCGCCTCGATTAGAAGCAGCAGAGAAGCAGCGGCAAGCGGCAAGTGATAAGCGGTGGTGAGTCAGTATTGTGGTGAGGGAGCAGCAGCAAGTAGCAAGCTTCAAGCTTCAAGCGGCAAGCTGCACCGCTCTTCTCTTGCCGCTTAAAGCTTGCCGCTTGCCACTGCCCCTCCTGTACCAAGGAACTAGAAAACTCCGCACTGCGGGCAATTGTTGGCAGGCAGGCCGGGACCAAGAATTCCCGGCAGACCGGGAAAATTTCCCGGGAACAACAATAACCGCCGAGGTAGCCGTCATGACCCAACCCCCACGTCGTCCCTTTTTCGCCGTGAGCCTGGTGCTCAGCGCCATGCTGCTGTCCAGCGCGGCCCTGGCCGCCGTCACCGATGAAGAGATCCTCCAGGACCCGAAGAACCCGCAGCAGATCGTCACCAACGGCCTGGGCGTCCAGGGCCAGCGCTACAGCCCGCTGGATATGCTCAACGTCGATAACGTCAAGGAGCTGCGGCCGGTCTGGGCCTTCTCCTTCGGCGGCGAGAAGCAGCGCGGCCAGCAGGCCCAGCCGCTGATCAAGGACGGGGTGATGTACATGACCGGTTCCTACTCGCGGGTGTTCGCGGTGGACGCGCGCACCGGCAAGAAGCTCTGGCAGTACGACGCGCGCCTGCCGGACGACATCCGCCCGTGCTGCGACGTGATCAACCGCGGCGTGGCGCTGTACGGCGACCTGGTGTTCTTCGGCACCCTGGACGCCAAGCTGGTGGCCCTGAACAAGGACACCGGCAAGGTGGTGTGGAGCAAGAAGGTCGCCGACCACAAAGAGGGTTATTCCATCAGCGCGGCGCCGATGATCGTCAACGGCAAGCTGATCACCGGGGTCGCCGGCGGCGAGTTCGGCGTGGTCGGCAAGATCCAGGCCTACGACCCGAAAAACGGCGAGCTGCTGTGGATGCGCCCCACCGTGGAAGGCCACATGGGCTACGTGTACAAGGACGGCAAGGCCATCGAGAACGGCATTTCCGGCGGCGAGGCGGGCAAGACCTGGCCGGGCGACCTGTGGAAGACCGGCGGCGCGGCGCCGTGGCTTGGCGGCTACTACGACCCGGAAACCAACCTGCTGCTGTTCGGCACCGGCAACCCGGCGCCGTGGAACTCCCACCTGCGCCCTGGCGACAACCTGTATTCCTCGTCGCGCCTGGCCCTGAACCCGGACGACGGCACCATCAAGTGGCACTTCCAGAGCACCCCCCACGACGGCTGGGACTTTGACGGCGTCAACGAACTGATCTCCTTCAACTACAAGGAGGGCGGCAAGGAGATCAAGGCCGCTGCCACCGCCGACCGCAACGGTTTCTTCTACGTGCTCGATCGCACCAACGGCAAGTTCATCCGCGGCTTCCCCTTTGTCGACAAGATCACCTGGGCCACCGGCCTGGATAAGAATGGCCGGCCGATCTACAACGAGGCCAGCCGCCCTGGCGCCCCGGGCAGCGAGGCCAAGGGCAGCTCGGTGTTCGTCGCCCCGGCCTTCCTCGGCGCCAAGAACTGGATGCCCATGGCCTACAACCGCGACACCGGGCTGTTCTATGTGCCGTCCAACGAATGGGGCATGGACATCTGGAACGAAGGCATCGCCTACAAGAAGGGCGCGGCGTTCCTCGGCGCGGGCTTCACCATCAAGCCGCTGAACGAGGACTACATCGGCGTGTTGCGGGCCATCGACCCGATCAGCGGCAAGGAAGTCTGGCGCCACAAGAACTTCGCGCCGCTGTGGGGCGGGGTACTGACCACCAAGGGCAACCTGGTGTTCACCGGCACGCCTGAGGGCTTCCTCCAGGCCTTCAACGCCAAGACCGGCGAGAAGGTCTGGGAATTCCAGACCGGCTCCGGGGTCCTGGGCTCGCCCGTGACCTGGGAAATGGACGGCGAGCAGTACGTCTCGGTGCTCTCCGGCTGGGGCGGCGCGGTGCCGCTGTGGGGTGGCGAAGTGGCCAAGCGGGTCAAGGACTTCAACCAGGGCGGCATGCTCTGGACCTTCAAGCTGCCCAAGACTTAAAAGCAGCGGCAAGCTTTTAGCTGCAAGCCACAAGAAGAAGCCTCGGCAGACTTGAGGCTTGCAGCTTGCAGCTCAAGTCTGCTTCTACGACCAAATGACGAGTCTCTTCCTGCCTTTGATGCATTCGTCCGGCAGGCGGGGCTCTCTACCATCGGTCCATCGCCTGTCGTTGGACAGGCCTCGACCAGCAGAGGCTCAGCATGATCTACGCACAACCCGGAACCCCAGGCGCCGTCGTGTCCTTCAAGCCACGCTACGGCAATTTCATCGGCGGCCAGTTCGTGCCACCGGTGGAAGGCCAGTACTTCACCAACACCTCGCCGGTGAACGGCGAAGTGATCGCCGAATTCCCCCGTTCCAGCGCCGCCGATATCGACAAGGCCCTGGACGCCGCCCATGCCGCCGCCGAGGCCTGGGGCAAGACCAGCGCCCAGGACCGCTCGCTGGTGCTGCTGAAGATCGCCGACCGCATCGAGCAGAACCTGGAGATCCTCGCGGTCAGCGAGACCTGGGACAACGGCAAGGCGGTGCGCGAAACCCTCAACGCCGACGTGCCCCTGGCCGCTGACCACTTCCGCTACTTCGCCGGTTGCATCCGCGCCCAGGAAGGCGGCGCCGCAGAGATCAACGAACTGACCACCGCCTACCATTTCCATGAACCGCTGGGCGTGGTCGGGCAGATCATTCCGTGGAACTTCCCGCTGCTGATGGCCGCCTGGAAACTCGCCCCGGCCCTGGCCGCCGGCAACTGCGTGGTGCTCAAGCCCGCCGAGCAGACCCCGCTGTCGATCATGGTGTTCGCCGAGCTGATCGCCGACTTGCTGCCGGCCGGTGTGCTGAACATTGTCCAGGGCTTTGGCCGTGAAGCCGGCGAGGCCCTGGCCACCAGCAAGCGCATTGCCAAGATCGCCTTCACCGGCTCGACTCCGGTGGGTTCGCACATCATGAAATGCGCCGCCGAGAACATCATTCCGTCCACCGTGGAACTGGGCGGCAAGTCGCCGAACATCTTCTTCGAAGACATCATGCAGGCCGAGCCGAAGTTCATCGAAAAGGCCGCCGAGGGCCTGGTGTTGGCGTTCTTCAACCAGGGTGAAGTCTGCACCTGCCCGTCCCGGGCCCTGGTGCAGGAGTCGATCTACGAGCCGTTCATGGCCGAGGTGATGAAGAAGATCGTCAAGATCAAGCGCGGCAACCCGCTGGACACCGAGACCATGGTCGGCGCCCAGGCATCGCAGCAGCAGTACGAGAAGATCCTCTCCTACCTGCAGATCGCCCAGGAGGAGGGCGCCGAGCTGCTCACCGGTGGCGCCGCCGAACTGTTGGAGGGCGACCTGTCCAGCGGCTATTACATCCAGCCGACCCTGCTCAAGGGCCACAACAAGATGCGCGTGTTCCAGGAAGAGATCTTCGGCCCGGTGGTGGGCGTGACCACCTTCAAGGACGAAGCCGAGGCCCTGGCGATTGCCAACGACAGCGAGTTCGGCCTGGGCGCCGGGCTGTGGACCCGCGACATCAACCGCGCCTACCGCATGGGCCGGGCGATCAAGGCCGGCCGTGTGTGGACCAACTGCTACCACCTGTACCCGGCCCACGCCGCGTTCGGTGGCTACAAGAAATCCGGGGTGGGCCGCGAGACCCACAAGATGATGCTCGACCACTACCAGCAGACCAAGAACCTGCTGGTGAGCTACGACATCAACCCCCTGGGCTTCTTCTAAGGGCAACAACAGGCGCGGTGGTTGGGTGCCGCCGCGCTTGTGCGGGACGGACACGGGGAGGGCTCATGGGTGGGCACCTCCCCGTGTGCGTTGTTACCGGGGCGAGCCGCACCACCGCCATCCCTGTAGGAGCCAGCTTGCTGGCGAAGAGGCCCGCAAGCCCCCCCATTTCCCCCTACCAACGCACCCCGCCAACTCGTCCCAAAGTAGCATTCGGCCGCCGCGCGCCCCGTGCATTAATGCCGCTACCGGAATCCCCCGGCACAACAAGAGGCTTGACCCCATGTGGCATAAACCCGCGTACACCGACCTGCGTATCGGCTTTGAAGTGACCATGTACTTCGCCAACCGCTGAGCCGTCCCGCTCCGGCCGGTACTGGTGTCGACCGGAGCCCTTTGCCCTTCAGGAGCACCTCATGCATATCCGCATTCTCGGGTCCGCGGCGGGCGGCGGTTTTCCCCAGTGGAACTGCAACTGCCGCAACTGCGCCGGAGTGCGCGACGGCAGCCTGCGCGCCCAGCGCCGCACCCAGTCATCCATCGCCCTGAGCGACCACGGCAGCGAATGGATTCTGTGCAACGCCTCGCCGGACATTCGCCAGCAACTGGAATCCTTCCCGACCCTGCAACCGGCCCGGCAGCTGCGGGACACGGCGCTGGCCGGGGTGATCCTGCTGGACAGCCAGATCGACCATTGCACCGGCCTGCTCAGCCTGCGCGAAGGCTGCCCGCATCAGGTCTGGTGCACCGAGATGGTCCACCAGGACCTGTGCAGCGGCTTCCCCTTGTTCAACATGCTCAGCCACTGGAACGGTGGCTTGCAGTGGCAACCCATCCACCTCGATGGCCGCGAGTTCAGCCTGCCGGCCTGCCCGGACATCGCCTTGCGGGCCATTGCCCTGCGCAGCAGCGCGCCGCCGTATTCGCCCCATCGCGGCAACCCGCACCCGGGGGACAACATCGGCCTGTTCATCGAGGACCGGCGCAGCGGCGCCAGCCTGTTCTACGCCCCGGGCCTGGGGCAGGTGGATGAGGCCCTGCTGGAGTGGATGGAGCGCGCCGACTGCCTGCTGGTGGACGGCACCCTGTGGCGCGACGATGAAATGCGCATCTGTGGCGTCGGCGACAAGCTGGGCAGCGACATGGGCCACCTGGCGCAAAGCGGCCCCGGCGGCATGCTTGAGGTGCTGGAGCGCTTTCCCCGAGCGCGCAAGGTGCTGATCCACATCAACAACACCAACCCGATCCTCGACGAAGACTCCGCCGAACGCGCCGAACTGACCCGCCGCGGCATCGAAGTGGCGCATGACGGCATGCACATCCATCTCTGACGCCACCCGGTCCCTGTAGCCGCTGCCGAGCCCGCGAGGCTGCGCAAAGGCCCGCAGGGCCTTGCTTGACGATCTCCCGCCAAACCCGCAGCGGCCTCAAGAACGCCGCGGCCCTTCGTGCCGTTCGCAGCCTGCGGCAGCGGCTACACAAATCTTGGATCGGCACTGGCCGTAGCCGCTGCTGAGCCACGGCGAAGCTGCGAAAAGGCCCACAGGGCCTTGCTTGACGATTTCCCGCCAAACCCGCAGCGGCCTCAAGAACGCTGCGGCCCTTCGTGCCGTTCGCAGCCTGCGGCAGCGGCTACACCAACCTCGGATCGACACTGGCCGTAGCCGCTGCTGAGCCACGGCGAAGCTGCGAAAAGGCCCGCAGGGCCTTGCTTGACGATCTCCCGCCAAACCCGCAGCGGCCTCCAGAGCGCCGCGGCCCTTCGTGCCGTTCGCAGCCTGCGGCAGCGGCTACACAAATCTTGGATCGGCACTGGCCGTAGCCGCTGCTGAGCCACGGCGAAGCTGCGAAAAGGCCCGCAGGGCCTTGCCTGACGATCTCCCGCCAAACCCGCAGCGGCCTCCAGAGCGCCGCGGCCCTTCGTGCCGTTCGCAGCCTGCGGCAGCGGCTACACCAACCTCGGATCGACACTGGCCGTAGCCGCTGCTGAGCCACGGCGAAGCTGCGAAAAGGCCCGCAGGGCCTTGCCTGGCGATCACCCGCCAAACCCGCAGCGGCCTCAAGAACGCCGCGGCCCTTCGTGCCGTTCGCAGCCTGCGGCAGCGGCTACATGGCCTGTAGCTCATGAGGTTGCGAAGTCCGCCGATGGTCGGATTGCTTTCAGCAACGGATGCTTTAGGCTGGCGTTCTCCTTTCAGAACAATAAGAAAACAGGCTTCCCCCATGAGCCAGAATCTCAGTCTGCTGCGCAAATTCGTGTCTCCGGAAATCATCTTTGGCGCCGGTTGCCGGCATAACGTCGGCAACTATGCGAAGACCTTCGGCGCGCGCAAGGTCCTGGTGGTCAGCGACCCCGGGGTGATCGCTGCCGGTTGGGTCGCCGACGTCGAGGCCAGCCTCCAGGCCCAGGGCGTCGACTATTGCCTGTACAGCCAGGTGTCGCCCAACCCGCGGGTCGAGGAGGTGATGCAGGGCGCCGAGGTCTACCGCGAAAACGCCTGCGATGTGATCGTCGCCGTCGGCGGCGGCAGCCCGATGGATTGCGGCAAGGGCATCGGCATCGTGGTGGCCCACGGGCGCAGCATCCTCGAGTTCGAGGGGGTGGACATGATCCGCGTGCCGAGCCCGCCCCTGATCATGATTCCCACCACCGCCGGCACCTCGGCGGACGTCTCGCAGTTCGTGATCATCTCCAACCAGCAGGAACGGATGAAGTTCTCCATCGTCAGCAAGGCGGTGGTGCCGGATGTGTCGCTGATCGACCCGGAAACCACCCTGGGCATGGACCCGTTTCTCTCCGCCTGCACCGGCATCGACGCCCTGGTGCATGCCATCGAGGCTTTCGTTTCCACCGGCCACGGGCCGCTCACCGATCCCCATGCCCTGGAAGCCATGCGCCTGATCAACGGCAACCTGGTGCAGATGATCGCCAACCCCGGGGACATCGCCCTGCGCGAGCAGATCATGCTCGGCAGCATGCAGGCCGGGCTGGCGTTCTCCAACGCGATTCTCGGCGCGGTGCATGCCATGTCCCACAGCCTGGGGGGCTTTCTCGACCTGCCTCACGGGCTGTGCAACGCGGTGCTGGTGGAGCATGTGGTGGCCTTCAACTACAGCGCGGCGCCGGAGCGCTTCAAGGTGATTGCCGAAACCTTCGGCATCGACTGTCGCGGGCTCAACCAGCGGCAGATCTGCGGGCGCCTGGTGGAACACCTGATCGCCCTCAAGCACGCCATCGGCTTCCACGAAACCCTGAGCCTGCATGGGGTCAGCAGCAGCGATATTCCGTTCCTCTCGCAGCATGCGATGGACGATCCGTGCATCCTCACCAACCCTCGCGAATCCAGCCAGCGTGATGTCGAGGTGGTATATGGCGAGGCCCTCTGACGAGCAGCAACGGGCCTTGGCCGGGCTCCTGGGGCTGGGCAACCACTCGGCGCGCAAGAGCCACTACCCGGAGCTGGCGGCCCGCCTGGAAGACCTGGAAACCGAACGCAACCGCTACAAGTGGCTGTTCGAGCACGCGGTGCACGGCATCTTCCAGGCCAGCCTGCAGGCCGGCCTGCGCGCGGCCAACCCGGCCCTGGCGCGCATGCTGGGGTATCAGGACCCCCAGGAAGTGCTGTTTTCCCTGGCCGATCTGGCGGGCAATCTGTTCGTCGGCGGCGCCGCGGAACTGGCGGCCATCGGTGAGCAGTTGCAGCGCCAGCGCAGCCTGCTGGGTTATGAAACCCAATTGCGACGCAAGGACGGCAGCAGCATCGACGTGCTGATGAACCTGCTGCTCAAGCCCGACCAGGACGGGCTGGTGGAAGGGTTCGTCGCCGACATCACCGAGCGCAAGCTGGCCCAGCAGCGCCTGGAGCAGCTCAACGACCAGTTGGAGCAGCGGGTGGCGGCGCGCACCGATGAACTGCTGGAGGCCAACCGCAACCTGCAACAGCAGATCGCCCGGCGCGAGCGCATCGAGCGCGACCTGCGCGAGGCCCGGGACGCCGCCGAGGCGGCCAACCGCAGCAAGGACAAGTACCTGGCCGCCGCCAGCCACGATCTGCTGCAACCCTTGAATGCCGCGCGCCTGTTGATCTCCACCTTGCGCGAGCGGCGCCTGCCGGCGGCCGAGCAACTGCTGGTGGAGCGCACCCACCAGGCCCTGGAAGGCGCCGAGGACCTGCTCACCGACCTGCTGGACATCTCCAAGCTCGATCAGGCGGCGGTCAAGCCGGACCCGGCGGTGTATCGCCTGGATGAATTGCTCGCGCCGCTGGTCTCGGAGTTCCAGTCGGTGGCCGAGGCCGCGGGCCTGGAGCTGCGGGTGCGCTTCGGCGACTTTGCCCTGTTCACCGACTTGCGCTTGATGACGCGGATCCTGCGTAACTTCCTCAGCAATGCCTGCCGCTACACCGAGCGCGGCAGCATCCTGCTGGCGGCGCGCCGTCGCGGCGATCAGCTGCGGCTGGAGGTGTGGGACACCGGGCGCGGCATTGCCGCCGACCGCCTGGAGTCGATCTTCCTTGAATTCAACCAGCTGGATGTGGGCCGCGCCGCCGACCGCAAAGGGGTGGGCCTGGGGCTGGCGATCGTCGAGCGCATCGCCAAGATCCTCGGCTATCGGGTGCAGGTGGAGTCGCGGCCGGGACGGGGTTCACGGTTCAGCATCGAGGTGCCCCTGGCGGCCCGGGTGCCGTTGCCCATCAGTTTGCAGGTGCCGCAGCCGGGCGCCGGCAACCCGCTGCCGGGGCGGCGTTTGCTGGTGCTGGACAACGAGCTGAGCATCCTTGAGAGCATGGCCGCGCTGCTCGGTCAGTGGGGCTGCGAAGTGCTCACCGCCACCGATCAGGCGGCCGCCCTGGCGGTGCTCCAGGGCCGGGCGCCGGAACTGATCCTGGCGGATTTTCACCTGGATCACGGGGTCACCGGGTGCCAGGTGGTGCAGCAGCTGCGTGAGCATTTCCAGCAGCCGCTGCCGGCGGTGATCATCACCGCCGACCGCAGCGACCAGTGCCGCCGGGCCTTGCAGCAACTGGGGGCGCCGCTGCTCAACAAACCGGTGAAACCGGGCAAGCTGCGGGCCGTGCTCAGCCAGTTGCTGGGCTAGGGCCGGGCCTGTTCCACGGGGTACAACAGTACCGGGCGCTCGGGGCGGGGCTTCTGGCATGGGCGCGGGCTAGCCGCTAAGATGCCGCTCTTTTTTCAAGGACGAAGCCGGTTCCTGCGCCAGCGCGCCGGGCCGCCGTTGACCCATCGATGAAACCCCTGTCCTCGTATCACCCGCTGCTGTACTGGCTGCGGGTGCGCCACAAGCGCCTGATGCGCCACCTGGCCTGGCGCTGCTCCGGGCGCCGTTACGCCCGGCCCGAGCCCGGCAGCCCGCGCTTGCCCCATCGGCTGATCAAGCACACCTCGAAACTGATCCGCACCCTGGGCGACAGCGACCTGGCGCTGCAGCACAACAAGGTGATCAACCTCAGGCTGGCGGTGGCCTGCATCGATGGCGTGCGCATTGCCCCCGGCGAATATTTTTCCTTCTGCAAACTGGTGGGCCGGCCCAGTCGCCAGCGCGGTTTTGTCGAGGGCATGGAGTTGTCGTTCGGCGAGGCGCGCAGCGGCATCGGCGGTGGCATCTGCCAGCTGAGCAACCTGATTCACTGGATGGCCATGCACTCGCCGCTGGAGGTGGTGGAGCGGGCCAACCACAGCTTCGACCCGTTCCCCGACGAGGGCCGGGTGCTGCCCTTCGGTTCCGGCGCGGCGATCTTCTACAACTACATCGATCTGGTGCTGTACAACCCCGGCCCGCAGACCTTGCAGCTCAAGTTGCAGGTCGGCGCGCAGCAACTGGAGGGCGAGCTGCTCTGCGAGCGGCCGCGCGAGTATCGCTATCACGTCTATCAGCGGGCGCATCGCTTTGTGCGCGAGGGCGCCCGGGTGTACCGCGAGAACCAGATCTGGCGCGACATTCGCAGCAAGGGCCAGGATTCCGAGCTGCTGCGCCAGGAATGCCTGTATCGCAACCGGGTGGTGGTCAAGTACCCGGTGGCCGAGGCGTTGCTCGATCCGCCGGCGCCGGGCTCAGATGATACGCAGCATCCACAGTAGGCCCAGGTACACCGCCGCGCCGCCCAGGGGCCAGACCACCAGCAGGCGGGTCTGGCTGAAGAACGACGGCGCGGCTTCCACCAGGGTCGAGTCCTCCAGCTGTTGCAGGGTCCTGGCCGGTACGCCGTCCTCGACCGGGGCGTTGAGCTGGGCCTCGATCAAGGGTTCCACGGCTTCGACCTTGCGCATCAGCGTCCGGCCCGAGGCGAACAGGGCGGCGCCGACGAAGATCAGCAGGTAGATCAGCAGGAACTTCCAGTGCGAGGCGTTGCTCAGGCGCAGGAAGTCGGGGGTCGGGCTGTTGTCCCAGAACCAGTCCAGGGCCCGGGTGTTTTCCGAGACCATCAGGGTGAACTGCTGAATTGGGCGGTTGATGGTGCTCGCCATGGCGGTGTAGCTGTCCAGGCGCCAGTGGAGCATTTTCAAGGTGGAAAACACCGTGGAAATCAGCGCGCCGGTGAACATCAATGTGCCTGCGCCGATCTGCAGCCGGTACTTCAATTGGGCCCGGGTGTAGTTCATCTGTGCGTCCTGCCAGGAAAAAAGTCGCGCCATACTATATTTCGCCGGCACGGGCCGATAGGGGCGCTGCTGCTCGGGCTATGCTTGGCTCCCTCTTTACTCGGACGAATCAGCCCATGCTGCAGGTGCAAGGCGTTTTCAAGAGTTACCCCACGCCCCAGGGCCCACTGGCGGTGCTGCAGGGCGTGGACCTGCAGCTGCAGCACGGTAGCAGTCTGGCGCTGATGGGCGAGTCGGGCAGCGGCAAGAGCACCTTGCTGCATCTGGTGGCGGGGCTCGACCGGGTCGACGCCGGCAGCATCCGCATCGGCGGGCAGCACCTGGAGCAGATGACCGAGGGCCAGCGCGCCGATTGGCGGCGCACTGAAGTGGGCCTGGTGTTCCAGCAGTTCAACCTGATCAGCAGTCTGCGGGTGGAGGACAACCTGAGTTTCCAGGCGCGCCTGGCCGGGCGCTTCGATCCGCGGTGGCAGGCGCAGTTGGTGCAGCGCCTGGGCCTGGGGGATTTGCTGCGGCGCTATCCGGAGCAGCTCTCCGGCGGCCAGCAGCAACGGGTCGCCCTGGGCCGGGCCCTGGCTGCGAAACCCGAGTTGCTGCTGGCGGACGAACCCACCGGCAGCCTCGACGAAGCCACCAGCGACGAGGTGCTGGATCTGCTGCTGGAGTTGCTGGCCGACAGCCCCACCAGCCTGCTGATGGTGACCCACAGCCAGCGCGTGGCCAGCCGCCTGCAACAGACGGTGGTGCTGCATCGCGGTCGTCTGGCCGACCCGGTCGGGGGTTGAGATGCGGGTCTTGGTGACGACGATGCAGGCGCTGCTGAGCCATTGGCGCCAGCATCCGGTGCAGTTCTTCAGTGTGCTCACCGGGTTGTGGCTGGCCACCAGCCTGCTGACCGGAGTCCTGGCGCTCAACAGCCAGGCCCGGGACAGCTATGCCCGGGCCAGCCAGCTGATTGGCGGTGAGCCCCAGGCCAGCCTGGGCACGGCCGATGGCGCAAGTTTTCCCCAGCAACGCTTTGTCGACCTGCGTCGTGCGGGTTGGCCGGTGTCGCCGGTGCTGCAAGGGCGTGTGCAGTTGCAGGGGCATGACGACTGGCGCCTGCAACTGATGGGCATCGAACCACTGTCGCTGCCCGCCGGTTCCGCCATCGCCGGCAAGGCCCTGGCGATGCAGCAGGTGGTGGAGTTCTTCAGTCCGCCGGGGCGCACCTGGATCGCCCCGCAAACCCTGGCCAGTCTGGGTTACCACGAGGGCCAGCAGCCGGTGGCCAGCAATGGTCGGCGGCTGCCGCCGTTGCAGGTGCAGGCGGACATGGCGCCGGGGCTGCTGCTGATGGACATCGGCTTTGCCCAGCAAGTGCTCGACCAGCCGGGGCAACTCAGCCGCCTGCTGCTGCCCAGGGACTTTGCCGCCCAGGCGCCGCCCTTGCCGGCGCCGCTGGCGGGGCAGTTGGTGCTGCACCCCGGCGATTCGGAGAACAACCTGGCGCGCCTGACCGAGAGTTTTCACCTCAACCTGAATGCCCTGGGGTTCCTGTCCTTCGTGGTCGGGCTGTTTATCGTGCATGCCGCCATCGGCCTGGCCCTGGAGCAGCGCCGCGGCCTGTTGCGCACCTTGCGCGCCTGTGGGGTCAGTGCGCGGCAGTTGATCTTCAGCCTGACCCTGGAGCTGGGGGCGCTGGCATTGCTGGGCGGGGTCGCCGGGGTGGTCAGCGGCTACTGGCTGGCCGGGCTGCTGCTGCCGGATGTCGCCGCCAGCCTGCGCGGCCTGTACGGCGCCGAGGTGGCGGGGCAGTTGAGCCTGAGCCCCTGGTGGTGGCTCAGCGGGATTGGCCTGAGCCTGTTGGGCGCCTTGCTGGCCTGCGGCGCCAGCCTGTTGCGGGCGGCGCGCCTGCCGCTGTTGGCCCTGGCCAACCCCCAGGCCTGGCATCAGGCCCATGCCCGCTGGTTGCGCCGTCAGGGCGTGGTGGCTGGCGGCGCAGTGCTGGTGGCCCTGGCGGCCTGGCAATGGGGCGATAGCTTGGCCAGCGGCTTCGTGCTGATGGCGGCCTTGCTGCTGGCGGCGGCCCTGGGCCTGCCGGTGTTGCTCGATGCGCTGCTGGGGGCCTTGCTGGGGCGTCGGCGTGGGGTGCTGGGGCAGTGGTTCCTGGCCGATTGCCGCCAGCAATTGCCGGCCCTGAGCCTGGCCTTGATGGCCCTGCTGCTGGCGCTGGCGGCGAATATCGGCGCCGGCAGCATGACCGCGGGTTTTCGCGAGACCTTCAACGACTGGCTGGAGCAGCGTCTGAGCGCCGAGCTGTACGTCAATCCGCAAAGCCCGGAGCAGGCCCGGCAGTTGCTGGCGTGGTTACCGCAACAGGCGCAAGTGACAGCCGTGCTCCCCAGTTGGCAGGTGGCGTTGCAGGTGCAAGGCTGGCCGGCGGACCTGTACGGGGTGATCGACCATCCCAGCTACCGCGCGCACTGGCCGCTGCTGGAAGCCGACGGCGCCGAGCCCTGGGCGCAACTGGCGAGCCAGGACACGCTGATGCTCAGTGAACAACTGGCCCGGCGCCTCAAGGTCCGCCCCGGCGACCGCTTGAGCCTGGCGGTGCCGACCGGCCAGTGGGCGCCCCGAGTGGTGGGGATCTACGCCGACTACGGCAACCCCAAGGGCCATGTGCTGGTGAACGCCGGGCACCTGCTGCGCCACTGGCCGGACTTGACGCCGAACCGTTTCAACCTGCGCCTGGCGCCGGCGGCGGTGCCGGCGCTGATCGGCGCCCTGCAACAGCAATTTCATCTGGATGACAGCCGGGTCATCGATCAGGCCCGGCTCAAGGGCTGGTCGCAACAGGTCTTCGAGCGCACCTTCGCCGCCACCGCGGCCCTCAACAGCCTGACCCTGGGAGTGTCCGGGGTGGCGCTGTTCATCAGCCTGCTGACCCAGAGCCAGAGCCGCCTGGGCCAGTTGGCGCCACTCTGGGCCCTGGGCGTGGGGCGGCGTCAATTGCTGCTGCTGAACCTGGCCCAGACCTGGCTGCTGGCCGTGCTGACCCTGGTCCTGGCGCTACCCCTGGGCATCGTCCTGGCCTGGTGCCTGGACAGCGTGATCAACGTCCAGGCCTTCGGTTGGCGTTTGCCGTTGCGGGTCTTCCCCGGGCAGCTCGTGCAACTGCTGGGGCTGGCGATGCTGGCGACCCTGCTGGCATCGGCCTGGCCGCTGCTGCGTTTGCAGCGTGCGCAACCGGCGGATCTGCTGAGGAGCTTTGCCCATGAAGATTGATCGCTTGAGCCGGGTGCTGGCGGCGCTGCTGCTGGCCTTGCTGGCCGGTTGCGAGCCTTCCGCCGAGCCGCCCCAGGGGTTTGCCGGGCTGGGCAGCGAGGCCGCGACCTTTACCCCGGTGCTGCCGGGGCGCAGCTTCAGCTTTCCCGCCGATCATGGTCCCCACGATGGTTTTCGCATCGAGTGGTGGTACCTGACCGCCGACCTCAAGGACGCTCAAGGCCGACGTTTCGGCGTGCAATGGACGCTGTTTCGCAGCGCCCTGCGCGCCGCACCCGAACAGCCCGGCTGGAGTGCGCCGCTGGTCTGGCTGGGGCACGCGGCGGCGACGTCCGCCAGCAGCCATCACGCCGCCGAGCGCTATGCCCGGGGCGGGGTGGGGCAGGCCGGGGTCACGGCGCAGCCGTTCCAGGCCTGGATCGATGACTGGCGCTTCACCAGCCTGTCCAGCGCGGACAATCCCCTGGCCCGGATGCAGGTGCAGGCCAGCGGACCGGGGTTTGCCTATCAGTTGCAACTGTCCAGCAGCCGGCCCCTGGTGCTGCAGGGGGAGGGTGGTTACAGCCGCAAATCCGATCAGGGGCAGGCGTCCTATTACTACAGCCAGCCGTTTTTCCAGGCCACGGGCCAGTTGCAGATCGACGGCCAGCGTTACCAGGTCAGCGGCCCGGCCTGGCTCGACCGTGAGTGGAGCAGCCAGCCCCTGGCCGCCGATCAGACCGGTTGGGACTGGTTTTCCCTGCACCTGGACAGCGGCGAGCGGCTGATGCTGTTCCGGGTCCGGGAGAGCACGCGCGCGCCCTACATCACCGGCACCTGGATCAATGCCGACGGCAGCACCCAGAGCCTGGGACGGGAGCAGATCCGCATGACAGCGCTGGACGCTGCCCAGGTCGAGGGACGGCGCCTGCCGATCGCCTGGCACTTGAGCATCCCCGACAAGGGGCTGGACATCAGAACCCGGGCCTTGAATCCCCAGTCGTGGATGAACCTGAGCATTCCCTACTGGGAAGGGCCGGTCACGCTGGAGGGCAGCCACAGCGGTAGCGGTTATCTGGAGATGACCGGGTATTGAGAGGCGCTGCGAGGGGCGGCGTCCAGCGTTGCAGTTTTATTCAGATTCGGCCCACGGACATTCCCTGGCCGTTGCACTAGAATGCCAAGCGTTCGCCCGGTGCAAGGGCTCTTTACCGGTGCATGGATTGCCAAGGCCAGAGCACTGGGCGAACACCCTTCCTAGTCGCGTTCGGCGATTTCCCAGCTTTACCCCTCCTTGGATTGCGCATGCCCCGGATCCGCCTGAGCGGCGCTTACAGCGCCAGCGGTTGCAGGCTCACCTGACGGGCCAGCAGGCTGACACAGGCGGGTAGTGGCCGGCTGTACCCGTGCACGCTCAGCAGGATGATGGAACCGCCGATGGCCAGGGCCGCGCCACCGTCCTCGTCCACCTGGAGCAACTGCCCGGTGATGTGCAGCCCGTCGCTGTCCCGAGCGATTCGCGGCTCAGGCCCGGTGCCGGGCCACAGGTTGTGCTGCCAGCGGAACTCATCTTCCAGACTCAGTTCCACGTCATGCTCCTGGGCAACCTGGGGCGGCGCTCCCAGCCATAGGCCCCGGCCTTGGCCGAAAGCGCAGTTGAAGTCGACCCACAAGGCAGACGACGGATCGCTGTGCAGGGCGGTGAGGGTGATGCGCATGTCAGGTGTTTCCGTTTTGGGGGGCAAGGGCGCCGCTGTCCGTGGACCGTTCAGGCGTCAAGGCTGCAGGGACCGGCCGCGCCTGGCAAGTTGCCCGGGGCTTTTTATTGCGCTGTTGCCCAGCAGGGGCACAGAATGCCGCCGGCCCGACCGGGCGGCCGCTGCACGGCCCAACTGCTGGAGATTAGGGATTGATCTGGTTGAAGCGTTTTCTGATGGTGATGGGCGGGTTGGCGCTGGCGCTGATTGCACTTTGGGTGGCCTTGACGGACTTCAACAAGGCTCCAGCCCATCGGCTGGCCGAGCACCCCAATGCCCAGTGGCAGGGCGCCGCTGACGGTGGGCATTACATTGAAATCACCCGCGCCGAGCCGCCTTATTACTTCATTCAAGTGCGTTATGAAAGTGGCCACTTGTGGGATGAAGGCTGGCTTAAATATGAGGGGCGCGACGCTGAAATCTTGACTGCCAATAAAGTGCTCGCATTCGATGGCGATGGGGTGATTTACCTGCAACTGCGCAAAGTGCTGAGCGCTGATAAGTCCGCGGCCCATTGACCACGCCCGTTGCGGGAGGTTTGAGCGAGCCAAGCGGGGCGGCGCGATTAATACCACTTGTTGCATAAATCCGAATACTACTGCGCAAGAAGTTGCGCATAAGAACTTAAACATATTTGTACTAGAGGTTTATCGGTCCATATAAGAAAAATCCTATATTTTTGCCTGGGGTGTTCCGTTAGGGTTTTGCCACCTGAATGGATATCCGGTAGTTCCAGTGCGCACTTTGTTTCCCACCTTTGTCAGATTTTTCAATAAAGAGCGTAATCAACGCCTTTATGCGAGCCGGGTGGCGGGCATGGAAAGTGGCCACCCATGAGCTACTCGCGCAAGCTGTATTCCCATCACCTCAAACTCGCCCAGTCCCCTGTGCACGAGCACAGCTTCGCTGGCGATGACGTCCGCTTCTCCAACGAATACGAAGCCCTGGAAAGCGAGCTGGGCAAAGCCCAGTCGCTGCATGCCAACGGTCAGATCGACTGGCTGAAGGTCCAGGAGCAAAGCGAAGCCCTGTTGCGTGATCAATCCAAGGATCTGCGGGTCGCCGCCTGGCTGACCTGGGCCTTGCATCAGCGTGAGTCTTTCCCTGGCCTGCTGGCGGGCCTGGGGTTGTTGCGCCACCTCTGCGAACACCATTGGGACCAGGTGTACCCGGCCAAGCCGCGCACCCGCGGCGCAGCGATCGCCTGGCTGGTGCCGCGCCTGCAGGACGCCCTCGACGACGATGTGCCGGTCAAGGACCAGTTGCCGCTGTTCCGCCGTCTGGTGGAGCAGATCCAGGGGCTGGACGGCATCCTGACCCGGCACCTGGGGGACGAAGCGCCGCTGCTGTTGCCCATCTGCCGGCGTCTGCAGGGCATGGTCACCCGGGCCGCGGATCAGCAGCCGGAACCCGGAGCCGTGGGCAGCGTGGTGGCCCAGGTCAAGCAGGCGGCGGCGCAGCTGTTCACCCCCGGTTCACCCATCGACAACGAAAAGGATGCGCACAAGGCCCTGCGCGCCCAGCAGGACAACGCCCGGCCGCTGTGCGCCTGGTGGCTGCGGCAGAAGGCCACCGATCAGCGTGCCCTGCGTCTCAATCGAACCCTGATGTGGCTGTCCATCGATGCGGTGCCCGAGCGCAATGCCGAGCAGGTCACCGCCTTGCGCGGGCTGCCGGCGGACAAGCTGCGTCACTACCAGGAACGTTTCGCCCAGGGCCAGTACGCCGACCTGCTGGTGGAGCTGGAGGCCAGTCTGGCTCGGGCGCCGTTCTGGTTCGACGGTCAGCGCATGGTCTGGGAGTGCCTGCAGGAGCTCAATGCCGAGTCGGCCATGCGTGAGGTGGAGTTCCATTTCGCCCTGCTGCTGCAACGCCTGCCCGGGCTGATCGAGCTGCGTTTCCATGACGGCGTGGCCTTTGCCGATCCGGCCACCCGCGCCTGGATCAGCGCCCAGGTCCTGCCCCATCTGCAAAGCGCCGACGTGCCGCGCAAGGTCGAAGCGGACAGCCACCTGCCGGCCTGGGAAGAGGCCCTGGAAGAGGTGCTGCCGATCCTGCGCAAGGACGGCCTCAAGGCCGCGGTGCAGGTGCTCAAGCAGGGCCTGCAGAACGCCCAGGGCGGGCGGGTGCGGTTCTTCTGGCAGTTGAGCCTGGCGCGCCTGTGTTTCACGGCCAAGAAGTACGAACTGGCCAAGACCCAGCTGGAGACTCTCGATCAGCAACTGCAGCACTCGGGCCTGCAGGCCTGGGAGCCGCAGTTGGCGCTGGAGGTACTGCAGCTGCTGCACAACTGCTGCGAGCTGTTGCCGCAAAACCACGCGGTGCGCGAACGCAAGGAAGAGGTTTATCGCAGGCTGTGCCATCTCGATCTCGAGGTGGTACTCGAATAGGCCCCAGGGCCAACAACCCAAGGAGAAGTGTCATGGCCAAAGAAGGCTCTGTAGCCCCCAAGGAACGGATCAACGTCACGTTCAAACCCGCCACCGGCGGCGCTCAGGAAGAGATAGAACTGCCGTTGAAACTACTGGCGATCGGCGATTACACCCAGCGCCTGGACGAGCGCAAGGTCGAGGATCGCAAACCCATCAGCATCGACAAGATGACCTTCGACGAGGTCCTGGCCAAGCAGGAACTGCGCCTGACCCTGAGCGTGCCCAATCGCCTGCAGGACGATGGCGGCAGCGACGAGCTGGCGGTGCAATTGCGGGTTGATTCGATGAAGGACTTCAACCCGGCCAGCCTGGTGGAGCAGGTTCCGGAACTGAAGAAACTCATGGAGCTGCGCGACGCCCTGGTGGCGCTCAAGGGGCCATTGGGCAACGCCCCGGCCTTTCGCAAAGCCATCGAAGGCGTGCTCGCCGATGACCAGTCCCGGGATCGGGTCCTGGGTGAACTGGGTCTGAACGCCGCCCCCGCCCTGCAAGACTGAGCCCTCAATCGCCAAGGAAGCTAGAACATGAGCAGCAGTGCCGCACAGCAGAAGCACCAGGACAGCAGTGAATACAGCATTCTCGACAGCATCATCGCCGAGACGCGCCTGACCCCGGATGACGAGGCTTATGACATCGCCAAGCGCGGAGTCTCGGCCTTTATCGAAGAGTTGCTGAAACCGCAGAACAGCGGCGAGCCGGTGAAGAAGGCCATGGTCGACCGGATGATCGCCGAGATCGACGCCAAGCTCAGCCAGCAGATGGACGAGATCCTCCACCATCCCGATTTTCAGTCGCTGGAGTCGGCCTGGCGTGGTTTGCAGTTGCTGGTGGACCGCACCAACTTCCGCGAGAACATCAAGATCGAGATCCTCAACGTCTCCAAGCAGGACCTGCTGGACGACTTCGAGGACTCTCCGGAAGTGATGCAGGCCGGCCTCTACAAACACATCTACACCGCTGAATACGGCCAGTTCGGTGGCCAGCCGGTGGGCGCCATCATCGCCAACTACTTCATGTCCCCCAGCTCGCCGGACGTGAAGCTGATGCAGTACGTGTCCAGCGTGGCGTGCATGTCCCACGCGCCGTTCATTGCCGCGGCGGGGCCGAAGTTCTTCGGCCTGGAAAGCTTTACCGGGCTACCGGACCTCAAGGACCTGAAGGACCACTTCGAAGGCCCGCAATTTGCCAAGTGGCAGAGCTTCCGCCAGTCCGAGGATGCCCGTTACATCGGCCTGACCCTGCCGCGCTTCCTGTTGCGCAACCCTTACGATCCGGAAGAAAACCCGGTGAAATCCTTCGTCTACAAGGAAAACGTTGCCAACAGCCACGAAGACTACCTGTGGGGCAACACCGCCTACGCCTTCGGCACCCGCCTGACCGACAGCTTCGCCAAGTTCCGCTGGTGCCCGAACATCATCGGCCCGCAGAGCGGCGGCGCGGTGGAGGACTTGCCCCTGCACCACTTCGAAAGCATGGGCGAGATCGAAACCAAGATCCCCACCGAGGTCCTGGTTTCCGACCGTCGCGAGTACGAGCTGGCGGAAGAGGGCTTTATCTCCCTGACCATGCGCAAGGGCAGCGACAACGCCGCGTTCTTCTCCGCCAGTTCGGTGCAGAAACCCAAGTTCTTCGGCATCAGCGCCGAGGGCAAGGCCGCGGAGCTCAACTACAAGCTCGGCACCCAGCTGCCCTACATGATGATCGTCAACCGCCTGGCCCATTACCTGAAGGTGCTGCAGCGCGAGCAACTGGGGTCCTGGAAGGAACGCACCGACCTGGAGCTGGAACTCAACAAGTGGATCCGGCAGTACGTGGCCGACCAGGAGAACCCCAGCAGCGAAGTGCGTGGCCGGCGTCCCCTGCGTGCCGCGCAGATCATCGTCAGCGACGTCGAGGGCGAGCCGGGCTGGTATCGGGTCAGCCTCAACGTGCGGCCGCACTTCAAGTACATGGGGGCGGACTTCACCCTGTCGCTGGTGGGCAAGCTGGACAAGGAATAGGGCAGGAGCTGAGCCATGCGTCGATACGGCAGCCTTTTCGAACGCCTGAGCGGCGAGGCTGAACAGCGCGTTGGCTGGAGTCGCGAAGTGGCCGCCATGGCATCGGTGGCTGCCCACCTGGCGAAGATGCTCAGCACCCGGGCGGGCAGTGTGCAGACACTGTCCGACTACGGGCTGCCGGATCTCAACGACATGCGCCTGAGCCTGCACGACGCGTTGAGTCAGGCGCGCGAGGCCATCGAAGGCTTTATCGAGACCTACGAACCCAGGCTGTCCAACGTGCGGGTCAAGCCACTGCCTCGGGACCACGATCCCCTCAAGCTGGCCTTCAGCATCGAAGGCCTGCTGGAGGTGGAAGGGGTCAGGCGCCAGGTGAGCTTCGCCGCACGCCTGGATGGCAGCGGGCAGGTACGGATCAAATAAGGAGTGCACAAGGATGTCTGGAAAACCTGCGGCACGGCTCAGCGACCCAACGGCCTGTCCGATTCCCGGGCATGGGGTCAATCCCATCGCCAGCGGCTCGGCAGATGTGCTGTTCGACGGCCTGCCGGCGGCTCGCCAAGGTGACGTGTCGGCCTGTGGCGGTGCCTTGAGCGGCGCCCTGAGCAGCAGCGTGTTCATCAATGGTCGGCCGGCCGCCACCCTGGGTTCGCTGGGCAGTCATGGCAACACGGTGATAGGTGGATCAGGGACGGTGATCATTGGCGATACCCATGTCCCGGCACCGTTTGTGGCGCCGTTGCCGGTGCAGATCAATTGGCCGTTCAGCGAACACTATGTGATTGAGTGCCAGGAGACTGGGAAGCCATTGGCGGGAATTGCCTACACCGTCAAAACGGCGTCTGGAAAGATCTTCAGTGGCGTGACTGGAGTAGATGGCAAGACCGAAAAAATATCATCTTCGGATGCCGAGACGTATGAACTGATTATTCAACGGCAGAGTGAAGTGGTGATTGCTTGATCATGGTCGAGTGCGTTGAAGAACAATCGGCGGCGGTCCTGCTCTTGCACGTAAATGGGGGTTCTAGGTGACGGAAATAGTAGCGATGTCTGGTTTGAGTCCTGCGAGTCAAAAGGCCGAAAAGACCTTGGCAATTCGTCTTTTCGGAGTGAGTGATATTCCAGCTGCCATGAGAAAAATGAATTGGAATGTCGCTGCCGACTTGATGCAGTACTGGTTTGATGGCAAGCCATGGTCGACGATAGATGGCGCAATGTCGAACACAGTCAAGGATCATGCTGCACTTGCTCCTGCACCCTATTTCAATAGTTCAATCGTCAAGATGACTTGGCTTGTCAAGTTTGAACGCGCCAATAGAGTGCTGAATATTCTGCGAACTGCGTGGAGGAATGGGCCAGCTCAAGATCAGATGCGGAAAAAAATATTGCCGAAATACAAGGGGCGAACTCTTGGTGTGTACCCGTTTAAGTTTGATGGGGAGGCGAGATCGGTAGAGAAGTTTGGTTACTGCAACACTCGATCGGTAAATTTTTCGTTGGGCGATGAGATAAACGAGCTAAGGGCGGCCTTGGCTGATTTTAATATCCGAGTTTTCCCGGAGGGAGAGGTTGTTGTCACCAAGGATAAGGTGCAGCTTTTAGTAAATCGCATAGGCTTTTATGTTGAAGATGCTTATGATTTTAATGACGCCCCCAACAGTCTTTTTAGTCAGCCGCTGGGATTTTGGAATTTTGATGGCATTGAAGCGGCACTCGCTGCAAATGTTGCCAATATCGGCCTGGCTGAAGAACAGGTTGCTCTAGCGATGCGAGCACCTGGAGACGCTGCTGCGGATCGTATGTACAAGGAAATTGCTGAAGCGCGTTATTTTTATATTAATAATTCGCATTTTGTTGCCTATAGACGAAAAACAGGCAAAGGCGGTGATTTTCAGGTTTTTTCGGATGTTTTATATGAAAGCGTTCCTCTTGTTGTTATTACATTATGGGAGTGAGCTTTCGTGTGCGGTAAAAAATAGCATGGATATTATTTTATTGTCCGCTTTTTGAATTGAGACGAATGCTGGAAGTCGGGTGGTGCACAATGATGAATATGCTCCGGAGTAAATGGCTTCGCCGAACAGTTTTAGTCGCTGTTGTGTTGGGTGTGGCCTTGGCATACACCGTCAATGTAATGCTCGGTTATCCCGCGAGTACTACGCAGGTAAGTCCGTCAGGCCGATTTGTAATGGAGAATGTGCGCGTTGATGGAATCTTTTTTCTCCGGGGAATGGCTTATCTTCGAGTAATTGATACGCAGGCGCCTGAAAAAGTCTACCGCACACCTTTGTATGATACGCAGTCTTTGGATATGCGGGTGTTTGAAAGTGATCATGAAGTAGGGGTTTATTGGATAAAATTTGATTGGCAGAAAAAGCTGTTTGTCATTTCCATGCCGGAATGGGAAGAGCACGGGATGAATATATTTGTAAGTAATACGCCTTATACCCATTTTAAAAATTAGGTTGGGTGCTTTTTTGGTTTCGGCCTAAGGCTGCGACAGCAGGCAAGGAGCTTGAAGGGAATGAATGTCCGTTCGGCAGTCAGAGTTTTTTTCTATGTTGAAATTGGCGTGTCATGTGTGCCGTTGCATGGCATGCTGGCTCGCTCTATTTCACAGCCTGATATAGATAAATATGGGGTTTGGAGTTAGTGAGTGTTTGGCAGGGTACTGGGTTGTTTGTTCATCTTTTATTTTGTTTGATGTATATACCTTTGCATGACTATCTTGTCGGTATTTATATTTCGATTTGTGGAGGGTTTACATCTCAAGGTATTGCTATCGCCATGACCAGTGGCTTGATGTTCTACCTGTTTGTCTTCATGAGTTTTGTGGTTTTTTTAATTTCAAGTTTCAAGTGGAAGGTTTTAGCAATTTTTTTGTTGATGATTTCGATATTTTTATTTTTATCCGCGTTATCCCGTGCGGGCGATCGTGTATTCGCAACTTGAGGGAGGGCTGATGATGTTGGCAGTTTTACTCAGGATCTGGCTGGAAAAGTGGTTGCTCAGAGTTGGGCGCTGAAATCGTCAGTCGTTTGGTAGTTGAACCTCTGCGCCATTGTCCGGTTGTAGAGCGCGGTGGTTTTTTACGGTTTCAAGTAACACGAATCGAATCTGAGCACTAATCCAAGTCAGGGTTTTCATGTGCTCGCCCTTTTAACAGTGACGCAGGCAGGTACGCCATGTCCTTCAACCACTACTACCAAAGCGAACTGACCGCGCTGCGCCAGTTGGGCCGGCGTTTCGCCGAGCGTAGTCCGGCGCTGGCTCCGTTTCTCGGGCAGGCCGGGCGGGACCCGGATGTGGAACGGCTGCTGGAAGGCTTTGCCTTTCTCACCGGGCGTCTGCGGCAGAAGCTCGATGACGAGCTGCCGGAGCTCAGCCATTCGTTGATGCATCTGCTGTGGCCCAACTACATGCGGCCGTTGCCGGCGTTCAGCATCCTGCAGTTCGATCCATTGCAACGTTCGGGGCCGGCGGTCGGCGTGCCTCGGGACACGCCGGTGGAGAGCCGGCCGATCAATGAGGTGCGCTGCCGGTTCCGCACCTGCTATCCCACCGAGGTGCTGCCCCTGGCGCTTAGCGGGCTGACCTATTCGGTCAAGGGCGACGGGGCCTTGCTCAGTTTGCGCCTGGAGATGACCTGCGACGGGCATCTGGGCGAGTTGGAGCTGGGGCGCCTGCGCCTGCATCTGGCCGGTGAGCGCTACATTAGCCAGATGCTCTACCTGAGCCTGTTGCGCAACCTGGCCGGGATCGAGCTGGTGCCGCTGCGCGCCAGTGGCGAGCCGTTGCGCGCAGCCAACGGTGATCCGCTGGCGTTGCAGATCCCGGGCAACAAGGTGCAGCCGGTGGGCTTTGCCGAAGAAGAGGCGTTGATTCCCTATCCGCTGAACACCTTCCGCGGCTATCGCTACCTGCAGGAATATTTTTCCTTTCAGGACAAGTTCCTGTTTGTCGACCTCGGCGGCCTGGAGGTGTTGCGGACGCTGCCGGAGGACAGCCTCAAGCAGGTGCGCGGCCTGGAGCTGCGCTTCGATATTCGCAAGAGCGGTATCCAGCGCCTGCGGCCGACCCTGGACAACGTCAAGCTGTACTGCACCCCCATCGTCAATCTGTTCAAGCACGATGCGCTGCCGATCCGCCTCGACGGCAAGCAGGACGAGTACCTGCTGCTGCCGGCGGAATACGACTTGGAAAACTGCGGGGTGTTCTCGGTGGATTCAGTCACCGGCTGGGCCCCGGGCGGGGTCGGTTACCAGGCCTATGTGCCGTTTGAATCCTTCGAACACGACCCCAGCTTCGACGTGCCCCAGAGCCGTCCGCACTACAGCATCCGCCAGCGTTCGTCCCTGCTCCACGATGGCCTGGACACCTACCTGAGCTTCGCCATCCGCCACACCGAGGCCCAGGAAACCCTGTCCATCGAGCTGACCTGCACCAACCAGAACCTGCCCCGTCAGCTCAAGCTCGGCGACATCGACCAGCCCTGCGAGAACACCCCGGATTTTCTGCGCTTTCGCAACATCACCGCGGCCACTGCCAGCTACGCGCCGCCCCTGAATCGCGATTTCCTGTGGAAGCTGATCAGCAACATGTCCCTCAACTACCTGTCCCTGGCCAACGTCGATGCGCTCAAGGTGATTCTCGAAACCTACGACCTGCCGCGCTACTACGACCAGCACGCCGAGCGGGTCAGCAAACGTTTGCTGGGAGGGCTCAAGTCGATCCGTCACGAACACGTCGATCGCCTGCACCGCGGCCTGCCGCTGCGGGGCCTGCGCACCGAGCTGACCATCGACCCGCAAGGCTACATCGGTGAAGGCGACCTGTTCATCTTCGCTTCCGTGCTCAACGAGTTTTTCGCTCTTTACGCCAGCCTCAATTCGTACCACGAGCTGCGGGTAAACAGTACACAAGGAGAGGTGTACCAATGGACGCCACGCATGGGGCTACAGCCCCTGCTTTAAGCGAGCTGTCCCGAGGCATACGGGAGTACTCGCTGTTCCAGGCGGTGATGCTGGTGGTCGATCGACTGCGCGACGCTCACCCACAGATGAACGACGACGAGCTCTACGATCAGCTGGAGTTCCAGGCCAACCCGAGCCTGGGGTTTCCCGGCAGCGACGTCGATCGCGTGGAGTTCTTCGAAGAGCAGGGGCTGTTGCATGCGCGCCTGCGCCTGAACCTTATCGGTCTGTTCGGCTCCGGCTCGCCGCTGCCGGCCTTCTATGGCGAGCAGGCCCTGGGCGACACCGAGGACGGCAACCCGACCCGGCATTTTCTCGATCTGTTCCACCATCGACTGCAACGGCTGATGCTGCCGATCTGGCGCAAGTACCGCTATCGCGCGAGTTTCTCCAGCGGGGCCCTGGACCCGTTTTCCAGCCAGTTGTTCGCCCTGATCGGCCTGGGCGGCGAGGAGATCCGCCAGGCCCGGGAGCTGAACTGGAAACGCCTGTTGCCCTACCTCGGCCTGCTCAGCCTGCGGGCCCACTCGGCGGCCCTGATCGAGGCGGTGCTGCGTTACTACTTCAAGCATGCGCAGCTGGTGATCGAGCAATGCATCGAGCGCCGGGTGCAGATTCTCACCGAGCAGCGCAACCGCCTGGGCCTGGGCAACAGCGTGCTCGGCGAGGACCTGGTGCTGGGGGAGCGGGTGCGCGATCGCAGCGGCAAGTTCCGCATCCACATCCGCGAGCTCGACTGGCAGCGCTTCCATGAGTTCCTGCCGATCGGCTTCGGCTATCAACCGCTCTGCGCCCTGGTGCGTTTCACCTTGCGCGACCCGTTGGACTACGACATCCGCCTGGTACTGCGCCAGGAAGAAATCCGTGAACTGTGCATCGGCGAGCAGAACGCTTGCCGCCTGGGCTGGACCAGCTGGCTGGGACGGGAACGCGCCGATGGCGTGGTGACCCTGGGCAGCCTCTCTCATTAAGGATGAGACCGATGATCAACGTCGATTTGCAACAACTGATCCAGGCACTGGATGCCGATACCCGGCGCGACCTGGAGCGCTGCGCCGAGCGTTGCGTGGCCCGTGGCGGCAGCAAGATCCTGGTCGAGGACCTGCTGCTGGAACTGCTGGAGCGGCCCCAGGGGCTGCTTGCCCGGGCCCTGCAGGATGCCGGGATCGAGGCCGCTGAGCTGGTGGCGGTGCTGCAGCCCGGGACCGAGCACAGCGCTTCACGCAACCCGGTGTTTGCGCCGGAGCTGGTGCAATGGCTGCAAGACGCCTTGCTGGTGGCCAGTCTGGAACTGGGGCAGACCCAGGTGCAGCAGGCGGCGTTGCTCCTGGCCCTGCTGCGCAACCCGCTGCGCTACGCCGGCAGCCGCTACCAGCCGTTGCTGGCGCGCTTGAACAGCCAGCGCCTGAAAGACTTCGCCCTGGCCCAGCAGGGTGATCCCGAGGCCCCGGGCCAGCCCCTGGCCGCTGGCGAATCGCTGTTGCAGCGCTTCACCCACAACCTCACCCAGCAGGCCCGGGACGGCCGGCTCGACCCGGTGCTGTGCCGCGATGAAGCGCTGCGCCAGATGGTGGATATCCTCGCCCGACGGCGCAAGAACAACCCGATCATTGTCGGCGAAGCCGGGGTCGGCAAGACCGCGGTGGTGGAGGGGCTGGCGTCGCGGATTGCCGCCGGTGAAGTGCCCCAGGCGCTGCTGGGCGTCGAGTTGCTGGTCCTGGACATGGGCTTGCTGCAGGCCGGGGCCAGCGTCAAGGGCGAGTTCGAGCGTCGCCTCAAGGGGGTGATCGACGAGGTCAAGGCCGCGCCGCGGCCGATCATCATGTTCATCGACGAGGCCCATACCCTGATCGGTGCCGGTGGCAACGCCGGCGGTGGCGACGCCGCCAACCTGCTCAAGCCGGCCCTGGCCCGGGGCGAGCTGCGCACCATCGCCGCCACCACCTGGAGCGAGTACAAGAAATACTTCGAGAAGGACCCGGCCCTGGCCCGGCGTTTCCAGCCGGTGCAGTTGCACGAGCCCAGCGTCGACGAGGCGGTGACCATTCTGCGCGGCCTGGCCCCGGTCTATGCACAGAGCCATGGCATTTACCTGCGCGACGATGCGGTGGTGGCAGCGGCGGAATTGTCGGCGCGCTACCTGGCGGGCCGCCAGTTGCCGGACAAGGCGGTGGATGTGCTGGACACCGCCTGTGCCCGGGTGCGCATCAGCCTGGCGGCGGCGCCGCAGAGCCTGGAACGGCTGCGGGCCGAGCTGGCCGAAGGTGGGCGCCAGTGCCAGGCCCTGCGGCGCGATGCCGAGGCCGGGCTGAGTATCGACCAGGCGGCCCTGGCCCAGCTGGAACAGCGCCTGATCGAGGCCGAGCAGGAACGCCAGGCCCTGGAGCAACGCTGGCTGGAGCAGCGCCGGCTGGCCGAGCGCTTGCTGGTCCTGCGCCAGGAACTGGCCCAGGCCCGCGCAGCCGCGAGCGCCAGCCCCCAGGACCCGGCGCAGACCCCGCCAACAGTGGACCTCGATGCCCGGCAGGCAGAACTGGAGGCGGTCCATGGCCTGTTGAGCAGCGCGCAAACCGCGGAGCGCCTGGTCAGCTTTGAAGTGTGTCCACGGCTGGTGGCCGAAGTCATCAGCGCCTGGACCGGTGTGCCCCTGGAGCAGCTGGCCCGCGAGCACAACGCCCGGGTGGCCAGTTTCGCCGACGATCTGCGGGCGCGGATCCGCGGCCAGGAACAAGCGGTGCAGGCCCTCGACCGTTCCATGCGCGCCGTCGCCGCCGGCCTGAACAAGCCCGACGCGCCGGTGGGGGTGTTCCTGCTGGTGGGCCCCAGCGGGGTCGGCAAGACCGAAACCGCCCTGGCCCTGGCGGACCTGCTGTACGGCGGCGAACGCTTCCTGACCACCATCAACATGTCCGAGTTCCAGGAGAAACACAGCGTCTCGCGGCTGATCGGCTCGCCGCCGGGTTACGTCGGTTATGGCGAGGGCGGCATGCTCACCGAAGCGGTGCGTCAGAAGCCCTATTCGGTGGTGCTGCTGGACGAGGTGGAGAAGGCCGATCCGGACGTGCTCAACCTGTTCTACCAGATCTTCGACAAGGGCCTGGCCAACGATGGCGAAGGGCGCGCGATCGACTTTCGCAACACCCTGATCCTGATGACCTCGAACCTCGCCAGCGAACGCATCGACGCCCTGTGCCAGGGCCCGCAGCGGCCCAGTGCCGAGGACCTGGAACAGGCGATCCGCCCGGTCCTCAGTGCCCACTTCAAGCCGGCGCTGCTGGCCCGCATGCGGGTGGTGCCGTTCTACCCGGTGGACGCTGCGGTGCTGCGGGAGCTGATCGAGATCAAGCTGCAGCGCCTGGGCCAGCGCCTGGCGCGCCGGCAACTGCAGTTCAGTCATTGCCCGGAACTGGTGACACAACTGGCCCGGCGCTGCGGGCAGAGCGACAGCGGTGCGCGGCTGATCGACCACCTGCTGGAGGCGCATCTGATGCCCCGGGTGGCCGATCGCCTGCTGCAGGCCATGGCCAGCGGCGAGTCCCTTGCGCAGGTGTACGCCACGGTGGATGCCGACGGCGGCGTGGTCTGCGAGTTTGCTTGAGGGCAGCCGGATGTTTACCCAGATTGCCCAACCACTGGCCTACGCCGAATCCCTGCTGGGGATGTACTGCGAGCTGGCCAGGAGTCGCGACGAGGCCAGCCTGCTGGCGGACTTCGTGGCTGCCGTCGCCCGGCTCAGTGGTTGCCAGCTGACCCAGCTGTACCTGCTGGACGCCACCCATACCCGCCTGGAGCTTTGTGCCGAGTGTTTGAGCGACGCCACGCGGCCGCGGCCGGTGGCCGAGCTGCCGGCGGACTACAACGGTGAGCAGCTGTTGCAGTTCTCGCTGTGCCAGGACCGCGTGCTGTTCCTCGCCGACCTGGGCTGCGGCCTGTACCAGACCGACTTCCTGCCGGAGGCCGGCGGTGCCTGGCGCTCGCTGCTGTGCGTGCCCCTGGCCAACCCCCAGGGTGCGGTGCAAGGGCTGCTGCTGTGCGCCAGCCGCGAGCCTGCCCGGTTGCAGGGGTTTGCCGGTTCGTTGCGCCTGTCGGGCAGTTTCCTGTTGGCCCAGCGCAGCCTGCGGCAACACTGGCGGCGCGCGGCGGTCACGCTGCCGACCGAGCCCGAGGCCCCGCGCCGGGCCGGCGACTACGGGCTGATCGGCAGCAGCCTGGCCATGCGCCAGACCTGCCAGCTGATCAGCAAGGTGCTGCACAGTCCCTACACGGTGCTGCTCCAGGGCGAGACCGGCACCGGCAAGGAAGTGGTGGCGCGGGCCATCCACGATTACGGACCGCGCCGCTTGCAGCCCTTTATCGTGCAGAACTGCGCGGCCTTGCCCGAGCACTTGCTGGAGAGCGAATTGTTCGGCTATCGCAAAGGCGCGTTCACCGGCGCCGACAGCGATCGCATCGGTCTGTTCGAGGCGGCGCAGGGCGGCACGCTGCTGCTGGATGAAATCGGCGACATGCCGCTGGTGCTGCAGGCCAAGTTGTTGCGGGTGTTGCAGGAAAGCGAAATCCGCCCCTTGGGCAGCAACGAGCCGCGCCAGATCGATGTGCGCATCATCGCTGCCACGCACCGCGACTTGCCGACCCTGGTCAGCAGCGGCGAGTTTCGCGAGGACCTCTATTACCGCCTTGGCCAGTTCCCCATCGAACTGCCGCCCCTGCGCCAGCGCGCGGGGGATGTCGCGCAACTGGCGCGCTACTTCTGCGACAAGACCTGCGCCTTCCTCCAGCGCGAAGCATTGCAGTGGTCCGACTCGGCGCTGCAACTGCTCGGCGGCTACGCCTTTCCCGGCAACGTGCGCGAGCTCAAGGGCCTGGTGGAGCGGGCGGTGCTGCTGTGCGAAGGCCGCGAGCTGCTGCCCGAGCACTTGCTGCTGCAACGCTCGGCGCCGGATGACTCGCCGACCCTGAACCTGCGGCTGCGCATGGAACAGATCGAACGCGGCCTGTTGCTGGAATGCCTGCACAAGCACGGCGGCAATCGTACCCACGCCGCCCGCGAGCTGGGCATGTCGCGGCGTGCCCTGCATTACCGCCTGGCGCGCTTGCAGATCCAGCCGCTGGAACCCGAGGCGTCCTGCTCATGAGCGCGCTGTGGCGGTGTTTGTCGCTGACCGGCGGCGCCCGATTGCTTGGGCGCCGCGCCCCTTACCTTGATCCGGAGAACCGCTGATGTCCGTTCGTCCCTGGCCCCTTGTCCTGCTGTTGCTGGTGGTTTTCGGCCACCTGGGCGCTTGCAGCGGCAATTACAAATTCAATGACCCCAGCTACCGCCCGCTAGGTGACCCGCAGACGGTCAACCGCGGCAAGTGAGCGCAAGGAGCAGCACCATGGAACTGGTTTTCGAAATGCTCGACAGCCCTCAGCGCCTGCCGGCCGCAAGCGCCAGCAAGACCTTCGGCCAGGGCGGGGGACGGATCGGCCGCGGCGCCGATTGCCACTGGGTGATTCCCGACCGCCAGCGGCACCTGTCCAATCACCACGCGCAGGTCAGCTATCGGGACGGCGCGTTCTTCCTCACCGATACCAGCAGCAACGGCATCATCCTCAAGGACAGCGGTGCGCGCCTGCCCAAGGGCACGCCGCTGCGCATCGAGCAGGGCAGCACCTATGTGCTGGGGGGCTTCGTGATGCGCGCGCGGCTGATGCCGACGAGCGCGTCCCTGGCGCTGGACGTCGGCCGGCCGCTGGCCGCGGGCAGCATCATTCCCGATGACGCCTTTCTCGACCCGGATCCGCTCAAGGCCCTGGCCATGGAGGAGCAGGGCGAGTTGACGGACGATCCGCTGGCGCTGCTCGACAGCCCGCCCCAGGCCCTTGAGCCCTTCGCCGACTACGCGCGGATCGACACCGAGCACCTGCTGGTCCCCGAACTGGTGGCGCCCGCGCCGGTCCCGCCAGCGAGCCCGGTGTCGCCGCCCAAGAGCCCTGGCGAGCCGTTCTGGGAACGCTTTGCCGAGGCCCTGGGCGTTGAGCTCAAGGACCTCGATCCGGCGGCCCGGGAAGCGCTGGCGATCAAGGCGGCGAGCCTGCTCAAGCAGAGTGTCGCCAGCCTGCAGCAGAGCCTGCGTACCCGTAGCGAATTGAAGAACGAACTGCGCCTGGGCCAGACCCAGGTCCAGAGCGTCGGCAAGAACCCACTGCGCTTTGCCCCGGACGCCGGCGAAGCCCTGGAGCGGCTGCTGCTGGACGACAAGCCCGGGCAGTTGTCCGGGCCCCAGGCCATTGCCCGGGCCTTCGGCGATTTGCAGGCGCACCAGGTGGCCTTGCTCGCCGCCAGCCGGGCAGCGCTGCGCAGCACCCTGGAGCACTTTTCGCCGCAGCAGTTGACCCTGCGCTTCGAGCGCGACGGCAAGCGCCCCTGGCTGGCCACCGCCGGGCGTCACTGGCGGGCCTACACCCGTTACCACCAGAACCTGCGTCTGGACGACGACTGGAGCGAACGCCTGCTGGCCCGGGACTTTGCCCAGGCCTACGAGGAGCAGCACCGGCTGATTTGTACCCTCAACACCCACGCCCACCAAGGATGATCCCCATGCTTCGCTGCAAGGTTTTGTTGATGCGCGCCGCGACCCTGCTGGCGCTGTCGCTGCTCGCCGCCTGCGCCTCGATGTCGCCGTATTCGAGCCTGACCAAGCTCGACCTCAGGCTCAGCGCCAGTGACCAGTTGAACCCCGATCTCAACGGCCGGCCGTCGCCCATCGTGGTGCGGCTGCTGGAGCTCAAGCACCCGGTGGCCTTTGAAAACGCCGATTTCTTCAGCCTCTACGAGCGGGCCAAGGAATCCCTGGCCCCGGACCTGGTGGCCAGCGAGGAGCTGGAGCTGCGGCCCGGGCAGAGCCTGGAGCTCAAGCTCAGCGTCGACCGTGACAGCCGTTATGTCGGGGTGCTGGCGGCCTACCGCGACCTGCCGGAAACCCGCTGGCGCTACGTGATTCCGATCACCGCGATGGAGGTCACCCGCAGTGAGCTGATCCTCGATCAGGCGGGCATTCGCAACCGTCTGCAACCTCTGGCCCGGGCGGATGAACAGCCATGAACGAACATAAAGTCATCTGGCAGGAAGGCATGTTGCTGCGGCCCCAGCACTTCCAGCACAACGACCGCTATTTCGATCATCAGCTCAAGACCCGCACCCAGTTGCTGGGCAGCTACACCTGGGGCTTTCTCGGTCTGGAGATCGACCTGCAGTACCTGAACATGGGCAAGCTGGTGATCAGCCGGGCCTCGGGGATCCTGCCGGACGGCAGTCTGTTCGCCCTCGGGGAGAGCAGCGAGCCCCTGGCCCTGGACGTGCCGGCCAACACCGGCAAGACCTCGGTGTACCTGGCGCTGCCCCTGGTCACTGGCAACCACATCGAAGCCCGGCGCGCCGAGCAGTCCGATGTGCTGGCGCGCTACATCACCTACGAAGCGCAGATCGCCGACTCCAATGCCGACGACGACTCCAGCAGCCAGATCAGCTGCGGACGCCCGGACTTCCGCCTGTTGCTGGGCGAGCAGCAAAGCGACCAGGCCTACGTCAAGCTCAAGGTCTGCGAGGTGCAGGGCAGCAACGCCGAAGGGGTGATCAACCTCGATCAGGAGTTCTTCCCGACCTTCATCCAGACCCACGCCTCGGCCTACCTGCTGTCGTGCCTGAAGGAGGTGATCAGCATGCTCGCCCACCGTGGCGACACCATCGCCGAGCGCATCCGCTCCAATGGCAAGGTCGGTGGCGCCGAGGTCGGCGATTTCATGATGCTGCAGCTGATCAACCGCAGCGAAGTGGTGCTGCGCCACTACCTGGACCTGGAGCAGGTGCACCCGGAGGAGCTGTACCGCACCTTGCTCGGCATGCTGGGCGACCTGTCGACCTTCTCCAGCGAGAGCAAGCGCCCGCGCCTGGACACCCGCTACCAGCACAGCGACCAGGGGGCGAGCTTTCGCAGCCTGATGGACGCCATTCGCCAGGTGCTGTCCATGGTCCTGGAGCAGCACGCCATGGAGCTGGCCTTGCAGGAGCGCCAGTACGGCATCCTGGTGGCGGCGCTGCACGATCACTCGCTGCTGGAGTCGGCCTCCTTCGTCCTGGCCGCCAGCGCCAACTGCGACGCCGAAGAGTTGCGTCATCGCTTGCCGGCGCACCTCAAGGTCGGCCCGGTGGAGAACATCCGCCAGCTGGTCAACCTGCACCTGCCGGGGATCAAGGTCAAACCGCTCTCGGTGGCGCCGCGACAGATCCCGTTCCACTCCAGCAAGACCTATTTCATCCTCGAATTCAGCCCCCAGGAGCTGACTCAACTGGAACGTTCCGGCGGCTTTGCCTTCCACGTTTCCGGGGAGTTCTCCGAGCTTGAGCTGAAATTCTGGGCCATCAGGAACTGACTGCCATGACCAAGGACAGTGAATACCCGCAGGACGACAAGACCGTCCTCGTCGACCGCCACGAGCCCCACGCCGACAGCGGCCCGCTGACGGACTCCGCCGCGCCGCCGCGTATCGAGCAACTGGAGCAGCGGATGATCTATGCCGCGCGCCTGCAACCGGCCCAGGCCTTCAACGTCAGCCTCAACGCCCTGGTGGCCGCGGCGTCCGAGCTGCTCTCGGAAGTGGTGCGGCTCAAGCACAGCGTGGTGCGCGAAGACCTGGGCGAGCTCAACCAGCAACTGAGCGCCGCCATCCGGCGGTTCGAGGCCCGGGCGCTGCATGACGGCGCCGAGCCCGGCCAGGTGCGCAGCGCCCGCTATGTGCTGTGCACGGTGGCGGACGAGGCGGTGGTGAGCACCCCCTGGGGCAATGAAAGCCAATGGTCGCAGATGAGCCTGCTGAGCAGCTTTCACAACGAGACGTTCGGCGGCGAAAAGGTCTTCCAGCTGCTGGAGCAACTGACCCGCAACCCGCTGCGCCACCTGCCGATGCTGGAGCTCATCTACCTGTGCCTGTCCCTGGGGTTCGAGGGCAAGTACCGGGTCGCGCCCCGCGGCATGCTGGAGCTGGAAGGCATCCGCGATGCCCTGTACCGGCAGATCCGCCAGTTGCGCGGCGACGTGCCCCGGGAGCTGTCGCCCCAGTGGCAGGGCTTTGGCGATCAGCGCCGGGACCTGGTGCGGATCGTGCCCTGGTGGACGGTGGCGTTGTTCACCCTGGTGAGCCTGGCGGTGATGTATTCGGGGTTTGCCTGGGTTCTGGCGCAGCAGCGCGAGAGCGTGCTGCAACCTTATCGTCAGCTTGATTCGGCGGTGTCCGTGAGTGCGCCGCAAGACGGGAAACTGTGATGAAGACTCTGTTGAAGAAAGTCGGCCTGTTCCTTGCCAGGACCTGGGTCTGGACCCTGCTGCTGGTGCTGTTGACGGCGTTGCTGGTGTGGTTCGTCGGGCCCTTGCTGGCGGTGGATGACTATCGGTTCTGGGCCAGCACCACCGCGCGGCTGTTGACCATCAGCGGCTTGTGCCTGATCTGGGGCTTGAGCATCGTGTTTGTCAGCTGGCGCGCCGGGGTGCGCAAGAGCGCCCTGGAGGACAGCGAGGAAGGCCGGCAAAGCCTGGAGCGCGAACAACGCATGGATGACGAGGAGAGAGAGCTGCGCAGTCGCTTCAAGGAAGCGCTGCGCACCCTCAAGACCTCCAGCCTGTATCGCGGCCGCAGCGAGCGCTGGCGCCAGGACCTGCCCTGGTACCTGCTGCTCGGGCCCCAGGGCGGTGGCAAGACCAGCCTGCTGGATTTTTCCGGGCTGGAATTTCCCCTCAATCGCATCGACCGCAAGCTGACCCGCGACACCCAGGGCAGCGTCCACTGCGACTGGTACTTCGCTGAACACGGGGTGCTGATCGATACGGCCGGGCGTTACCTGACCCAGCCCGATCCCGAGGCCGACAGCCACGCCTGGAGCACCTTGCTCGGCCTGCTGCGCAGCCGTCGGCGCAATCGCCCGCTCAATGGCGTGCTCCTGGCGCTGCCGGTGGAAGTCTTGCAGGGCGGCGACGAGCAGGCCCTGGAACTGTTGGCGCGCCAGGTGCGCAGTCGCCTGCAGGACGTGCGGCAAAAACTGCATGTGGACGTGCCGGTGTACCTGTTGCTGAGCAAGGCCGACCAACTGCTGGGGTTCGACGAGTTCTTCGATCAGCTGAGCCGCGAAGAGAGCGAGCAGGTGCTGGGTGTCAGCTTCCGGCGCGAGCAGGACGGCACCGATGTGGCGGTGCTGCGCGACGAGTTCGAAGACCTGCTGCGGCGCCTCAACAGCCAGATGATCATGCGCATGCACCAGGAGCGCGACACCCAGCGTCGCGGGCGGATACTCGATTTTCCCCACCAGCTGGGACTGATCGGCGAGCGCCTGTGCCTGTTCGTCGACATGGCCTTCACCGGTAACCGCTACCAGCGCGCCAGCCTGTTGCGCGGCTTCTACCTCACCAGCGCGCCGCACCTGAGCCAGTCACTGGACCCCGACACGGCCGGGATCGGCGCCAACCTGGGCCTGCAGAGCAGCCTGCTGCCGAACCTGCACAGCGGGCGGGCGCGATTCATTCATCACCTGCTCAGTCAGGTGATTTTCCCCGAAGCCGAACTGGCTGGCCTGGAGAAGGGCGAGCGCCGGCGCATCGACTGGGGCCAGCGCGCTCTCTATCTGGGGGCGCTGGGTTCCCTGGGGCTGTTCGGGCTGGTATGGGCCAGTGGTTTTTCCGCCAACCATGCGCGCCTGGAGCAATTGCGCGAGCTGGCCCGGGAGTGGACCCAGCAACGCGCCACCCTGAGTGACCGGAGCGACGCCATGGCGGCGCTCAAGACCCTGGACCTGAGCGACCAGGCGACCCGGGTGTTCCCGCCCAAGGGCGAGGTGTCGCTGCATGAGCGCGTCGGCCTGTACCAGGGTGAGGCCAGCAACCCGGTGCTGCGCGCAACCTATGAGCGCGAGCTGCAAGCCCAGTTGCTGCCACGGGTGGCGCAGATGCTCGAAGGGCAGATCCGCAGCAACCTCAAGGACCGGGAGCGCCTGCTCAACAGCCTGCGCGCCTACCTGATGCTCAACCTCAAGGAACGTCGCGACCCCAGTTGGCTGCGCGACTGGGTGGCGGCCGACTGGTCGCGGCGCTACCCCGGCAACAGCCCGGTGCAGAACGGCCTCAACCGCCACTTCGAGCGCCTGTTGCAGCAACCCTTCAGCTACCCGCTCAATGAGCCGCTGGTGGCCCAGGCGCGCCAGGTGCTGCGCAGCGAGTCGCTGGCCGACGTGATCTACCGGGTGTTGCGCGAGCAGGCTCGCACGCTGCCGGACTATCGCCTGAGCCAGCACCTGGGGCCCCAGGGCCACCTGCTGCTGGGCGCCGATTATGTGATCCCGGGCTTCTACACCCAGCAGGGCTACCAGCAGTATTTCTCGGTCCAGGGCGCCAGCCTGGTGAGCGACATCCTTCAGGATAACTGGGTGCTGGGGGAGGGCAGCGACATCAGCGGCATGGACCTGCGCCAATTGATGGTCAAGCTGGAGCAGCTGTACTTTCGCGACTACGCCAACCACTGGGGCGAGGCCGTGGGCCGGGTGGCCTTGCAGCCGATCAACGATGCCGGCGAAGGGGCCGAGCAAGTGGCCGGCCTGACCTCGGCCAACTCGCCGATCCTGCAACTGCTGGTGGAAGTGCGCGAGAACACCCGTTTCCCGGTGCTGGTCGAGCCCGGCGATGAGCTGAGCGAGGCCGCTGACAAGCTGGCCGGTGGCGGCGCCCTGGGCAAGGTCGCGGCGGCGGCCGCGGGCAAGGCCAAGGACGGGTTGCTGAAAAAACTCCCGGACACCGCGCGCAAATCCCTGCAAAGCCGCTTCGAGCCGCTGCACCGCTTGCTCGACGACAACAACGGCCCCACCGCGGACCTGGCCCCGGCCCTGCAGGCGCTCAACGAACTGCAGTTGCAACTGGCGTTTCTGGCCCGCTCCGGCAACCCCGAGCAGGCGGCCTTTGAAATGGCCAAGACCCGCATGAGCGGCCAGCGCGATGCCCTGAGCACCCTGCGCACCAGTTCCGGACGCCTGCCGCGACCGGTCAGCGCCTGGTTCAACCTGCTGGCCGAGGACACCTGGCGCCTGGTGCTCAACGACGCCTACCAGTACCTCAACCAGCGTTATCAGGGCGAGCTCTACGGCTTCTACGGCAAGGCCATCCACAAGCGCTACCCGTTCGATGCCCACAGCAGCAGCGAGGTGGCGATCGGCGACTTCCGCGAGTTCTTCAAGGCCCAGGGCCTGGCCGAGCGCTTCTTCGACACCTACTTGCGGCCCTTCGTGGTGGGCGATCCGGGCAATTACCGGCTGCGCAACGTCGACGGCTACAGCCTGCCGGTGTCCCGGGTCTACCTGGACCAGATGGCCGCGGCCCAGGTCATCCGCCAGAGCTTCTTCGCCGAGAACCCCGCCGAGCCCCAGGTGCAGTTCCGCCTGGAACCCTACACCCTGGACCCCAGCGTCAGCCGCGCCGAGTTCCGCTTTGGCAACCAGCAGTTCGAGTACCGCCACGGTCCGATCGTGCCCATGGCCTTCAAATGGCCCACCGATGCGGAAAACGGCCGCACCAGCCTGGTCCTGGAAAAACTCGCCGGGCGGCCCATCGGCATCGAGAAGAACAGCGGGCCCTGGTCACTGTTCCGCCTGTTCGACCTGATGCAGAACGAATACCTGAGCGGACGCGACGTGATGGTGATCAAGGCCGACCTGGGCGGGCTGCGGGCCAACTACCTGCTGCACAGCCAGCGCACCCCCAACCCCTTCGACATGGGCGTGCTGCGCAGCTTCCGCCTGCCGGTGCAGCTCTGATGAGCGCTGCCGGGAGCTGGCGCAGCGCGGCCCGTACCGACCCGGGCAAGGTGCGCCGGCGCAACGAGGACGCCTTCCTCGACTGCCCGGAGCGCGGGCTGTGGGTGGTGGCCGACGGCATGGGCGGGCACCAGGGCGGCGACATCGCCAGCCGGTTGATCGTCAGCAGCCTCGCCGAGCTGCCGGCCGAGGAGGGCTTCGAGGCCCGCCTGGCCAGCGTGCGCCAGTGCCTGCACTGGCTCAACCGGCGCCTGGGCCAGGAGCTGACGGTCACCGCCGGACGGCGCGACAGCATCATGGGCAGCACCGTGGTCGCGCTGTTGCTGCAGGGCGATCGCGCCGCCTGCATCTGGGCCGGAGACAGCCGCTGCTACTTATGGCGCGAGCAGCGCCTGTACCAGCTGTCGCGGGATCATTCGCTGATGCAGAAGCTCATCGACGAGCAGCAGATGAGTGTCGAACAGGCCCGCTCGCACCCGGCCGCCAACGCCCTGACCCGGGCGGTGGGCGCCAGCGAGCGCCTGAGCCTGGAAGTGCTGGAACTGCAGGTCTATCCCGGCGACGTGTTCCTGCTGTGCAGCGACGGCCTGTACCAGGAGCTGACCCGCAACGCCTTGTGCCGGGCCTTGAGCCTGGCGGCGCCGCAGGTGGCCTTGCAGCGTCTGTTCGAGGACGCCCTGGACGGCGAGGCGCGGGACAACCTGACCGCCGTGGTGGTGCGCCAATGAACCTGCCGCTGTTGCACCCGCATTCACCCTCGCCGGCGCCGGGCGAACTGACCCGGGTGGTCGCGGCTGCGGCAACGCAGCCGCGGCCGGTCAAGGGCCGTGGCAAAGGCTCCAAGGGGCGCGGCAAGGCCCGGGGCGGCGGCAAGCGGCGCTTGCCGACAGGGCCGCCGCTCAAGGTGCTCGATCCCCTGGGCGGGCTGCCCCAGGTGCTGGCCGGCCGTTACCGCCTGGAGCGCTTGCTCGGTGCCGGCGGCATGGGCGTGGTGTACCGCGCCCGGGACCTGCTGCATGAACAGTTCGGCGACCCCGAACCCTATGTGGCCGTGAAGCTGCTCAGCGAAGCCTTCGCCGACGCGCCGGATGCCAGCGCCTTGCTCTACAGCGAGTTCGCCCTGACCCGGCGCCTGCACCATCGGCACATCGTGCGCATGCACAGCTTCGACGTGGACACCGGACACGCCTGCGCCTTCATCACCATGGAACAGCTGCGCGGCATGCCCCTGGACCAACTGCTCTGCCAGTGGCCCCTGGGTTTGCCCTGGGCGCAGGCGCGGGAGGTGATTCTGGCCTTGCTGGATGCCCTCGCTTACTGCCACGGCCTCGGGGTGCTGCACGGCGACCTCAAGCCCGGCAACCTGATGCTCGGCGACGACGGCCTGCGGCTGTTCGACTTCGGCCTGAGCCGCGCCGCCCAGGGCCTGTTGCCGGGCCTGCCAGGGCTCAACCGCCAGCGTTTCGACGCCTGGACCCCCAGCTACGCCGCGCCGGAGCTGCTGCAAGGCGCGGCCCTGTCGACGGCGGCCGATCTGTTCGCCGTGGCCTGCGTGATCCATGAACTGGTCAGCGGCAAGCACCCTTATCGCCGCCTGCCCTCGACCCAGGCCCGGGACCAGCAGCTGGACCTGCAACTGCAACGCCCGCGCCAGTTGCCGGAGTACTGCTGGCCGGCGCTGCGCACGGCCCTGGCGCTGAATGCCGCGGAGCGAGCCATCGGCGTCGAGGAACTGCGGCATGCCTTTACCCCCAGGGGCGGCTGGCTGGGCGGCTGGTTGCAGCGGCGTGAACCATGAACAGCGAACAAGGAGCAGCACATGTTCAACTCGGCCAGTGAGACCCACTTCAGCCTGAGCGTCGAAGACTTTGCCAATGACTTGCAGGTGCTGGGATTCAAGGGCACCGAAGGCATCAGCCAACCCTTTTGCTTCGACCTGCAACTGGTCAGCGACAACCCGGCCCTGGACCTGGAAGGGCTGCTGCACAAACAGGCCTTTCTCGCCTTCGACCCCCAGGGCCATGGCATTCATGGCCAGATCCAGCGCGTGGCCCAGGGTGACTCCGGGCAGCGCCTGACCCATTACCAACTGTCCCTGGTGCCGCGCCTGGATTACCTGCGCCATCGCACCAACCAGCGGATCTTCCAGCAGCGATCGGTGCCGACCATCATCGCCGCGATTCTCGAAGAGCACGGCATCCTCGCCGATGCCTATCGGTTCCAGATCGAGCATCCGTGTCCGGCACGCGACTACTGCGTGCAGTACGACGAGAGCGACCTGCACTTCATCCAGCGCCTGTGCGAAGAAGAGGGCCTGCATTACCACTTCCAGCACAGTCGTGGCGGCCACCTGCTGGTGTTTGGCGACAATCAGACCGCGTTCCCCAAGCTCGGCCGCCCCACCGCCTATGTGCGCGGCAGCGGGCTTGTGGCCGACGAGCCGGTGATCAAGGGCCTGGAAGTGCGTCTGGAGTCGCGCACCAGTCGCACCAGCCGCCGCGATTACGACTTCGAGAAACCGCGCCTGCAGCTGGAGGCCGCCTACCGGCCCGAGGCCGCAAGCCCGGAACCGGACCTGGAGGACTATGACTACCCCGGACGCTTCACTGACCGTGAGCGTGGCAGGTTGCTCAGCCAGCGCGCCCTGGAGCGCCACCGCGCCGACTATCGGCAGGCCGAGGGCTGGGGCGATGAGCCACGGCTGGTCAGCGGGCATTTTCTGCAATTGTCCGAGCACCCGCGCAGGCAATGGAACGACCTCTGGCTGCTGACCCAGGTGACCCACGAAGGCAAGCAGCCCCAGGTGCTGGAAGAGTCCATCACCAGCGATACCCGGGCCGAGGACGGCTTCCAGCAGGGCTACCGCAACCGCTTTCTGGCCACCCCCTGGGACGTGTTCTACCGCGCGCCGCTCAAGCACCCCAAGCCCCAGGTACTGGGCAGCCAGACTGCAGTGGTTACAGGCCCGGCAGGAGAGGAAATCCACACCGATCCATACGGCCGGGTCAAGGTGCAGTTCCACTGGGACCGCGAAGGCCAGGGCGACGACAAGAGCAGTTGCTGGCTGCGGGTGGCCTCCGGCTGGGCCGGCGACCGCTACGGCGCCCTGGTCATCCCGCGCATCGGCATGGAAGTGCTGGTGAGCTTTCTCGAAGGCGACCCCGACCAGCCCCTGGTCAGCGGCTGCCTGTACCACAAGGAACACGAAGTGCCCTACGCGCTGCCAGCGCACAAGACCCGCAGCGTATTCAAGAGCCTGAGCTCGCCGGGCGGCGGCGGTTTCAACGAACTGCGCATCGAAGACAAAAAGGGCGCCGAACAGATCTTCGTCCACGCCCAGCGCGACTGGGACCAGAACATCCAGCACGATCAGAAGCTCCGCATCGGCCACGAGCGCCACGACACGGTCGAGCACAACGTCTACAGCGAATTCAAGGCCGAGGAACACCGCACCACCCACGGCGCGCGCAAGACCGAACTCCGCGCCGACGACCACCTCACCGTGGCCGACACCCAGCACATCAAGCTCGGCGTGGCGCAACTGACCCAGGCCGGCCAGGAAATCCACCTCAAGGCCGGGGACAAGATCGTCATCGAGGCGGCCCTGGAAATGACCCTCAAGGCCGGCGGCAGCTTTATCAAGCTCGACCCCGGCGGCGTGACGATCGTCGGGCCGCTGGTGAAACAGAACGCCGGCGGCGCCCCGGGCAGTGGCAGCGGGATCGCCATCAAACCGCCGTTGCAGCCGGGGGCGGCGGATCGGGATGTACCGGGAGCCTTGCCCCAGGTCGCCGCGCCCAACCCGCCGCCGGTGTGCAAAGAGTGCCTGGCCCGGGCCAAGGCCAACAACCAAGCGCTGGAAGCACGCTAGAGGAGCCCGCCATGTATACGAGCAACCCGCAGTGGCACGAGCTGCTGTGGCAACAGGTACAGCGGCTGGAGCACGAGCACCTCGACCTGCTGATCGACGCCACCGGCCTCGACTACCCGCTGCTGCAAGAACTGGCGACCCTGGCCGACGGCCCGCCACTGGCCAAGCTGTTCGACAGCACCCCGGAAGCCGCCATCGCCGATGCCGGGCCATTGCTGCTGCGGCTGAAGCTGCGTCATCAAACCTGGCTGAAGGCCTTTTTCAGCGCGGTCGACTGCACCCAGCACGTACTGGCGCTGCTCAGCCCCTGGCCCTTCGAGGCCCTGGCCGCTCACCTCAGCCGCTGCACCCAGGCGCAGTGGAACCAGGGCCGCGAACAAGGGGTGCTGCGCTACTACGACCCGCGCCTGTTCCTGCCGGTGAGCGAAGCCCTGACCCCGGCCCAGGGCCGCGTCCTGCATGGCCCGGTGATCGCCTGGCACTGGCTCGACCGCGACCACCGGGCACAGCAGCTGCTGGGGCACTACTCCCGACACAGCGACGCCCCAACGGCGGAAGGCTTCCTGTTCGACCCCGCGCAGGTCGCCAGCCTGAAGGCCTGGGCCGACGCCGACTGGCACCGCCGCGAGCACAGCGCCACCCCGCAGCACTACGGCCTGAGCCGCGAGGAAGGCCTGATGCGCCACCTGTTCCACAGCCAGATGGCGGCCTGCCAGCAAGGCCTGCAAGAACCCGGAGAACGACAGGCGTTTATTCGCCAGTGGCTGTTGGATAACTCGCCGTTCGTGATGGATGAGTAGGGGAGGGGGATGCCATGAAGTGGATGTGCAAAACGCGGAACTGGAAGACCGCAGTGTCATTGACCGGGTGGTTGAGTGCCGTGTTGCTGGTCACAGCCTGTCGGAGCCAGTCGCCGATGCTGAGCGCCCCGGTGACGGGGTACAACCATACTTCGGCGGCGATCAATCGGTTTTCGGTTAATGGGGCGGGTGGGCCGAACTTGGGGCCGCATCAGGGTGGGGGTAAGCAAAGTTGTTGTGGGGTTGTTCCTCGTTATTGGGTTCCAGGATTAAGAGCTGTTGTTGAATGGGAGAAGGATCCTGATCCATATACTTATGGGGATTGGCCAGAGCGTCAGTTTTCAGATGCTTGGACTAAACGTATGGCGGAGCATAAAAAAGGATATTCACGACATAAGGTTATTGTAGAGATCCCACGATACGATATTCCAGGTGTATTGAAAGTTCATTTTTTACCTTGCGATCAGGTACGTGTAACCGCTGCTGGAACATCTCCGGGCTACCCTGGTTATCCTTACAACTATCCAATGGAAATGGAGGAGTCTGAAGTATGTCAGGGTTGATTATGAAAAACTTTTTAACGAATGGTCAATTTGGTTTGTTGAATGTTTTTCGTGTGTGCTCATTGGCCGCCGGAGTGTTGACTGCAAGCGCTTGTCAGTCTGAGTCGAAGATGTTGTCGGCGCCGGTGACGGGATATAACCATACTTCGGCAGCGATCAATCGGTTTTCGGTGAATGGGGCGGGCGGGCCGAACTTAGGGCCACATCAAGGCGGAGGAAAGCAAAGTTGTTGTGGTGTTGTTCCTCGTCATTGGGTTCCAGGATTAAGAGCTATTGTTGAGTGGGAAAAGGATCCTGATCCTTACTCTTCAAGTAAGTGGGAGGAGCGACCTTACTCAGAGGCTTGGACTAAACGTATGGAGGCACAAAAGCAAGAGTACTCACGTCATAAAGTTACTGTTGAAATTCCCCAGTACTCCATCGCTGGAACGTTAAAGGTTCATTTTCTGCCTTGTGATCAGGTACGCGTTTCTGCAGAAAATATCAAACCTGGGGATCCACGTTATCCCTACAACTATCCAATGGAAATGGAGGAGCCTGAAGTATGTCAGGACTAATTATGGAAAAGCTTTTTGCGAGCAGTTTATTTGGTGTCTTGAATATTGCTCGTGTGTGCTTGTTGGCCGCCGGCGTTTTGACAGCAAGCGCTTGCCAGTCTGAGTCGAAGATGTTGTCTGCTCCAGTGACTGGGTATAACCATACTTCGGCGGCGATCAATCGGTTTTCGGTGAATGGGGCGGGTGGGCCGAACTTGGGGGCGTATCAAGGTGGGGGTAGCCAAGTTTGCTGTGGTGTTGTTCCTCGTTATTGGGTTCCAGGATTAAAAGCTATTGTTGAGTGGGAAAAAGATCCCGATCCATATTCTTATGGGAAATGGCCGGAGCGACCATATTCTGATGCTTGGAATAAGCGAATGGCAAGGGAGAAACAAGGGTATTCACGTCACAAAGCTATTGTTGAAATTCCACAGTACGATAGTCCGGGTGATTTGAAAGTTCACTTTTTACCTTGCGATCAGGTACGTGTAACAGCTGCTGGAACGTCTCCAGGCTACCCTGGGTATCCTTACAACTATCCAATGAAAATGAAGGAGCCGAAGGTATGTCCGAAATAATAGAAAGAAATATAAAAAACCATTCAGTTGGTACACCAATTGCTCCGGTTTTTCCTTTGGATAGATGTTTGCCTAAAACCCCAAAGGAGCTTTCTGGGAATATTAAGAGCCAAAAGCGTGATGAAATTGAGTTTGATGATCAACAACGTAAAATTGTCCAGTCTAGAGGAGGCGCATACAGCGGAGCACCTTGCTGTAAGACTTTGCATGTTACATTGGCATTCGATGGGACCAATAATAACGACGAGGCTGACAGCGCTTCGAGCCCATCTTCATGTAGTAATATGGCTCGGCTTTATCATGCGAGTCTAGGGTCGGATGATACTACTCAGGAGAATGGCTATTTTAGGTATTACAGTCCGGGCGTGGGTACAGTGTTTCCGGATATTAAGGAAATGGTACCTACCGATATGGGGCTGATAGCTGCCAGTGGTGGTGAAAATCGAATCAACTGGGGCCTTACTCGATTAATCGATGCGCTCAAAAAAACCTTAACACCAGTAACTCCACTGTTACTTTTAGAGACCCAAGCTCTAGTGGAGGACATGGCTACTTGTTGGTATGGCAACGTAGCAACTTTAGGTCTATTGGAAAATGGCGAAAAAAAACGTGAAGCCGCCATGCGTCCGTATATGAATGACCTGAAAAAGCTATTAGATCAGCGAAGAGAAGTCGGGGAAAAACCCCATATCTTGGCCATGCGCCTATATGTCTATGGCTTCTCCAGAGGCGCTGCACAAGCCCGAACCTTTGCCAACTGGCTGCAAACCCTGACTCGCTGTAAAGGCAGCGATGGCGCAGTGGAGTATCGTTTTGCCGGGCTGCCGATCTCCATTGAGTTCCTTGGTATCTGCGACACGGTGGCGGCGGTGGGTATCGCCGACAGTTTTCCCTTTACCGCCGGGCATATGGATTGGGCGGACGGCACCATGCGTTTGCCTGATGAAGAGTCTGCAACTTGCATGGACACCTCCATTCCTGAGGACTGCCACTTTCTCAAGCGTTGCGTGCACTTGGTATCAGCCCATGAGCAGCGTGCCAGCTTCCCATTGGACTCGATCCGTCGTCGACCGAAAAACGCCAGTGGCCAGCGCGATACGACTCAGCCCTCCAGTTACCGTAGTGGCACCGTCGAATATCTTTACCCCGGCGTGCACTCGGATGTAGGCGGGGGTTATGCCCCTGGGGATCAGGGTAAGGCGCTTGCTGGTACCGAGCATTTGTTATCGCAGATTCCGCTGCAGCATCTTTACGCAGAGGCGTTTAAAGCGGGTGCTCCTTTACAAGTTCCAGAATTTGCATGGCGTGAGGGCATGCATGAAGAGTGGCGGAAGATGAGTAAAGACACCTTTGCTGAATTCAACGTCTCCGACCAACTCATCAAACGCTTCAACGCCTGGCAAGCCGACGCCGCTCAACACACCGGCACCCTGGAAGACATGATCGAGTGGCAACAGGCGCTGATCACCGGTTGGCGCATCGACCGTTATGCCGGAGGGGTGGAAAGGCAGCCGTTCTATCAGAATGCTCCGCCGGATATGCCCAAGGCCGAGATCGAGGCCTGGGAGGCGATCCAGGCGCGCAATGATGCCGAAACCAAGGCCGCCGCCAAAGGCAAACCGGTACCGACTTATACCGAGGCACAGGAGAAGGAGTACCAGCGCCATGTGCAGATCGTCGGTGGTGAGGAAAAGGCCAACGGCATGCGCAGGGAAAAGGTCTTCGACCCGCCCCTGGATCACCAGCAACTCAAAGGCGCCGCCGACGAGTTTCGTCATGACTACAAGCAAGAGTGGGGACTGCTCGACGACAGCATGAAGGTCGGCGGCGTTCTGGATTTGCTGCTGGGCGGTACGGTGTTCCTGGTCAACGAGGAAGACGAGGCCAAGGAGTATGCCTACCTGCACGATAAAGGCACCGAGCTTTACCGGGAGTTGTTCAGTGCACCCAATACGCCCAAATCGGGCAAGGAAGACCTGGTGGCGCTGTTCGACGAGCAGATCCACGACTCCCGCGCCTGGTTCATGAACACCTCCTGGCTGGGCCCTCGCGAGCCGTTCACTGATTACTTCCGCATTCGCCTGGTGCATTTTGACAACGAGTCGAACAAGGAGCTGTCGCTGCTGGCCACCGCCGGCCGGGTGGTGGGGGTGGCGCTGGCGCTGGCCAGTGTCGGCCTGAGCATCAAGAAGAAGGACCCGCGCATGTTGCTCGGTCTGTTCCTGCCGTCTTTGGCGCGGCCGGTGCTGGCGGGCAAGGTCGGGGTGCCGGGTTCGCCGCAAGTCAGCGCTTTCGACCCGCTGACCGGTCTGGCCTTGCCGATGCTGAGCAATCTGGATGGGCTGCGGGCCTTCACTCAATCCCCGGGGGATGTGGTCGCCCTGGTCGCGGCAATGCCGCCTCCGCCACCCTTGAACGCCAGCACCGCCACCACCCCGCAGTTGCAGAAAATCCTCGTGGCCCACCAAGCGCTGGAAGCCGCACAGGCGGCGCAGGACAAGGAGGACGCCCGCCTTGCCGGGCTATTGGCGAGCACCAACGATCAGGGCCAGCCGGCTGGCTGGCAAGACCTGCTGGCCGAGCAGGTGGGCAATCTGAAATCGTCCGGGAAGCAGGTATAGCGATGGATAACCTGAAGGGGCGGCACTCCCGGGGCCGCCCTTCGGGGGAGGAATCAGGCGCGTGCCTTACCGGGGGTTGGCCTCGGGCAACAGTGCCTGGGACAGATCATCCACCACTGCCTTGCCCATTTCGCACAGGTAGTAGGCCGGCCAGGCGTAGCGCTCGCCCTGGGGTTCCATGGCCGCGTCCAGCATGAGTTTCTTGGCGTAATAGAACAGGTTGGACGCATGTTCCAGGGCTTCGCCCACGGGTATGTCCGGGTTGACCTTGAACAGGCTTTGGTCTTTGTCGCCGCAGGGGGCGAAGGTGACGATGCCGAGGGTTTTGACGGAGGCGGTCATTGGGCACCTCCGGCGGTTTGCTGCGGGTGCTGAGGTTGGTGTCGATGGAATACGTACATGGCGTGGCTCCTTTTGCTAGAAGACGCTGCCGTTTTCGTTTCCAGGCGAAAGGGTGGCAGCTGTACGCGGGCTGGAAAACCGAGGCAAAAGGAACCCGGCAGACCCGAAGGTCTCCCACGTACAGCCGCCATGACACAAGAACGCAGGCACAAAAAAAGCGCCTGCAGTTGATGGTCTGGGCGCTGCTGTAGCGCCTTTTGCACTTGCGGGTTTCCAGGCCCGGCCGCTGATTATGCAGCGGCGGGCGAAGGATAGCGGGCAGGGTGATCGGCTGCAACGGCGTTGGCGCGCTATTGTATGACGCCTTGTGTGTGCAGGCGTTTACCGCCGACGCGGGTGCTGGCTCTTCAACCAATTTCCATCGAACCCTGTCCTGGCACTCAAAAGCTCAAGGCCGCGCGCCCACCCCATACGCATCCCACAACTTGTTGCGGAACTTGTTCTGCGGATCGACCCGGGCCTTCAGCGCGAGAAATTCCCCGGCCCGGGGATAGGCCGCGTGAAACTGCTGCGCCGTGGCGTGGATCTGGTACGGCAGGTAGTAGCTGCCGCCGTGCTGGATGGCGCTGTCCACCAGGGCGCGGGTCCATTCGCCGACTTTCTCCCGTTCCTCTGGCGCGGTGCTCTGCTGGTAGTACAGCACCAGGGCGAAGACTTCGGTCTTGGCCCAGGCCAGCAGGGTGCCAGGGTCGGCCTTGGCGTGGCGGATCGACAGGTTGATCACGTTGACGTTATGCGCCCTTAAGGTCGCGCCCATTTCCTGGATGAAACTTTCCAGCTGGTCGGGGGGCACGAAGTATTCCTGCAGCACGTAGGTGCGCTGGGCCCGGGACTCGGGTTCCAGTTCGCGCACGTCGAGGCTGGCTTCGTGGTTGCGCCAGGACACTTGCGGTTTCTTCAGCACCAGGGGGTCGATCACTTCCTGGCGCAGGGTCTTGCCGCCGGGCCACTGGCTTACCACTTTCAGGGCCTTCTGTTCTTTCCAGTAGTTCTGGTCCAGGGGCGTGAGGCGCTCCTTGACCGTGACCGGCAGCTCGGTCTGGCTGTAGGACACCGCGCGCAGGGTCTGGTACTGGTCGGGGTAGAGCACGGCGTTGTGCAGGATGACCTTGGGGTTGTTGTGGATCCGGGCCTGGAAGTAGGGGCGGTAGTCGCCGAGGGGCATTTCGTCGACGCTGCGCAGCAGACGCACGTTATCGCTCAGTTGCAGGGTGGCCTGGACGATCACCCCCAAGCCGCCGTAGCCGCCGATGGCGCCGTAGAACAGCTCGCGGTTGTGCTGCGGGCTGGCCTCCACCACTTGGCCGTCGGCCAGCACCAGCTTGATGGCTTTCACCGAGCTCACCAGCGGGCCGTAGCCGATGTAGCGGCCATGGGCGTTGACGCTCAGGGCGCCGCCGACGGTGAAGTTGGCGTAGCTCTGCATGATGCTCGCGGACAGGTCGTGGGGGTCGATGTAGTCCTGCACGGCGCGCCAGGTAATGCCCGGCTGCACGGTGATTTCCTTGCGCTCTTTGGAGAAGTCGAGCACTTGGTTGAAGCCGCGCATGTCGATCTGCAGGGCGTGCTCGGTGGCGGTCTGGCCGCCCATGCTGTAGCGCCCGCCGCCTATGGCGATGGGCCCGGGGTGTTCGGCCACCTGCTGGACGATCTGCTCCAGGGTGGTGGGGCGCACCACCCGATCGACCACGATGGGGTTGAGCTGGGTGATGTCGTTGACGGTTTCTGCGGCGTGGGTGGTGAGTGCGTTGCTGAGTGCCGCGCATAAAAACAGGCCGATCGCGAATCTCATTCGCCGTGTCCATCCCTGGTGGTGGCGCGCCGCCGAAGGGGCGCAAATGGCGGCAGAATACCGCCGCGGCGGGTCCATGACCATGGGCGAACGCACCGGGAGGAGGGCGGCATCGACCCCTGGGTCGATGCCGGGCGCGGCTTACAGCGTCGGCAGGCCGAGGGTCGCGGCGCACTGCTCCAGGGAGCGCTGCTGGGTCTGGGCGTACAGCTGCAGCTCGTCGAGGGTGGCCCGACCCAGGGCGTTTTCGAAGGCCTGGCGGTTGGAGTGTTCGGCGTAGTGGCTCTGGCTGTCGTCACCCAGGTTGGACTGGAAGATCCCGGCGGCGCTCACCGGCAGGAAATCCTCATAGACCAGGGGCTCGAAACCCAGGTGTCCGGCTGCCAAGAGGGCCGGTAGGGTGGTGGGGCGCTGGGGCTCGGCGCGGGCCGCGAGCCCGGCTTCGCTGACGAAGTAGCGAAAGTACGCCAGGCCCTGTTCGCGCATGGCCGAGTGGCTGTCGGGAAATTCCCCGAAGTGCTCTTGCATCAGTTGGTTGTAGCGCTGGGCGTTGGCCTCGTTGGGGAAGTCGCCGAGGGCGTCGCGGGCGGCGTTCAGCAGGCGGTCGTAGAGTTCGCGGCCCTTGGGGGTCAGCGCCGCGCCGCGCTGTTCGATTTCGCCAAAACGCGCGCTGTGGCTGCCCTGGCTGTCGGCCTGGTCGGTGAAGGCCACGGATTCCTCCAGGGCCTTGAAGCTGGTCTGGCGCAGCAGGATCGGGCAGTCGCGGCGCGGCGGGCCTTCGATCACCGCCTTGGGGGTGATGCCGCGCGCGGGCATCAGCCGTTGCACTGCATCAATGTCCAGGGTGCGCGGGGTCAGGTGGTTGATGTGCGGGCCCTTGAACGCCACCACGTCGGCGATCAGCCGGTGCTGGGCGCTGAGGCTGGCGTACTGGGCAGCGGTCACCGTGGCGTGGTGGTGCCAGCGGAAGGTTTCCAGGGCTTCCTGGATAAAGCGCTGGGCGTCGTCTTCATCCAGCCCGCCCTCGGCCTGGGCCTGTTCAATCAGCTCCAGCACCTTGGGGGTAAAGATCTGGCGCTGGGCCAGCACCTGTTGGGCAAAGCCTCGCAGTTCGAGGTTGTCGATCAGTTCCAGGCGCAGCAGCGAGGTGAAGACCCGGAACGGGCTGACCTGCAGGGCCTGTTCATGCACCGCGCGAAAGGCCGTGGAATGCACCGGCACCCCGGCCGGGGTCAGGTCGTAGTAGCCCACCGGCTGCATGCCCATCACCGCGAACAGCCGGGCCAGGGTCGCCAGCTCGGCGGCGCTGCCGACGCGGATCGCGCCGTGGCGCTCCAGGTCCAGGCGCTGCAGTTCGCCGCTGCGCTGCAGGTGTTGGGCAAGCGCCGGCTGCTGCTCCAGGACCTGGGCATTGACCTGGGCCACCAGGGCCATCAGGGCGCCGTAGAGGGGCACCTCCTCGCGGTACATATCCGACATCGCCCGGGAAAATCCCTGGCGGATCAGGTCAGGACTGACGAAGCGCTGGTTGCTCATGGACAGGGTTCCCGTGGCAGTGGATATCGAAGCGAGAGAGGTTCGGATCGGCCCCGATTCTGCTGGCCGGTGCCGGGGCTGACAAACGAAGTTTCCTCTGAACTTCATTCTGCAAATGAATGCATGGGGCCGGCGGGCAGATTCCCGCTCAGCGGGCCCGTCTTGAGCGGGCAGGCTGTGTACACTGATGGCGTTTTGCATCCGCGTGGCTAGACTTGCAACGGTTCAAGCTCACCTATCGCTCGCTGCATCTTTCCCATCGCTGGACGGAGGCAACTTGGCCCCTGCGCAGTACACCAGAGGCAAGGGACTGTCATTGGCCAGGAGGCTGTATAAATCGCGGATTCTGGGCCTTGGCCTGGGCTTGTTGTGCGTGGCCGCCGGGATGTGGCCGCTGCAACCGGCGCCCTGGGTCTGGGGGCTGATGCTGGGCAACGCCCTGGTCTGGCCGCACCTGGCCTATCAGTGGGCGCGCTGGTCGCGGGTGCCGTTTCGCGCCGAGTACCGCAACCTGCTGGTGGACTCCTTGCTCGGCGGGTTCTGGGTCGCGGCCATGCACTTCAATCCGCTGCCGCTGGCCACCACCCTGGGGATGATGGCGATGAACAACATCGCCCTGGGCGGGGTGCGCTTCTTTCTCGCCGGCAGCCTGGCCCAGGCCCTGGGCATCGGCCTGGGCCTTTGGCTGTTCGGCTCGTCGTTCATCGCCCAGACCACGCCGTTGCAGCTGTACGCCTGTCTGCCGATGCTGACCCTGTACCCCATGACCCTGGGCTACATCTGTTACCGGCAGGCGGCCACCCTGGGCCGGCACAAGCGTGAGCTGCTGGCCCTGAGTCGTACCGACAGCCTGACCGGGCTGCTCAATCACGGGGCCTGGAAGGACCAGCTGGAGATCGAGTTCCAGCGCTGCAAGCGCCAGGGCCGAGGCGGCGCCATCGCCCTGATCGACATTGATCACTTCAAGGCCATCAACGACACCTATGGCCATGTCGCCGGGGATGGGGTGCTGCGCCAGTTGAGCAAGATCCTCAGGCAGAACCTGCGGGCCAGCGATCAGGCCGGGCGTTATGGCGGCGATGAGTTCTGCGTGATTCTGCCGGACGTGCCCCTGGAGCAGGCCGCCGAGCGGATGGAAGCCTTGCGCGGGCGTTTTGCGAGCCTGGGGGATGAACAGAGCCCGGCCTTTCAGGTCAGCCTGAGCATTGGCCTGGCGGCCTTCAGTCCCGAGCATGGCGAAGCCATGGACTGGCTCAACGATGCCGATCAGGCCTTGTACGTGGCCAAGAGCGGCGGTCGCAACAACGTCAACTGCCATCGGCCGGAACAGCCATCGCGCAGGGTGTTGAATCCTCTGTAGTACCTGCCTCTTGTCGGGCTTGCCCGCGAAGGCGTCGGCATGTGCGCCGTGTGATTGGCGCTGTTCCGTTCGCCGGCAAGCCGGCGCCTACGGGGTGGGGTGCAGGCGCCGGGCCAGCTCCAGGGCGCTGCGGCCGCTGGCGATGCCCGGCACCAGTTGGCTGAAGGGGATGTCGATCAGCCGGTCCTCGCGCACCGCCCGCAGCCGCGACAGCACCGGGTCACGCTGCAGCAGCTGGCGTTTGCGCGTGGCCGGTGACCACAGGGCGTCCGCCAGGAGCAGCACGTCCGGGTCGTTGCTCAGCAGGGTTTCGCTGTCGACCGTCAGGCGTGGGCGGTCGATGGCAGCGAAGCTGTTGCGCGCGCCGGCGGCCTGCAGCAATACCCCGACAAAACCGCGCTGGCCCTGGCTGGCCAGGCCGTTGACCTCGCTGTCGAGGTAGAACACCGCAGGCCTGTCGCGCCCCTGATACAGGGCCGCCGCCGCGTCGAGGTCGGCCTGCTGCTCGGCGATCAGTTGCGCCGCCCGGGCGTCCTGGCGCAGCAGCCGGCCCAGGGTCAGCAGGTCGTGGCGGATATGCCCGAAGTAGTCCTCGTTGTGCCCGGCGCAGGCCGACTCCAGCAGGTAGCTGGCCACGCCAATGCCCCTCAGGCGCTGCCGGGAACTGAAGGACTCGGGGAACGCCGAGGCAAAGCCGCCCACCACCAGATCGGGCTTGAGGCTGTAGAGCACCTCCGCCGACGGGTATTGCCGGGCGATCACCGGTACGCCGTGGTAGTGCCCGTCGGCGCCGGCATCGTCGTCCAGGTAGGCCACGCCGATCAGCGACGGCCCGGCGCCCAGGGCCAGCAGCAGGTCGGCGCTGTGCTGGTTGAGGGCGACGATGCGTTGCGGCGGCGCGGCGACCTCCCAGCGCTGGCCGCAGTTTTCATAGGTGCTGGCCTGTGCTGGCGTGCCGGCCAGACCGAGCAGGAGGCCGAGCAGCGGGGCGATGGGGGTCGTTCTAGGCATCTGTCGCGCCTGCGTAAGGCGAGGGAATCAGCAGATCGGCCACCGGCGCGCCTGCCACTAGGTGTTGCTGCACCAGGCGCAGCACCTGGGCGTCGTCGCCGACCCGGTACCAGCAGCCATCCGGGTGCACCGTCAACACCGGCCCCAGGTTGCAGGGGAACTGGCAGGCGGTGCGGGTCAGCAGCACGCCACCGGGTGTCTCCATGTGCTCCAGGCGCAGCAGCTCGCGGCGCAGGGTCTTCCACAGCGCCAGGGCGCCGCGCCGCACGCAGCGCGGGCCGGTACAGAGGAACATCTGGCGGGCGTGGGGCGGCACCCGCGCCCAGTCCGGGTCGCAGGCCACCGCGTTGACCTTGTCGCAGGGCAGGTGGCGCTCGTGCTGGTCGATGCTGGCGCAGGCCAGGGCCGCGTCCAGGCCGCGGCGGCCCAGGGCCTGGGCGGTGATCCAGGGTTGCGGCGCTTGCGGGTGAGCCCGGGCCAGGCGCCCCAGTTCGTCGCGCAGCCAGTCCAGGTAGGCGCTGTCGGAGCTGGGCTCCAGGTCCACCACCAGCAGCGCCGCGCCGTTCTCGGGCAAGGGTTCGTCGAGGGCGGCCCAGAGGCTGTCGAAGCCGTCCAGGGTGTCGATCACCCGGGTGCTGGCGTCGTTGCCCCGCAGCCGATGAAGCTCGCGGCGAAACGCCTCGCCCAGGGCGCCGCTGTTCAGGCCGGGGCCGACGAACAGCACCCGTTGATAATCCTTGTGCATGGCAGTCGTCCTCAGAAGCGGTAGGTGTAGCGCACCTCGGTGGTGAAGGGGCGCCCCAGGTTGTCCACCCGCGGGTTGTTGCTGGCGATGCTGGTGCTGTAGTCGCGGTCGAAGAGGTTTTCCACCAGCAGGCTCAGGCGATGCTGCTGGGCCGTGTCGAGGTAGCGATAGGCATCGGCGTCGACCACCGAATAGTGGCCGTAGTCGATCTTCTTCGGGCTGTCGATCTGGCCGATGTAGCGGATTGCCCCGCCCACGCCCCACTGGCGGTCCACGGACTCGTAGCCCAGCCGCGTGCGGGCGAGGAAGCCGGGGATGTTGCTCAGGGTCACGCCGTTGCGCGACTCCACCAGGTTGCGGGTCATGTCCGCCTGCAGGGTCCATTGCGGGCTGAACTGCCAGCGCCCGTCGATCTCCAGGCCACGTACCTTGATCCGTCCTTGGCCATTGACCCAGTCGATGCCGTCGAGGGCGATCAGGTCGTCGATCTTGCGCTGGAACAGCGTGCCGCTGGCGTTGAAGTCGCCGGCCAGCAGGTGGCCCTGGTAGTCCAGGCCCAGCTCGGCATTCACGCTCTTTTCCGGCTTGAGGTGGCGGTTGCCTCGTTCATCCTCCTCGTTGGCGAACAGTTGCTCGGCGTTGGGCAGCTTGAAGGCGCTGCCGAACTGGCCGCGCAGTTGCCAGTGGGGCGAGAGGTCATACAGCGAGGTGAGCATGCCCACCGTGGCGCTTTCGCCGCCGCTGATCTTCTCGTGACGCACGCCGATGCTCGGGTGCCAGTCGGGCAGGGCTGCCAATACCGGGCGCAATTGAGCGTAGAGGGCGTTGGCCTGGGCGCTGTTGTCATCGATCTTGAGCACATCGTCCTGGCCCTTGAACCACTGGTTGTCGCTGCCGAACACCAGCACATGGCCGCCGTCCAGCTCGGCCTTGCCCTCGGCCTGCAGGCCCCAGTCGGTAAAGCCCCAGTAGTCGTTGTGGTTGATCACCTTGAGGCCCCCGCCTTCGGTGGTGTTGATGCGGGTGTAGCGGGTGTCCCAGTCGTTGACATGGCCTTTGACGAAGTAGCTGAAGCGCTCGCCCAGGCGCTGCTCGAAGGTCGCGGTGGCGATCTGCTGGATGCGGTCGTTGGTGGTTTTATGGTTGTTCACCGGGCGGGCGAAATCCAGGTTGGCGTCGCTGTACTGGTAGAACAGTTCCAGCCGCGAGTCGTCGGCAAAGCCCTGGATCGCCTTGGCGCCGAAGGTGGTCACGGCATAGCCGCGTTTCTTGTCCCGGGTGTTGGGGCTGTAGGCGCTGTTGCGATAGGGCTGGTAACCGTCGGAGACGTTATGGCTGACATAGGCCAGCAGGCCCAGGTCGCCCAGGCCGTTGCTGAGGATCTGCTCGGCGCGGGCATCGCCGCTCTGGCCCCGGAAGCTGTCCAGGCCCAGGTTGACCTCGCCGGAGACGTCGCGGGTCTGCGGGCTGCGGGTGACGATGTTGATCACCCCGGACACCGCCTGGGTGCCGAACAGCAGGCTCTGGCCGCCCTTGAGCACCTCGATGCGCTCGATGGCGTTGGCTGGCAGGGTGTCCAGGTACAGGCCGCCGTACAGGCGGTTGTTCAGGCGCACGCCGTCCAGCAGGATCAGGGTGTCGTCGTTGCGCCCGCCCAGCAGGGAATAGGTGCCGTAGTCGAAGGGGCCGTTTTTCGGTGCGACGTAGAGGCCCGGCACGTACATCTGCAGGACCCGGGTGATGTCGCTGCTGGGGCCGGCACGCTCGATCTGCTGGCGATCGATGATCTCCACCTTGCTGCCGTACCTGGCCATTTCGGCCACCGTGGTGGACTCCACCGAAGGGGCGGAAACCCATTGCTGCTCCAGTTTCAGCGGCGTGTCGTCCGCCAGCAGCAGGGGGCTGAACAGGCAGCCGAACAGGGCGCCGCTCATGCTGCGGCGCGGTGCACGCCAGTCGCGTGCAAGGAAAGTCTCAGGTGTTGTCATTCTTGGTCTTCTCGAAAGTGTCTTCGGGAAGCACGCAGGAGAAGGTATCGGCCACAGGCACGCGACCATACCGGCCCATGCCCGCCCACCGCAGGATTGCCAAACACAGGTTCCAGGCCGGTCTCCGGGCTGACGAGTGTGGCGGCATTCGCCTTCCCATACCTTGGGTACAGTGGCGTGTTGAATGCAGCACTCGCTTACCGTTGCGGGGGCAGCACCGGACTAGCCCTGAAGGGGCGCACCGGTTTCCCGTTTCACCTCATGCACGGCGGCATGAGGCACCTGAAACTGGGCGGCATCTGAACACTCGCACCGGCGTTCGTCAACGTCGGGCCTGGCGCCGGGTGCTTGCGGTTCAAGGGCGATGGCGGATCTGCAGCGAGTCGTGCCTGGTAACGGGCAAGGCGGTGGCTACGGCAGCGCGGCGGTTTCCGGGGTCAGGTGCCGCTGTGAGCGCCGTGTCGGCGGGGACTCGCAGGCCAGCAGCGGCACGGCGCGCACCGAGTCGCCGGGCTGCAGTTGCAGGCGCTTGGCGGTCAGGCGGTCCACCAGCAGGCAGCCGGACACCAGGCGCCCGGGCGCGGCGGTGATGCGGCAGTTCTCCAGGCGCCGGTTGTGAATCAGCCACACCGGGGCCTGCGCGTCCGGAGTGCCCACCAGCAGGGGCAGGGTCTGGCTTTCACGCACGCTGCGGATCTTCGTCACCTCGGCCTCGATCAGCGGCCCGCCGTCGAAGATGTCGATGCAGCCCTGATGGTTGAAGCCTTCGCCCCGCAGGATGTGCACCGCCTGCTCGGTGCTGTGGTGGGCCTGGCCGATGGCGGCCTGGGCGGCGGGGCTGAGCAGGCAGGTGTACAGCGGCTGGCGCGGCATGAGTTCGGCGATGAAGGGCTTGCTGCCCTGGCTGGACAGGCGATTGGCCTGCTGGAAGTCCATCTTGAAGAAGTGGCGCCCCAGGCTGTCCCAGAACGGCGACCGGCCCTGGCTGTCGAGCTGGCCCCGCAGCTCGGCCACCAGCTTGTCGCCGAACAGCTTCGGGTATTCGGCGACGAACAGCAGGCGCGCGGTGGACAGCAGGCGCCCGGCGTAGCCCTGGCGCTGGTCGTGGCGCAGGTACAGCGAGCAGAGCAGGGATTGCCCGGTCATCTCGTTGCACAGGAACAGGGTCGGGATCTGTTTTTCGATGCCCAGCTCCGGGGCGCGGCCGCGGGTGATGCCCACTCGGTAGTGGTAGCAGGGCTCGCGCAGGCCGATGGCGCCGCTCAGGCCGCAGACGCCGATCACTTGCTGGTCGTCGTCCTCCAGTACGAACAGGTAGTCGGCGTCGGCCCGTTCCACCTGATTGGCGAAGGTGCGCTGGGCCCAGCGCAGCCGATGAGCCAGGCGCTCGGGGTCGGTGGAGAGGTTGTTCAACTCGCGACCGTTGCCTTGCAGCAGCCTCAGCAGCGCCGGCAGATCGGTGACGCGGATCGGACGGACGATCATGGCACAGCTCCTTGACGCTGCCCGGGGCAGCGGTAAAACCGCGGCTGGCTCATAACGCCACCGCCCGCACCGGCTCGCCCGGTGTCAATTGCAGGGCCTGGAACATCGAGTGGTCCAGGCCGATCACGTCCCCCGGGGCTTCATCCAGGGGCACGACAATCGCGCGAAAGCCCTGCAGCCGGTCATTGCTCAGCAGCCAGTGGCGGCCCTGGCCGCTCTGCGGGCTCAGGTAGCTGGTCGCGACCCGGCTCTGAATGATCGAGCGTAGCTGGTTATGGCGTGCCTGCAGGGTCGGGCCGGCATCGAACAGGTCAACGTACTGGGTCGGCGCAAAGCCCTCGTCGACGAGGATGTCGCAGGCTTCCCGGGCCGCCGGGTGAATGCGTCCGATGCAGTCCTGGGCCGGCTGCGGCAGCATCGGGATGTACAGCGGGTACTGGGGCATCAGTTCGGCGAGAAAGCCGCGGCCCTGCAAGGCGCACAGGCGTTCGGCCTCGACATAGGGCAGGTCGAAGAAGTGCTGGCCCACCGCCGCCCAGAAGGGCGATTGGCCGGCGTCGTCGCTGTAGCCGACGATCTCGCTGATGCAACTGTCGGCAAAGCGCCAGGGGTGCGCGGCGATGAACAGCAGGCGCGCGCGGGAGGTCAGTTGCGCCTGGGGCGTGCCCGCCAATGCCGGATCGACATGGAAGCTGCGCAGCAGGGTCTGTTCGCTGAGGTCCTGGCACAGCGACAGGGTCGGCACCGCCTGCTCGATGTTCAGCTCGCGCGAGCTGCTGATGAAGGGGCGGTTGCGCAGGCTGTAGAAGGGGGTGGCAAAGCCGGCGGTGGCGAGAATGTCCGAGCAGCCGTGGAGTTGGCCGCTGTCCTGGTCCTCGAGCACCATAAAATAGTTTTCCGGACCCTGGCGGGCCTCGACCTTGGCGAAGGACGCCAGGGAGTCGAGGATCTTTTCCCGCAGGCAGGTTTCGTCATCCACCAGCGAAGTCACGCCCAGCAGGCGTGCGCCGGCCAGTCGCAGCAGTTGAGGCAGATCGGATAACGCCACCGGACGCAAGGCCAGCATGGGGGTACTCCTGTATCAAGGGCCGTTCGCCCGGGGCGAACATCGGCCAGACATCACTGTCGGTGACCACGCAGTTGCACGGCCGCGGCATCCGGCGGCCAGTCCCCGGGCGGCTCTTGGCGGCTGCGCGCGGGGTGCGCGCGACGCCATCCGGCGCCGCGCGGCAGGTTATTGCTTGAGCGGATCGGGCAGGGCGGCGCCGCTGCCCAGCTTGTTCAGCAGGAACAGGTAGACCAGCCCGGCGAGGATCCAGATGGCGCCGAGTTTCTGCGCGTCCACGCCCATGTTGTACATGATGGCGCTGACGATCACGAAGCCGATCACCGGGCAGATCAGGTGACGGATCACCTGGCCGGACTTCTGCCGGCGCCAGTAGAAATTGATCACGGTGATGTGCAGCAGCATGAAGCCGCTCAGGGCGCCGAAGTTGACCAGGGAGGTCAGGGTGTCCACCGAGTTGATGAACAGGTAGCAGATCAGCAGCGACAGCACCGCCACCAGGTAGATGCTGATGTGCGGGGTGTTGTGTTTCGGGTGGACCTTGGCCAGCACCTTGGGCAGCTTGCCGTCGCGGGCCATGCCGAACAGCAGGCGCGACACCGCGGCTTGCGAGGTGATGGCCACGGCCACGCCCCAGGCCAGCGCCGTGGCCACCCCGGTGAGGGTCGCCAGCCAGCTGCCGGCGGCCAGTTCGGCGATCTCGTAGAAGGCGGTGTCGGCGGACTTGAAGCCCATGCCGGCGGCCAGGTCGGTGGCGATCCAGGTCTGCACCACGAAGATCGCCCCCATCACCACCAGGGTGATCAGCGCGGCGCGACCGACGCTGCGGCCCGGGTCGCCCTTGACCTCTTCGGCCAGGGTCGAGATGGCGTCAAAGCCGAGGAACGACAGCACCGCGATCGACACGCCCTGCATCAGCAGGCCGAAGTGGAAGTTCTCCGGGCTGTACAGCGGCGCCAGGGTCAGCTGGCCGTTGCCGGCGCCCCCGTGCAGGGCGTTCCAGGCGTAGAACAGGAAAATCCCCAGGACCACCAGCTGCGCCAGCAGGAACAGGATGTTCATCCGCGCGGTGAAGGTGATGCCCCGCAGGTTGACGAAGGTGGCGCTGACCAGGAACGCCAGGATGAAGCCGACCTTGGGCACTTCCGGGTACAGGTGGTTGAGCGCCATGGCGGCGTAGACGTAGAGCAGCGGCGGAATCAGCAGGTAATCCAGCAGCATCAGCCAGCCGGCGAGAAAGCCCACATGCGGGTTGAGGCCGCGCTGGGCATAGGAGTAGACCGAGCCGGCGATGGGGAAGGCGCGGGCCATGGCGCCGTAGCTCAGGGCGGTGAAGACCATCGCCACCATGCCGATGATGTAGGCCAGGGGCACCATGCCCGGGGCTTCCTGGTTGACGTAACCGTAGACCCCGAACGGGGCGATGGGGATCATGAAAATCATCCCGTAGACCACCAGGTCACGCAGGCTCAGCCCGCGCTTGAGTTCCTGTTTGTAGCCGAATTCTTCAATCTCCATGAAGCGGTTCTCCTTGTAGCCAATATAAGTGGACGAAGGCGGCGCCGAGGGTCGTCATGGACTCCTCGGGCGCCGGCCTGTGTTTGAACCTGGCAGGGTTAAAGACACACCACAGCGTGTTTTCTTGTTGTCGTTGCAGTCCTGCAAATCGTCTTGTTCGCGTTCAATCCTCTTGCTATCCGGGTTACAGCAGCGGCGCCAGGCGTTCGCTCCAGCACTGCACGGCTTCGGGGCTGCGCAGCAGATCGTTGCGCACCTCGATCAGCACCGATTCCAGGCCCCGGGCATCACCGTGCACCGGCACGGTCATGTCGCTCAAGGGGTCGATTTCATAAGGCTGGTTGCCCGCCACCTTTATCGGCAGGGCCCACAAACCTTCCAGTATCCGCGCGGCGTAGGCCGTGGCGTTGCCATACAGCACGCCGACTTCCAGCGAGCGTGGCTGGCTGTAGTAGATCGGCGTGAAGCTGTGGATCCCCACCACCCGCACTTCGCGGCCGGCGGCCAGGCGCCGGTCGATGATGCGCTGCAGACGCTGGTGAAACGGCGTGAACAGCTGCTGGCGGCGGTATTCGCGGGTCGCCTCGTCCAGGTGCTGGTTGCCCGGCACCTGATAGATCTCGCTCTGCAGCGGGATGCTGTCGGGGGCGTGGCGCGGCCGGTTGAGGTCGATCAGCAGGCGCGAATAGTTGGCCGCGATCAGGGTCGCGCCCAGGGCCTGGGACAGGCTCTCGGCCAGTTCCAGGGCGCCCGGGTCCCAGGCGATGTGCTCGCGGGCCGCGACCTTGTCCAGGCCCAGGTCGTGCAGGGCCGGTGGAATGTAGTGGCTGGCGTGCTCGCACACCAGGATCAGCGGATGCTCGGAGTCTTCCCGCAGCAGGCGATAGGCCGGTTCGGTATAGAAACCGTGCTCGGCGGATTTAGTACAGGTGTCCATAGTGCTCACAGAGTTCGGCAGCGGTCAGGTGCTCGGTCAGGGACACTTCCTTTTGTTTGACGGCCAAATAGGTGCTCAGCAGTGGTTCCGGCAGAGCCTGCAGCAACTCCGTGTTGCTGCGCAGGTAATCCAGGGCCTGGGGCAGGCTGCCCGGCAGGGGCACGATGCCGCTGGCCAGGCGCTGTTCGGCGCTCAGTTCATCGGGGACCTTGTCGGTCACCGCGTTCAGCGGCAGCGTCTGTTCAATGCCCAGGCGTCCGGCGATCAGGATCACCGCCATGGCCAGGTGTGGCGAGGCGGTGGCGTCCAGGGCGCGGAACTCCAGGTTGTACTGCGGCGCCAGGGGCTTGCCGCCGATGTCCACGGTGGGGCAGATGCGCAGCGAGGCTTCGCGGTTGCGCAGGCCCAGGCAGGCGTAGGAGGCGCTCCAGTGATGGGGCTGCAGGCGCTCGTAGGACAGCGGCGTGGGCGCGGTGAAGGCGCACAGCGCCGGCAGATGCTTGAGCACCCCGGCGGCCCAGTGCTGGCCCAGGCGCGACAGGTCGTCGCCGCTGACGGCCTGGGGATCGTAGAGCAGTGGGGTGCCGTCCAGGTCCTGCAGGCTCAGGTGCAGGTGCACGCCGTTGCACACCGCGTCGGCGGCGGTCTTGGGCGCGAAGCTGATCCGCTGCCCCAGCTGCCGGGCGATTTCCCGGGTGATCTCGCGCACGTTCACCGCGCGGTCGGCGGCCGCCAGGCCCTGGGTCGGGCGGCAGGTGATTTCGTACTGCCGCTTGCCGTATTCGGGGAGGAACATTTCCGGTTCGGCGTCGGCGGCCCGCAGCGCCGCCAGCAGCCAGCCGCCAAAGGCCGCGCCCTGGCGCTGGGCTTCCAGGGAGAAGGCCAGGTGCTGGCGCTGGCCGGCGCCGGTGTCGAGGTTGAATTCATGTTCGAAGGCCGCGGTGATCTGGATGCCCAGCTCGCGGTAGCGCTCGATTTCGTTGCGCAGCAGGGTGCGCGGGCACGCGGCCCAGGGCCGGCCATCGGTTTCGCGGATATCGGCGTGGATGAAGTCCAGGGGCGGCGCCGCCGCATCCGGCCCGGGCCCGACGCTGACCCGGCTGTCCAGGTCGGGGATCAGCCGCAGGTCGCCGTAAGCGCCCCAGGGGTTGTCCTCGGCGATCAGGTCCTGGGGCGTCAGGGCGCTGTTGGCCGGCACCCAGCCGCAGCCGCCGAGCCGGTAGCGTTCCAGTTCGTCGCTGGGAAAGGAACGGCCCCGGGTCACGCCGATCAGGTCGGTGGTGACGATGCTGGTCATCGCCACCGGGGTCAGGGCCTCGATGCCCTGGCCGCGGCTCATCCGCGGATCTCCCGCAGGCGGCCGAGCACGGTGTCGGTGTCGGTGATCCAGCAGTAACCCTTGATCGCGTTGAGGCAGGCCTGGTGCCGGGCGTCGCCGTAGGTGGCGCAGGCGTCTTCCACCAGGGTCACCAGGTAGCCGCGGTCGGCGGCGTCGCGCACCGCCATGTCCACGCACTGGTCGGTGACGATCCCGGCGACGATCAGGTGGCGGGTTTCCAGGTTGCGCAGCACATAGTCGATGTTGGTGGAGTTGAACACCCCGGAAGAGGTCTTGGGCAGCACGATCTCGTTTTCCACCGGGGTCAGCTCGTCGATGATCGCCGCCTGGGGGCTGCCCTTGGGCAGGTGCATGTTCGACAGCTTGTGGTCCAGGGAGCGGTCACGGCCGTCGGCGGTCAGGCTTTCGATAAGGGTGTGCAGCACGTTTTGCCGCGCCTCGCGCACCGCGGCCAGCAGCCGTTGCTGGTTGGGGATCACCCGCTCCCGGACCCGCTTGAGAAAGGCCTCGCCCTCGGGGCCTTGCAGGTGCGGGTCGAACTGCGGTTCCAGCCAGGCGCGCTGCATGTCCACCAGCAGCAGGGCGGTGTGATCGACAACGAAGGGCAGGTCGCGGGGCGAACGGTGGGGCAGGCTGAACATCCTTATTTTTCCTCCAGCACATGGGTATCGAATTGCGCCCGCAGGGCATCGATGCCCTCCAGGCGTTGACCAAGATGGGCGCTGCGCAGCGTCAGGCAGGCGATCAGCGCCTCGACCTGGGCCAGCGCTGGCACCAGGGTGTCGAAGGGCGACAGCGATTCCACCGGGGCACTGATGATCAAGTCCGCCAGCTCCCGCAGCGGCGAGGCATAGATATCGGTGAACAGCACGACCCGGGCGTGACGCGCCTTGGCTGCGCTGGCCACCCGCAGGGCCTGGGACTGATAGCGGCGGTAGTCGAACAGCAGCACCAGGTCCTGGCGCTGGATATCGAACAGGCGATCCGGCAGCTGCGCATTGTCTTCCAGCAACAGGCAGCCGGGGCGCATCAGGCGCAGGTGGTTGAGCAGGTAGTGGGCGAGGAAACTGCTGAAGCGTCCGCCAAAGCAGTACACCTCGTGGCGATTGTCCTGCAGCCAGTCCACGAGCACGCGCACGTCTTCGGGCTGGGTCAGGGCCTGGGTGTCCTGCAGCGCGCGCTGGCTGTCCGCCAGGTAGCGGCCCCAGGTGTCGCCCTGAGCCACTTGCGCCCGGGGGCGGAGCAGGGTGCTGGGGGACCGCAGGCGGTCGTCCATGTCGCTGAGCAAGGCTTCCTGGAATTCGCCGTAGCCACTGAAACCGAGCTTTTTCACCAGCCGCACGATGGTCGGATCACTGACCCCGGCGTGTTCCGCCAGGCGCGACATCGGCCCCAGGCCGTTGCGCGGGTAGTGGTCGAGCAGCGCGCGCACCACCTTGCGTTCCGCGGGCGTCAGGTCGAGGACCGAGTCGGTGATCAGGTCTTTGAGAGAGGGCATCGGGTGCCTTGGACAGTGATGTCGGTTTTGTTTCATGAAAAGGCGAAATTGATATTTATGTAATGGACGCTACATGTCTAGTGAAAAATTGGTTGATATCGAAATGCTCTGAAATGGGGCGGGGTTGGGGTTGGGGTTTGGGTTTGGGTTTGGGTTTGGGTTGGGGATTGGGTACATATCCGTTGCTGCGGTCACGGCCACTTAGGGTTTCGCCCTTACGGCGAGTCACTTTTACCAAACGCCGTAAAAGTAACCAAAAGGGCTTGCCCCTCCATACGGCCCCTCGCTGGGGCTCGGGGTGCCCGAGCTCCGGCATTGCTCCGGGGGCCCGCCGCCAACCGGCCATCCATGGCCGGGTGGCGGCTAGCTCGGCATCCATGCCGAGCTG
>NZ_JAACFX010000017.1:0-119770 GCF_029237275.1 Pseudomonas sp. 3MA1 | reverse complement strand
TCGAGAACCATGCTTGCAGCACGTTGTTTGAACTCGCGGGTATAGGTCTTTCGTTCTTGCATGGAGCCTCCTGATTGGGCGAATCATATCGCCCTTAAGAGGTGTCCGGGATCATTAGGCCAGTTCAAGCCGGCTCCTACGAAAGCGCGTACAACGCGCTTGGGCTTTTGATCTTGATCTTGCTTTTGATCTTTCTGCCCCTTCAGGAGGCCGAGCGCAGGCGTTGCGTAGGGGGCAGCTCGGCATGGATGCCGAGCTAGCCGCCCCAGGCCATGGATGGCCTGTGGCGGCGGGCCCCCGGAGCAATGCCGGAGCGAGGGAACGCCGAGCCTAGGCGAGGCGCCGGATGCGGGGGCAGGAGCGTTTTGCTTACTTTTGCGCTTTTCAAAAGTGAGTCGCTGTAAGAGCGAAACCGCCAGCCGCCGCACCCGCAGCAACGGATATGTAAACCAGCCGCCCCCAACTGCACTCGGTAAGAAGGTGCCTGCGCGTCATCGTTGGCGAGCTTCGCTGGCAAGCCAGCTCCTACAGGGGATCGGTTGCAGGTGGGCGATATCAGGTCGGTCGTGGGGTCGCCGTTTGGCACCCCCTCTCTTTATCCGAGGAAAGCTCCGGTGGCGCCGGTATCGGCCAATGCAAACAGCAGTTCCTCCAGCGCTTCCGCTGGAACCGACCCCAAGTCAACCTTGAACCTGTACCCCTCCTCGGTTGCTTCCGGGTCCGACACAAAATGCACCACCCCTTGCAGCCCTTCTTCGGTCGACGGGTTCTGGTCTTCGCCGTCAAACCATTCAAAGAACCACGTGCGAATCACCTCGCAAGCCTGTTCCAGGCTCAACCCCCGCACCTCCAGCGGTAACCAGTCCCAGCCAAAGGGCGAGATGCCCACCGCCATCTGCTCAATCGCAAAGCGCACCGGCTCAAAGGCCAGCTCGGACTCGGAATCAACCTGCACCGGCTCGCCAGCCGAAGCCCCCTCGCCCGCAATCACATCCACCCGACAAGGCGTGCCCATGGCCCCTTCAACCGCCAGCGAACCATCGCTGTTGCGGTACGCGGGCTCGACATGCGCCGCCCCTTCTGCGGCAACACGCGCCAGGGTTTCAACATAGGGTTTACGAATGGCGACAAGCAGTTCGCTGACGGTCATGGATCTGATGACTTCCTTGGCATGAACCCGCCGATGGATCGGCCTTCGACGGGGGGAGATGGGTGACTGAAAATCCGCGGCCATAGTGCAGTGGCGGCAATGGCACGTCCATGAAAAACCGCGGGCACTTTCATGTTGCCTGGGACCGCCCAGCACACCGGCCCCTGCTGAACGACACCCCTTGATACATAACTCCAGACACACAATTCAACCTGCGTTATCATGCGCCTGGAGTTATAAAGCGCCTCTCACCCCGACAAGGAGATGGAGGTGCAAAGCAGACAGTTGATCAAGGAGCTTGAAGCCGCGGGATGGGTGCTGGAGCGAGTCACTGGCAGCCATCATCTGTTCCAGCATCCCTACAGGCCCCACACCGTTCCAGTGCCTCACCCGAAGAAGGATCTGCCCCGGGGAACGGTCAGGGCCATCAGGAAACTGGCCGGGCTGCTTTAGCTCCCATCATTCTTCGCACCTGTATTGAGGAAATCCCCGTGCAATATCCCATCTGCATCGAGTGGGGCGACGAACACACCGCCACCGGCATCCAGATTCCCGACATCCCCGGCGCCGTCACCGCCAGCGACACCTTCGAGGCCGCCTACAGCGCCGCCATCGAGATTGCCCACGTCATGCTCGAAGAACGGGCCCGAGCCGGGCAGGCCATTCCCCTGCCCTCGCCCACCGGCAAACACCGCACCCACCCCGATTTCGCGGGCATGGGCTGGGGCATGCTGGAGATCGACATCACGCCTTACCTGGGCAAGACCGAGAAGGTCAACGTGACCTTGCCGGGGTATGTGATTCAGCAGATCGACCGCTTCGTCCGCGAGCACAACATCAAGAGCCGCTCGTCCTTCCTGGCCGATGCGGCGATGGAAAAGCTCGGGCGCTAAGCACAGGTTCAATCGGGGAACAGGGCCAATGCAGAACGCCGTCAGGTTGGAGAGTCGCCCTCAGGCCGCCTGCCGTCAGATGTTGAGTTAATCCGGCCCTGGCTTTGGCTCTGGCTCTGGCTTTTGATCTTCCTGCCCCCTTAGACACGATGGCCGAACGCAGGCATTGAGCCGTGGGTAACCCGGCAGGACGCCGGGTTAGCCGCACTGGGCCATGGATGGCCCATTGCGGCGGCCCACGGATCAATGCCGGAGTTCGGGCATGCCGAGCCTAGGCGAGGCACCGAGTGGAGGGGCAGGAGCGTTTTGCTTACTTTTGCGCTCTTCAAAAGTGAGTCGCTGTAAGAGCGAAACCATAAGCAGCCGTGACCGCAGCAACGGATATGTACACCGCCCACCGCTGTAAGAGCGGAACCGTAACTAGCCACACCCGCAGCAACGGATATGCCCCCCTCGCCCCCAAGTGCACGCAGTAAGAAGCTGCCTGCGCATCATCGTCGACAAGCTTCGCTGGCAAGCCAGCTCCTACGAAGGAACCAGACCACCGCAGGGCCAAAAAACCACCCTCAAACCTTGAACCGCGCCACCAACCGATTCAACTCAATCGCCAGATTGGCCATCTCCCCACAGGCACTGGCCGTCTGACTGGCCCCCGCCGAACTCTGGATCGACAACTCACGAATACTGGTCAGGTTCTGATCCGCCTCACGCGCCACCTGCGCCTGCTCCTCCGAAGCCGTGGCAATCAACAGATTGCGCTCATTGATCTGGGTGATCGCCTGAGCAATCTGCTTGAGCGACACATCGGCGTTCTGCGCCACTGAAATCGAACTGCTGGCCATCTCGGCACTGACGTTCATCGCACTCACCGCCTGGGTCGAGTCGGCCTGGATCGCGCTGATCATCTGCTCGATTTCCTGGGTCGACTGCTGGGTGCGGTGGGCCAGGGCCCGCACTTCATCGGCCACCACCGCAAAGCCCCGGCCCTGCTCGCCGGCGCGGGCGGCTTCGATGGCGGCGTTGAGCGCCAGCAGGTTGGTCTGCTCGGCAATCGCGCGAATCACTTCCACCACTTTGCTGATGTCCTGGGCACGGCCGGACAGGGCCTTGACCTGTTCGCCAGTGCTGGCCACGTTGCCGGCCAGGCCTTCGATGGCCTTCAGCGTCTGGGCCACGTTCTCGATGCCGGAGCGGGTGAACTCCATGGACTCGCGGGACGACTGCGCAGCCGCTTCGGCATTGCGTGCCACTTCATCCACCGCGGCGCTCATTTCCGTTACTGCGGTGGCTGCCTGGCTGACTTCATCGTTCTGCCGCACCAGCCCGCGGCTGGCATCTTCGGTCACCGCGGTCATTTCTTCCGAGGCTGAAGCCAATTGGGTGGAGGAATCGGCGATGTGGGCAATGGTTTCCCGCAGGTTGCTCTGCATCTTGGCCAGGGCGGCCAGCAGGCGGCCGGCTTCATCGCGGCCACTGACGCCGATCTCCCGGGACAGGTCGCTGCCGGCGATGCGCTCGGCCACCGCCAGGGCATCGCCGATGGGCGCGGTGATGCTGCGGGTCAGCACGGTGGCCAGTACCACGGTGAGCACCACCGTCACCCCCATCAACACCAGCACCAGCGTCAGGCCGCTGCTGTACACCGACGAGGCGGTGAGCCCCGCCTGCCTGGCGCCCTCGTCATTGAAGTCCGAGAGCTTGTCCATCTTCTCTTGCATGATGTTGGCCATCGGGCTGATGCGGGTGTTGATCAGGGTGATGGCCGCGGCGTTGTCACCGCTGCGCAGCAACGGCTCCAGCTCGTCCAGCAGCTTGAAGTAGGCCTGCACGTCGTTCGCCACCGCCTGGTACAGCTCATGCTCCGCCGGCCCGGTGATCAGGGGGACGTACTGGCTGATGGTGTTCTGCAGGGTGCTTCGATAACCGCTCAAGGAGGCGATGCGGGTCTGGCGCTGTTGTTCGTCGGTGGTCACGGTGATGCGGATGCTTTCCAGGCGCAGGCGCAAGATGCCGGTCTTCATCTTGCCGATTTCGCGGATGCTGGCCATCCAGTTGGTTTCGACATCCTGCTCGGAGTCTCGCAGCTTGCCCATCTGCAGCACCGCGACCATGCCCAGGGCGAACACCACCAGGACAATGAGCGAGAAAAAGGCGGCAGACCTTGGTGCAAGATTCATTGTCCTGACGTTCATTTTTTATCTCTCTAATAGAATGGTCGGTACTTCCCTGCTGTCATTCCACGCTATCGACTGAGTGTCAGAGAGCTGCAAACAAGCCGACGACTGGGTTCGCGGCCCACCCGGCACGGCAACGTCGATACTCACTCGGGTCAATCCAGGCCTCTCGGGACGCAGGCCGCACTCCATCCTCCTGCGCCCATGAACCAACCCCTGGACGGGAGAGCATCAGTTAAGTCGAATAACGCGGCCCGCGCCGTCTCGATGCTTCGGGGCAATGGCACCTGGAGCCCGGCGTCTATCCACCGGGGGGCCTAACAAGCCATAGCAGATGATGGCATTTTGTCACTGCCGTCGATCCGACCGCTGTTGAAAACCGCTCGGCCAGGTTGCGCCTGAACGGGGCAAAAACCGGCTGCCCACTGAAGAATCCAGCCGCTACGGCATACAATGCCGCCCTCAACCGCCTGAAGGATCAGCCATGTCCATCACCAACCCAACAGTCATCGATATCTGGGCAATCCCCAAATCCGCGCCCGACAGCCTGCTGTTGATCATGGTCGACCCTCTCGAATGGGGTGACGAAGCGGCGCACAGCGAGCACCTGCTCCTGCTGCAGGAGAAGATCAACACCTACATCACCTTTATCGAAAGTGAGGAAATCTACAGCGAAATTCCCGATGCCTGCGGCAAGCAGCTGATGATCCGAGTCCTGGGTTTGCACGAGCTGCCCGAGCAGGTCGATTGGTTTTTCAAACGCATTGGCGAGCTCCTCAACGAGCGCGGCATCGGCTTTGATTTCGAGCTGAAAGTGACCGAAGAGGCTCCCGGCCTGTAGCCCGCCAGCTGCGCGCTGCCCCTCGGTCGAGCAGCGCGCAGCACCACCTTATGCCGGCAGGATCAGCGCCCGGTTAAGCGCAATGAAATCCACATGCCGCTCATGGGAAAAGTCCTCGATCACCTCTTGCAGGTGCACATGCTCCCGCCCATTGAGCGCCATTTCGTTGGCCGCATTGATCAAGAAAACACCCAGCGCCCTGAGCGTGTCCGGCTCGGCGAGAATAGAGATCTCGTCCAGCTGGATGCTCTGCTCACTGCCCACCGCGGTTCCCTGGACGCTAAAGCGTTTCAACGTTTGCAAAGGTCGAACTCCTGTACCCGAAGGTCATGCTCAAATCGAGGTCATGAGCAAGGTTTGACCCATCCCCACTACTGCAAGGGCACATAAATATCCGTCAGCCACTGCTCCAGTGGGGTCTGCGGATAAATACTCAGGTATTCAAAGAACATCGGCTGATCCCGCAGTTCCTCGCCACTGCCCGGCAGCCAATCGCGGTAGATCGGGTAGATGCTTTCACCGATGTGATCCGGCGAACCCACATGCCGCACCACCGCATAGCGGCCACCGGCAATCTGCATCTCGCCAATACCCACCTCATTGGCCACCACCGCCTCATGAATCTCGCCGCAGATGGCAAAGCGGAATTCCTGCGGCGCCGTGGTATCGGGGTTGTTGAAGGGAATGCCAAAACTGCGACTCGATGCCACCGGCGACTGCCCGCTCTGCATCCGCCAATCGATAAACCTACGCACGCTTTCATTGACCAGCTCGGCAGGCCCGCAGTGCTCCAGCGCTGCAACCCGGGTGTCGGCAAAGTCCACGATTCGTACCTGCATGATGATGCTCCTGGAAAAATGAGGGATGGCAAATACCGCATTCCAGACCTGCCAGTTCGGCTGCTTCCTGAACGCACTCGGGCTCATGCCGAACGCCCGCCTGAACGCCCTGGAAAACGCCTCGGGGCTTTCGAAACCGGCGCCGAGCGCGGCCTCCAGCACCGAGTGCTCCGCCCGGGACACCAGGCGATGGGCCGCACCGCGCAAGCGCATCAGCTGCACATAACGTGCAACCGGCACGCCGACGAAGGCGGTGAATTGCCGATGGAAGTGAAACTCGGAGAAGTTCGCCACCCGACTCAACGTCCTCACCGACAGATCGCCTTCAAGGTTCTCATTGATGTAGGCGAGTACCGCGTTGAAGCGTTTGGCGTAGGCGGCGTTGATCGACAGGTCAGGCACTGGGCAAAGGCTCCGGGAATAACGGTAGGCAAAGGATCGGCTATCCCGGCAGGCACGCGCCTAGCCGCTCTTGCTCAAGGTGCACCCGGGTGGTTCGTGGCAGCCGCCCGGGGAAAGGCCTTGAATCACCCCGCGCCGTGATTGTCCTCATCATTCGACAGCAAGCCAATGGCCTGGCGCGCCAGCAACACAAAGGCGCTCCGGTTTGATAACGGCAGCGGCGCCGACCGAGCAACCACTTGACCTCACTGGCCACTACCCCACACCAGGCCGCTCGCATGATGGTTTATGGCGTCGCCGCCAAAGAACGGATATTTTGCAGCCCCCCGTTCAGCGGGAGCATTACTCACACCCCAACACAAGGACTTGCAATGGGCATCTCGCTCCCCCTCTGGCTCATTCTCACGGCGATGACCGCTTACGCGGCCAGTACACGTGGGCGCTCGGGGCCAAGATGGTTTGCAATAGGGCTGTTCTTTCCGGGTGTCGCCCTGCTTGCCCTGTGGTTGATGCCCCGGCTGGCAAAGACCGGCGTTGACGCGCTGGTGCATGAAGATCTGCGCCCTTGTCCTGCCTGCGGCCAGGACATCAAGGCCAACACCTCACGATGCAAGCGCTGCGGCGCCGACGTGGAGCCTATCGCCTTGAAGGATCGCAGCGGATGGGTGGCCCGCATCACCCCGCAAACCGATGAAGACTTTGCGCGCATGGCGGCCCAGATGGGGCTCATCGATATACCCACGGTTCTCGATGAACCACCGCACCTTTTTGCCGGCCCCTTCGAAGAAAAGGCCGAGGCACAAAATACCCTCAACTACCTGAAGTCCGAGCATGGCCTGGAGGGGCTGGTGACCTGGCGCTCAGTGACCCGGTAAATGAAATGCTTGCAAGCCGACCTCGTTAAGGATCAGACGTGTCCATCACCAATCCAAAAGTCATCGATTTCTGGGGCATCTCCAAGGAGGCGCCCAACGACCTGCTACTGGTCATTACCGACCACCTGGAATGGGGGAACAAAGCGGCGCAGGGCGAGCACTTGCTGTTGCTGCAAGAGAAAATCAACGCCTACATCGCCTTCATCGAAGGTGGCCAGATCTACACCGAGATCCCCGGCGCCTATGGCAAGTACCCGATCATTCAAGTCATGGGCTTGTATGAGCTGCCCGAGCAAGCCGAATACTTCATGGCCCGCGTGACCGAAACCCTGAATGAGGTGGGCATTGGCTTTGAGTTCGAACTGCGGGCCGACGAGCGTATTCGCAACATGTAGTTAGCCCGAGCAATGCGCTGCCTCAAGCAGGCTTGATCAGCGCCCGGTTGAGGGCTATCACATCCACATGCGCCTGGTGCGAGAAGTGCTCGATCACGTCTTGCAGGTGCACATGTTCCAGGCCATCGACCGCCATGTCAGTTGCAGCCTTGATCAGGAACTCACCCAGCGCCCTGAGCGTGTCCGGCTCGGCGAGAACGGTCAGCAGCCTCCCTCAGCCCTCTTTCTGCAACCGCGCAATCAAGGTGTCGATAAAGAACGCCAGGCTTTCCGGCAACACCCGCTTGGGCATGGTCAGCACCTGAATGTCACGGTCCCCCAAGCGCGGGTTGGACAGCGGCACCGACACCAGGCCATCCATGCCCTGCCCCTCACCACTGATGGCGCTGGCAAAGGCCACCGTATCGGACTGGCGCACAAACTCATGCAGGGCCCCGGAGAAGTTGCAGGTCATCACCTGCTCAAAGCTCAGGCCGTCCATCTGGCACACCAGATCCAGCAGTTGCCGCTGAGTCGTGCCCTTGGGCGTCAAGGCCACGGGAAACGCCTGCACCTGCTCCAGTGACAGCACCCGGGCACTGGCCAGGGGATGCCCCACGCGCATCAGGGCGCGAATCGGCGAGCGAATCGAGTAGCACACATTCACCCCCTCCACCGGCTCGGTGCTGAAGGTCAGCCCCACGTCCGCCTCGCCCCGGCGAATGCGCTGCACGCACTCATGGGGCGAGATCACGTCCAGGCGGTACTCGGCTCCGGGCCGCAGGCGGTAATGCTCCAGCAACACCCGGGGCAGGAAGTACCGCGACAGACCCTCGGTGGACACCAGGCGGATGACCTTGGCCCCCGGGTAACCCTCGCCCCGCAGTTCGGCGAGGATGTTCTCCTGCTCCAGCCAGGTGCGCCGGGCGTGTTCGGCCAGGGCTTCGCCGGCGGCGGTGAGTTGCATGCCCCGTGGGCGCCGCTCGAACAGCGCCACGCCAACGCTCTCTTCCAGCAGGGCAATCTGCCGGCTCACCGCGCTGGGGGCGATATGTAAACGCTCCCCGGCCGCCGCCAGGGAGCCGGCATCGATCACCGCCAGAAAATACCGATAGTCCATGTGCATCCCCTTGCCAGGCATCCAATTATTAGAATCATGCCTTCAAAAAACAGCAATATACAGATGCCTTGCCCGACTCCACCATGGGCCAGTTCCCTTGCCCGACCGGAGTTGCAATGACCAAGCAAGCTGCCCTCGCCGGCGTTCGCCAGTACCTGGACGACGGACACTTTGAACAGGACCTGCGACGCCGGGTGGCGTTTCGCAGCGACAGCCAGGACCCGGCCCACGCCCATGAACTGCCGCGCTACCTGCAGGAAGAAATCCAGCCGCTGCTGCAGCGCCTGGGCTTCGACTGCCACATGCTGGCCAACCCCGAGGCCGGTGGGCCGTTCCTGATTGCCACGCGCCTGGAAGACCCGGCCCTGCACACGGTGCTCAGCTACGGCCACGGCGACGTGGTGCCCGGTTATGCCGAACAGTGGCGCACGGGCCTGAATCCCTGGCAGCTGACCCTAGAGGGCGAACGCTGGTACGGCCGTGGCACCGCCGATAACAAGGGCCAGCACAGCATCAACCTGACCGCCCTGGAGCAAGTGCTCAAGGCCCGCGACGGGCGCCTGGGTTTCAACCTCAAGCTGCTGTTCGAGATGGGCGAGGAAGCCGGTTCCCCGGGGCTGCGCCAGCTGTGCCAGGAGCAGCGCGAACTGTTGCGGGCCGATGTGTTTATCGCCTCCGACGGCCCCCGGTTGAATCCGGCCCGACCGACACTGTTCCTTGGCTCCCGGGGCTCGGCGCAGTTCCGCCTGGAGGTCAACACCCGGGACAAGGGCCTGCACTCGGGCAACTGGGGCGGGGTGATGAGCAACCCCGGCGTGGTACTGGCCAACGCCCTGGCCAGCCTGGTGGACCAGCACGGCCGCATCCGCTGCCGCGAACTGCTGCCGGCGAACATTCCCGACAACGTGCGCGCCGCCATCGCCGACCTGGAGATTGACCGCGACTCCCTGGGCCGCCCGCTGGACGAACACTGGGGCGAACCAGGGCTGACCCTGGGCGAGCGCCTGTTCGCCTGGAACACCCTGGAAATCCTCGCCTTCAGCACCGGCAACCCGCAAAAACCGGTGAACGCGATTCCACCCCGGGCCGTGGCCTTCTGCCAATTGCGCTTTGTCCTCGGCACGCCCTGGCAGCAGCTGGAAAGCCTGCTGCGGGCGCACCTGGACCGCGAAGGTTTCAGCCAGGTGGAGATCGTCATGGAGCGCTGCTCCCCGGCCACCCGCCTGGACCCGGACAACCCCTGGGTCAAGTTCGCCAAGACCTCGATTGCAGGTAGCAGCGCACAGCGCCTGGCGCTGTTGCCGAACCTGGCGGGCACCCTGCCCAACGACATCTTCGCCGACGTGCTGGGGCTGCCGACCCTGTGGATTCCCCACTCCTACCCCGGCTGCTCGCAGCACGCCCCGGACGAACACCTGCTGCTGCCGGTGATTCGCGAGGGCCTGGAGATCATGACGGCCCTGTTCTGGGACCTGGGGGACCTGCCCCGAGCCTGAGACCGTCGCTTACCCCGCCCGACGCCGCTCGGGCACCTGTCGCTCAAAATCCAACAATAAGCAGGAGCGTCCTTCATGACCGAGTTAACCGCCACCGCGACCGCGATCCGGGTCGAACCCAAAGCCCTGTGGAAACCCATAGGCGCCGCCTTGATCGGCAACACCCTGGAGTGGTTCGACCTGTCGATCTACGCCTACTTCGCCCTGACCATCAGCCAGGTGTTCTTTCCCACGGCCGACCCGACCATCTCCCTGCTGCTGGCCTTTGCCACCTTCGGCATCTCGTTCCTGATCCGCCCCCTGGGCGCGGCGGTCCTGGGCTCCTACGCCGACCGCCGGGGCCGCAAGAAAGCCCTGACCCTGTCGATCCTGATCATGCTGGCGGGCACCCTGCTGATCGCCATCATGCCCAGCTACGCCACCCTGGGCCTCGCCGCGCCTATCGGCATCCTCCTGGCCCGACTGCTGCAAGGCTTCTCCGCCGGCGGCGAATTCGGCACCTCCACCGCCTTCATGCTGGAACACGCACCAGCGCGCACCCGGCACTTTGTCGCCAGCCTGCAATTCGCCAGCCAGGGCTTTGGCGTGGTCATCGCCTCGACCTTCGGCTACTTCCTGACCAAGCACCTCGATGCCCAGCAGATGCTCGACTGGGGCTGGCGCGTACCGTTCTTCTTCGGCCTGCTGCTGGGCCCGGTGGGCCTGTACATCCGCCGCACCGTCGACGAATCGCCGGACTTCAAGGCCAGCGAACCAGGGGAACGCCCATTGCGCGAAGTGCTGATCAGCCAAAAGACCCTGCTGCTGATCGCCATGGGCACCCTGGTGGTGTCCACCGCCTCGAACTACATGATCCAGTACATGCCCTCCTACGCCGCCACCCGCCTGGACATTTCCCAGTCCTCGGGCTTTTTGGCGACCCTCACCGGCGGCCTGATCCTGACCTTCGTCACGCCCATCGTCGGCTACCTGTCCGGCCATATCGGGCGCCTGAAAATCATGCTGACAGCGGCGGTGCTCTACGCCGTGGCGATCCTGCCGGCGTTCTTCTGGCTCAACAGCCGCCCCAGCGCCAGCTCCCTGCTGCTGGTGGTAGCGCTAATGGCCCTGATCAAGGCCGTGTACTTCGCCCCCCTGCCATCGCTGATGGCGGACATCTTCCCCGTGCGCACCCGCGTCACCGGCATGTCCTTAAGCTACAACCTGGGCGTCACGATCTTCGGCGGTTTCGCCCCGGTGATCGCCACCGGACTGATTGCGCTTACCGGCTCGCCACTGGCACCGAGTTTCTACCTGATGCTGGCAGCGGCGCTAAGCGTCGTAGCCCTGCTGATGGCCCGCAAGAAACTCGGAATGACCTGAAATGCGGCCGTTTTTTGTCGCGCGGGGTTAAAACGCCGCGTAGGAGCCGGCTTGCCGGCGAAAAGGCCCATAAGCCATGCAGCGCCTGGACTGACGCCTTCGCTGGCAAGCCAGCTCCTACACAAACGCACCCACCTTTAGCTTCAGGCCGGCCGGCAGGCCGCCGTCGCGCTCTTGATTTTGATCTTGATCTGAACGCCCCTTCAACCACGATGGCCGAACGCAGGCATTGAGCCGTGGGTAACCCGGCAGGGATGCCGGGTTAGCCGCCCCAGGCCATGGATGGCCTGTGGCGGCGGCCCACGGATCAATGCCGGAGTTCGGGCATGCCGAGCCTAGGCGAGGCACCGAGTGGAGGGGCAGAGCGTTTTGCTTACTTTTGCGCTTTTCAAAAGTGAGCCGCTGTAAGAGCGGAACCATAAGCGGCCGCACCCGCAGCAACGGATATCCCCCCATAACACCGCCCCCTCAGGTTTTACGGCCGCTACGCACCCAAGCGGGAACAAGCTCCCTCACCACAAAAAATGAGGCCTGTGCTCTGGCTACTGCACCGGCAAAAAATTCATCAACAACAAACTCTGCGCATAATTGAACCCCACCCGCCGATAGCGCTCATCCAGAATCTGCGTCAGCAAATCCAACCGCGCCACGATCTTGCCAAACTCCACCGCAAAACTCAGATTGCTGCCCTCCTCGGAAATCTCATTGGAAAACAGCAACAGCACCCCATTGGCATCCTGACGCTGGCTCAACAGCCAGGTGGCCTTTTCAATATTGCGCGCCGCATTACTGATGAACTGCGGATCGATGCTATCGGTCATGTAGAACTCGGTCCGCCCGCCATGGGCCGTCACCAACATGCTGCCAATGGCATAGATGAACGCGCCGACCCGATCCCCCTCAAACTCCGGGCTCAAGGAATAACTCAAGGCCGCCAAATCACGACGATCCCCCAGGGCCGGCAATGGCTGGCGTTTTTCGATGGCGTTGCGGATCTCGCGCTGGGCCGTGGTGCCATCGGGGAACCCCGACTTGCGCCACTGGCTGGGGTTGCGCAGATAGAGCTTGCCCATCAGCAGGTACAGGCTCTGCAGGTTGTCGCGCATGCCGATGGTGGCCATGCGATCGACGCTGGTCTGGAAGAATTCGTCAGGCTTGCCTTCACGAAACTGTTTGGCGAGATCGCGCCCTTGCTGCTGGGTGCAGGCCGTGGCGCCAAGCATCAGCAGCGCCACCAGGAACAGGCGCGCAAAGCAGGTTTGCATCATGCAAGAAGAGGGAGCGTAGGCCATCGGCACCGGGTCGACATTCACGGGCTGCGGCGGGGATCGGCGCGGCCAGGCCTGGTGATAGAACGCAAAACTGTAAAAAAGTGCGATGGCCGCTGCCGACCATCGCCAAATCGCTCGCTTACGAGCGTCGCAACTGACCGGGGGACACGATGATCTTGACGTTGTGCTCCTTGTTGTTGACCAGCTCCTCAAAGCCCTGGCCAACAATCTCTTCCAGCTGGATGCGCCCGGTCACCAGGGGCGAAATATCCAGCCGACCATCGGCGATAAAGGCGATCACATCGGCGAATTCACCGTTGTAGGCCAGGGCCCCGAGTACCTGTTTCTCGGTGGCCACCAGTTCGAAGAAGTTGAACTCGCTGGGCTCTTCGAAGATTCCCACCAGCACACATTTGCCGGCCTTGCGGATCAGGTCGATGGCCAGCTTGGCGGTGTGCTTGTTGCCGATGCACTCAAAACTGACATCGGCGCCCAGCCCGCCGGTGAGGCGCTTGACCTCGGCCAGGGCGTCGCACTCCTTGGGGTCGAGCACGTGGGTAGCACCCACCTCCAGGGCCTTGGCCTTGCGCGCGCCGGACATTTCCAGGGCGATCACCTGGGCCGCGCCGGCGGCCTTGGCGCACATGATGGTGCACAGGCCAATGGTGCCGGCGCCGACCACCACCACGTTCTGCCCCAGCAGGCTGCCGGCCTTTTTCACCGCGTGCATGCCCACCGCCAACGGCTCGATCAAGGCCCCGGCCTCGGCGGGAAAGTTGGCCGGCAAGGCGTACAGCAGGTTGGCCGGCACGTTGACCAATTCAGCGAAGGCGCCGTTGTTCATCAGCCCGGTAAAGGCCAGGTTTTCGCAGATGTTGTACAGACCGTGGGTGCAGTAGTAGCAGGTGCCGCAGTGCTGGCAGGCGTCGGCGGCCACCGGCTGGCCAACGCTGAAACCCTGGACCCCTTCGCCCAGGGCGACGATTTCGCCGCAGAACTCGTGGCCGAGGATGCACTGGCCCTTGATCCCGGTCAGCGGGTGCGGTGCGTCCACCGGAATGAACACCGGCCCGGCCACATATTCGTGCAGGTCGGAACCGCAGATCCCGCACCAGTCGACACGGATCTGTACCCAGCCGGCAGGCGGCGCGTCGGGCAGCGGTACGTCTTCGACGCGGATATCGTGGCGACCGTGCCAGACCGCGGCGCGCATGCTCGGAACGGATTTGAGGGCAACACTCATCTTGGCTTCTCCTTGTTTTTGTAGAGCTGCGACAGCCCCCTGGGCGCCGCAGCACAGCTCAGTGCTGCTGGATAAAGTCGAGGATCAGGCGGTTGACCTGCTCCGCCGCTTCCATCTGCAGCATGTGCCCCTGCCCCGGCAGCACCTCGATCTGCGCCTTGAGATCGGCGCTGTGGCTCACCGGAATGATCCGGTCGTCACTGCCCCAGATCACCAGCACCGGCTGCGGGCCGTCCTGCACCACCGAGCGCAGGTCGGCCTGCTGGCGACCATCGGCGAACAGCTTGCCAGCCAGTTGCCCGAGGGCCGCCTGCACCCCTTCCAGGCGCTTGTACTTGAGCATGTCGTCGAGCATCTGCCGGTTCACCAGGTCGGCATTGGAGAACAGCTGCACCAGTTGCGGCTTCAGCGCATTGCGGTTGCTGGCCTCGACAAAACCTTGCAGGTAGTCGCCGTTGATCTCAGCGCCCAGCCCGGCACTGCCGATCAGGGTCAGCGAGCGCACGCGGTCCGGCGCCAGCCGCGCGCTGTTGAGGGACACCGCGCCGCCCATGGAGTGGCCCACCAGATGGGCCACGGGAATCTCCAGGTGATCCAGCAGCGCCAGCAGCACTTCGCTCAATTCGTCGAGGTCGCCCCGCTGCAGGGCCTTGGCCGACTCACCATGACCCGGCAGGTCGAGGGCGATCACCCGGCGCCCGGCGGCCAGGGCTTCGTGGTTGAACAGCCAGTTGTTGAGGTCACCGCCAAAGCCGTGCACCAGCACCAACGGCGTACCGCCTTCACCGCGCTCGAAATAACGGATCAGGCGGCCGCCCAGCTCGACCTTCTGCGGCGCCGGGCCGCTGTCTTCGTCGGCGCTGTCGCCGGGCACGAAGCTGGCCTGGAACTGCTCGATCACCGCGTCGATCTCGGCGTCGCTGGCTTCGCCATCGACCACGATGCCCAGCAGCGCGCCCACCGCCAGGGTCTCGTCCTGGCGGGCGATCTGCCGGCGCAGGATGCCGGAGAACGGCGCCTCGACGCTGCTGGAGATCTTGTCGGTCTCCACGTCCAGCACTTCATCGCCCTTGCTGATGCTCTGGCCTTCTTCCTTGAGCCAGGCATCGACCCGGCCTTCGGTCATCGACAGGCCCCACTTGGGCATGGTCAGGGTATGGATCTGGCTCATCGGCGGCTCCACTCGATCACAGTGAGCACGGCTTTTTCGATCTTCGCCGCGTCGGGGATGTACAGGTCTTCCAGGGCGTCGGAGAACGGCACTGGGGTGTGGGGCGCGGTGACCATTTCGATCGGTGCCTTGAGGGAGGCGAAGGCTTTTTGCGCCACCAGCGCCGAGATATCGGTGGCCATGGAGCAGCGCGGGTTGGCTTCATCGATCACCACCAGGCGCCCGGTCTTCTCCACGCTCTCCAGGATGCTGTCTTCGTCCAGCGGGCTGGTGGTGCGCAGGTCGATCACCTCGCAGTCGATGCCGCGCCCGGCCAGGGCACGGGCCGCGTCCAGGGCGGTGTTCACCGTGCGCCCGTAGGACACCAGGGTCACGTCCTTGCCGTCACGCAGGAAGTTGGCCTCGCCGAAGGGAATCGCGTAGGACTCTTCCGGCACTTCGCCCTGCAGGCTGTAGAGCATTTTGTGCTCGCAGAAGATCACCGGGTCGTTGTCGCGGATCGCCTGGATCAACAGGCCCTTGGCGTCGTAGGGCGACGACGGGCAGACCACTTTCAGCCCGGGGATGTGGGTCCACAGCGAGGTGAGCATTTGCGAGTGCTGGGCCGCGGCGCGCAGGCCGGCGCCGACCATGGTGCGGATCACCAGCGGGGTCTGGGCCTTGCCGCCGAACATGTAGCGAAACTTCGCCGCCTGGTTGAGGATCTGGTCCAGGCAGCAGCCGGCGAAGTCGACGAACATCAGCTCGCACACCGGGCGCACGCCACGGGTGGCAGCCCCCACTGCGGCGCCGACGTAGCCGATCTCCGACAGCGGGGTGTCCAGCACCCGCCCGGGGAATTGATGGTAGAGGCCTTTGGTCACCCCGAGCACACCGCCCCAGGCGTCGTTGTCGCCGGGGGCGCCAGCGCCGCCCGCCACGTCTTCACCCATGATGAACACGCTGGGGTCGCGGCGCATTTCCTGGGCCAGGGCTTCGTTGATGGCCTGCTGGTAACTGATTTTTCTCGCCATGATGGTGATCTCTTGTTGTTCTATGGGGCGTTATGGGTAGGCGACGTAAACGTCGCTGAGCAGGTCGGCGGGGCTCGGCTTGGGATCGGACTTGGCCTTGCGCACCGCGTCTTCGATCAGCGCTTCCACGTCCGCATCGATCTGCTCCAGCTGGCTGGCCTGCACCAGGCCCGAACGGGTGGTGCGCTCGCGGAACTGCATCAGGCAGTCGTTGTGCTCGCGGTAATGCTTGACCTCGTCGGGGGCGCGGTAGGTCTGAGCGTCGCCCTCGAAGTGGCCGTAGTAGCGGGTCAGCTTGACCTCGATCAGCGACGGCCCCTCCCCGGCCCGGGCGCGCTCCACGGCGGCGCCGGCGGCTTCGTGCACGGCGAAGAAATCAAAGCCGTCCACCGTCACCCCGGGCATGCCGAAACCGGCGGCGCGGTCGGCGATGTGGTCGCAGGCCACCGACCAGTTGGAGGCCGTGGCTTCGGCGTAGCCGTTGTTCTCGGCGATGAACAGGCACGGCAGGTTCCACACCGAGGCCATGTTCATGGCCTCGAACACCGCGCCTTCGTTGGAGCCGCCGTCGCCGAAGAACACCACCGACACAGCGTCGGTGCCTTGCAGCCTGGCGGCCAGGGCCGCGCCCACCACCAGCGGCGCGCCGGCACCGACGATGCCGTTGGCGCCGAGCATGCCCTTCTCGAAATCGGCGATGTGCATGGAGCCGCCCTTGCCCTGGCAGACCCCGGTCTTCTTGCCGTAGATCTCCGCCATCATCCCGTAGACGTCCACGCCCTTGGCGATGCAATGGCCGTGGCCACGGTGGTTGGAGGCGATGCAGTCGTCGTCCCGCAGGTGGGCCATGACCCCGGCGGCCGAGGCTTCTTCCCCGGCGTAGAGGTGGACGAAACCGGGGATCTCGCCGGTGGCGAATTCCACGTGCAGGCGTTCTTCGAATGCGCGGATGGTGCGCATCACCCGGTAGGCGTGGAGCAACTGGTCAGTGGTCAGGGGTGTCGACATTTTTATTCTCCAGGGTGTCTTCGGACTGAAGGTTCACGGGGTGTTGCCGGTGATCGCGGTCGATGGCCAGCAGGCGCTGGCGCGCCGCGTGTGCCAGGACCGCGTTGACGTCGATGCTCAGCGGGCCGCCGGCATCCAGGGTGACCGTGGGCCGGTCGTGGGGGTTGAACTCGATCTCGCGCTCGCCATCCAGGGCCAGGGTGCCGGCGTTCAGGCACAGCGGCTGGGGCACGTCGGGTTGCAGGTAACCGGCCTCCAGCACCCCGCAGCCCTGCAACAGGCCGGGGGCCAGGGGCACCAGCAGCGCCTCGGGGGATTGCGGGTCCAGGCGCATCCAGGCGCCGTGGGGCTCCTGGCGGGTGACCGGCAGCCACAGCCCGCAGAGCGCGGAAATGCCGATGGACTGGGGCTCGGCGAAAGTCACGAAGACCTGGGCCAGATCGCTGGCGCGGCTGATGGCCCGGGCGCCGACAAAGGCCAGGGGCGACACCGCCACATCCACCAGGGCCACCTCCCGCAGGCCCCGGGACGGCTCGCGCACCAGCAGGCGCTTGTTGCGCCGCAGGGCGATCTCCGCGGGCACCCGGCCGCTGGCGTAGAGCCCGCCGGCCAGCCCGGCGCTGGTGGCTTCGCGCAGCTCCGGAAAGGCGTTGTTGGTGCCGGTGGACAGGGTCAGCAGCGGAATGTCGCCGACCTCGGCGGCCACCGCCTTGTGGGTGCCGTCGCCCCCGAGCACGGCGATCAGCGACACCTCGCGCTCGGCCATCCAGCGCGCCGCCTGGCGGGTGTCCTCGACGCTCTGGCGCAGGGTCAGGTCGAGAAATTCCAGCACCGGCCAGTGCTGCTCCCGGGCCTGGCGGCTACGGCTGTTCTTCTGCACCGCGGCGGCGATGCCGGTCATGTCGGTGGGCATCAGCACCTGCTCGATGCCGGTGGCGCCGAAGGCCGCCAGCAGGCGCTGGATCACCGAGACCTTGTCGGTGCTGGAGAACAGCCCGGCGTTGGCGGTGAGGCGGCGCACATCACGGCCCGAAGCCGGGTTGGCGATGATGCCGACGGTCAGGGGGCGGCGGTTCATGGGCTCACCGCGGGCGGAGCACAGGCAGGAGAAAACATCGGGCACCTCGTTCTTATTCTTCGATGGGCCAGTCGGCGCGGGTTACCGGAAACTGGTTGCCAAGGGCCAGAGCAAGGCCGGTGCCAGTTATCGGAAAACCTCTGCAGAAGGCCGTTCCAGAGCGGCTGACAGGCTTGCTGCGGCGCCTTGAAGCCAGCCTTCCGTGAGACGTCGCATGTCAGCCTGCACGGGGCCTGGGCGAGATCCTGAGACGTTGCGTCTCAGCGCCCCCACGGCGCCGCCCGGTGCTTGTCGAGGGCCACGGATCGGCGCTTAATGCGCCGACAACGATAAGAAGCTGCAACCGGAGGCCTTCATGCTTTCCGCACATTCCAAAGCCCATGTGGACTGCGTCAGCCGGGTCCTGAAAAACGCCGCGCACCTGCCCCAGGCGCCGGTGCCGAGCCTGATCCTCGATTCCTGGCGGCGCTCCATGGAGCAGCACCAGCTGGACCCCGGCTCGCTGCAAGGGCCGCGCATCCTTTCCGAGAACGTACTCAAGGAATGCCGCGAGCGCTCCGAGCTGTTCCTGCGTATCGCCAGCGAAGAAGTGGCGCGCCTGCATGGCCGGGTGCGCGACGCCGACTACTGCGTGCTGCTCACCGACGCCCAGGGCCAGACCATCGACTACCGGGTGGAATCCACCCTGCGCAACGACTGCCGCAAGGCCGGGCTGTACCTGGGCACCTGCTGGTCGGAGGGTGAAGAAGGCACCTGCGGCGTGGCAGCGGTGCTCACCGCGCGCACGCCGATCACCGTGCACAAGCGCGACCACTTTCGTGCCGCCTTCATCGGCCTGACCTGCTCCGCCGCCCCGGTGTTCGATCCCCAGGGCGAGCTGCTGGGGGTGCTGGACGTGTCGGCGGTGCGCTCCCCGGATGACCGCCGTTCGCAGCACCTGATCCGGCAGATGGTGGTGCAAAGCGCGCGGGAGATCGAACAGGCGTTCTTCATGAACAGCGCCCAGGGTTACTGGGTGCTGCGGGCCCATGCCAGCCCGGGCTATGTCGACAGCCAGCCGGATTACCTGCTGGCCTGGGACGACGACGGCTGCCTGCGCGCGCTCAACCCGGCGGCGCGCCATTACCTGCTGCGCCGCTATGGCCGCTTGCCGCAGCACATCACCCAGGTGTTCGACCCGCAGCTGTTGCAGCGCGCCCGCGACGAAGCCCTGTGCCCCCTTTCCGACAACCTCCACGGCCGCCTGCAAGCGCCAAGGCGCCCGGCACAGCGCCCGCGCCTGAGCCTGGCCGGCGAACCGCTGGACCCGCGAGTGGAACAGAGCCTGCGCCTGGCGGTGCGGGTCAAGGACCGCCACCTGCCGGTGCTGATCCAGGGCGAAACCGGCTCCGGCAAGGAAGTCTTCGCCCGCCAGCTGCACCAGGCCAGCCAACGTCGGGACCGGCCCTTTGTCGCGGTGAACTGCGCGGCGATTCCCGAGAACCTGATCGAGAGCGAGCTGTTCGGCTACGTCGCCGGGGCCTTTACCGGGGCCTCGAACAAGGGCATGCAAGGGCTGCTGCAACAGGCCGATGGCGGCACCCTGTTCCTCGATGAAATCGGCGACATGCCCCTGGCCTTGCAGACCCGCCTGCTGCGGGTGCTGGCCGAGGGTGAAGTGGCGCCGCTGGGGGCCGCGCAGCGCAAGGCGGTGGATATCCAGGTGATCTGCGCCACCCACCGCGACCTGGAAGCGCTGGTGGCCGAAGGCAGCTTTCGCGAGGACCTGTATTTCCGCCTCGGCGGCGCGCGTTTTCAGTTGCCGCCGCTGCGCGAACGCAGCGACCGACTGGCGCTGATCACCCGGATTGTCGAAGAGGAATCCAAGCGCTGCGGCGCGCCGGTGCAACTGGGCAATGCGGCGTTGGAATGCCTGCTGGGCTACCGCTGGCCGGGCAATGTGCGGCAATTGCGCCATGTGCTGCGCTACGCCTGCGCGGTGTGCGAAGGGCCGCTGATCCAACTGCATGACTTGCCCGAACAACTGCGCGGCACAGCAGCCGAAGGCGCCCTGCCCGCCCTGGAAACCGCCACCAGCCCCGAGCGCCAGGCCCTGCTGGATGCCCTGGTGCGCCACCGCTGGAAACCCGTGGCGGCGGCCAAGGCCCTGGGCATTTCCCGCGCCACCCTGTACCGCCGCGTGCAGCAGCACGGCATCCAGATGCCCGGCCGCAGCCCGGCCTAATCCACACCGACCGTAGACGCCGGCTTGCCGGCGAACAGGCCCTTGGATGGGGCGGTGATCTTGCGGGCGCCTTCGCTGGCAAGCCAGCTCCTACAAGGGACTGCGTGATGGGACGAAATCCGTAGGAGCCGGCTTGCCGGCGAACAGGCCCTTGGATCGGGCGGTGATCTTGCGGGCGCCTTCGCTGGCAAGCCAGCTCCTACAACGGACTGCGTGATGGGACGAAATCCGTAGGAGCCGGCTTCCCGGCGAACAGGCCCTCGGATCAGGCGGTGATCTTGCGGGCGCCTTCGCTGGCAAGCCAGCTCCTACAACGGACTGCGTGACGGGACGAAATCCGTAGGAGCCGGGATGTCGTGGAATCAGGCGGGGGCTGGCTGGAAACGGGCGCGGTAGCGCCCGGGGCTTTCGCCGGTCCATTTCTTGAACGCGCGGTGGAAGGCGCTGGGCTCCTGGAAGCCGGTGAGTTCGGCAATCTCGCTGATGCTGGCCGCCGAGCGGCGTAGCAGCTCGACGGCGACACCGCGGCGTACTTCGTCCTTGATCTCCTGGTACGAGCCGCCCTCGCGCTCCAGGCGCCGGCGCAGGGTGCTGGCGCTCATCTGCACTTCGCGGGCGAAGGCTTCCAGGGTCGGCCACTGGCTGTAGTGGCTGCCCCGCAGGCGCTGGTGCACCTGGGTGGTCAGGCCGTGCTGGTTGCGAAAGCGGATCACCAGCCATTGCGGCGCGCTGCGCAGGAACACCTTGAGCGAGGCCAGGTCCTGGACCACCGGCAAGCGCAAGAAACGGCTGGCGAATTCGATCTCGGTGCGCCCGGCGTTCCAGCTCAGGTTGCTGCCCCACAGCAGCGGATCGTCGCTGAGGCTCAGGCGCGAGTGGCGAAAGTCGGCGCGGTCGATGGGGATTCGCCGCCCGCCCAGCCAGCACAGCAGGCTGATGATCAGCACCAGCAGGGTTTCCTCGGCGTAGTGGCCGCGCAGCGGGTCGGCGCAGCGGCTTTCAAGGCTGATCACCGCGCGCTTGCCGCGCACGCTGAGGTGGGCGCCGACGTCCCGTAAAAACAGGCCAAAGTTGTTCAGGCACTGGCGCAGGGCTTTTTCCAGGTTGGGCTCCTGGATCAGTCCGCGGCAGATCAGGGCGAAAGCCCCCGGCGGCATGCCGCGGGAGTCGAGCTGGAAGAATTCGTCCTGCAACTCGCGGATCTGGATCAGCCACAGGGCGGCAAAGGCGCTGCCGGGCACCCGCGCCCGGGGCTGGTCGAGCAACGCCGGGTCGATGCCGGCCTCGCTCAGTACCGCCGCCAGCCGCGCCGGCTGCTGGCGCAGGGCGTGGGTCATCACCCGGACAAAGTAGACCGCGACCGAATCCGTTTCACGCATGTAGAGGCTGTGCTCCCGTAGCTGGACCTATGGCAAAAAACGCCAGCACCCTTGACCGCTTTCGGCATAGGCCGGGCACCGTGTGCGGCTCTAGACTCGCGCTGGATAACCCGCAGGGCAAGGCAACCGCGCCATGCTCCGCGAAGGCCATGAACAAAGGAAGAGCTGAAGATGAATCTTGCGACTATCGGGGTGATCGGTGCCGGCACCATGGGCAACGGCATCGCCCAGGTCTGCGCCCAGGCGGGCTTTGACGTGACCCTGCTGGACATCGCCCAGGGCGCCCTGGACAAGGCCCTGGCCACCATCGGCAAGAACCTCGACCGCCAGGTGAGCAAGGGCACCTTGAGTGAAGACGACAAGCTCGCCGCTCTGGACAAGATCCGCATCAGCACCGATTACAGCGTGCTCAAGGACGCCCAGCTGGTGATCGAAGCCGCCACCGAGAACCTCGACCTCAAGCTCAAGGTGCTGCAGCAGATCGCCGCCCAGGTCAGCGCCGAGTGCGTGATTGCCTCCAACACCTCGTCGCTGTCGATCACCCAACTGGCCGCCAGCGTCAGCGCCCCCGAGCGCTTTATCGGCCTGCATTTTTTCAACCCGGTGCCGGTGATGGGCCTGATCGAGGTGATCCGCGGCCTGCAGACCAGCGACGCGACCCACGCCCTGGCCATGCATATGGCCGAGCGCCTGGGCAAGACCGCGATCACCGCCGGCAACCGCCCGGGTTTTGTGGTCAACCGCATCCTGGTGCCGATGATCAACGAGGCGATCCTGGTGTTCCAGGAAGGCCTGGCCAGCGCCGAGGACATCGACGCCGGCATGCGCCTGGGCTGCAACCAGCCCATCGGCCCGCTGGCCCTGGCCGACCTGATTGGCCTGGACACCCTGCTGGCGATCCTTGCAGCCTTCTACGACGGCTTCAACGACAGCAAGTACCGCCCCGCGCCGCTGCTCAAGGAAATGGTTGCCGCCGGCTACCTGGGGCGCAAGACCGGTCGGGGTTTCCATACCTATGGCTGAGCGCTGCTCACGTTTTGCCGAAAGCCGCGACAAGGCCCTGGAGCTGTTCGCCAGCAAGGGCTTCGGCCAGGTCGGCATGCGTGAGCTGGCGAGCCATCTGGGGCTGACCCCGGGCTCGCTGTACCACCATTACCCGAGCAAGCAGCACCTGTTGCTGGACCTGATCGAAGAGTTCTTCGATGAGCTGCACAGCACCCTCAAGCGCCTGCAGCGACGCAAGCTACAGGGCGACTGCCTGCCGGCGCTGATCCGCGCCCACTTGAAGCTGCACCGGGAATTGCCGCGGCATTTCCGCCTGGTGGAGCGCGACAGCGGCTGCCTCAATCCCGACCAGCAGGTGCGGGTCGGGCAATTGCGCGAGCGTTACGAGCAACAGTTGCTGCAACTGCTGGGCACCCCGCCCGGCCTTGGCCCAGAGGCCCAGCGCGCCGCCGCCCATGCCCTGGCCAACCTGCTGAACAGCGCCCCCAGCTGGTTCAGCGAGCAAGCGCTGGCCGAGCGTGAACGCGAAGCCCTGCTGGAAAACCTGCTCAGCGGCGCCATCGAGCGCCTGCTGGGTGGCGCGCCGCTGCACAGCGCGGTGGCCTGAGCCTCAGCGCAGGTGCAGCGGGTCCACCAGCCCGGCAGCGATGGCCATGCCCACCAGCTGCGGCAGGTGCTCGGCCTGCATGCGCTTCATCACCCGTGAGCGGTACAGGTCGATGGTCTTGATGCTGACCCCCAACTGCTCGGCAATCTCGCGGTTGGTGTAGCCCTGCACCAGCGGCAGCAGCACGTCTTTCTCCCGTGGCGTCAGGCTCTCCAGCAAACCTTGCACCCGGGCCTGCCCGGCACTCTGGTGCTGATGGCGGTCGGCGCGGCTCAGGGCCTGCTGCACGCTGTCCAGCAGCAGCTGTTCGTTGTAGGGCTTTTCGATGAAGTCCACCGCACCGGCCTTGAACGCGCGGACCACAATCGGCACGTCGGCGTGGCCGCTGACAAAGATCAGCGGCAGGTGGATATCGCGCAGGCGCAGCTCTTCCTGGACATTCAGCCCGCCCATGCCGGGCATGCGCACATCCAGCAGCACGCAGGCGTTCAGGCTTGGGTCGCAGTGTTCGAGAAACTCGCGGCCACTGGTGAAGGGCACGGCCTTGAGCCCCACCGATTCCAGAAGCCAGACGGTGGAGTCGAGCATGCCCGGGTCGTCGTCGACCACGTACACCAACTGCTGCGCCTCGCTTGTCATTGCCTTGCTCCTGTTATCGGGTGGGAAGCTGAATCGGGATCGGCCGGGGCCGTGGCCGGCAACCGGCAGCACATCGTCAAGCCACGCTCCTGAAGCAGAGCCTGCAAGTCGCCACCAAAGCCTTCGACGATGCTGCGGCTCATGGACAATCCAAGCCCCAGGCCGTTGGCCTTGCTGGTGTAGAACGGGGTGAACAGCTGGGGCAACTGTTCGGCGGACACGCCGGGGCCCTGGTCGCTGACGCTGATCCGCACCCCGCCTTCGGCCGCCGCTTCGGCGCCCAGCACAATGTGCGAGCCTTGCTGTGGATGCACTTCGCGATTGGCTTCGATGGCGTTGCGCAGCAGGTTCAGCAGCACCTGTTCCAGCAGCACCCGGTCGGCGTACACCGGCGGCAGATTATCCGCCAGCTGCAAGTCGATCGTCACCTGGCTGACCTGGGCTTCCCAGGCACACAGGCGCACGGTTTCCCGGGCCACTTCGGCGAGGTCCAGGGCCTGCACCCGGCGCCCGCCCTTGCGCAAGAAGGCCCGCAGGCGCTTGATCACTTCGGCGGCGTGGGTCGCCTGTTCGGCGATCCGCTCCAGGCCCTGGGCGACCTTGCGGGCGGCCTCGGGCTGAGTGTCCAGGGCCTGCAAGTAGCGCTGGCTGGCATTGGCGTAATTGACCACTGCGGCCAGCGGCTGGTTGATCTCGTGGGCGATGCCCGAGGCCAGTTCGCCCAGGGTCACCAACCGCGCGCTGTGGGCCAGTTCGTCCTGGTGATGGCGCTGCTGGGCCTCGCGCAGTTCGCGCTCGCTCTGGTCGTGGGCCACCAGGGAATAGAAGCGCTCGCCGCTCGCTGCGCGATGGGCCAGGAGCATCAGCGACACCGGCACCGAGGCGCCGCCGGCCGGGGGTTGCAGGCGCGTCTCGATGCTCCAGCGGCCGCTGCGCTCGGCACAGCTCCAGCCTTCCTGTTGCAGGCTCTGCAGCACTTCCTGGCTGAGGATCGCCGCCAGCGCCGGCATCGCCTGCCCGGCGGCAAGATCCAGGGTGCGCCGGGCGGCCGGGTTGAGGTAGGTCACCGCGCCGCCGGGCTGGATGAACAGCACCGGGTCGGGGTTGGCCTCCACCACTTCCGCCAGGCGCCGCTTGTTCTCTTCGGCCTGGACCCGGGCGGTGATGTCCCGGGACACCGCCACCACTTCGACCACGGTGCCGGTGTAGGTGTCGCGGATGCCGCGGCAGGCGGTTTCGAACCACAGGTAATGGCCGTCGCGATGGCGGATGCGGTAGGTCATGGTGTGGTAGCCGTCCTGCTCCAGGGCGTCCTGGGTGCGCTGCATCAGCCCGGCCAGGTCCTGGCTGTGGAACAGGCTGCGGGCCAGCAGCCCGCGCAGTTGTTCCGGCCAGTAGCCGAGCAGGGTCCAGGAAGCTGGCGAGGCGTCGAGGAAGGTGCCGTCCGGGGTGTGCCGGGAAATCAGGTCGGTGGTGTTTTCGGTGATCAGCCGGTACAGGCGCCGGGCCCGGGCCGACTCGCGCTCGGCCTGGACCTGGGCAGTGGCCTCCTGGCAGCGGGCCAGCACCCGCTGGCGATGCGGATCGGGGATAAAGCTCCAGAGCAGGATGCGTTCGCCCCACTGGGCCTCCACCTGTTCGATGGCGCGCTGCTGCTCCAGGCAGGCCCGCACCAGGGCCGGGTGGTTGATCGGCAGCATGGCCGCGAGATCGTCAGTGGCCGCATCGTCCAGCCACTGGCGCAGCGCCGGGTTGAGGTCCAGCGGCTGCGCCCGGGCGTCCAGCAGCAGGCTCGGCTGCGGGTCGTGGCCCAGCCAGGGCGAGTCCGGCAAGCGGCCTGCGCGCTGGAGCTGCAGCCAGCGGCTCAGGTGGGTGGAGGTGGGCATGGTCGATCAACCTGTGGGTGGCAACAGCGGATATTTAATATAGTACAACTACTATACAACTCAGGTAGTACTTCCATATCAATCGACAAACAGTATATAAAAGACCCCGGATAAGTCACCGAGCGCCTGTAAAAAGCCTCGGCCAATAGAGCTAATAATCAGCCACCGGGTACCCGAACCATGTCCATCTACGAGCAAGGCCTCGCGCCGTCTGCCGTCAACCATATCGCCCTCTCCCCCTTGAGCTTCATCGAACGCACCGCTGCGGTTTACCCCGAGTATCCGGCGGTGATCCACGGTTCGATCCGCCGCACCTGGGCCCAGACCTACAGCCGCTGCCGGCGCCTGGCTTCGGCCCTGGCCGGCCGTGGCATCGGCCAGAACGACACGGTGGCGGTGATGCTGCCGAACATCCCGGCGATGCTCGAAGCGCATTTTGGCGTGCCGATGATCGGCGCCGTGCTCAATGCCCTCAACGTGCGCCTGGACGCCGAGGCCATCGCCTTCATGCTGGCCCACGGCGAAGCCAAGGTGCTGATCGCCGACCGCGAGTTCCACGAGGTGATCCACGCCGCCGTGGCCATGCTCGACCACCCGCCGCTGGTGATCGATGTCGACGATCCGGAATACGGCGAAGGCCAGGCGGTCAGCGACCTGGACTACGAGGCGTTTCTCGCCGAGGGCGACCCGGAGTATCCCTGGCAGTGGCCAGAAGACGAATGGCAGGCCATCGCCCTGAACTACACCTCGGGCACCACCGGCAACCCCAAGGGCGTGGTCTATCACCACCGCGGCGCCTACCTCAATTCCCTGGGCAACCAGATGATCTGGGCCATGGGCAACCACCCGGTGTACCTCTGGACCCTGCCGATGTTCCATTGCAACGGCTGGTGCTACCCGTGGATCGTCACCGCCCTGGGCGGGGTGCATGTGTTCCTGCGCCGGGTCGACCCGCAGAAGATCCTCAACCTGATCCGCGAGCATCAGGTCACCCACCTGTGCGGCGCGCCCATCGTGCTCAATGCCCTGGTGAACATGCCGGAATCGGCCAAGGCGGCCATCGACCACCCGGTCAACGCCATGGTCGCCGGGGCCGCACCACCGGCCAAGGTGATCGGCGCCGTGGAGCAGATGGGCATCAAGGTCACCCACGTCTACGGCCTGACCGAGGTCTACGGCCCGGTAACCCTGTGTGCCTGGCACGCGGCCTGGGACGAGTTGCCCCTGGAGCAGCGAGCGCAGATCAAGTCGCGCCAGGGGGTGCGCTACCCGACCCTGGAAGGGCTGATGGTGGCCGACCCGAAAACCCTCGAACCCACGCCCCGGGACGGCCAGACCATCGGCGAGATCTTCATGCGCGGCAACACCGTGATGAAGGGCTACCTGAAGAACCCCAGCGCCACCGCCGAAGCCTTCGAGGGCGGCTGGTTCCACACCGGCGACCTGGGGGTGACCCACCCGGACGGCTATATCGAAATCCGCGACCGGCTCAAGGACATCATCATTTCCGGCGGCGAGAACATCTCCACCATCGAACTGGAAGGCGTGCTCTATCGCCACCCGGGGGTGCTGGAAGCGGCGGTGGTGGCCCGGCCCGACGAAAAATGGGGCGAAACACCCTGCGCCTTCATCACCCTCAAGGCCGATCACCAGGACGTGGGCGAAGCCGAGATCATCGCCTTCTGCCGCGAACACCTGGCGGGCTTCAAGGTGCCGCGCACCGTGGTCTTCAGCACGCTGCCCAAGACCTCCACCGGCAAGATCCAGAAGTTCGTCCTGCGCGACCTGGCGAAAAACCTCTAGCCTGAATACACGTGCCCAGCCCCTGTAGGAGCTGGCTTGCCAGCGAAGGCGCTCTCACCGGCCCATCCCTCGTAGGAGCTGTCCGGGCGGCGCTCCGCTTGCCAGCGAAGGCCTCGGCGAGGGCGATGCATGGCTCGCGGGCCTCTTCGCCGGCAAGCCGGCTCCTACAAGATGGTGGGATTTTCGTTAGTGATTCATGCGGCCACGGCCGTTCAACCTCCCCTTTTGCCCGAGGTTCCTGTAATGCCCGAATTCAACGCTCCGCTGCGCGATATGCGCTTTGTCCTGCATGAAGTGTTCAACGCACCCAAGCTCTGGGCCCGTCTGCCGGCCCTGGCCGATACCGTGGACGCCGACACCGCCGACGCGATTCTCGAAGAAGCGGCCAAGGTCACCGGCCAGCTGATCGCCCCGCTCAACCGCAGCGGCGACGAGGAAGGCGCCAGCTGGCACGCCGGGCAGGTGCGCACCCCGGCCGGTTTCAAGGAGGCCTACAGCACCTATATCCAGGGTGGCTGGGTCGGCCTGAGCGGCAACCCGGCCTACGGCGGCATGGGCATGCCGAAGATGCTCGCGGTGCAGTTCGAAGAGATGCTCTACGCCGCCAACTCCAGTTTCGCCCTGTATTCGGCCCTGAGTTCCGGGGCCTGCCTGGCCATCGATGCCCACGCCAGCGAAGCGCTGAAACAGCTGTACCTGCCGCCGATGTACGAAGGCCGCTGGGCAGGTTCCATGTGCCTGACCGAGGCCCACGCCGGCACCGACCTGGGGATCATCCGCACCCGCGCCGAACCCCAGGCCGACGGCAGCTACAGGATCAGCGGCAGCAAGATCTTCATCACCGGCGGCGAGCAGGACCTGACCGAGAACATCATCCACCTGGTGCTGGCCAAGCTGCCGGACGCCCCGGCCGGCCCCAAGGGCATCTCGCTGTTCCTGGTGCCGAAGATCCATGTGGACGCCAACGGCAACCTCGGCGCGGCCAACGCGGTGAGATGTGGTTCCATCGAGCACAAGATGGGCATCAAGGCCTCGGCCACCTGCGTGCTGAACTTCGACGGCGCCAGCGGCTGGCTGATCGGCGAGGCCAACAAGGGCCTGGCGGCAATGTTCACCATGATGAACTACGAGCGCCTGTCGATCGGCATCCAGGGTATCGGCTGCGCCGAGAACTCCTACCAGAACGCCCGCACCTATGCCCGCGAACGGATCCAGAGCCGCTCCCCGGCCGGTCCGGTGGCCAAGGACAAGATCGCCGACCCGATCATTGTCCACCCCGATGTGCGGCGCATGCTGCTGAGCATGAAGGCCATGACCGAAGGCGGCCGGGCGTTTGCCAGCTACGTCGGCCAGCAGCTGGACCTGGCCAAGTTCGCCGACCAGCCCCATGAGCGGCACAACGCCGAAGCCCTGGTGGCGCTGCTGACCCCGGTGGCCAAGGCGTTCTTCACCGACACCGGCCTGGACAGCTGCGTGCTGGGCCAGCAGGTCTTCGGCGGCCACGGCTACATTCGCGAATGGGGCCAGGAGCAGCTGGTGCGCGATGTGCGCATCGCCCAGATCTACGAAGGCACCAACGGCATCCAGGCCCTGGACCTGCTGGGGCGCAAGGTGGTGGGCAACGGCGGCGTGGCCCTGCGCCTGTTCACCGGCGAGATCCGCGACTACGCCTACCTGCCCGGCGCCGCCTACGCCGCCGAGCTGCTGGACGCGGTGCAGCGCCTGGAAGACCTCAGCGACTGGCTGCGCGAACAGGCGGCGCAGAACCCCAACGCGGTGGGCAGCGCCTGCGTCGAATACCTGCAGCTGTTCGGCTACGTGGCCTATGCCTACCTGTGGGCGCGCATGGCCCAGGTGGCCGAGCACCGGCGTTCCGAGGACGACGGCTTCTATGGCGCCAAGCTGGCCACCGCGCGCTTCTACTTCAGCCGCCTGCTGCCGCGCATCCTCAGCCTGGAGCAGAGCATCCGCGCCGGCAGCTCCTCCTTGTTCGGCCTCGACGCCGAGCAGTTCTGAGTGCCCGGGCAGGGCGCCGGCCGCCCTGCCCCGACTCCAAGCTCCAAGCTCCAAGCTCCAAGCTCCAAGCTCCAAGCTCCAAGCTCCAAGCTCCAAGCTCAGGCAACACCCCACGGATGCAAAACCCCAGGCGGCCCGGCATACTTCGCACCCGGACACCGCCCAAGGAAGAAACGTGTTGGCCCCCGCCCTGATCATCGCCAGCTCAGCCATCGTGCTGCTGCTCGGCACCTTGCACCTGATCTACACCTTCGCCAGCGACAAGTTCCAGCCCCGTGACCCGGCCCTGGCCGAACGCATGCGCCAGGTGTCGCCGATGATCACCCGCCAGACCAGCCTGTGGCGCGCCTGGGTCGGCTTCAACGCCAGCCATAGCCTGGGGGCGATGCTGTTCGGCCTGATCTATGGCTACCTGGCCTGGCTGCACCCGGCCCTGCTGCTGGAGGCCCCAGGCCTGCTGCTGATCGGCCTGGGGTTTCTCGCCAGCCTGTGGCTGCTGGCGATCCGTTACTGGTTTCGTATTCCCCTGGTGGGCATCAGCCTCGCCCTGGCGCTGTTCGCCGCAGGCACTACGCTGCTTTGCAGCTGACGGGTACCCGTTGCCCCAGCGCCCCAGCCCTGTCCGACCTGAATAAATTCCGGAGTTCACATGGAACGTCAAACCCCCAACGACGGTGCCGCCGCCCTGCGTCAACCCGGCAAACGCCCCTGGTACATCTATCTGATGGCGATCTGGGCCCTGATCGGCATCGGCGGCCCTCTGAGCCAGCTAACGCGAAGGGTGTTCGCCGATGAGCCGCTGCTGTTGCAAGTCAGTTCGATGCTGATCCTCGGCGGCGTACTGCTGCTGATCATCAACCTGATCAAGCTGAAACCGCAGTACATCGTGGCCTTTGGCGTGCTCTGCTGCCTGGAAGTGGGCCTGCAGCTGTTCGGCATCATCGACCGCCTGTACAGCGGCGACACCCTGGCCCATGCCGCGCTGCTGCTGATCCATCTGGTTCCGGCACTGGCCTTTGCCCTGCTGGCCCTGCGCCCGAAACTGCTGAGCCGGGCCAGTGAGTACCGCCACTCGGTCGACCTGCAGAACCGGATCGCCTTTGCGATGAAACGCAACCAACGCTGAACCTGCCGGACCGGATACCCGCTGCCCAATCGAGTCCCTTCATGTCCCGTCTGTACACCCTCTGTTCCTGGCTCTACCTGCCGCTGTGCTGGATCGCCGTCGCCGCGCCCACGGCCAGCATGATCCGTTGCAACCTGCACCTGATCGTGCCCCGGGAGGTCGGCGGCACTCTGTTCGGCGGTTCCATGGGCTTTGTGATGTACCTGGGCGGCTGGGCCCTCAGCGTCCTGGGGCTGCTGCTGGCGCTGCTGACCCGGGTACCCGGCGCGCGCCTGGCCCTGATCGTCGCCGGGCTGGTGCAAGGGCTGCTGGGCCTGTGGTGGCGGATCAACTACCCGGATGATTTCGACGGCAACCTGATCTTCAGCATCCAGCCGCGGGAGCTGGACTATGTGATGGTCTTCGGCTTTGCCCTGGTCTGCGGCGGCGTCCACCTGTTGCGCCAGCAGCGGCTCCAGCCGCGTCCACCCGCCACGCGCAATGGGCTGTTGCTGCGCACCCTGTGGGCCCTGGTGCTGGCGACGACCTTCATCCTCCCGCCGCTGCTGGCCATCACCCGCAAGCCCCTGCCCTATTGCGCCTTCGACCGGGCCGGCAATCAGTTGAGCGTATGCCTGGGTCCTGGCACCCGGGTGATTGTCGACTGATCGCCCCCTGGCCTCTTTGTTTTCTCGACCTTGATGAGTGTGCCCATGTCTCGCCTGTTTACCCTGTGGTTGTGGCTGTACCGCCCCCTGTGCTGGATCGTCGTCGCTATCCCGCTGTCGGTGATGCTGCTGTGCGACGTGCAAATGATGCAACCGCGGGATGTCAGCGGCACGCTGTTCGGCGGCGCCATGGGTTTTCAGCTGTACCTGTTTGCCTGGGTGCTGTGCCTGATCGGCCTGGTCCTGGCCCTGCTGACCCGGATGCCCGGCGCGCGCATGGCGTGGCTGCTGGCCGGGCTGGTGCCGTTGCTGCTGGGGGTGTGGTGGCGGCTCACCTACCCGGATGATGAAGATGGCAGCCGTGCGTTCAGCCCCCAGGCCTGGGAGCTGGACTACATGATGGGTATCGCCGGCCTGTTCGTCGTCAGCGGCCTGTACCTGTACTGGCGTCGACGCCTGGCCCCACGGCCTGCCGCGCAAAGCGCCGATGTGCTGTTTCTGCGGACCTTCTGGGCGCTGATCCTGGCGGCCATCTTCATCCTTCCGCCGCTGAGCTTCATCAAGCAGCAATCCCTGCCCCGCTGCGCGTTCAACAAGGCCGGGGAGCAATTGACCGTGTGCCTGGGGGATGATCCGAACGAGCCGGTGATTGTCGACTGACCCGGCGCTTGCCCGACACTAAAAAGCCCCGAACCGATCGGGGCTTTTTAGTGTCGGGGGGGCTATCGCTGCTTGGTGGCCGGTGACGCCTTGCGCACCGGCAAGGCGGCGGCGAAAGCCATGGCTTCCTCCCGGGTGCCGAAAGTGGCGAGCCGGTCACCGGCCGTACAGACCTTCCAGGGGCCGTGGTTGACGCTCAATACCTGATAGCCGTTGAGCTGCAGCTTGTTCAGCAGCGGCGTACTCATGGACACCTCCCTTGTTCTCCGCGTGCCTGGGGCTTGGGGGATTTACCTTACACCCGCCAACCCGCGCGGCGAGTGCCGCGTGTCGGCGCGCCGGGGTCACTGTTTCAGCTTGACCAGGGGGTCGTAGGCCCGCGAACGCTGGCGCCAGTGGCCAGGGGCAAATTGCAATGCGCTGCTTCGCGTCGCAGGATGGCGCCTGGCCCACAACCGCAGAAAAGGAAGTGTTCATGACGATTCGTGCCGTGGTTTTCGATTTTGGTGGCGTGCTGTTCGACTGGAGCCCGCACCACCTGTACCGCCAGCTGATCCCCGACGATGAACGTCGCCAGTGGTTCCTCGACAGCGTCTGCACCCAGGCCTGGAACACCCTGCAAGACGCCGGCCGGCCCCTGGCCGAAGCCACCCGCAGCCTGGTGGCCGAGCACCCGGAACATGCGCCGCTGATCGAGGCCTATTACGGGCGCTGGCCGGAAATGCTCAAGGGGCCACTGGAGGACGGCGTGGCCCTGCTGGAGGACCTGCACCGGGCGCAGGTGCCGTTGTTCGGGTTGACCAACTGGTCCCAGGAAACCTTTCCCTATGCCTGGGAGCACTACCCGTTTTTGCAGAAGTTTCGCGACATCGTGGTGTCGGGGCAGGAGCGGCAGATCAAGCCGGATGCCGAGATCTATCACACAGCCCTGGGGCGGATTCGTGTGCATGTGCCGGGGGTGGCGCCTGAGGAATTGGTGTTCATTGATGACCATGCACCGAATATCGTCGCGGCCAGGGCGTTGGGGTGGCGGGCGATTCATCATGTGGCCGGTGGGGAAACGCGGCGGCAGTTGAGGGAGTTGGGGGTGGTTTGAGGTTTTTTTTGGGGGGTGGAGTGTGCGTATCCGTTGTTGCGGTGGGATGTGTACATATCCGTTGCTGCGGTCACGGCCGCTGGCGGTTTCGCTCTTACAGCGACTCACTTTTGAAAAGCGCAAAAGTGAGCAAAACGCTTCTGCCCCTCCACTCGGTGCCTCGCCTAGGCTCGGCATGCCCGAACTCCGGCATTGATCCGTGGGCCGCCGCAATGGGCCATCCCTGGCCCAGTGCGGCTAACCCGGCGTCCTGCCGGGTTACCCACGGCTCAATGCCTGCGTTCGGCCATCGTGTCTAAAGGGGCAGGAAGATCAAAAGCCAGATCAAAAGCAAAAGCAAAATCTGACGGCGGCCTTGCGGCCGGCCTGAAGATGGCGCGGTGTGTACCGCCCCCATGTAGGAGCTGGCTTGCCAGCGAAGGCGTCAGCTCAGGCGCTGCATGTCTCGCGGGCCCCTTCGCCGGCAAGCCGGCTCCTACAGATAGCGCGTAAAACGCGCTTGGCTTTGGCTTTTGATCTTCAGGCCCCTTCCCAGCAGGCCGAGCGTAGGCGTTGCGTAGGGGGCAGCTCGGCATGGATGCCGAGCTAGCCGCCACCCGGCCATGGATGGCCGGTTGGCGGCGGGCCCCCGGAGCAATGCCGGAGCTCGGGCACCCCGAGCCCCAGCGAGGGGCCGTATGGAGGGGCATGAACGGGACAACCACATAGGTAACAGAAAAGTTCAGGCACATCGGTAACACCAAATCAGGCCTGCACCGCCGTATTGAGCCTGATGTAACCATCCTTGGCGTCTTTCAGATCAAAGCGGCCCAGCTTGATTGGGCCAAATATGACCTCCCAAACTCCCTCGCTAATGCGTTCCAAGCCAACCGTTTCGCGCTTGAGAACATTGCCGACATAGATCCTGAGACGACCTCTGTTGACCACACCACAAGAGTCAACAACATAGACTTCTATATGACTCGGGTACCTCATAACGGGTAACCGAGCCGGATAAGTACGCTGCGAACTGTAATAACAAGAGGCTGGTGTTTTCTGTCCAAGTGCTTCATGCAGTCGTTCATGATTGTAGTGCTGCATGAACAGATCAAAGTGTTTTTGCTGAGCACCCCATTCGATTTCCGGAGGGCTGGCCAGAGTACTTTTCAGTGTGCGATGCATCCGTTCATGGCGACCATTTTGCTCGGGACGACCCGGCTGGATTCGTTCGGGAATAATACCCAAACGTAGCCACCAGATAGACAGCAACGACAATCCAGCACGCCCTGCACTGGCAAAAGGAACTCCATTGTCAGTACGTATCCGCTCAGGCATCCCATAGGTTCTAAACAATCGCTCGAAGGCAGTCTTGGCGTCTTTGAAGTTGGTGCTGGGCATGCTCTCGCAGGCCAATAAGAAACGGCTCGCATGGTCCATAACCGTCAACGGGTAACACCAAACACCTTCTCCCGTCAGGTACTGCCCCTTGTAGTCAGCACTCCATAACTGATTGGGAACATCTGCTTTTTTCAAAGGACTTGGATAAATCGCAACACGCTGACGCAGCCGCCTAGGCGTCACCAGGCCTGCTTGTTTGAGGATGTTGTAGATACTGGTTTTAGAGGGCGGTTCCTGTCCCGGAAAACGTTCGGCCAAAGAAGCCTGGATCTTCTTGGGCCCCGGCGTTGTAGGACCTTTTGAGCGCAACTCGATAATCGCGGCCTTGATTTCAAAGGGAATGAGATGCGCCTGACAATGTCGACTTCGACTCCTCTCATCAAGGCCGCGCACACCGTCTGCGTTGTAACGGGCTACCCATTTGTAACCCGTTTTTCGGCTGATGCTGTGTGCCGCACACAGTTCGCTGAAGTTAAAGCGTCCTAATAAATAGTCCGCAATGAACATCACTTTAAGGTCCATAGGGTTCAGCTCTCGCCACGGCATGGTCAGATCCTCGGAATCGACCCTGCCAGTTAAAAACTGTTACCTATGTGCTTGAACTGGTTTGTTACCTATGTGGGTGAGTCATACCGGCAAGCCCTTTTGGTTCCTTTTGTGGCGTTTGACAAAAGGGACTCGCCGTAAGGGCGAAACCCTAAGTGGCCGTGACCGCAGCAACGGATATGTACTCCATCCCACTCGCCGCAAGATCGAACCCCTAAGCCACCGCACCCGCAGCAACGGATATGTACCCCATCCCACTCGCCGCAAGATCGAGCCCCTAAGCCACCACACCCGCAGCAACGGATATGTACCCCATCCCACTCGCCGCAAGATCGCCCCCCAAAGCAACCGCACCCGCCGCAACGGACATGTACCCCGCCCCACTCACCGCAAGAGCGAACCCCCAAGCCACCGTGACCGCAGCAACGGACATGTCCCCCACCCACCGCTGCAAAAGCGAAACCACCAGCCCCCCTCTATCGCCATCCGCAATCACCTCCCCCCTTGCATATCGCCCTTTGGAATTTCCACAAAATCAACCCCTTACCCCCGTGAATCCACCTGTCGGAAACCCACAAAATCAATGTGCCATTACCCCGCCAATTCCCCCCGCGCTGCTTAACTGCAAAAGCTGCCAAGTACCGCAGCCCCCCTAAACCCCACGGAAGGCACACACCATGAGCCCCACCTCGCAACACACGGTTGTCCCCTACGGCGTCGCGATCCAGTCGGCCATCGCCGAAGGCCAGCTCCCCCAGATGAAAGCCCTGCTGGCCAAGCGCGATCCGAAGGGCGGCGAGCCCAAGGATCTGAAAAACGCCTACGAACAGCTGGCCAAGGAAGTCGCCCGGCTGGAGCAGCACTGATCGCTGTTTCCCCGTCATTGAATGGAGGCAAAGCATATGTCCGGTTCCAATTCCCACGCCGAAGGTCTGTTCCCCCTGAGCTATCGCATCGGCACCGATAAGCCCGGGGCGCCCAGTCTGATTCTCAACCTGCTGGTCTACACCCCCGACCACAGTGTCCGCGGCGGTTCGACCATCACCCAGGCGCTCAACCCGCCCCTGGACCTGCACAGCGATGTCTGGGGTCAGTACACCTACCTCACGGTCATGCACCCCAGCACCAGCAAGATCCTCATCACCGCCCAGGGCAATCAGGGCGGCCCCGGCTCCAACGCCATCATCACCTTCAAGCTGCACCTGGTGGTCGGCGACAACTGGAAGGAAGGCATCGCCAACTACCAGTACTTCAACGGCCACGACTGGGTTTCGGTCAATCAGGTGCCGGCCCATCTGCAGGAGACGGTGCAGTCCAGCACCCTGTCGACACCAGAGCACCAGGGCCATTACAGCGCCGTGAACAGCACCAGCGCCGCGCTGTACGGCGGGCCGATCCACGGCGCCATCGCCAGTGGCGATCTGGCCCAGATGAAGAGCCTGCATCGGGTGGCCACCCAGCAATTGGAGCAGCTGCCGCTGATCCGCACCGCGCTGGACGCAGCCAAGGCCGAGATCAAGAAGCAGGAACGCCGCTGATCAAGGCCCTCCATCGAACCTGATGCCTTCTATCCAGATAAGGAGTTGCAGCATGACAATCGGACTGTTCCATACCCGCATCATCGTCGCCAATCCTGTGATCGGAGCGCCGGTGCTGACCCTCGACCTGCTGGTCAACACCCCGCAGAAAAGGGTCAGCGGCGTGGCCCGGATCACCCAGAGCACCTCGCCGCCGTTGCAGTTCCGCGCGGACGTGTGGGGCGACTACTCCCAGGTCAAGCTCGATCCGTCCAGCGAGGGCCACATCATCCTCAGCCTGGCCGGCAACCCCAGCGGCCCGACCAGCCAGATCGCCGAGACGTTTCATCTGCAGGGCATTCTCGGCCTCGACTGGGCCAGCGGCTTCGCCAGCTACAAGTACCAGTACCAGGGTCATTGGCACGTGGTGCAACACGCCGCCGTGAGCCAGGCACCGGTGGAGCAGAAGCCCGGCGAACGCGCAGTCCAGGCCGGCCAGCCGTCTATGCATCCCCACCCGCTGTACGCGGTGGCGCTGCAGGAGGCCCAGACCAGCGGCGACCTGGCGCGGCTCAAGACGCTGGTGGCCCAGGGCGAGCAGCAACTGGCCAACAGTGAAAACCTGAGCCAGGCGGTGCAGCAGTTGCAGGCGGAAATCAGCCGCCTGGAGCGCCGCTGAGTCCAGGCCAGCGGGGCCGGCCGTCAGCGGGCGGCCCCGACTTGGGCCAAACCGATCGCGCCATCACCGCCCACGGAAGGCGCGCCTGTTTCGATGGGTTGCTGCCGCGCACCGCTGGGTGCGCAAGGATCTTTCATGTCAGACCGTCTCCCCGCCCGCTACCTCAGCGAAAACGACCTCAAGCGCTATGTGCCGGTGCACGTGGTCTGGGAAATCACCCTCGCCTGCGACCTCAAGTGCCTGCACTGCGGCTCCCGCGCCGGGCACCGGCGTCCCGGTGAGCTGAGCACCGAGGAGTGCCTGGCGGTGATCGATTCACTGGCCGCGCTGGGCACCCGGGAAATCACCCTGATCGGTGGCGAAGCCTATTTGCGCAAGGACTGGACGCGACTGATCCAGGCCATTCACGACCACGGCATGTACGTGGCGATCCAGACCGGCGGACGCAACCTGACCCCGGCCAAGATGCAGGCCGCGGTGGACGCCGGGCTCGATGGCGTCGGCGTGTCCCTGGACGGCCTGGCGCCGCTGCACGACGCGGTGCGCAATGTGCCGGGCTCGTTCGACAAGGCCCTGGACACCCTGCGCCGGGCCAGGCAGGCCGGGCTGAAGATCAGCGTCAACACGCAGATCGGCGCCGCCACCCTGCCCGACCTGCCGGCCCTGATGGACTTGATCATCGACGCCGGCGCCAAGCACTGGCAGATCCAGCTGACGGTGGCCATGGGCAACGCCGTGGATCACCCGGAACTGCTGATGCAGCCCTATCAATTGCTGGAGGTCATGCCGCTGCTGGCGCGTCTGTACCGCGAAGGCAACGAGCGCGGCCTGCTGATGAACATCGGCAACAACATCGGCTACTACGGCCCCTACGAACACATGTGGCGCGGCTTCGGCGACGACCGGGTGCACTGGACCGGCTGCGCCGCCGGGCAGACGGTGCTGGCCCTGGAGGCCGACGGCACGGTCAAGGGCTGCCCGTCCCTGGCCACCGTCGGGTTCTCCGGCGGCAACGTGCGCAACATGAGCCTGCACGACATCTGGCACTACAGCGAAGGCATGCATTTCGGCCGCCTGCGCTCGGTGGACGACCTGTGGGGCTATTGCCGCAGCTGCTACTACAACGACGTCTGCCGCGGCGGCTGCACCTGGACCTCGCACTCGCTGCTGGGCAAACCGGGCAACAACCCCTATTGCCACTACCGGGCCCTGGACCTGCAGAAAAAAGGCCTGCGCGAGCGCATCGTCAAGCTTGAGGATGCGGGCCCGGCGTCCTTCTCCGTGGGCCGCTTCGACCTGATCACCGAGCGCATCGACACCGGCGAAGCCGTGGCCAGCGTCAGCGACAGCGGCCAGGTGATCAAGCTGGCCTGGGTCAACCAGGGCCAGGCCTCCCCCGCCGAAGGCCGCATCCCGCCGCGCCTGGCCCTGTGTCGCAATTGCCTGGAGTACATCCACGCCGTTGAGAGCACCTGCCCGCACTGCCACGCCGATGTCGCCGCCGCCGAAGCCCGGCATCAGGAGGACCGGCTGCGCCAGCAGGCCCTGATCAACACCCTGCACCAGTTGCTGGGCCTGCCGCCGGAGCAGCCGCGCCTGTAATCGCCGCCAGTCCCGCCGCCGCGCCCGCTCCAGGCGCGGCGACGGTTATAGCGGCCCGGGCAAGCATGGAAAAACCATCTATAAAAAACCTCCGGACCAGGCGGATAAGGGCTTTGCTAAGGAAGTTCGTCCACAGGCCCGCGCGCCCCCTGCGACTGGAGCACAACATGAGAATAAATCCCTACCTGGTGTTCAACGGCGACTGCAAGGCCGCCTTCACCTTCTATGCGAAATGCCTGAACGGCACCCTGGAAATGATGATGACCTTCGGCGAAAGCCCGGCTCGCGAGCACATCAGTGCCGACTGTCACGAACGCATCATGCACACCCGCCTGAGCGTCGGCGATCAGGTGCTGATGGGCTCGGACAGCACCCCGGAACGGCCCTACCTGGGCATCCACGGCTGTTCGATCTCGTTGAACATCGACAATCCTGCCGAAGCCGAACGGGTGTTCGCCGCCTTGGCCGAGGAAGGCAAGGTGCAGATGCCGCTGGAAGCCACCTTCTGGGCCGAGCGCTTCGGCATGCTGGTAGACCGTTTTGGCGTGCCATGGATGGTCAACTGCGAGAAGCGCCAATAGCCCGGCCCACTGCGTCCCACTCCTCGGGTGCCGTGCCCTGCGGCACCCACCGCCGCGCCAGCTGTGAAAGATTTTGCGCACTTCATCAAACAGCCATCAGCACCCTGTACTAGGATACGAGGCGACCCTTCGTCGCTCAGCGTAAACAGGAGCTAAATCAACCGCCATCCAAACTCGTTGCTATAAGGCAGCCCTTCCACACCTCCTCATTCATGGATGAAATGATGAACTCACAAATACTGTTTCCACACATTGGCAAGGTCATCGCCAGCACCGGAAGCCGCAGTTTTCCGCGCATGCTGCACGACCTGATACTCACCCAACTGGCTGTAGACGCCACCCATATCACCCAACTGCGGGCCGACCCGCAGGCGGGCGCCGGCAGACCCGGCAAGCCCCTGATGCAGACCCGCCATCCGCTGTGCGGCGACGTTCATGCCAGTAACGATCCGCTGCTGTGCGCCGCTTTTCCCGAGCAGCCCGAGCAGCCGGTCCAGGGCCAGCTGCTGCATCGCCAACGCGGCAACCTGAATCCGGCGCAACTGCACCTGACCGGCCGCAAGGACTCGTACCACTACGTGCTCTCGGTGTACCGCAGCAGCCAGGCCCAGAGCTTCTCCCCCCAGGAGCGGCTGTTGCTGGAGGACATCTCGCCGCTGCTGCTGCCCATGGTGGAAAAGCACATCAGCGCCCTGCAGCCGCACGGCGACAGCGCCGAGCAGAACGGTGCCGCCATCGAGGGCCTGACGACCCTGCGCCTGCGTTTTGCCGAGCGCCTGGAGCAGTCCGGGCTGCACCTGTCCAACCGCGAGCTGGAGGTCTGTGTCGGGCTGCTGGCCGGGCGTACCGCGCCGCAGTTGGCCGAGCAGCTCAAGCTCAAGGTCAATACCGTGGAGAGCTACCTCAAGCGCGCCGCCATCAAGCTCGGGATCAGTGGCCGCCACTCGCTGCTGCGCTGGATGTACTCGCCCCAGGAAGACGCGCCGGGCAGCAACGATGGTGCACCGGCCTGATCCGACACCGGTCCTGACCCGCTGACCCGACCCCGCCGGCCCCAGCGCCGGCGGGGTTGTCCGGGCGCGGATCAGTCCCGGGCCAACGCTTCGATCGGCTCCAGGCGCGCTGCATCAGCCCGGGCCGGAACGGCCGCTTGAGCACCGCATAGCCACCGATGGTATACAGCGGCGAGTCGCCCTGGCACAGCCTTGCGGATCGGCTGATTCAGCTGTAGGAAATTGGCTATCCGTCGACGACGCTCATGGCCTGGCGCGGGTCTTCGCACCCTTGCCCCGGACGAGCCACCCGGGCCCGCGCGAACCTGCCGAAAACCCCACCGGCTGGCGCCAAAGGGTTGTTACAGAGGCTTGGCGCAATGCCTGGACAAGGCTCTGGCATGGCTTGCCTGTCCCCGTTTCCCCTTACAGACGCCGGGCAAAGCCATAGGCTTAAATTCAGTTCCGAAGAGCGGTTCAGGCTCATCGGGAATCTGCCACGCACAGCGTGGCAAGCGCGCTTAGATCAGCGATTTGTCTCAATCAAGGATGATTAAGGATATGAGTCTGACCAGCAGTATTGCGAACATGGAAATGCCGCACTTCTACTTCGAACTGGGACAATTGATTTCCCACACCGGCCACCCACAGTTCGCCAGCGAGATGCTGCAACTGGTGGACAAGCGGGTGCCGGCGGGCCAGTTGGTGCTCAGTGAATGGACCCTGGACGAGCACCAGGCCAGTTCCCTGTCCATTACCCTCTTGGGGCGTGCCGGGCTGCAGAAGGATCTGCCGCTGCCGGAGCCGCCGCGACGTCATGACCCGCTGCTGCACAAGATGCTGGAAATGGACGACTCGCTGCTGATTCAAATGAATGCCCAGGCCCGCAGTGGCCACTCCCGTACCACCGCGCATCAATGCCATCTGGTCTCGCGCAAAGCCAATCGCCGCTGTGTCATCGGCCTCTACCGCGACGCCGAGCAGGGCGGCTTTTCCCTCTCCGAGCTGTCGTTCCTCAAGAGCCTGTCGCAAACCCTGCTGCCGCTGCTGGAGCGCCACGCTCAACTGCACCGGCAACAGGCCCTGAAGAACCTGTCCAGCTGGAGTCCCAGGCCCGTCACTGCGGCGCAGCAGAACCCGTTGCAACGGGAGTTCGACGAGCGTCTGTCGCTGGGCGACATCAGCCTCTCGGCCCGGGAAAAAGAGGTGTGCCTGGGGCTGCTCACTGGCGGCACCGTGCCGGAAATGGCTCAGCGCCTGAGCGTCAAGAACAGCTCCGTGGAAACCTATCTCAAGCGCGCCGCCGCCAAGCTCGGGGTTAGCGGTCGTCACGGATTGGCCAAGTGGATGGTCGGCGCCTGAAGTCGCCCCGTCCGCATCAGGATCTGCTGTCACGAAGCTGATCAATGCGTAGCTCCCCACGGACCCTGGCGGCGGACCAACAGAGCATGCGCAATGGCAGCGCCGGCAAGGTGTCGGCGCTGGACGTGGCCCAGGTCCGCACCAGCGTCGACAGCGCCCGTGCCAGCCTGGCCCACTACCAGCGCCAGGTGCCCAGGCCCCGAACAACCTGACCTGCTGGTGGGCGCGTCGCTGCCCACCGGGTTGCCGTCGGGCCGATTGCCGCAGAGCGCGCCTCATGGCTTGTGTGGCTGCGCTTGCGCGCGGTCCTGCGCGGTGACCGAGGTCAGGCGCGCCAGGCGCGGCGCCAGCCATTGCCTGAGGTCGTCCATGCAGCTGAAGACCACCGGCACCAGCACCAGGCTCAGCAGGGTCGAGGTGATCAGCCCGCCGATCACCGCCACCGCCATCGGCGCGCGGAACCCGGCGTCGGCGCCACTGCTGAGCAACGCCGGGACCATGCCCGCGACCATGGCGATGGTGGTCATGATGATCGGCCGGGCCCGCTCGGCCCCCGACTGGATCAGGGCCTGGTGCCGGGGCATGCCGAGGCGACGCTTCTCAAGGGTGAACTCCACCATCAGGATCGAGTTCTTGGTGACGATGCCCATCAGCATCAACAGGCCGATGACCACCGGCATGTCAATGGCCGCGCCATACAGCAACAGGCCGCCAATCGCCCCGCCGACGGACAACGGCAGCGCGGTGAGGATGGTCAAGGGTTGCAGGAAGTCGCGGAACAGCAGCACCAGCACGGCGAACACCATCATGATGCCCAGCCCCATGGCCACGCCGAACTTGTCGAACATCTCGTTCATGTATTCGGCATCGCCGTACTCGACGCTGCGCACGCCGTCCGGCAGCTGCTGCAGCGCCGGCAACTGGCCGATGGCTTCCAGGGCCGCGCCCAGGGTGATCCCGGCCAGATCGGCATCCACCGACACCCGACGCAAGCGTGAGAAGCGCTCGATCCGCGCCGGCCCGCTGCCATAGCCGATATCGGCCACGGCGCTGAGGGGCAGCACCGTGCCCCGGTCGGTGCTGACGCCGAGGTTGCCCAGGGCATTCAGGTCGCCCTGCTCGATGGCCGGCAACAGTACGCGGATCGGCACCTGGCGATCAGGGAAATTGAAGCGCGCCGAACTGGCGTTGATTTCGCCCACGGTGGCGATCCGCGCCACGCTGCCGATGGCCTGGGCACTGACCCCGGCCCGGGCCGCTTCGTCCAGCCGCGGCTGGATCAGCAGTTCCGGACGCGGCAGCGGTTCGTTGACCTGGACGTTGGCGATGCCCGGCAGCGCCCGCATGTCGCGTTGCACGGCATGGGCGGCGCGGCTCAATGCCGGCCCGTCGGGCCCCACCAGGATGATCGAGATGTCCCGCGCCGCGGTTTCGCCACGAAAGGCGTAGCGCAGGTCGGCAAAGCCGTTGAGCAGCGGCCGCAAGGACTGCTCGAAGGCCTTCTGGCTGAGCTCGCGCTGGTCCGCCGGGAGCAAGCGCACCAGCAGTTGACCGGTGGCCACGTCCGTGGCCCCGGAGGCATCCTCGCCGCCGGCGGTGACGAACACCGAGCGCACCTCGGGCCGCTGGCGAATCTGCCGGGCCATGTCGGCCAGCACCTTGTCGGTCCGCGCCAAGGGCGTGCCGGGCGGCAGGGCGACGTCGATGCGCGACAGGCTGAGGTCATTCACCGGCATGAACCCCGACGGCAAGAGCGGCACCAGGGCGAACGAGCCGACCAGGAACAGCCCGGCCAGGCCCAGGCTCTGGCGCCGGTGCCGCAGCGCCCACTCCAGCAGCTTCAGGTAGCCTCCCAGCAGGCCACCGGGGGCCACCGGCGATTGCCCGTGGCCAGCGCCCGGGGCCTTGGGCTTGAGCAGGTAGGCGGCCATCAGCGGCGTGACCAGGCGCGCCACCAGCAGCGACGCCAACACCGCCGCCGAAACGGTGATGCCGAACGGGGTGAAGTACTGGCCGACGAAACCGCCGATGAAACTCACCGGCAGGAACACCGCGACCAGGGTCGCGGTGATCGCCACCACGGCAAAGCCGATGGCGTCGCTGGCATCGATGGCCGCCTGATAGGGGCGCTTGCCCTGGTCCAGATGCCGTTCGATGTTCTCGATCTCGACGATGGCATCGTCCACCAGGATGCCGATCACCAGGGTCAGGGCCAGCAGGGTGATGCTGTTCAGCGAATAGCCGAACCCGGCCATGACGGCGAAAGTCGGCAGGATCGACAGCGGCAGGGCGATGGCCGCCACCAGGGTGGCGCGCCAGCTTCTGAGGAACACCAGGACCACCAGGACGGTCAGCAGCGCGCCTTCGACCAGGGTCATGATCGCCGCGTCGTAACTGGCCAGGGTGTAGTCCACCGAGGACCAGACCTGACGGATCTCCAGGTCCGGGTGCTGTTGCTGCAGGCGCTGGATAACCGCTTCGACGCCGGCCGCCACCCGGGTGTCGCTGGAGCCCTTGGCGCGAAACACCGCGAACCCCACCACTTCCTCGCCGTCCAGGCGCGCCTGGGAACGGGCCTGGCTGGCGCCGTCATGCACCCGGGCCAGCTCTCCCAGACGCGCCCAGCGCCCCTCGCCCAGGGCAATCGGGGTCTGGCTCAGGGCCTGCACCGTCAGCGCGCTGCCCAGGGTGCGGATCGACTGTTCGCTGTGGCCCAGCCGGGTGCGCCCGCCGGGCACGTTGATATTGCTCTGCACCAGTTGGCCGTTGACCTGCTCGGCGGTGATGCCCAGGGCTTGCAGGCGCTCGGCCATGAGTTCGACCTTGACCTCGCGCTCGACCCCGCCCAGGCGCTGCACCTTCTGTACCCCGGGCACCGCCAGCAGTTCGCGGCTGAGCTGGTCGTCGACGAACCAGGAGAGCTCCACCAGGCTTCGCGCGCCGCCCTTCACCGCGTAGTTGAGGATCGCCCCGCCCTCGACGTCGATGCGGGTGATCATCGGTTCCTCGATGGTCTGCGGCAGGTCGGCGCGGATCAGCGCGATGGCGTCACGGATGTCGTTGGCGGCGCGCCCGGGATCGACACCGAGCTGGAACTCCACGGTGGTCACCGAGATCCCGTCGGCCACCGTGGAGGTGATATGGCGGATGCCGGCCAGGCCGGACACCGCGCGTTCGACCCGCAGGGTCACCGAGTGTTCAAGCTCGGTGGGCGCCGCACCGACCTGGGACACCAGCACGGTGATCACCGGGAACTCGACCCGCGGGTTGGCGTTGATCGGCAGTTGCAGGAAGGACAGCCAGCCGCCCACGCTGAGCACCAGGAACAGCACCAGGGTCGGAATCGGCCGGCGGATCGCCCAGGAGGAAAGGCGCAGGCTCATGGTTCCAGCTCCTCGTCGTCGGCCGGCCGGACCTGATCGCCGTCACGCACGAAGGCCGAGGCCCGGGCCACCACCCGCTCGCCCTCCACCAGCCCGGACAGCACCTGCACCTGGATGCCGTCACGCCGGCCAACGCGGATCTGCCGCAGACTGGCCCTGCCCTCCTGGTCCAGCACCACCACCGAGGCCTGTTCGTCACTGGTAAAGGTCAGGGCGCGCTGCGGCAGCACCAGGCTCTGGGCCGGCCGTTCAGGGCCCTGGGCCGGCAGCTCCAGGCTGCTGGTGGCAAAGCTGCCGGCGCGCAGCTCGGGCTCGGCGGCCAGGGTGATGCGCACCCGACCGCGACGGCTTGTCGGGTCGACTTTCGCCGCCAGCAGGCGCACCTGGCCTTCCACCGGGGTGGACAGCCCCGTCACCTGGACCGCCACCCGGGTGCCGACCTGCAAGGCGCGCAAGGCGCTTTCAGTGACCTCGCCATCCAGCTCCAGGCGGTTGTCGCGGATCAGCCGGAACAAGGGCTCGGAGCCGCTGAGGGCGCCGACCCGGGCATGCCGTTCGGACACCACGCCGGCCACCGGGGCGCGCAGCGTGGCTTTCTGGCGTTGCGCCCGGGCGTCCGCCAGTTGCGCCCGGGCCTGGGCCTGCTCGGCCCGGGCCGCCGCCAGGGCGGCCTGGGTGGCGCGGGCCTGGGCCCGTTGCTGATCGACTTGCTGAGCGCTGGCGGCACCGAAGCCGCCCAGTTGTTCCAGGCGCTGATGGCTGCTCCGGGCCTCGACGCTCAACGCCTGCTGCTGGCGAATCAACGCCGTCGCCCGCTCCAGCGCGGCCTCGGCCTGGTGCACCTGGGCATCCAGGGTGGTGGTTTCCAGCTCGGCGAGGACCTGCCCGGCGCTGACCCGGTCGCCCTCCTCCACCAGGATCGAAGCCAGGCGCTGATCCTGCAGAGCGGTGCCGACGGCAATCTCTTCCTGGGGCACCAGGGTGCCGCTGATGAAGATGCGCTGCCCGACGCTGCCGGTACGGACCTGCACGCTGCTGACTTTCAGTGCCGAGGGCTGTTCCTGGCTGCGGCTGGCCGGCAACTGGGTCTGCGGCAACCACAGGGCCAGCAGCGTGCCCACCAGGGTCAGCAGCGCCACCAGCAACAGCCTGGGGGTGTGTTTGGCCAGGCGCCGCAAGCGCCGGTTGCGACATGGTTCGGGAGACGGATCGATCGGCTGCATGTATCGGGTACTCAAGGATTCATTTGCGCCCGGAACACGGGCACGCTGCCCCGTGACCTGAAACCGGCCCGAGACGCCATTAAGCAAGCTGGGCAACGGCCGACAGGGCCGCTGCAAGGTGGCAGTCAGCCGGGTTCGGGCTGCTGGGGACGCAGGAAGCGGCGAATGATCAAACGCAGCAGCGGCTGGTGGGCCCGGGCCTGGAAATCCGCGTCCATCACCACCCGGGCGATGGCGCCTTCGGTCAGCGCCAGCAGCCACACCGCGGCCATGTCCGGGTCCAGCTGCGGGTCGATCTGGCCGGCGGCCATGCCGCGCCGGAGCAAGGCTGCCAGGTCGGCCTTGACCCGCGCTTCGTTGGCGGCGAACAACGCCCCCATCTGCCGATTGCGGCTGGCCTCGGCCGCCACCTCGATACTGATCCGCGCGTGCAACGGATCGCTGCAGGCCTGCATCATCGCCAGGGCGATGTGCTCGACCGCGTCCAGGGCGTCCTCGGCGGCGCCCCACTGGGCAAACAGGCGCGCCATGGCCTGGCAGTCTTCCTCGGCGATCGCCGCGATGATCGCCGCCTTGCTCGGAAAGTAATGGAACAGGTTGCCCGGGCTCATGCCGGCGGCCGCGCAGATCTGCGCGGTCCGGGTGCCGTGGAAGCCGTACTGGGCGAAGCAGGTCAGCGCCGCGCCGAGGATCTGCTGGCGCCGCGCGTGCATCTTGCTGGGGTCTACCGTTCTCATTGCCCACCCTGGCGCCACAGGCCTTGCCGGCGCGATTCATCGACTGACTGATCGATCTAGTATTGAGCCGCAGTCCGGTCACTGTGCGAAGCCGTCAAAGCGCCCCGGTGCCGGTACATGCCGCGATCACAGGCTAGCGCGAGGGTTTTCCGAGCGCTGTAAATCTGTGTGAAAAATAGTGCAGGAATGCATAAGGGAAGGTACGGGGGGGGAAGCGTGGCGGATGCCGGAGGGGATAGGAGCCAACCCGGCCAGCCAGGGGCAGTAGGCAGTACAACGAGGCCGGGCGGGCGGGTGCCGCGATGTTGCAGCCCGCCCTGACCAGGCACCGCCATGTTGCGGTTCACTGTGATACCTGGCCGGGCGAACGGAGGCCATTCTAGGCATCGGTCCGCGCAGCGTATGTAAGAAAATTCTTATTCCTTAACGGCCTGAATCCTCTGCCCCACCAAGACGAAACAGGCCATTTCCAAGAACGCCGTGGTCAACGGGTGCCCGGCACCAGGTCGAGAATCTCGTCGATGCCCAGGCAACGGGGTTCCACCTCCAGGGTGCGGCCGTGTTCGAGGATGCCCACCGCCACGTCGCGCATGGCCATGTAGGCACTGCGCAACATGTGGTTGGCGTAGATCACCGCGTTGAAGCCTGCGCCCTCCAGCTCGTCGAAACTCAGGTGGGCATAGCTGGTGGGCACGCAGATCAGCGGCACCCGCGGGCAGTGACGGCGGAACAGCTTGGCGAACTCGAGGATCTCCAGGCCGTCCTTTTTCCGGCTGTGGATCATGATCCCGTCGGCGCCGGCCGCCACATAGGCCAGGCAGCGCTCGATGGCGTCGTCCATGCCCTTGTCGAGGATCAGGCTTTCACAGCGGGCGATGATCAGCAGGTCCTCGTGGCTGCGACTGCTGCAGCCGACGCGGATCTTGTCGCAGAACTCCTCGATGGAGTCCTGAAGCTGGTTCACGGCGTTGCCGAACAGCGAGTTCTTCTTCAGCCCGCACTTGTCTTCGATGACCACCGCCGACACCCCGGCCCGATCGAGCATCTTCACGTGGATCGCGAAATGCTCGGCCTTGCCGCCGGTGTCGCCGTCGAAAATCATCGGCAGCGAACAGACATCGAAGATCTCGCGGATGCCGTGCAAGCGGTTGCTCGGCGAGAGGATCTCGATGTCCGGCAGGCCCTTGTGGGTCGAGTCGGTCAGGGAGCTGGACCAGATGGCGTCGTAGCTCAGGCTGGGCCCGGCCCCGCGCTCCAGTCGGGACTGTTGGGCCAGCAGCGCCGAGATCGGGCTGTGGGCTTCAAGCACCCGCAGACAGCGCTTGCGGCGCAGCAACTGGCTGAGGTTGGTTCGGCGAATATCAGCGTCCTGCATGGGATTCACACGCCTCTTGTGGTTGGAGAACTGCGGGGTCGCGGCGGCCGGGCCGCCTCAGGGGTGGGTCATGTCGAGTGCCACCACGTAACGGTCGAAATCCGCGGCCGAGACGTAGCCCAGCTGTTGCGCCACTTCCCGCAGGGACTTGCCCTGATGGTGGGCGGTCTTGGCGATGATCGCCGCCTTGTCGTAGCCGATGTGGCGGTTGAGGGCGGTCACCAGCATCAGGTTCTTCTCGATGTTGGCCTCGATCCGCGCCCGGTTCGGCTCGATGCCCAGCGCGCAGTGGTCGTTGAAGGCGCGGCAGGATTCGGCCAGCAAGGTGATGCTTTCCAGCACGTTGTGCACCATCACCGGCTTGTAGACGTTGAGCTGGAAGTTGCCCTGGCTGCCGGCGAAGGCCACGCAGGCGTCGTTGCCGAAGACCTGGGTGCAGACCATGGTCAGGGCCTCGCACTGGGTCGGGTTGACCTTGCCCGGCATGATCGAGGAGCCCGGCTCGTTCTCGGGAATGTCGATCTCGCCGATGCCGCAGCGCGGGCCGCTGGCCAGCCAGCGCACATCGTTGGCGATCTTCATCAGGGCCATGGCCAGGGTGCGGATCGCCGCCGAGGTGTTGACCAGCGCGTCATGGGCCGAGAGCGCGAAGAACTTGTTGCTGCAGGACTTGAACGGGTAGCCGGTGAGCTCGGCGATGACCTTGGCGCACTCGTCGCCGAACTGCGGATGGGAGTTGAGCCCGGTGCCCACCGCGGTGCCGCCGATGGCCAGGTCGTAGAGGCCGCTCATGTTCTGTTGGATGGCCATCAGCGCGTAGTCGATCTGCTCGACCCAGCCGCCGATCTCCTGGCCAAGGGTGATCGGCGTGGCGTCCTGCAGGTGGGTGCGGCCGACCTTGACCACGTCGCGAAACTGCTCGGCCTTGTCGGCCAGGGTGTCGCGCAGCAGCGACACGCCCGGCAGCAGGGTTTCGTGGATCTCGCTGACCACCACCATGTACATGGCCGTGGGAAAGGTGTCGTTGGACGACTGGCCACGGTTGACGTGGTCGTTGGGGTGGATGGGTTTCTTGCTGCCCAGCTCGCCGCCGAGCATCTCGATCGCTCGGTTGGCGATCACTTCGTTGGCGTTCATGTTGGACTGGGTGCCGGAGCCGGTCTGGAACACCACCAGCGGGAAGTGCTCGTCCAGTTGCCCGCTGATGACTTCGTCCGCGGCCTTGACGATCGGCAAGGCGATGGCTTCCGGCAGTTCGCCGAGCTTGAGGTTGGCCAGGGCCGCGGCCTTCTTCAGCAGGCCCAGGGAGCGGATCATCGGCGCGCCCCACTGGAAGCGCGAACGGCCGATGGGGAAGTTGTGGATGGAACGCTCGGTCTGAGCGCCCCAGTAGCGGTTGGACGGTACGGCGATGGTCCCCATCGAGTCGGATTCATGACGCATGTTCAAGGTGCTCCAGTGGTAGGCGCAAAGCGCAATCAGGTCGGGGTTGCCGGGCAGGCGCTCGGCCCGGCGAGATGCACGGGCGCCCTACTCCTTGAGGACGGAGGCCATTTTTTCCAGGTGCGCGCAGGCCCGCACCACGTATTCGTCGGACAGCGCGGCAATGCGCCGGTAGTTGATCTGCTGGCCGGTGGCCTGGGTGTAGAGCCGCAGGGCCTCGGTGGCGTGGCGGAAATGCCGGGCCTCGACGGCGCCGCAGTGCACGCTGAGGAAGCCGGCGATGCGGTTGGCCTCCCCCGCCGGATACCCGCAAGACTCGCGCAGCCAGTGCTTCCACAGTGGGGTCATGAGGTTGTACTCGCCGGTATTGAACAGCTCGGTCAGGGCCATCATTTCCAGGGCTTCCACCAGGTTCGGCGCCAGCGGGCGCTTCTCTCCGACCCAGGTGGAGAACTCCTTGGTGATGGGGTTCAGGTACTTGTCCTGCAGGCGCCAGTTGTCCGAGCCGCAGATGGCCGAGGCCATGCGGTGATAGAGCTTGGAATGATGGGGATGGCCGTGCATTTCACCCAGGCCGACGTCTTCGACGATGATCTCGCCGCAATGCCGGGCGGCCGCCAGCAGCTTGAGCTGGTTGTCCTCGCCGGGCAGGTCCGCGGACTCCTGCAGCAGCCGCACGATGATGCTGGACACCGCATGGGCCGCGCCGTCGGGGCTGCGCCAGCCGCAGAAAAAGGTGCACAGCGAATCTTCGGACCAGCGACGGGAGGTCATGCGCTGGTAGGTCAGGCAGTAACCGTCCAGCAGGCCGGGGTGGTTTTCAAAACCGCTGAGCAGGGCCTCCTGCAGATTCCGATCCTCGACATCCACCAGTGCCTGATGCACATAGCCGATGAACGCCTCGCGGGAACTCTCCATGTTTCTCTCCTGTATTGACTCTTGGGTTCACGGACAACAAGCCAGGCGTCGCCGCCCCGGGCCTCTGGACGGGCTCGGAAACCAGGACAACGCAGCGGCAGATACGGGTGACGGCAGCGCTCAATCCATGACGATCGCCGACATGAACTGGGCGAAGCGGCTCAGGCCTTCGATCAGCTCCTGGTACTCGACGGCGTAGGAAATGCGAATGCAGTGGGGGTCGCCACAACCGGACCCGGGGACCACGGCAATGTGCGCCTCGGTCAGCAGCAGGTCGGCGAGGTGGTCGACGTCGCGGATCGGCTGGCCACGGTAGTAGCCGCCCAGGCGCGAAGCGATGTCGATGTACAGGTAGAACGCCCCTTCCGGCGGCGCATAGCGGATACCTTCCAGGCGATCCAGGTAGGTGCGCGCGGCGTGCAGTTGCCGCTGCAGGAACGGATTGACCTGGGCGGCGAACTGCGCCGAGTCGGCATTCAGGGTATTGAGCGCGGCGTACTGCGACAGGCTGCTGGGGTTGGAGGTGGTGTGGCCCTGCAGGTTGTGCATGGCCGCGATCACCGGCGCCGGGGCACAAGCGTAGCCGATCCGCCAGCCGGTCACCGCCTGGCTCTTGGAGAAGGAATCGATCAGCACGGTCTGGGCCTTGAGCGCCGGGAACAGCGCCAGGATGTTGTGGTGCTGGTGGGGTTCGCGCACCAGGCCGCGATAGCACTCGTCGAACATCACCCACAGCCCGCGCTCGAAGGCCAGCTGGGCGATCGCCAGCAGTTGCTGCCGTTGATAGACGGTGCCGGTGGGGTTGTTCGGGGTGTTGATGACGATCATCCGCGTGCGTTCGCTCAGCGCACCCTGCACCGCTTCCAGGGTCAGCCGGTAGTCGTCGTCGCGGGTCGGCACCAGTACCGGGGTGGCGCCCGCCAGACGGATCTGGGTGGGAAAGGTTTCCCAGTAGGGGCTCGGCACTATTACCTCGTCGCCGGGGTTGAGCAGCACCATGCAGGCGTTGTACAGGGCCTGCTTGGCCCCGGCGGTCACCGCCACTTCATTGGCGGCGAAGGTCACGCCGGTGCGCTGGCTGACCCGCTGGGCGAGCTTCTCCCGCAGGGCCGGCAGGCCAATCGGCGGGGTGTAGCGGTTGCGCGCGCTTTCAATGGCTTCGATGGCCCCGGCGCGCATGTCCTGGCAGGCATCGAAGGACAGTTCACCGGCGGCGAAATTGATCACCTTGACCCCGCTTTCCTTCAGGGCGTTGGCTTTGCTGCGCATGCTGGACGTGCCCGGCGCGCTGAGGCCCAGGGCACGGTTGGACAAAGACAATCGGCTTGCAGTGGCTTCGCTGTTATTCATGTTGTTACCTGCGAAAACGATCTGGAAGCAAGGCGCCCCGGACTCGGGAAAACACCCTGCGCAGCCCACCTGGCCAAGGCCCCCAGCCAGGTCTTCTTACATTCTGATGACAGTCGCAAACACCGGCCAATACCGTTTGCGTCGTGATTGATACTGGAAAAGTAAGAACTATCTGAAGGTGCCGCTGGCCGCGCGCAGAATGCATCAGGCCCGGGCAGAACAGCCCCGGGCCTGATGGTTTGTGGCTTGACAGCGGTCTTCAGGCGCGGCCGGAGACGGACCTCGCGTCGGCGTCCATGCCCCGCTGCACGTACCAGGATAGAGGCAGGGTCAGCAGCAGCGTGGCGGACAGGGCCATCACCGCCAGGGGAATCCCGGTGACGTCACCCAGGCTGCCGAACAGCACCGGAGCCAGGGCCCCGCCGCCGATGGTGCCGGTGTAGAACAGCGAGAACGCCTGCTCGCGCTTGCCGGCACCGGCCAGGTCCGGCACCGCGCCGTAGAGCACCGACGAGGTGCCGTTCAACGCCAGCCCCAGCAGCGGCAGCATCACCATCAAGCCGCCATAGGGCAGGAACACCGCCAGCACGATCAGGCTGGCGGTGGTGAACTCGGTGATCCACACGGTTTTCATCATGCCGATGCGCGCGCCGAGGTAGCCGCACAGCAGCTTGCCAAAGGCGCCACCGACGAACAGCAGGGTCAGGGCCAGGCCGATACCGGCGGTGCCGGCACCCTTGGCCTTGAGCAGGAACGGCAGGAAGGTCAGAAAACCCATGCGCACCGCGCTGTCCAGGGTGCCGGTGAGGATCAGCGCGCGCATCCCGCTGGCCGAGCCCTGGCCCTTGGCCGTCTTCGGCGCTTTCTCGCTGATGGCCGTGGTGATCGCCCGGGAGGGAATCAGCCACCACAGCAGCAGCGCGGCGGCCAGTCCCAGAAGGCCGATCAGGGTGACGCTGGCGCGCCAGCTGATCAGCGTCAGCAACAGGCCCACCAGGCCCGGGACCAGGGTCTTGCCGATATCCCCGGCGAAGTTGTACTGGGACAGGGCCTCCTTGACCCCGCCGCCGGCTTCATGGGTATCGGTGATCAGGGAGGACGCCAGCGGGTGCTGGGTACTGGCCCCCAGGCCGCCGAGCAGCAGGGCCAGGAGCAAAACGCCCAAGCCGCCGGCCTGCCCCGCCAGCAGGTAGGCCAACCCGGCCAGGGCGGTGCCGCCCACCAGCAGGCGCTCGCGCCCCCAGCGCTTGGCCGCGCGACTGGCCAGTAACTGGAAGCCGGCCATCATTCCGGAATAGACCCCGCGCAGCAGGCCGATCTGGGCGTAGCTCATGGCGAACTGCGCCTGCCAGATCGGCAGCAGCACGTAGATCACGTCCGTCAGGCCGTCATGCACCGCATGGGCGCTGCAACCGGCGAACAGGGAGCGACGACGCACGCTGGCATCGCTCATCGGCGCGGCCTCCAGGGAGCCGCTGTGTTTCAGATCATTCATCGTCGGCCAGGCTGCGAGGGGGGAAAGGAAGCGGATCAGTCACAGAATAGGCAAGCCGGTGCCGGCCACAAGCCCCGCTTGCGGGGCCGGGCCGGCGACCCTCAGCGCAGTGCTTGGGCGCAGTCGCGCATCACCCGCGCCTTGCGCTGCAGGTATTCGGCGAAAATGTCCCGCGCGGCCTGCGGGTCGACCTGCACCTGCATGGCCTCGACGAACTCGTTGACCGCCGCCACGGCATGGGCGAAGTGGTTGCTCTCGGTGCCGCCGGTGTGCACGGTGACCCAGGCCACGGTGGTCCGGGCCTTTTCCGCCGGCACGCCCATGTCGCGGACGAACCACTGCTTGTACAGCGGGTGGATGTACTCCACTTCACCGTGGGTGTAGACCTCGTGGACCAGGGTGGTCAGCAGGCCTTGCAGCAGGTCACGGTCGCGCAGGCGGCGAAAGTCGGTCCAGTCCTTGAACGCCTGCGCCGAAGGCAGGCAGTTTTCCTTGAGCAGCCACTGATCGTCACCGCAGATCGGCGTGGCCATGTTGTAGAACAGGTCCGAGTGCAAGGTGTTGCCCAGGGCGCCCAGGTCTTCGTCGGTGATCCGCTGCAGGCTGCCGCAGGCCCGATAGAGGCCCTCGGCGGCGGCCGAGCCCTGCTCGGAACGGGCCAGCAAGGTGATGCGGTTGGCCAGGCCGGAGACGCTGGTGGCGGAGTTGTTGGTCTTCGACCAGCTGGCGAAGAACTTGCGCAACACCGCAGGCGCGTGGCGGCGCGAGGTGAGCTTCTCGAAGGCATTCTCGATGTCCACCAGAGCGTTTTCCTCGCTCCAGAAGGCTTCGAACAGCGCATGCTTCAAGACACTGGCCGGCATGTCGTTCAACACAGGTTCGACGATCTTCAGCAACTGGCTCTGCCGGGTCAGTACGTTATTCATGGTCACCTCACGTATTCCTTGTTGGATGATGAATCAAGCGGGTTGCGGCCGACTGGCGGCCGGCGTTTCGGGTTTGAGGGGCTTCCAGCCGCCCCAGGCGATCAACAGCGACAGCAGCTGGAAGACCACGATCAACGCCACGCAGCCCTGCCAGCCCCAGTGACTCCAGAGCAAGGCCGGGATCACGGCGCCGAAACTGCCTCCCAGGTAATAGAACGTCAGGTACAGCCCCACCGCGCCGGCCTTGTTGTGGCGAGCGGTGGCGGTGGTAAAGGAGTTGGCCGCGGCCTGGGCCAGGAACACCCCGGTGGAGCTCAGGGCAAGGCCCAGCACGATCAGCCCTAGCGAGGGCAACAGGGTCAGGGCCGAACCGCTGACCCCGAGCAGGGCCGCGGCGATCAGCAGCTCGGCCTGGGGCCGGGACTTGCTCAGGCGGCCGGCGATGGGGATCACCACCAGCGCCAGGAGGAATACGCTGTAGATCGCCCCCAGGGCGGCGGCGCCCAGGTCGAACGGCGGCAGGCTGAGGTACAGCCCGGCGTAGGTGAAGGTGGCCACTTGCGAGAACAGTACGCAAAAGCCCACGCCGTAAGCCGCCAGCAGCGGCCGGCTGCACAGTTCGCGCAGGGCGCCCAGGCGGCTCGGCCGGCTTCTGGCCACCGGCGGCGGATTGGCCGGCAGCAGCAAGTGAATGGCCAAGCCGATCAGCAGGCTCAGGCCCGCCAACAGGGCGAAGGCCTCGCGCCAGCCGACGTATTCGGTCATGAAGCCGGTGACAAAACGTCCGGCGAACCCGCCCAGCACGGTGCCGGCCACATACAGGCTGGTGACTTCGGTGACCGTGCCGCCACTCCAGCGATCACCGATGTAGGCCACGCTGGTGGCGAACACCACCGGAATCAGCATGCCTTCGATGAAGCGCCAGACCAGCAACTGGGCAAAGCTGCCGGCACAGGCCGCGAGCAACGCCGGCAGCGCCAGCAACAGCGACGCCAGGACAATCACCGAGCGCTGCTGGAAGCGACCGGTGAAACGACTGACGAAGGGCGCGGTGATGGCCACCGCCAGGGTGGTCACGGTGATGCTCCAGCCAGCGTCCCTGATGCTCACGGCAAAACTCTGGGAGAACTCCTGGAGAATGCCCTGGGTTGCATACAGGTTGAGAAAAGCCGCACAGCCACACAAAAACAGGGCAATGCGAGCACAATGCTGGCGCGCGTTCATGAAACCTCTCGTTTTCTGACGAAAGGCCTTTATAAAATACGCCGCCGATCCAAGACCAATACCGATTTACGACCGATCAATACCCAGGGAACCGGATGCTCGATCTACGCAGATTGCGTTACTTTTTGACCGTCGCCGAAGAGCTGCACTTTGGCCGCGCCGCCCTGCGCCTGCACCTTGCGCAGCCCCCGCTGACGCGGCAGATTTCGGCACTGGAAGCCGAGCTCGGGTTTCGCCTGTTCGATCGCACCAGCCGCACCGTCAGCCTTACCCCTCAGGGTCGGCACTTCCTGCCTTATGCCCGGGCGGTGCTGGAGCAGGTGGACCTGACCCAGGTCATGGCCGGCAAGCTGGCCAAGGGTTGCGCCGGACAGCTGGCCCTGGGCTACGCCAGCTCCATCGCCCTGTCGGACCTGTTCAGCCAGGCGATCCAGGCCTTCGCCCAGCGTTTCCCGGACGTGCAACTGACCCTAGTCGAAGGCGCGTCGGTCAGCCAGTGGTCGCAGATTGTCGACGGGCGGATCGATATCGGCATGGGCCGGATGCGGCCGCCCTGCGAGCAGAGCGAAATCCAGGCCCTGTCCCTGGGAGACGAACCCCTGGTGGCGGCCATCTCCAGCGACAGCCCCCTGGCCGCCCAGGATCAGGTGACCCTGGCCGAGCTCAGCGAGCATCCGTTGATTCTGTTTCCCGCCGACTACGGCTCGGGGCTCAACGAAGCGATCGAACAACTCTACCGGCGCAACAGCCTGCCCCTGCGCCCCGGCCCCAGTGGTCGGCAGATCACCTCGATCATCGCCCTGGTGGCGGCCGGCCAGGGCATTGCCCTGGTGCCGCGCTGCACCCAGACCCTGGCGAAAAAGGGCGTGACCTACCGCCCGCTGACGGACCCCGGCGCCACCGCGCAACTGCTGGTACTGACCCGCAGGCAGGGGCGCAGCCAACTGGTGGAAGCCTTTATGGGGGTGCTCGATGAACTGCTGCAGGCGCAGCCGGAGACGGCCGGACGCTAGTCCGGACGCGCCGAGCCCCGGGCGCCTCTTCAGCCTCTCGGCCGAATGACTGGTGCTGGGCGCCGGCCAATACGCCACAGGCCAGCGGGCCGCTAGCGGCTGCTGCGGGCAAGTCAGCCGGGCCGCGAGGCTTCACCGTCGAGTGTGCGAGCCAGGTCCAGGTGCATGGCCCAGAGTTCTCCGACCTCGATCATCGCGCGGTGGCTGTGCTGGACCGAGCCCTCCCGGGTCCAGAGAAACGGGTAGAAGGAAAAACACTGATCGGCACTCAGTGCCTGTACATCAAGGTGCCAGTCCTCCCAGCGAAGGTCCTGGTAGAAAACGGCCAACTGGTCGCTCAAGGCCCAGGCGAGAAAGTCGCTGTAGTCGATCTCCAACGGCTCCCACAGCAGCGTATCGGGCGCCCAGTAGTACATCACCCCCACATCAGAGCCCAGACCGCCACCGTTGATGGCAAAGAACCCTCCTGCGGCGTCATCAGCCACCAGCAAGGCCCCCTGGACGCGGCCGTCATTCCAATCGACAAGATTGCGCGACAAGTGCCGATGCCCCGACCCCAGCACCCGCAACCAGCCGTGGTCGATGAGCAACCCACCGGTTTCGTAAGCCATCGCTCCCAAGGTTGAGTGAGTCGTGACTTGCAGCGCGGACAGCAACCTGGCGTTGTCGCTGGATGGGGGCAGTAGCTGATAGTTGCGACGGGTTTCTTCCAGCAGGGTCATGATCAAAGGCAACGCCGAATCGCCGCTGTTTATCAGATCTTGCAAGCTTCTCATCGACCGTTCCCTGGAAAAAGGAACGGATTATATCCACCTGGTCGTCAGTGCGGAGCGGGTCATATCGATGGGGTCTCAGCGCATCACCAGCGTCCTGTGCCGCGCTGCCAGTTGTCTTGAGCCGGCAGCCATGGGGGGACTTTCTAGAGTGCCTTTCATCACTGCCGTAAAGTGCCTGAAACATTTTCAGGCGCTTTTGCAGCAGCCGCCGCGGGTTCTACGCCGACAGCCTCTGGAGATGTTGGTGATTGCACAGGCGCTTGCTCCTGCAACTGCCTGGCGCTCTTACGCTGCTCCTGGGCTTCAATCCAGTTAGGCACCGTCGCCATCATGATCTTGATGGCCTCAAACACAGCCATCCCGCCCACCCAGCGGACGAGTTGCTTGTCGACATCGTTAAACGCGAGTTTTTGCTGCTGGCGCTCTTGTTCCCTCACCTGCCGCAGATTCTCCCGATAGTCCTTGTAGTCATGCGCATAAGGCAACGTTGCCCATAGAACGTTTGCAGAAGGCCAACCCGCAATCACAAGCATCGAGGCGTAGGCGACAAACAATGGAATACGCCCACGAAAACGCAGGATCAACATTGAGATCGACATGAAGCACAAGCTATAGAGCTGGAACGGAACAAGGAGAATGGCTAGGGACTCCCAATTTTCCCAATGGCGCAAGACCCACAACGTCGTTAACACTGATCACTCTCCATCATTTACAGACCACGGAAATCCAGGGACTGCGGGGCTGGCTGTTCCACCCAGCAGCAAACGTCAGCACGCGTTTCACAGGGCACGTACTGGATTCTGAACTTTGCGCATAAACGGCCGATCATTCCTTTTGATCTCTTGCCAATGGGGCGCGGATCGTAGCGCATCTTCAAAGCAGGCATCAGCTGCTTCCTCACATCCATCACATCGACCTGGATGCGGGTCGGGATCAGCGGCTCGTCGTCCGGCTCTTCCTTGCGGGCCCGGTTGACGTACCTATCCCCGCACTCCTTGGTGGCCTGCTCATAAAGCTGGGCAGTCAGGGCCAGGTTGCGCATGCTCTCGGCCTTTTCGGCCATCCTGGCCGGGCCGCGGAGGCGAAATGCGCGGTTGGCGCCGTGTCCTCTCGAAAGCGCTTGCGGGCCTCCTCGAACAGCTGCTTCCACTTAGCCGAGAGCCCTTTCCCGGACATCTTCGTCGGGTCATGCGATTCAATCTGCTGGCGGGTGATGATGAAGGCCGGCACATCACCGAACCAATCACACATCTGTTGCCCCATCCGGGCCTTTTGCCATCCACCGACCCGAAACGCTACCTGCTCGGCCTGCCCCAGGACTATGCGGTCCTCGATGCCCACATGACACGGATGTCTGCATCCAGTAGGTGGGCGTGGTCTTCGTTGTGGATGCTGCCAGTGTCGGTAAGGATCTCGGCCTGAAGCCGTTCCCATACCTCTGGTGCTAGAGCCAGGCGGATAAGCGCTTACCAGTCCAGTCAGGTCCTGGGCGCAGACAGCACCCGAGAAGATGAAGACGGCCCAGGCCTTACGGCCGCCCAAGCCGTAGCGGTGCCGCCAGCTCGCGGCGAACGCGCCAACCAATCCCACGGTCAACCACGTATCAAGCCTGTCGAACAGGCGGTACAGAAACTCCGTTCTCCCGACTCCGTGGGCTTAATCAAAAAGGCTTTTTCCGGTTTGGGCGAAGCCCAAAGATTAAAATCACTAGATAGAAGACCCGGCACATGGCCGGGTCAGTGGCTACAGATAGCCTTTATGCAACCAGGTCCCAGGTAATGGCCAGAGATCCAGTCGCGGTAGTACCTGGGAGCCAGGAACCAGCGGTCACCCATAGCCCCATACCAGCAGGTACGAACAGTGGAGCCGGGAGGAGGACCTGGGAATGGCTGTTCGCGACAGCCGGACCATTGCCATTGAAAATGCAACGAGTACTAGCATCACCGGTAATGGTAGGCGCTGTCTCCGAGGCATACAGATTGACGTACCCACTGGTTGGATCGATGGAAGCTGTCTGAATGGTCAGACCGTTCACGTTCTCGGCTGGCGAGACGATCTGTACAACCCCCTTCGGGAACAAATTGCCGAAGTGTTTACCAATTTTTACTGCGCTCATTTTTAACACCTTTGAGTCGAATGATTGTTCACGGAGGATTCCGCTTTCATGTCGCTCAGAGGCGATGTGTTCGAAGCTCTTGGCTTTCAACAAGCAGGCCACTAAAGCCCGATACAGCTGAGCACCATCCTTTACTTGGTAATGAGCATGTCGATGGTGCTGGTGTCGCAGACGTAGTTGGCCTTCTTGTCGAGGACCACGTAGAGAGCAGAACCTTTGGTGACAGGCACTTTGCTGGCCGAAAAGACAGCACCGTTACCTCTGCCCAAGCTACCAGACTGAAGAACCGTGTCCCCCTGATTCAAAGACCAGGCAACGCCATCACCGCAACTACTGTGAATACTGCTTACTCGCCCGAGAATGTTGACCTCGCCCACCACAGGACTGGTCCAACGGATGACGGTCTGGCTGTTCTGGCCTGGGTGAAATGCCACGTCACCAGCTGCAATGGTAAAGCTGCCGTTTGCCGTGTAGGTGTAAGGTTTCAGGTGAACCGACACGTGTGCCCCAGATACTTGATCCATCCAGCATGTGGCCGGGAGGTTGTTACATGAGTCGGCTTTGAAGTACGGCAGTGGGACGTAGTTTTCGGCCTTGTTCACACCAGACGAGTTCTGCATAAACGACCAAGGAGAACCTTGTGGGGTACTCTCCTTTGCCAGAATTACATCCCTTGCCAAGTTCCAAGACATTGCTGTGTCAGCAAAGGCACTCATGCTGGCACCAAAAAGCGCCAACAAACCAAGCATGGAAACACTAATAGTCTTTTTCATTTGGATTGCCTATTGAGTCGAATGATTTGTCGCGGATGATTCCGCTTTCATGTCGCTCAAGGGCGATAGCTCGAGGCTCAAAGCCTTCACTCGGTCACATGCAGATCAGCACCTTCATCAAGCTGATACTCGCATCCTATGTGCTCGAGGAGTGGAATGACTATCTCAGCAAAATACTGTCTATTCAACCAGTATTTTGCGAGATACGTTTCATCCCTATAAATCTCATTCTTTCGATAAAATTCCCGGCGTCGACACCTCAGCGCATCGATCTCGCAACTCCAGTCTCGCGCCGCCCTGTAGCATTGATGGAGCAGAATGCGTGGGCTGCTGGTGTTGATTCGGTACGTCGTACTATCCGGCTATCAACGTCCAGGCATTCCCGGGGACTGTCCTGGCTACAGGTGAAATCGAAGCAATAAAAAACCGGCGCAGTGGCCGGGTTCAGGATTTTGTGTGCGTTTCGCGTTACTTGTGCACCGCGAGAAAAGTACGCGTAAAAGCCTGTCATATCAATATTATTATGCTGCCTTTTTGTCACTTCCCGCGCAGATCATCTGCCATACCGGTTTCTGATCCTGAATATCCACTTCCTTGATCAGTTCTGTCAGGACTCCCACAATCCCAGCCAATCACGCGTCCAGCTCTTCGGATCGATCGTGACCCCGAAGAACTCTTTCATCTCCGCGGCGACCCGGGCCGGCCCGCACTCCGCAGCGCCGTGAGCCTCCTCCTTGTAGAACTGAAGGGCCAGGGTTACCAAGTATTGGCCTTCACACGCTTGACCGATGTCAGGTCTGGCAACGCGACCTCGGCGGTGATCAGCAGCACTGCGCTCAGCAGGTCGCGCATGTTCATCGCTGGGTGGTACAGGTAATGCCCGAACTGCTGCACATGGAACGGCAGCGTGTCGATAGCGCGCAGAACCTTGCCGGTCGTGGCCAGTTGCGCAGCGCGCGCAGTGGACCAACCTATCAGCGTGCGCCGCGTCTCGCTGATGCTGATGCACTGCCCAGGTACAGCAAAACGCGCCGCCCCTCCCCTTTCTCACAACCCAGCGCCGGGAACTGCACCTCGCGCTTGCCTATACGGCCGCCAATCTTCACCGGTGCCGACTCCGCCTGCTCAATTGCCACAGTGCTGATCGAGGCGTTCGATTCGTGCTGAGCCTCTGTCCATATTCGCCTCGCACCTTGAACAGCTTGACCCGCACATCGGTGATCTGCCGATCACGCATATCGATGACGGAGCTCTGGCGCCGTTTGTGCGTGACCGCCAGAAGCCGACCAAGACGGCGCAGGGCAAGGTTAAGCCGGGGGTATCGAACAGGACGGTGAACATTGCCCTGCAACGAGTCGTCAGAATCTTGAACCTTTGCCATCGCAAGTGGCGGGATGCAGAAAAGCGGCCGTGGCTTGATAGCGTGCCGATGATATCGATGATGGAGGAAAAGAAGTCCAGCCGGAAACCTTACCCGCTGTCCTGGGAAGAGCAATCCATGCTGTTTGCCGAACTGCCGGATCACCTGTTGAGGATGGCCCTCTACAAGGTCAATACCGGATGCCGGGAACAGGTGGTTTGCAAGTTGCGCTGGGATTGGGAGATACGTGTGCCTGAGCTCAGTACCAGCGTGTTTCTGATACCAGCCGGGTTTGGTGGACGAAGCGCCAAGGCTGGAGTGAAGAACGGCGATGAACGCCTGGTGATTCTGAACAAAGTAGCGATGTCCATCATTGATGGTCAGCGCGGCCTACATAGGGAGCTGGTGTTCCCCTATGGACAGCCAGATCAATTCGGGCCCACAGCCATGCATCGGATGAATGATTCAGCATGGAAGAAAGCCAGAGTGCGCACAGCAGACAAGCGGGAGAAGGACCACCGGACACCCGCGCACCCCGGGTTCAGATCGATCAGGATTCACGACTTAAAGCACACCTTTGGCAGAAGGCTACGTGCAGCAAGCGTGACAGAAGAAGATCGGAAGGCATTGTTGGGACATAAGAACGGCAGCATTACGAGCCACTATTCTACCCCGGAGCTGCAGCAGCTGATTGAGGCAGCGAACAAAGTATCAGCGACCGATTCGCGAGGGCCGGCACTGACCATCTTGAGGAGGAAAACGGGTTGCCACCCCGCAAAAGTCCCTGTGCATGAAAAAGCCCAACCTGTGAAGATTGGGCTAAGTCATTGAAAAATATGGTCGGGACGGAGTGATTCGAACACTCGACCCCTAGCACCCCATGCTAGTGCGCTACCGGACTGCGCTACGCCCCGACTAGGCGTGAAACCTGTTTCACTTCTCAGGAAACGTTGATGAATATACCGCAAGCTTTTGAAAAGTGGAAGTATTTAAAACAGAGAATTACTTCTTGAGCACCACAAGCACATCTTCCAGCTCAGAAATCATCTGACGGATCAGTTGCTTGTACTGGGTGGTGTCGTCTTTGGCCTCATCACCGGAAAGGCGCAGACGTGCGCCACCGATGGTGAACCCCTGATCATAGAGCAACGCGCGGATCTGCCGGATCATCAGCACATCCTGGCGCTGATAATACCGGCGATTTCCGCGGCGCTTGACAGGGTTGAGCTGAGGAAACTCTTGCTCCCAATAACGCAGCACATGCGGCTTGACCGCACAGAGCTCACTGACCTCACCAATGGTGAAGTAGCGTTTACCCGGAATCACCGGGAGCTCGTCGTTATGACTTGGTTCCAGCATATGCCTCAACTCGGGCCTTCAACTTCTGCCCTGGACGAAAGGTGACCACACGGCGAGCCGTGATCGGGATTTCTTCACCCGTTTTCGGGTTGCGGCCAGGACGCTGGCGTTTATCCCGAAGGTCGAAGTTACCGAAACCAGACAATTTGACCTGTTCGTTATCTTCGAGAGCATGCCTGATTTCTTCAAAGAACAGCTCGACCAATTCCTTGGCCTCGCGTTTATTCAGGCCTAGCTCTTCGTAGAGACGTTCGGCCATTTCAGCTTTCGTCAGAGCCCCCATACGTCACTTCCTTAACGTGGCGTTCAACCTTTGTTCGAGCGAGGTGAGGATATTTTGCGTCGTGGAGTTCACCTCATCGTCATTAAGAGTGCGCGATGGATGCTGCCAGGTCAAGCCGACGGCAAGGCTTTTTCTATGCGGATCAATGCCTTTACCCTGGTACACGTCAAATAGCCTGAGGTCTGTCAGCCACTCACCTGCATTTTCACGGATTACGTCCAGAACAGCGCTTGCCGCAACATCACGATCGGCCAGCAACGCCAGATCTCGACGCACCTCTGGGAAGCGTGACAACTCATGGAACTTCGGCAAACGCCCCTGAGCCACTTCGCTCAGAACCAGTTCGAACACATAAACCGGACGATCTAGCCCTAGGGTCTTTGCCAACTCAGGGTGAATCGCTCCCAAATAGCCGATCTCGCGACCATCGCGCTCGATACGAGCAGTCTGGCCAGGATGCAGCGCAGGGTGCTTGCCCGGAACGAAAGTGAATGTATGCAGAGCCCCAGCAATCCCCAACACGGCCTCAACATCCGCCTTGACATCAAAGAAGTCCACGACATCGCGACCTTGCGCCCACCCTTCAGGCAAGCGACTGCCACAAACGACGCCCGCCAGCATTGGCTGCTGCTTCAACCCTTCCAACTGGCCGACGAAACGCAAGCCGCTTTCAAACAAGCGGACACGATCCTGTTGACGGTTCAGGTTGTGCTGAAGCGCCTTGACCAGCCCCGGCCACAAGGAAGAACGCATGGCTGCCATGTCGGCTGAAATAGGGTTGGCCAGCAGTAGCGGTTCGGCACCTGGACTGAACAGCTCAAAGAGTTTTGGATCGATGAAACTGTAAGTGATTGCTTCCTGATAGCCACGAGCGACCAACAGACGCCGCAATGCGGGCAGATCACCTTGCGCTTCCGCCTTGGCCTGAGGCGCCAGGCGAGCCTGCGGATAGCGAACCGGCAGACGGTTGTAACCATAGAGACGCGCCAACTCTTCGATCAAATCGACTTCAAGACTGATATCGAAACGATGGCTCGGCACTTCAACACGCCATTGCCCTGCTCCATCGGCAGTCACTGCCAGGCCCAGGCCGGTGAGCAGACGCTCGACTTCAGAGCCGTCCATTTCCATGCCCAACATCTGGGCAATGCGTTCAGCGCGCAACGTGACAGGCGCTACAGACGGCAAGTGCTGCTCACTGACTGTTTCAATGATTGGGCCAGCGTCACCGCCGGTGATCTCCAGCAACAAACCGGTCGCACGCTCCATAGCTTCGCGAGCCAGCTGCCAATCCACACCGCGCTCATAGCGATGGGACGCATCAGTGTGCAGGCCATAGGAACGGGCCTTACCGGCAACCGCGATCTGATCGAAGAACGCGCTTTCCAGGAATACATCACGCGTGTTGGCGGTGACGCCACTGTGTTCGCCACCCATCACACCGGCAATTGCCAGGGCACGGGTATGGTCAGCGATCACCAAGGTGTCGCTACGCAGTGTCACTTCCTGACCGTCGAGAAGAACCAGCTTCTCGCCCTCTTCCGCCATGCGCACACGAATGCCACCGTTAATCTCCGCGAGATCAAAGGCATGCAGCGGCTGACCCAGCTCGAGCATCACATAGTTGGTGATATCCACCGCTGCATCAATGCTGCGCACATCGGCGCGACGCAGGCGCTCGACCATCCACAGCGGGGTCGGCTTGGAAAGATCGACGTTACGAATGACCCGGCCCAGGTAGCGTGGACAGGCGGCTGGAGCCAGGACTTCCACAGAACGGACTTCGTCATGGGTGGCAGCCACTGCTTTAACTTCCGGACGCTGGACTTTCGCCGCGTAAAGCGCGCCGACCTCACGGGCCAAGCCGGCCAGAGACAGGCAATCACCACGGTTTGGCGTCAGATCGACCTCGATACTGGCATCGTCAAGATTCAGGTAGGCACGAATGTCGTCCCCCACCGGAGCATCAGCCGGCAACTCCATCAGACCATCATTGCCTTCGCCAATCTGCAGTTCTGCCTGCGAACACAACATTCCGTTGGACTCAACGCCACGCAGCTTGGCTTTCTTGATCTTGAAGTCGCCCGGCAGCTCGGCGCCAATCATCGCAAATGGGACCTTCAGACCCGGACGCACGTTGGGTGCGCCACAGACCACCTGGAAGGTTTCCGCGCCATTGCTGACCTGGCACACACGCAGCTTGTCGGCATCAGGGTGCTGCTCGGTGCTCAACACTTCGCCCACCACTACCCCACTGAAATCACCGGCGGCTGGCGTTACGCTGTCAACCTCAAGACCGGCCATCGACAGACGAGCAACCAACTCGTCGCGACTTACTTGCGGGCTAACCCAGCCACGCAACCATTGTTCACTGAATTTCATCCTGCTCTCCTAATAGATTCGTTACGGACGCGCGACTAGCGAAATTGCGCAAGGAACCGCAAGTCGTTGTCGAAGAACAGGCGCAAGTCATTGACACCGTAACGCAGCATGGCCAGGCGCTCAGCGCCCATGCCGAAGGCAAAGCCCTGGAACTCTTCCGGGTCGATCCCGGACATACGCAGCACGTTCGGGTGAACCATGCCGCAACCCATCACCTCCAGCCAGCCAGTCTGCTTGCAGACCCGGCAACCTTTACCGCTGCACATCACGCACTCCATATCAACTTCGGCGGAAGGCTCGGTGAACGGGAAGTAAGAGGGACGGAAACGCACGGCCAGTTCTTTTTCAAAGAACACCCGCAAGAACTCTTCAATGGTGCCTTTCAGGTCGGCGAAGTTGATATCGCGGTCGACCAGCAGGCCTTCGACCTGGTGGAACATTGGTGAGTGGGTGATATCGGAGTCGCTACGATACACACGGCCCGGGCAGACGATGCGAATCGGCGGCTGCTGCGATTCCATGGTGCGGACCTGTACCGGCGAGGTATGGGTGCGCAACAACATGTTTGCATTGAAATAGAAGGTGTCATGCATCGACCGGGCCGGGTGATGGCCAGGGATGTTGAGCGCCTCAAAGTTGTGATAGTCGTCTTCGACCTCAGGGCCTTCGGCAATGCCATAGCCGATATGGGTGAAGAACTGCTCGATACGTTCCAGGGTCCGCGTAATCGGGTGCAGACCACCAGAGGTCTGGCCACGGCCCGGCAGGGTTACGTCAATGCATTCGGCTGCGAGCTTGGCGCTGAGTTCCGCCTCCTCGAAAGCGGCTTTGCGCGCATTGAGAACCTCTGTCACACGCTCCTTGGCCACGTTGATCAGCGCACCGACTTGCGGGCGCTCTTCGGCCGGGAGATTGCCCAGGGTCTTCATCACCTGAGTCAGCTCGCCCTTCTTGCCAAGGAAGTGAACCCGGATCTGTTCCAGGGCATTGATGTCTTCAGCGTGTTGCACGGCCTCAAGTGCTTGAGAAACCAGCGCATCCAGGTTTTCCATGTACAGACTCCAGATACAAAATAGGGGAAGAGCTTGAAGGCTCTTCCCCTATTTATGACGTTTAACACCAGAGCCCACGATAGGTGAGCCCGGATGACTGTCGGGGGTACTTAAGCCAAGGTGGCTTTAGCTTTCTCGACAATCGCAGCAAACGCCGCTTTTTCGTTCACTGCCAGATCAGCCAGAACCTTACGGTCGATCTCGATGGACGCCTTTTTCAGGCCAGCGATCAAACGGCTGTAAGACAGACCGTTGGTACGAGCACCAGCGTTGATACGAGCGATCCACAGAGCGCGGAACTGACGTTTTTTCTGACGACGGTCGCGGTAGGCGTATTGGCCTGCCTTGATTACCGCTTGCTTGGCAACACGGAATACGCGCGAGCGTGCGCCGTAGTAGCCTTTAGCAAGTTTCAGAATTTTTTTGTGACGTTTACGGGCAATGACGCCACGCTTTACACGAGCCATGAGTTACTTCCTCTATTCTTGATCCAAAAATTAACGAAGGCGCAGCATGCGCTCGACTTTTGCCACGTCAGACGGATGCAGCAAGCTGCTACCGCGCAGTTGACGCTTACGCTTGGTCGACATTTTGGTCAGGATGTGGCTCTTGAAAGCGTGCTTGTGCTTGATACCGTTAGCAGTTTTCAGAAACCGCTTAGCAGCACCACTTTTGGTTTTCATCTTTGGCATGTTCGGATACTCCGCATTCAGTTGATAAACATAATCAGAAGGCCTGCCGTGCCCTGTTGATTACTTCTTCTTTTTCGGGGCGATGACCATGATCAGCTGGCGTCCTTCCATCTTAGGATGCTGTTCGACCGAACCGTACTCTTGCAGGTCAGCTTCAACCCGCTTGAGGAGTTCCATCCCCAGCTCCTGGTGGGCCATCTCACGGCCGCGGAATCGCAAGGATACCTTGGCCCTGTCCCCGTCACTCAGGAAACGTACCAGGTTGCGCAGTTTTACCTGGTAATCCCCTTCCTCCGTCCCTGGACGAAACTTGATTTCTTTAACCTGAATCTGCTTCTGGTTCTTCTTCGCAGCGGCAATCTGCTTCTTCTTCTCGAAGATCGATTTGCCGTAATCCATCACCCGGCAAACAGGCGGGACTGCGTCGGCGGAAATTTCCACCAGATCCAGCTTGGCTTCTTCAGCTATACGAAGCGCTTCATCAATCGAGACGATGCCAATCTGCTCGCCGTCAGCGCCAATTAACCGAACCTCGCGTGCCGAGATATTCTCGTTGATCGGGGCTTTCGGTGCAGCTCGTTTATCTTGTCTCATATCACGCTTAATAATAATTACTCCGAATCTTGGCGACCACGCCGGGAAACCGCTTGTGCGAGGAACGCCGAGAATTGGTCCACAGGCATCGAGCCCAGGTCTTCACCTTCACGGGTACGCACAGCGACAGTCTGCATCTCGACCTCCCGATCTCCAATAACCAAGAGATAGGGAACCTTGAGCAAAGTATGCTCGCGGATTTTAAAGCCGATCTTTTCATTTCTCAAGTCGGACTTGGCACGAAATCCGCTTTGATTGAGTGTTTTTTCCACTTCGAGGGCAAAATCTGCCTGTTTATCAGTGATATTCATCACCACGGCCTGAGTCGGAGCCAACCACGCGGGGAATGCACCCTCGTAATGCTCGATCAGAATCCCGACAAACCGCTCAAAGGAACCGAGGATAGCCCGGTGCAACATCACCGGATGCTTGCGGCTATTGTCTTCGGAAACGTATTCAGCGCCCAAACGAATAGGCAGGTTGAAGTCAAGCTGCAAGGTGCCGCACTGCCAGACACGCCCCAGGCAATCCTTCAACGAAAATTCGATCTTCGGACCGTAGAACGCCCCCTCACCCGGCTGCAGATCGTACGGCAACCCGGCACTGTCCAAAGCGGCAGCCAAAGCATTTTCCGCGCGATCCCACAAATCATCGGAACCCACGCGCTTTTCAGGGCGAGTGGAAAGCTTCATCTCGATGTCTTTAAAGCCGAAGTCGGCATAGACATCCATGGTCAGCTTGATGAAAGCAGCAGACTCGGCCTGCATCTGATCTTCGGTACAGAATATGTGTGCATCGTCCTGAGTGAAGCCCCGCACGCGCATGATGCCGTGCAACGCACCTGACGGCTCGTTACGGTGGCAAGCTCCGAATTCGGCCAGGCGCATCGGCAGTTCGCGGTAGCTCTTGAGCCCCTGGTTGAACACCTGTACGTGGCACGGGCAGTTCATTGGCTTGATCGCGTAGTCGCGGCTTTCCGACTCGGTGGTGAACATGTTCTCGGAATAGTTGGCCCAGTGCCCGGACTTCTCCCAAAGACTGCGATCGACCACTTGTGGCGTCTTGATTTCCAGGTAACCGTTTTCGCGCTGCACCTTGCGCATGTACTGCTCAAGCACTTGGTACAGGGTCCAGCCATTGGGGTGCCAGAATACCATGCCCGGCGCTTCTTCCTGGGTATGGAACAGGCCCAGACGCTTGCCGATCTTGCGATGATCGCGCTTCTCGGCCTCTTCGATACGCTGGATATAGGCGGCGAGCTGCTTCTTATCCGCCCAGGCAGTACCGTAGACCCGCTGCAACTGCTCGTTCTTGGCATCACCACGCCAGTAGGCGCCCGAAAGCTTGGTCAGCTTGAAGGACTTCAGGAATCGCGTATTCGGCACGTGCGGACCGCGGCACATGTCGACATATTCTTCGTGATAGTAGAGGCCCATTGCCTGTTCATTCGGCATGTCCTCCACCAGGCGCAATTTGTAGTCTTCGCCGCGGGACTTGAACACTTCGATGACTTCAGCTCGCGGCGTAACCTTCTTGATCACGTCGTAGTCTTTCTCGATCAACTGCTGCATGCGCTGCTCAATGGCAGCCATGTCTTCAGGAGTGAAAGGCCGTTCGTAAGCGATGTCGTAATAGAAGCCTTCATCGATGACCGGGCCGATGACCATCTTGGCACTCGGATACAGCTGCTTGACGGCATGCCCCACCAAGTGAGCGCAAGAGTGGCGAATGATCTCCAGCCCCTCTTCGTCCTTTGGCGTGATGATTTGCAGGGTTGCATCGCCGTCGATCACATCACAGGCGTCGACGAGCTTGCCGTTGACCTTGCCGGCCAAGGTGGCCTTGGCCAGGCCGGCGCCAATGGATGCGGCGACCTCGGCTACGGAAACCGGGTGATCGAATGAACGTTGACTGCCGTCGGGAAGAGTAATAGTGGGCATGGCGCCTCCTCTCCTAGTGGTGACCCCTACCAAAGGTCACGTGGGTTGGGATGAGCCAGTACGCGATTCAGTCCAGCCGTTCTATAACAAACGCCTGCCTCACAGTGGCAAGAGCCTTGCGGCCAACCAGGAAACCGAACCAGAGTGACTGGGGTTCACATCAAAAATTAATGAGGCATAGACTGCGAGGGAAGTGAGATACCCAAAGCTTGAAAACACCCAAGCCGGGCATGCTAGCACAGATAATTCCCAGCATCGCGCAGCATATTTCACGCCATCCACTTTCCTGCCTTTTGTTGGAAGAAAGTGAACTTGCGATGTACGCCGAGCCTCGAATACATCGAGAATCGTCGTCCTAGTCATCGACCTCAGGAGAACCCGTCCCATGCGCCTCACCCAACTGCTCGCCCTCGCCGCCCCGCTTGCCCTGCTTCTGCCGTTGAGCGCACAGGCTGCCTGGCCTGCCGGAACTCGCGCCGACTACATGAAGGACTGCACCGCCGCAGCTAGCCAAAACATCGATGCCAAAAGTGCAGAGAAGCACTGCGCCTGCGGGGCAGACAAGCTGAATGAAAAATTCACCACCGAGGAAATCAAGGAGCTGATGAGCAAAACCAAACAACCCAGCGCAGAACTCAGAACCCGAGCACTGGATGCCATCGCCGCTTGCCGAGTGGTCAAATAACTAGCCCGCGCCGGAAATAGGCCGTGTCCAGGCTATTAAACGAGCTTGAAACGCGGCTTTTTTCACAATTTACAAAGCTTTTACGGGTTTTTTTATCACCATTTGTTTTCCGCAAAAGCCGCTTAAACCGCGGCCTGCAGCCAACTCGGAGAGCAAAATACAGCGGCACACCAGGCAAAGAACTCCTACGGGGGGCTCCCAAGTCGAACATTTCGACTATGATAGCTCGGTGTGCCCAGTTGGCCTGAGCAGCACAGTACTACTGAAAATATATGTTTCTTGGAGATACACCATGTCTAATCGCCAAACCGGCACCGTAAAATGGTTCAACGATGAAAAAGGCTTCGGCTTCATCACTCCTCAAGGTGGCGGTGACGACCTGTTCGTACACTTCAAAGCTATTGAAAGCGACGGTTTCAAGAGCCTGAAAGAAGGCCAAACCGTTTCCTTCGTGGCTGAGAAAGGCCAAAAGGGTATGCAAGCTGCACAAGTTCGTCCTGAGTAATTTCTCAGCGAGCTAAAAAAACCCCGTACATGTGACGGGGTTTTTTGAGGGCGGGTGAAAACCTACTCAGCCGCAATTGACCCGAGTCACCACCAGGCCGGCATCCGTGTTGAGGTTCAAGCGGTCGGAGCGGTATTCCAGGGTGATCATGTCGTTAGGCTTGAGGAAGCGCGCATAATGCGCCCCAGAACGACTGCGAGCCTGCTCCAGCAGCTCTGGAGAAGCTTTCTTACCGATGGCGAATTCGGCAGCCGATGCTTCACAACGCGTGTGCCCGGACTCAGAGGCCACGGGTTCCTTTGTCGACCCGGCGGTGCTGCAGCCACTGAGGACGACGGCGGCCAACAAGGTTCCGAATGAAGCGAGCTTCCAAGGCATGAAGCCTCCTTTTCAAAATTAAGCAGAGATCGTGCGACAGTCGATTTTGCGTTTGGTTTCAAAAACACATGGCCTTTTGCCCTGCCCCACGGCTGGCGGACAAGTCTGCCTCAGCCATCGCCCCACTTTCACAGGACAATCGTCACTGAATATGAACGGCATTCAATAGATGTCGATATAGTCAAACGCCGGCTTCGGCCAGTTCTGCTTGAGTGCATTGAAGATCTGCATCACCCACACCTCATCGCTGGCCGCCACGTTGCCGACGTAACCGGACCCCGCCGCCCAGGTTTCCAGGCGAAACAACAGGCCCTCGATCTCGGCACCGCCCACTACCCCCGAAGAGATGTAAGCCATTCCGCCCTTGGTGACACGCAACTGGGTATGCACGCTGTCACTGGCCGAAGCCAGAAGCTGACGCACCGCCTCCAGGGTCAGGGCATCAGGCTGGTTCAAATCGATTTGCACGATGGCTTCCTTGAGCGCAGGAAAAGCGCAAGTGTCGCACAGCACCTGCCTGATGCCTAAGTCGCAGTGCCAAACGCCCGGCAACATGGTTAACTCTGCGCCGTAGCAAACACCTGCCCAGGCCCTGGCCTGAGGCCCGCCTTATCCGAATTCGTGAGACCTTCATGGCTACCGTGAGTATTGACGCCGACATCAAAGCCAAATGGCCCCAGGGGCAGTGCTCCTACAGCCCAGGAAGCCCGGAAGAGTTGGCAATCATTGGCATCGACCTGCTGGTCAAGGAACTGGGAACCCAGTCCGCCCGGGCCTTCATCGAGCAGGTATTGGAGAAGTACCCGACCGACCACCTGGGCGCCCAGGACCCGGAACGGGAATAGAACCCCGCAGACAGGAAGCCTGCGGGGGCACGGCTTACTTGAGTCGGGCCAGACGCTCGGTGAGCAAATCGAAGAAGCCCTGAGCATCGCCATTCTCAACCCAGAACACGTTCTTTTCCTGCTTCAGGCCGTCGTACCAATCGACGATGGTCTGACCAAAAGTCGGCCCTTCACGACTGTCGATGACCATGTTGGCCTGGCGCCCGGTGAACAGCTCGGGCTTAAGCAGATAAGCAATCACCGTCGCGTCATGCACCGGACCACCAGGAATCCCGTAGTGCTCCATGTCACCCTTGACGTACTCGTTGAGGATATCCCCCACCACTTTGCTGGCATGGTTGTTCAAGGCCGCGATCTTCTGCAGCCGAGCATCACTGGTCAGCACTTTGTGAGTCACATCCAAGGGCAAGTAGGTCAACTTGACGCCGCTCTTGAGCACCACTTCCGCGGCCTGGGGGTCGGCGAACAGGTTGAACTCGGCCACCGGCGTGATGTTGCCGCCATTGAAATGCGCACCGCCCATGACCACCACTTCCTTGATGCCCTGGGTGATATCCGGAGCCTGGACCAGCGCCAGCGCCAGGTTGGTCTGCGGACCGAGCATGGCGATGGTGATGCTGTGGGGCTTGGCTGCGCGCAGGGTGTCGATCAGGTAGTTGACCGCATTGCCCTGGGCCAGAGGCGCCTTGGGCTCATGCACGGTCACCCCGGAGATACCCTCCTTGCCGTGGATATTCTCGGCGTAGATCGGCGTGCGCAACAGTGGCTTGGGCGCCCCCGCATAGACCGGCACCTCCTCACGCCCCGCCCACTCACGAGCCAGCCGGGCATTGCGCGAGGTCTTGTCCAGGCGCACGTTGCCCGCCACCGTGGTCAAGGCACGGATGTGCAGCTCTTCGGGCGAAGCCAGAGCGAACAGCAGGGCCACCACATCGTCGGCCCCCGGATCGGTATCGATGATCAGATCGATTTTTTCCGCCGCCTGAGCGCCGGTAGCAGTGAGCAGAGACAAAAGCAGCAGACTCCGGAACCAGTGATTGAATAGCTGAGCATAGCGGTGCATGGCGCACTCCTTGTGCAGGGTATGAAAAGGCCTAGAAGGTCACCCCGGCAACCAGGGCGATGTTGCAATAGGGCTGGCACTCTCCGGTGCGGACCACCGCCCGGGCCTGTCGACAGAGCACCTTGAAATCCTCGTGACTGAGCAGTTTGCGCACCCCCAGCTGGCAACTGAGGCTCAGCTCATCGAGCCCCGACAGAGGCTGCGGCCGCTTGAGCAGAATCTCCTCGGCCAGCACATGGCTCTCCACCTGCATCTCACTGAGCAGCACCTTCAACGTGCCGAGAAAATCGGGAACACCGTGGGTCAGGGCCAGGTCGATCAACTCGACGCCCGCAGGCACCGGCAAACCGGCATCACCGATGACCACGATGTCGCCGTGCCCCAGGGAGGCGATCAAGCGTGACAGGGCAATGTTGAGCAAGGGGGTCTTTTTCATGAGGGAACAAACGCCTGAACGTCGGACAGCGTGGGAATGGAAGGTTGTGCGCCAGCCCGGGTCACCGACAACGCCGCGGCGGACTGACCAAAGCGGATCGCTTCGACCTCGCTCTTGCCGGCAGCCAGCGCCGCGGCAAAACCACCGACAAAGGTGTCCCCCGCCGCCGTGGTGTCGACGGCCTTGACCTTGGGTGCCGGGAAATACTCGCAGCTGCGGCCATCGGCAAACAGCAAGCCTTGCGCGCCCAAGGTAATGATGACTTTGCCGGCGCCGGCGGCGATCAAGCGCCCGGCCGCCGCCTCGGCGCTCTCCAGGGAGTCCACGGTCACGCCACTGAGCGCCGAAGCCTCGCTTTCATTGGGAATCAGGTAATCGATCGAGCCATACCACTGGCCCGGAAGCGGCGCGCTGGCCGGCGCCGGATTGAGAATCACTGTCTTGCCCAGCTCGCGCCCGCGCTTGAGGGTGTAGCCCACCGTCGCCATGGGCACTTCCAACTGACAGATGATCACCTCGGCCTCCTGCAGCACCCGATCGAATCCTGCGACCTTCTCGGGACTGAGCAGACCATTGCCGCCAGCGACAATGACAATGGCGTTCTGGCTGCTGTCATCCACTACGATCAGGGCCACGCCGCTGGAGCCCTCGACCACGCTGACGGCCTGGCAATCGATCTGCTCGGCGAGCAAGGCGCCACGCAATTGCTCGCCATAGGCGTCATCGCCGACACAGCCAACCATCGACACCTGCGCCCCGAGCCGGGCCGCAGCCACCGCCTGATTGGCTCCCTTGCCACCGGACACCGTGGCGAAGGACTTGCCAATCAGCGTCTCGCCCCCACGGGGCAGGCGCTCGGCCCGGGTGACCAGGTCCATATTGAGGCTTCCCACTACCACTACTTTTGCTGGCATACATCGATACTCAATCATTTGGGTTCAGCGGTATTCGGCAAAGGCGCCGCCCAGCGGCGCCGTCGATTCCCGCAAGACAATATTCGGCGTCACGATGCGCTGGTCGACCGGCAACTCCCGCGAGGCGATCCGACGCAGCAGCAACTCTGCCGCAGTCTCGCCCAACTGCAGGATCGACTGGCCGACCGTGGTCAGCGCCGGGTACACATAACGACTCATGAGAATGTCGTCGAAGCCAATCACCGAGAGCTGGCCGGGCACGCGGATATTGCGCTCCGCGGCCGCCCGCAGCACGCCGATGCCCATCATGTCATTGCCGGCGAAGATCGCGCTGGGCCGGTTCGGGCCATCGAGCAACTGCGCCGCCGCCAGATACCCCCCGGTGCTGCTGAAATCACTTTCCAGAAGGCGCGAAGCCGGCACTGCAACCCCCGCTTCGCGCAACGCCTGATGAAAGCCCGCCAGACGCAACTGCGCCACGCTGGTCTGGGCCGGACCACCAATGCAGGCTATGTCACGATGCCCCAGCTCCAGCAGGTGCCGGGTCGCCAGGTAGGCACCGTATTGGTGGTCGATGCGCACCAGATCGGCATCCACTCCATCCAGCCCGCGGTCGACGATCACCATCGGTGTGCGCACCCCGGCCAGGCCCTGGGCCAGGCCGCTGTCGCCTCCAGCGGAGGTCACGATCAAGCCGTCGATGCGTTTTTCCAGCAACACCCGCAAGTAGTTGCGCTGCTTCTCCGGGTTGTCGTCGGAGTTGCAGAGAATCACGCAGTAACCGTTGCGCTCGCAGTAGTCCTCGATCCCGCGCGCCAGCTCGGCGAAGTACGGGTTGAGGCTGTTGGGCACCAACAGGCCGATGGTCGCCGTGGTCTTGGCCTTGAGGGAGCGGGCCACCGCACTGGGCACGTAGTCCAGGTGCTTGATCGCCGCCTCGACTTTGACCCGCACCTCCTCACTGACCGGGCGCGTCTTGTTCAGTACATGGGACACCGTGGTGTAGGAAATCCCCGCCAGCGCCGCCACATCCTTGATTGTTGCCATGAATCAAACCCGCCGATTGGCGCGCTGGCTGCGATAGGTGTCCAGCACCACGGCAATCACGATGACCGCACCGGTGATGATGCGCTTGGTCGGTTCGGATGCGCCGATTTGCGCCAGGCCCGCAGCCAGCACGGAGATAATCAAGACGCCGAAGAAGGTGCTGATCACCGAGCCGCGTCCGCCCATCAGGCTGGTGCCGCCAATCACCACCGCGGCGATGACCTGCAACTCCAGACCGGAGCCCGCATTCGGATCCGCCGCTTCCAGGCGAGAAATCTGAAACAGTGCCGCGATGCCCGCCAACAATCCCATCAGGCTGAACACCAGGATCTTGTAGGGCTTGGGGTTGATCCCCGCCAGCCGCACTGCCTCTTCGTTGGTACCGATGCCGATCAGGTAGCGGCCGAACACGGTGCGCGTCAGCACCGCCTGGGCCAGAAAGATAATCAGCAGGGCAATGATAAACGACGGCGAAATGCCGAAGGCTATCGGATTCGACAGCCAGGCAAAGGCGTCACCGATGTAGGCGGTGCGCGAGCCGGTCATCTGGTAAGCCACGCCCCGGGCCATTTCCAGCACACCCAGGGAAACGATGAACGACGGAATGCGCCAGGCCACGGTGATCGAGCCGGTGATGGTTCCCGCCAGCGCCGCACACGCCATGCCCAGCAACGCCGCAGGCAGCACGCTCCAGCCCCAGCCGAGGATCGCCACACTGACCGTCGAGGCGGCCAGGGCCAGCACCGAGCCGACGGACAAATCGATGCCGCCGATGATCAGCACAAAGGTCATGCCCACCGCCAGCACCATCAGGTCGGGTATCTGGTTGGCCAGGGTGCTGAACGTGTCATAGGAAAGGAAGTGGCTGCTGAGCAGGGAGAACAGAACGATCATCCCCAACAAGGCCCCCGCCAGCCCCAGGTAAGTGCCGAGGCCGTAGTAATGGCCGCCTCGCTTGCCGCTTGCAGGTGCAGTATTCATGGTGCGTTCCTGGGCGCCGCTTCATCGAGCAGCGCATCTGGTTTCTGATAGCCGGCAAAAGCGGCGGCAAGCAATTCGTCCTGGGTCCAGCTGTCGCGCTCGAAGGTGTCGATCAGGCGCCCGGCAGACAGCACGCCGATGCGGTCGCAGATCAGCATCAACTCGCGCAAGTCGCTGGACACCACCACCAGCGCCTTGCCCTGGCGGGTCAACTGGCCCAGCAGCGCGTAGATATCGAACTTGGCCCCGACATCGATGCCGCGAGTCGGCTCATCGAACAGCAGCACCGAACAGTCGCGCTCCAGCCAGCGGCCGATCACCACCTTCTGCTGGTTGCCACCGGACAATTCACTGACCCATTGCGCCGGGCTGGAACTGCGGATGCGCATGGCGTCGATCTGCCGTTGAGCCAGTTGCTCCTCGCCCTGGCCATTGACCAGGCCGCGGCGGGAAATCGCCGGCATGTTGCCCAGGGCGATGTTGGCGCTGATCGACTGGGTCAGCAGCAGGCCTTCGCCCTTGCGATCCTCGGTGATCAGGGCAATGCCGTTGGCCACCGCATCCACCGGCGAGCGAATGCTCACTGGCCGCGCCGGCGTACCCAGGGCAATGCTGCCGCTGTCGGCAAGGTCGGCGCCGAAGATCAGCCGCAGCAGCTCGGTACGCCCTGCCCCGATCAGCCCGGAAATCCCGAAGATCTCGCCACTGCGCACCGCAAACGACACATCGCGGACCTTGTCCGAACGGCAAAGGTTGCTCACGGTCAGCGCCGGAGCGCCGATCTTGCGTTCGCCCAGATCGATAAGCTCGCCCAGCTCGCGCCCCACCATCAGGTTCACCAGCTGCTCGCTGTTGTAGTTGGCCATGGGCTCGACACAAACCAGACAACCGTCACGCAATACGGCAATGCGCTGGGCGACCCGGGCCAGCTCTTCCAGGCGATGGGAGATGTAGATGATGGATACGCCCCGAGCCTGCAGGCGGGTGATCTGCTCGAACAGCATCTCCACTTCGCGAGCGGTGAGCATGGCCGTGGGCTCATCAAGAATCAGCACATGGCAATCGCCGATCAGGTTGCGCGCAATCTCCACCATTTGCTGGTGACCGATGCCCAACTCACCCACCAGGGTGTCGGGATCGATGGCGTCCAGGCCGACCTGGGCCATGGCCTCGATCGCCGCCTTGCGCAGCTGCTTGCGGCTAATCCAGCCACCGTTGCTGGGCAGGTTGTCGAGAAACAGGTTTTCGGCCACCGACAGGGTCGGCAGCAGGTTGAGCTCCTGCATGACCATGCGGATCCCCAGGTCCTCGGCCTGGGTGCGGCTAGCGGGGCGGTAGTCCTGCCCGTTGAACTGCATGTGCCCGGTGGTGGGGCTGACCAGACCGCCGATGATCTTCGACAGGGTGCTCTTGCCGGCGCCGTTTTCTCCGGTCAGGGCCAGCACCTCCCCGCGCAGCAGCGTCAGGTCGATGCCGGTCAATACCGGTTGTGCATAGGTCTTGCCGATACCACTGACCGAAAGGACAGCGTTCGCAGCGGAAACAGACATAGGAAACTCTCCATGCGCTCACCCTGGCGGGTGAGCGCCGTTGTGCCGTCGCAACGACTACTTGGTGACCAGCTCAACCGGAGTTTCGATCACGCCATTGGCACCGCTGTCGACCTTCTCGCCCTTGAGGATCTTCAGCGCCGTCTCGATACCGAACACCGCCTGCTTGGCGGCGAACTGATCGGCAGTGGCCAGGACCCGGCCATCCTTGAGCATTGGCTTGATGGCGTTGATGTTGTCGTAGCCCACCACCTGGACCTTGCCCGCCTTGCCGGCGGCACGGACAGCGGACACCGCCCCTACCGCCATGCTGTCGTTGCCGGCCAGCAATGCCTTGAGGTTCGGGTACTCGCTGAGCATGGCCGAGGCGACGCGGTTACCGGCGTCGATCTCCCAGTCGCCCGATTGCAGCGACACCACCTTGATCTGCGCGGCCTCCATTGCGTCCTTGAAGCCGGCGGTGCGCTGTTGCGCGTTGGTGGTGGTGGAAACCCCTTCGATGATCCCGACTTCATCCCCGGCCTTGAGTTGCTTGGCCAGGTACTCGCCCACCAGGCGTGCGCCCTTGCGGTTGTCGGGCCCGACGAAAGGCACGCTGATGTTCTTGCTCTTCAACACAGCGGGATCGAGCTGGTTATCGATGTTGATCACCGTGATTCCGGCATCCACCGCTTTCTTGATCACCGGCACCATGGCCTTGGAGTCGGCAGGGGCAATCACCAGGGCGTTGACCTTGGAGACGATCATCTGCTCGACGATGCGGATCTGGTTGGCGGTATCGGTTTCGTCCTTGATGCCGTTGGACACCAGGTCGAAATCGCCGGAGTGCTCTTTCTGATAGGCCTTGGCCCCGTCCTCCATGGTCAGGAAGAACTCGTTGGCCAGGGATTTCATGACCAGGGCGACCTTGGGTTTCTGCGGGGTGTCGGCCAGAGCCGAAGAGAGAGGAAGGGCAGCGGATGCAGCGGCCAGAACGGCGACAGCGAGTAGACGTCCAGCAAAGGGCAGCTTCATGGGTTCACTCCGATCTTATGATTATTGTGAGCAGCGTTCGCACCGCGGGGCCGCCAGGTTTCCAGTGACACCGGCCGGGGCCGTGCCTCGGAAAGATAGACGATCATCGTTTCCCGAGCCTCGCGCAAACGTTTGCGTAAAACGAACTATGCGAACCTCGCCAGAGTTTGTCAACGCTGTTCAAAGTGCAATCAGAGAGCGTGGGCAGCCATCCGCAACCGGCCACGTGGAGAAAAACCTGCCCGGAAAATGCTCCCGGGCAGGCTGACGATTCAGGCGGTGGTGTTCACCAGGCCACCGGAGGAAGACTCCTTGGCCAACTCCCGGACCAGGTTGCCCGAGACTTCCGCCAGCGCGCCGTTGGTATCGGCGACCTGCCCTTGAATGGCCATGACTGCGGTCTGCTTGGCCTCGGGGGATGGGTAGTTGGCGGCCTGGGCGGCAGCCAGTTGCTGTTGCAGCTCGCGAAGTTGCTGCTGCAGCTCCTGCATGCGCTTGAGCAGCATCTTGACCACGATGCTGTGGTTGTCTTCGCTTGAGCCTTCGCTTTCAGACTGTTCGGCCTGCTTGCTGGAACCGACCCGCAAAGTGCCTGACTCGTCGGTGCCCAGCGCGCTAGACGCCTGCTCGGCGGTGGCGTTGCTCAATGCATCGATGGTTGCGGGCGACTTGCCATTGATCAGAATGGCTCCTGCCCCTGGAAATCCGACTGAAAGTGACATGGGAACTCCTGGTGAAAAATCCTAGAAGGATCATCGACCGCCGCAGAACATTCTTTAATGAATGCGCAAGAAGTCGCTTCAGGACTGGCGACGAGCATTTTCGGATTGCCGAACACAGCTCTGCGCAAATGTTCGGAAACCCGGACGCCACCTGACTCACCACGCTCATGAACAGAAATAAAATTGATATAAATCAGTAACTTAAAATACTTATCCGATCAAGGTAGCGCTGGTACAGATCCTGCTCAACCCTCGCTGCCCCGGCGCAAACAGATCTGCCGCCGAGGTGTTTCTAGATGAACCTGCATCAGCACCGTCTCACTACTAGAGAGAAAATAATGAAATCTGCCTTCAAATCCTTCGCCCCGGGCGCTTTGGCCCTCCTCCTGCTTCTGCCTGCCGCCCTGCAGGCCAAAGAAGCTGAAACCCAGCAGAAACTCGCCAACGTCGTGGTCCTCGCCACCGGCGGCACTATCGCCGGTGCCGGCGCCAGCGCGGCCAACAGCGCCACCTATCAGGCGGCCAAGGTCGGCATCGAACAACTGATCGCCGGCATCCCGGAGCTGAACCAGCTGGCCAATGTGCGTGGCGAACAGGTCATGCAGATCGCCTCGGAAAGCATCACCAACGAAAACCTGCTGCAACTGGGTCGCCGCGTTGCCGAACTGGCCGACAGCAAGGACGTTGATGGCATCGTCATCACCCACGGCACCGACACCCTGGAAGAAACCGCCTACTTCCTCAACCTGGTGGAAAAGACTGACAAGCCAATCGTAGTGGTCGGCTCCATGCGCCCAGGCACCGCCATGTCGGCCGACGGCATGCTCAACCTGTACAACGCCGTCGCCGTCGCCGGCAGCAAGAACGCCCGCGGCAAAGGCGTACTGGTGACCATGAACGACGAAATCCAGTCCGGTCGCGATGTCAGCAAAATGATCAACATCAAGACCGAAGCCTTCAAGAGCCCATGGGGCCCGCTGGGCATGGTGGTGGAAGGCAAATCCTACTGGTTCCGCCTGCCGGCCAAGCGCCACACCATGGATTCGGAATTCGACATCAAGAACATCAAGAGCCTGCCTGACGTAGAAATCGCCTACGGCTACGGCAACGTCAGCGACACCGCCTACAAAGCCCTGGCCCAGGGCGGCGCCAAAGCCATCATCCACGCCGGCACCGGTAACGGTTCGGTGTCTTCCCGTGTGGTTCCGGCCCTGCAGGAACTGCGCAAGAACGGCGTGCAGATCATTCGTTCTTCCCACGTCAATGCCGGTGGTTTCGTTCTGCGCAACGCCGAACAGCCCGACGACAAGTACGACTGGGTCGTGGCTCATGACCTGAACCCGCAGAAAGCCCGCATCCTGGCCATGGTCGCCCTGACCAAGACTCAGGACAGCAAGGAACTGCAACGCATGTTCTGGGAATACTGACAGAACCCCGCTCGACCGGCCCCGGTCGAGCGGGCTTGCAACCACTCGCCCGCCCGGGCGAGTGGCGCCGATACCACCTCCCCTCCCCCCAGCAAAAATATCTGCTCACCTCGTGAGACAAATGCATAAAGCGTTGTCAGAGGAACTTCTTGAATTTTAAGCAGTTGCGAAATGTCTTACAGTTAAATACTGTATGCACGTACAGCTTATTAAGGAATGTTCCGTGGCCAACGCTCAAACACCCCTCAGCTCCTACGAACGCCTGGGTGTACGCATCCAGAAAATCATCAACTCCCCCACCGCACAGAAAGCCAAGGCCGCGCTGATCTTCCGCCTCGCCGACGAACCTCAGGACGAGTGGGAGCGCCTGCTGGAAGAAATCGCCGAAAACGACAACGTCACCCTCGCCTATCGCGACGATGGCGGCGTGCAGATTTTCTGGGTTGTGCCGAAGGAAGACTGAGTCAATGAGTGTTCGTTGTTTTGCCCTGCTGTTGCTGTTTCTCGCCTGTACCGCCCAAGCCGACGCGCCCCGCACCTTCAGCGAAGCCAAGAAGGTAGCCTGGAAGCTCTATGCCCCCCAATCCACCGAGTTCTATTGCGGCTGCAAGTACACCGGCAATCGGGTGAACCTGGCGGCCTGCGGCTATGTGCCACGCAAGAACGCCAAGCGCGCCGAACGCATCGAGTGGGAACACATAGTCCCGGCCTGGCAGATCGGCCATCAGCGTCAATGCTGGCAGCAAGGCGGACGCAAGAACTGCACCCGCACCGATGCGGTCTATCAGCGCGCCGAAGCCGACCTGCACAACCTGGTACCGAGCATTGGCGAAGTGAATGGCGACCGCAGCAACTTCAGTTTCGGCTGGCTGCCGGAGCAATCGGGCCAGTACGGTTCATGCCTGACCCAGGTCGACTTCAAGGCCAAGAAGGTCATGCCACGACCGTCGATTCGCGGCATGATCGCCCGCACCTACTTCTACATGAGCAAGCAGTACGGCCTGCGCCTGTCGAAACAGGATCGCCAACTGTTTGAAGCCTGGAACAAGACCTACCCGGTGCAAGACTGGGAACGCCAGCGCAATCAGAGCGTGGCCTGCGTGATGGGGCGCGGCAATGAATTCGTCGGCGCGGTCAACCTCAAGGCCTGTGGCTGAAAGCAGATCGCCCGCTGAAGGCGGGCGATCCTGGATCCTGTGCCAACAGGTTTATTGCGCGGTCTGATGCTCGATGACCGCGACGTCGATATCGCGCTTCTTGGCCTTGACCAGCTTTTCGATCACTTCATTCTTCTTGGCCTCGGCTTCGGCCTGGGACGCAAACGGACCGACCACCACCAGGCGCTTGCCCTCCACGGTCACCACATTGGAAATGATCCCGTGCTCGATCAGCCAGCCGGTCAGATCGCTGACCGCCTGAGGCAACTCACTGCCCACCAGCACATCCCACTGTGGCGCGCTGGAGGCCTGAACCGCCTGGACCTGCGTGGCCGCTGCCGCAGTCTTGTTCGCTTCGACCCGCTTGCCTTCGCCGCATCCGGCCAATGCCAACACCGCCATCATCATCGCTACTGTGCGCACAACCCACCCCTAGAAAGTCTGAGGCGGCGATTTTAGCACTCCAGCCACGAGAGACCTCGTCACAAAATCAGGCCGAAACAGGAAGAATGATATTTATTGCCTATGTATAGTTGCGCCTTGGGAATTAATAGATCGTCTGCGCGTCAGAAAGAGGCACCCACTCAGTGGAACTTCGCACTAATCTATACCTAAGACCGACCTCTGCACTGTTTGAATCTGGTGCCCTACAAAGCTATCAAGGAGAAGATCATGCTGATACTCACCCGCAAAGTCGGTGAAAGCATAAACATCGGTGACGACATTACGATCACCATCCTCGGCGTCAGCGGCCAACAGGTCCGCATCGGAATCAACGCGCCCAAAGATGTCGCGGTACACCGTGAAGAAATCTATCAACGCATCCAGGCCGGACTCACCGCCCCGGACAAGCGCGAAACCCCTTGAACTCAATGAGCACCCGCTCCTCGCCTGCAACCCAAGGCTGGTGCGGCGCGTGCCTTGTTCATCCCGAGCTTCTCCCACAGAATCCCCGCCTGTCCTCAGCGGATAGCGGCCACAGCAGATTCCCGCGCACCGGACTTTCGCCAACCACTGACTAACGCCCCTTTCTGGCAACCCATCCTACCGCTGCCTCCCGGCATGCGGCGCCGCAGCAATGCCGGCGTCGCGCCCGGGCACGGCGGTCAGACGCCTGCTGACGGTTCCACCGGCTTGAACCCCAAGTCCTGGGTAAACCGCAGCAGGTAGCCATCAGGATCCTGCACCAGCAGGTTCAACTCGCCATGCAGCGACTCATCATGGCGATACCAGCATTCCTGAATGTCCCTGCGCAAGGCGATACCGGCCTGCTTCAGCGCCGCCGCCAATTGGCGAATATCCGGGCACTCGATGGACAGGTTCATGCCGCGGCCAAAGGGGGCCTGCAAGGGACCTACCCGCCACTCCGACTCCTGCTGATCATCCTGTTCCAGCATCAATTGCCCGCCGTTGAATGAAAGAAAGGCAAAGAAGTGCTCGGGACGCCGATACTCCACCTTGAAACCCAGGGTATCGCGATAAAAAGACAGGCTGCGCTGCAGATGGGTGACCAGCAGTTCCGGAACCAGATTATTCATTTGAAACATCGAGGGCTTTCCTTGCTCATGCAATTGAGCCGCGAGCCTACTACTAAGCCAAGCCCGAAAGCAGCATCGCTTACCAACGATTACAACTGAACCAGGGCTCACGCGGGCGGCGCTGACCCGCATCAGCGTCCGCGCAGGCGCGTTACCAACAAACAAAGCAATCCACATTGAGGCGGAAAAACGCAAAAAGCGGCCCGCATTCGGATCGACAACATCCGCGCGGGCCGCCCGTTCATGCCCTCGGGCACTGACCTCTAGACCTCAGGCATGACGCTCCAGCAGCACCTTGCTCCACAGCGTGAACGCCACGGAAGGCGTCCAACCCGGGTTGGAGGTGTGCTCCTGAAGGCAGAGATAGCGATTGCCTTCATAAGTCACACCCTCCTCCCTCATGTAGCGCTGACTGGTGCGCCACTCGGGAAAGCTCGGATCGACCGCCCCTCCTGCGGTCCTGACACTGAGGCTGCGACTGGGCAAGGATTCCCGGCCCTGAGTGTCAGTGGCCGTGACAAAGTAGGCGTACTGGGTATCCGCATTCAGGCCCTTGTCCTCAAAGGCCGCAGTCGCCGTCTTGCCCACCGCATTGCCATCGCGGTACAGGGTGTAGAACTCCACCGGGCGCAGGCCGCCGGATGTGCCCCAACTCAAACTGACACTGTTGCGAGTGGTCCCCTGCACCAGCAGATTGCCCGGCGCCCCAGGCCTCTGCGGCTCGCCGCCGTCGCCATGGATCAACGGCGCATAACGGTTGCGGAACTCCCAGTCGTAATGCACGCCGTGCCGATTGACTCCGGCATCCCAATTCACCGACCAGGTCATCAAGCCCTTGATGGCGTGGCCACTCTCCTGCAGGCGTTTGAACGCGTTGTTCAACGCCGCAGGTTCGATGACATAACCGGTGGCTGCCGCATCGACGTTGCTCGGCAAACCGATCACCAGCTTGTCCGCGGCAATCCGAGTGTAGCCACGCGTACCCGAGGCCAGGCTGTCGGTCAGGTAGAACAGAAAGTCCTCCTTCATGGCGTCGTTGTTCTGGGCAATCCACGCCCCGTGCCCGCCATTTGCCTCTGGCACCCAGAGCCCATCACCGCCCTGGTTGTAATACTGCGGCGCGATAAAGTCGTAGTAGCCCTCCAGGGCCTGCAGGTACGCCACGTACTTGCCATCGCGGCTCAGGTACGGAAACTCGGGCGCCATGCTGATGATGAAGTGCTTGCCCTGGCCGGCGTAATGATCCTTCACCAGCTTCAGCGCGGCCGGCAACACGCTCTTGTTGTCGGCAAAGTCGATGGCGCTCTGCTCCAGATCGATATCCAGGCCATCGAAACCATAAGTCTCGACCAGGCGAATGATCTCGCTGGCCAATGGCTGCTCGTTGCCCTTGTGCAATTCGATATGCGCATCGGCGCCGCCCAGGGAGATCAGCACTGCCCGCCCCTGGCTGTTGAGCACGCCGACCTGACGCCGGAACTCTTCATCCGACAGGTTATAAGGCTTGAACGTCGGAATGCCGTGCCCCTTCATGAAGGCCACCGCCACCACGTTATATTCCTTGGGCACATCCAGGAGATTGAGATTGGCGAACTGCCCCCGTTGATAACCATCGGCAGGGCCGGCGGCCCAGTTGTGCCAGAAACCCATGAGGATCTTCTTGCCGGCAATGCTCGGCATCAGAGATGCGGCATCCGCGGGCTGACTCTTGATCGAGGTAAAGTCGATTTTATTCATGCTCTAATCCTTCAGAACGGATAAATAATGCTGTAAGCCTGTAACTTACTTGAAGTCCAGATCGAACGCCTGATAGAACCCGTTGCCCGTATTGGCAACGATCCACACCAGCACCACAACATGATGGCCTTTCTTGTTTTTCGGCAGTACTACTTCATGGTGGGTCTTGGCTTTGAGCACCGATCCAAACTTGTCGAAAGGAACTTCAGTATAAAAGTCCTGATAAAAAGCCTGGGGCTCGAGTTGAGCGCGGCTGATACGCTGCTTCGGGTCCCAGCCATCTTTGGTGATGAACCAGCTGTAACCACGGGTGACGTGAGGCGCGGTGTATTCCCACTGCACGCGAAACACCTGACCCGGATCGACACTGAGCTGCGGCCAGTTGAAAGCACGGTTGAGTTTCTTCGACATCTCCTCGTTGGTGAAGTTGATGCAGTCGCGCTCATCAACCTTGCCGCCGCTCAGAATATGACCGTCTGCGGGTGGTACGACGCTTGCCACATCGCTGTCGTAGGGTTTCGGGAAGGGACCTGCGACCAGGGACGGGAAGTTTTTCCCGCCTTCCATCTCATTCACCTGCCAGGTCCCCAGCAGACCCAGTTCCACCGCAACCGAACCGCGGCTGGAAGGCGACACAATGCGACCATGTTTAAGTTGAGCTTGTGGCTTATTCATATCATTCACTCCATTGACTAATTAAGTTCGCTCCTCGTTGAGCACCTTTAACTTAGCGCACTTTTATCGATTTTTTCATACGCCCACAAACTAACCACCCGGGACAGTTTGCAAAAGTTGGCGCCAACCCCATTAAACCCTGGACTTCCCGATTTGAACTGACAACTTGAAGAGTCAATGTATTACACGCTTTGCTACAGCAAAACTTGTTCTTTCACTTTATGAAAAAGCCCAGCAGCCCAACTAACACCGAAAAAACGCCCGGCAGAAAAAAACCCGGCCATAGCCGGGTTTTTCCTGAAAAACGCTTGAAGCCATCCATTGCTTATAGGCAGGTCGCCAACGCCGCCAGGCGACGCTTGGAGACAGCATTGTCCTCGACCGCGTAGTAGTGAATGGTGGTCCCGGAAGCCTCGACCTTGATGTCCACGAAGGATTCGGCGGAGCGGGTATACACCGTATAGCCACCGCCCTTGCCTGGCTGCAGATATGCCGCAGCGTCAACACCGAAAACCGCTTCATCCTGCCAGGCGAACTGTACGCACTGCGCCACCAGTTGATCGGCCTTGGCCGAGCTCAGGGTCTTGTTGGGCGTTCTGGCCCGAGCGTCGTCCATGGTGGAACCCGCACAACCGGCCAACAAAACCGCAACCATCACCGCCATCAACACCCGCATGCTGCCACCTCGTCCATAAAACGCGAGAGTATCGCTCAGGCGGCAGAAAAAAGGCGTCCACCGGAAGAAAAAACCTCCTGCAAGGCAACCGCCATTCTGACAGCCCTCAGCCAGGGCCCGTAGCAGCCACCTTGCGCTCCAAGGCCATGGTTTTACGGGCCTTGGCTAGAAGGGCAGGCGCTGTTTATTCAGGACTCCCCATTGTCATGACTCAGTTGAAGGTTTAACCTTCGCGCCCCTTCCCACACTTTTGCCAAGGAGATCCACCATGCAACAGCTGATCACCCCTTGCAGGACGTGCCTGGTTTAAACGCTGTATCCGCTACCCGTTAGCGCCTTCGCTTAATCCCGCTTCGTCCTGCCACTACCTGACTATTTTTTTCCAATCAGGAATTGGACATGGACACTTGCATCCGTCATTTGTCGAACGGCGTCTCGCTGATCGCCTCAGACACCACCTGGATCGAAGATAAAGCGCTCCAGCAACTGCAAACCACCGCTCAACTGCCCGGCATGCGCCAGGTGGTCGGCATGCCGGACCTGCACCCAGGCCGAGGCTACCCGGTGGGAGCAGCATTCTTTTCCACCGAAATGGCCTACCCGGCCCTGGTGGGCAACGACATCGGCTGCGGCATGACGCTGTGGCAAACCGATCTTTCCAGCAGCCGCCTCAACCTCGACAAGCTGGAGAAGAAAATCGGCAACATCGATCTCCCTCTGGATGAACAGTGGGATGAAGAGCGAGCGCAGCTGGGACTGCCCATCAACGGCCATGAACACTCACTGGGCACCATCGGTGGCGGCAATCACTTTGCCGAGCTGCAACAGCTTGATCAGGTGTACGACGCCAACGCCTTACAAGCCCTGGAGCTGAATCCCAAAGCCTTATTGCTGCTGGTGCACAGCGGCTCCCGGGGCCTGGGAGAAGCCATCCTGCGGCGTCATGTGGACCAGCACGGGCACAACGGCCTGGCCATGGCCAGCGCCGCCGGCGCTCAGTACTTGCAAGAGCACGACGCGGCCCTGCGTTTCGCCGAGGCCAACCGACGATTGATCGCCGAACGCCTGCTGCACAACCTGCGGGCCAAGGGACGCTCGATTCTGGACATCAACCACAACCTGGTATCACCAGCGAATATCGACGGTATTACGGGCTGGCTGCATCGCAAGGGCGCTACACCGTCGGACCAGGGTCCGGTGGTCATCCCGGGCTCCCGGGGCGACTACAGCTATCTGGTACACCCCATACCGGCAACTGCCAGCCTCTACTCCCTGGCCCACGGCGCCGGGCGCAAATGGCTACGCAGCGATTGCAAAGGCAGGCTGGCGGCGCGCTTCAGCTTCGACCAGCTCAAGCGCACTCAACTGGGCAGCCGGGTGATCTGCGAAGACCGCGGATTGATGTACGAGGAAGCGCCCGAAGCCTACAAGAGCATCGACAGCGTGGTCGGCAGCCTGAGGGATGCCGGCCTGGTGCAGATCATCGCGCGGCTCAAGCCGGTACTGACCTACAAACGCCGGGGGTGCTGCTGATGCTGCTGTTACAACTGTCTTCCGCCCAGGGACCCGCCGAGTGCGAACTGGCGGTGACCAAGGCCCTGCAACTCCTGTATCGAGAAGCCGAGGCACACAGCGTGCGTGCCAGCCTCGTCGAGCAGGTAGCCGGCCAGGGCCGGGGTACCCACAGATCGGTATTGGTCAGCCTTGATGGCGAACAGGCTGCGAGACTGGCCGAACGCTGGACCGGCACCCTGCTCTGGACCTGCAAGAGCCCCTATCGCCCCGGATACAAACGCAAGAACTGGTATTTCGCCGGTCAACTGTTCAAGGCCCCAGAGGACAGCATGGACGGCGCGATCCGCTTCGAAGCGATGCGCGCATCAGGCCCGGGCGGGCAACACGTGAACACCACGGACTCCGCGGTGCGCGCCACGCACCTGGCCAGTGGCATCAGCGTGAAAGTGCAGTCAGAACGCAGCCAGCACGACAACAAGCGCGTTGCGCGCCTGCTGATCCAGCAGCGCCTGGCAGATCGGCAACAGCAATCTGCAGAGGCGCTGCGCCTGCAACGCCGCGACGCCCACCACAGCGTGGAGCGCGGCAACCCGGTGCGCAGCTTCAACGGCGAGGGGTTCATCGCGCAGAGCTGATCATCCTTCTCCGGGGAGTCGCACTTCACGACTCCCCGCCCAGGAAGCGAGGAGCACAGCCTTGAAAAGACCAGAGCACACGTAAAAGATCTTCAACCTGCCCAGCAACCGACGCGCCCAAGGACGGGCGCTCACAACAGCGCGAACGACAAGCAGCAGAATCTTTAAAGGCAAGGATCGACGGGAGTATCGACAACCCAAGCTCCATCGCTTTAAGAGCGAGGCATAGAGTGGCCGATAATCAACGGCGTAGAAACGAGTGGATCAATCCGCAGGAAAATCCACAAACGCCAAGACGGGCGCAGTATGGAAGGCCTCTCGGAATGCACAGGCGGAACTGCTGCGACGAGCAGCCAGCGACAATGCCGAGCCGCCACTTGAGGATTGGCAGGTGTTCTGCCGAACGCCCAGACGCTTCTTCCACAACCCAAGCTGCACACTCAAGCAGCCTTCATGATCAGCAACGACATAGAGGATGACAAAGAGTGCACCGAGGCCCTGAACGGGTTTTGCAACGTTATGAAAACGCGCAAAACAAAAAAGGGGCTCACCTCTCGGTGAACCCCTTTCAGACCGCCCAGCAGAGCGGATTTTGTTTGGTAGGCGCGATTGGACTCGAACCAACGACCCCCACCATGTCAAGGTGGTGCTCTAACCAACTGAGCTACGTGCCTGCTGTGAGGCGGCATTCTACGGAATTCCAAAGGGGTGTCAACACCTTTTTTGCAGCTAAGCCTATGAATATGCGAATTTTTTAATTTCGGCGCCTGGAAGAAGTTTTTCCTTGTATCTGGTGGCGCTTTTACAACTCAGGTAGCATCGGCGCACTCGTAAAATATATTAAACACATGAGGTCGCAGGATGGCGCACATTCCCTACCCACAGTCCTATTACGCCGCATCCGCCAATGCAGCCCCGGAACGCCCGCTGCTGCAAGGCGAAGTGGAAACCGATATCTGCGTGATCGGTGCGGGTTATACCGGCCTGTCCAGCGCCCTGTTTCTATTGGAAAACGGCTTTCGCGTAACGGTACTCGAAGCTGCCAAAGTCGGCTTTGGCGCATCCGGACGCAATGGCGGACAGATCGTCAACAGCTATAGCCGTGACATCGACGTGATCGAGCGCAGCGTCGGCCCCAAGCAAGCACAGCTGCTGGGACAAATGGCCTTCGAGGGCGGCCGGATCATTCGCGAGCGGGTAGCCAAGTACCAGATCCAGTGCGACCTGAAAGACGGCGGCGTCTTCGCGGCGCTGACCAGCAAGCAGATGGGCCACCTTGAGTCGCAGAAACGCCTGTGGGAGCGCTACGGCCACACCCAGCTCGAACTGCTGGACGAGCGACGGATTCGCGAAGTCGTGGCCTGTGATCAATACAAGGGCGGCATGCTCGACATGAGCGGCGGCCACATCCACCCGCTGAACCTGGCACTGGGCGAAGCGGCGGCCGTGGAATCCCTGGGCGGCACTATCTACGAACAATCCCCGGCAGTACGCATCGAACGCGGGGCCAATCCCGTTGTACATACCCCACAAGGTAAAGTCCGCGCCAAGTTCGTCATCGTCGCCGGCAACGCCTACCTGGGCAATCTGATCCCGGAACTGGCCGCCAAGTCCATGCCTTGCGGCACTCAGGTGATCACTACCGAACCCCTGGGCGACGAGCTGGCAGCCAGCCTGCTCCCTCAGGACTACTGTGTCGAAGACTGCAACTACCTGCTGGACTACTACCGCCTCAGCGGCGACAAACGCCTGATTTTCGGCGGCGGCGTGGTCTACGGCGCTCGCGACCCGGCCAACATCGAGGCGATCATCCGACCGAAGATGCTCAAGGCATTCCCGCAGCTGAAAAACGTCAAGATCGACTACGCCTGGACCGGCAACTTCCTGCTGACCCTGTCGCGCCTGCCACAGGTGGGCCGCCTGGGGGACAACATCTACTACTCCCAGGGCTGCAGCGGCCACGGCGTGACCTACACCCATCTGGCCGGCAAAGTCCTGGCCGAGGCCTTGCGCGGCCAGGCAGAGCGCTTTGACGCCTTCGCCGACCTGCCCCACTACCCCTTCCCTGGCGGCCAGTTGCTGCGCACGCCATTCACCGCCCTGGGCGCCTGGTACTACAGCCTTCGTGACAAGCTTGGCTTCTGATAGTCCGAGTTTTTCGCAGAGACAAAAAACCGCCGAATAGGCGGTTTTTTATGCTCAAGCAACAGCTACTGCAAAAAGGCAAATTCCGAAAACAAAAAACCCCGGTCTTTCGACCAGGGCTTTTGCTATCGATGCGAATCAAGCCAGTAGCTTGCTTCGTTGCTTCAAGGCGTTCAGTGGTCCTTGAGGCTGATATGGCGCAGCGGACGGGACTCGAACCCGCGACCCCCGGCGTGACAGGCCGGTATTCTAACCGACTGAACTACCGCTGCGTATCGCTTGGACTTGCGTCCATGTGAATCGTTTAAATCGTCTGAAAGAAGAGCTTCGATGCTTTTCGATCGCAAACCAGGCAAGCCTGATCTGTAAAATATGGCGCAGCGGACGGGACTCGAACCCGCGACCCCCGGCGTGACAGGCCGGTATTCTAACCGACTGAACTACCGCTGCGCGTCGATTGGAGGCTTCCGTGGAAGCTTCCGTCTTTCTTGCGAAAGACACTCAGGAATGGTGGGTGATGACGGGATCGAACCGCCGACCCTCTGCTTGTAAGGCAGATGCTCTCCCGGCTGAGCTAATCACCCTTTGCTTCGCTGAGGCCGCGAAATTTACGCAGGTAACGAAGCTAAGTCAATAGCAGGCTTGAAGTTTTTTTCAAAAGCCGCGGAATGGCCCAATGGCCAGCCGCACGAAAAAAGCCACTGGCGCACAGCCATACTGCTCACTGGCCGCTTAAAGCCAGGTGCAGACCTACGCCTGATAAATCATTTTCTTGGTCATGCCACCGTCCACCACGAACTCCTGGCCGGTGACAAAACCCGAATTGCGCGACAGCAGCCAGGCAACCATCGACGCCACATCCTCCACCGTCCCCACCCGGCCCGCAGGATGCTGGGTATGATCGACATCGGATAAAGGCTCGGCACGCCGCACCGCCGGATCACGCGCATCGATCCAGCCAGGACTCACGGCATTGACCCGGATCTCCGGCCCGAGACTGATGGCCAGGGCATGGGTCAGGGCCAACAGACCGCCCTTGCTCGCCGCATAGGCTTCGCTGTCAGGTTCCGATTGCCGAGCCCGGGTCGACGCCAGATTGACGATGGAACCGCCATGGGCGCGCAGATAAGGCGCGCAATGCTTGGCCAGCAGCATGGGCCCACCGAGATTCACCGCCAGCACCCGATTCCAGTAAGCCAGATCCAGGCTTTCCAGAGTGATGTTGTGCGGATCAGCCACCGCCGCGTTGCACACCAGCGCGTCCAGGCGCCCGAACTGCCCCAGCACCTCGGCCACGCCCTGCGCCACCTGCTCCTCGTCCGCCACGTCCATGGTGATGAACCAGGCATTCTCGCCCAACACCCTGGACACCTTGGAGCCACGCTCCCGATCAACGTCGGTCAGCACCACCTGCCAGCCTTCACTGATCAGCCAGGCAGCGATACCCAGGCCAATGCCCCGTGCCGCACCCGTGACCAGCGCGACACGTCCGTTGCCACCCTGAGGCGTGGACAACTCGATCACAAGGCTGCCAACCCACGAGCCAGGTCGGCCTGCAGGTCAGCCACATCCTCAAGGCCCACCGCAATGCGGATCAGACTGTCGCGAATGCCGGCCGCTTCACGCTCCTGTGGCGCCAGGCGCCCGTGGGACGTGGTGCTCGGATGGGTAATGGTGGTTTTGCTGTCACCCAGATTGGCCGTGATCGAAATCAGGCGAGTGGCATCGATAAAGCGCCAGGCGCCCTCTTTGCCGCCCTTGACCTCGAAGCTCACCACCGCACCGAAACCACGCTGCTGACGCTTGGCCAGCTCGTGTTGCGGGTGGCTGGCAAGACCGGCGTAGTGCACCTTCTCGACACCGTCCTGCTGCTCAAGCCACTGCGCCAGAGCCAGGGCATTGGCACAGTGAGCACGCATCCGCAGGCTCAGGGTTTCCAGCCCCTTGAGGAAGATCCAGGCGTTGAACGGACTCAGGGTCGGTCCGGCAGTGCGCAGAAAGCCCACCACTTCTTTCATCTGTTCGCTGCGTCCGGCTACCACGCCGCCCATGCAACGACCCTGGCCGTCGATGAACTTGGTGGCCGAATGCACCACCACGTCCGCGCCCAGCTTCAAGGGTTGCTGCAAAGCCGGGGTGCAGAAGCAGTTGTCGACCACCAGCATCGCGCCCTTGGCATGCGCCAGCTCAGCCAAGGCGGCGATATCCACCAGTTCGGCCAGCGGATTGGAGGGAGATTCGACGAACAGCAGCTTGGTGTTGCTCTTGATCGCCGCATCCCAGCCGGACAGATCCGCCAGGGGCACGTAATCGACTTCAACGCCAAAACGCTTGAAGTACTTCTCGAACAGGCTAATGGTCGAGCCGAACACGCTGCGCGACACCAGCACGTGATCGCCGGCGCTGCACAGACTCATGACCACCGAGAGAATCGCCGCCATGCCGGTGGCCGTGGCGACCGCCTGCTCAGCGCCCTCCAGCGCCGCGATACGCTCTTCGAACGAGCGCACCGTGGGGTTGGTGTAACGCGAATAGACGTTGCCTGGCACTTCGCCAGCGAAGCGTGCAGCCGCGTCAGCCGCTGTACGGAACACATAGCTGGAGGTGAAGAACATCGGATCACCATGCTCGCCTTCCGGCGAGCGGTGCTGACCGGCGCGCACCGCCAGGGTATCGAACGCTACGCCTTCAAGGTCGCTGTCCAGCCGACCGGCATCCCAATCCTGACTCATGCCGCCTACTCCTAATGTCTTCTTAAATGCTCTGGATCAGTTGTTGTACAGATCGATGATGGCGCTGACCGCCTGGGTCTTGGCCTTGGAGGCATCGTTGCGAGCGTTCTCGATCTTGTTCAGATAGGCCTCGTCGACGTCGCCGGTGACGTACTTGCCGTCGAACACTGCGCAGTCGAAGCTCTCGATCTTGATCTTGCCGCCACCGACCGCCTCGATCAGGTCCGGCAGGTCCTGATAGATCAGCCAGTCGGCGCCGATCAGGTCAGCCACGTCCTGGGTCGAACGATTGTGAGCAATCAACTCGTGGGCACTTGGCATGTCGATGCCATAGACGTTCGGGTAACGAACCGCCGGCGCCGCGGAGCAGAAGTAGACGTTCTTCGCGCCGGCTTCACGGGCCATCTGGATGATCTGCTTGCAGGTGGTGCCGCGAACGATGGAGTCGTCCACCAGCATCACGTTCTTGCCGCGGAATTCCAGCTCGATGGCATTGAGCTTCTGGCGCACGGATTTTTTCCGCGCTGCCTGGCCCGGCATGATGAAGGTACGGCCGATGTAGCGGTTCTTGACGAAACCTTCGCGGAACTTGACCCCCAAGTGGTTGGCCAGCTCCAGCGCCGCGGTACGGCTGGTGTCCGGAATCGGAATCACCACGTCGATATCGTGCTCCGGACGCTCGCGCAGGATCTTCTCGGCCAGCTTCTCGCCCATGCGCAGGCGCGCCTTGTACACCGAAACGCCGTCGATGATCGAATCCGGGCGAGCCAGGTAGACGTGTTCGAAGATGCACGGAGTGAGCTGCGGGTTGGTCGCGCACTGACGGGTGTAAAGCTTGCCCTCTTCAGTGATGTAGACCGCCTCGCCCGGAGCCAGGTCGCGAATCAGGGTAAAGCCTAATACATCCAGGGAAACGCTTTCCGAGGCGATCATGTATTCCACGCCTTCGTCGGTATGACGCTGGCCGAAAACGATCGGACGGATGCCGTGAGGGTCGCGGAAACCGACGATACCGTAACCGGTGATCATGGCCACCACCGCATAACCACCGACACAGCGGTTGTGCACATCAGTCACTGCGGCAAACACGTCTTCCTCGGTCGGCTGCAGCTTGCCGCGCTGGGCCAGCTCGTGAGCGAACACGTTGAGCAGCACTTCGGAGTCGGAGTTGGTGTTGACGTGGCGCAGGTCGGACTCGTAGATCTCCTTGGCCAGCTGTTCAACATTGGTCAGGTTGCCGTTGTGCGCCAGGGTGATGCCATACGGCGAGTTGACGTAGAACGGCTGAGCCTCGGCAGAAGTCGAGCTGCCTGCGGTTGGATAACGCACATGACCGATACCCATGTGACCCACCAGGCGCTGCATGTGCCGTTGCTGGAACACATCACGCACCAGGCCATTGTCCTTGCGCAGGAATAACCGGCCATCATGGCTGGTCACGATACCGGCAGCGTCCTGGCCGCGGTGCTGGAGGACGGTTAGCGCGTCATACAGCGCCTGATTGACGTTCGACTTACCGACGATACCGACGATGCCACACATGCGACGCAACCCCTACTTAATGAAACTGAACTGAACCCATCTTACTGAGGCGTTTTGGCCGGTAAGAGGTGCTCCTTGAACGGTATTTCAGCGGGTACGCTGATACCGCTGGCCAGCCACTGACTGCTCCACCCCAGGATGAGGTTCTTGGACCAGTCTGCAACCAATAGAAATTGTGGCACCAGCCGCGACTGCTGCCACCAGGAATCCTGCTGTACCGGCCCCAGGCTCAAGAGCCCGACCGCCACGACCACCAGCAGCGCGCCACGCGCCGCGCCGAAGGCCATGCCGAGGAATCGATCGGTCCCGGAGAGGCCGGTGACACGAATCAATTCGCCGATGAGATAGTTGACCATTGCCCCCACCAGCAAGGTGGCGACAAACATGATTGCGCAACCCGCGATCACGCGAGCCGAGGGAGTTTCGATATAACCGCCGAGGTACTCGGACAGTGAGCCACCAAACATCCAGGCGACGACTCCTGCGATGATCCAGGTAAGCAACGACAAGGCTTCTTTGACGAAACCGCGGCTCAAGCTGATCAAAGCGGAGATGGCGATTATTGCAACGATCGCCCAGTCAACCCAGGTAAATGGCACAGTGCAGCCTACAGACGGATAAGGCGGCGCATTTTAACAGAGCGCTTGGCTGTCGGTAAGCTGCGATTCACTGTGCTTTTGAAATCAGCCAGATAGCCTCAACCACGCTCTGGCTGAAAGCGCACCACAAACCCCTTGAGGTTGTGCTGACGCCCCAGCAGGTCACGCAGACGGTCGGCCTCGGCACGCTCGATCAGCGGCCCGACGAAGACCCGGTTCTTGCCATCAGCGGAACGGATATAAGCGTTATAGCCTTGACTGCGCAGGGTTTTCTGCAGGTTTTCCGCACCTTCACGGCTCGACAGACTGGCCAGCTGCACCGACCAGCTGATCGACAGGCCATTGGCATCGATTCGGCTCTGACTGGTGTCAGGCTTGGCAGCGGCAATCGGCTGGGCCGGGGCTGGAGCCGGCACGGGCGCGGGTTTTGGCGCCGGCTTGCTCGCCGCAGGCGCCGGGGCAACCACCGGCGCACTCGGGGCAATCGGCATCGAGGGCGCAACCTGCTGCACCACTGGCTCCTCGACAGGCAACGGCTCCTGAGGCAACACCTTGGGCTCGGGCACCACCACAGGCTCAACCTGAACCTGAGGCATGGCCGAGGCTTGCGGCACAGGTGGTGCTTCAACCGCTACGTGGCGCTGCTCATCCTCGCGCGAGAACAGCATCGGCAGAAAGATCACCGCCAAGGCCACCAGCACCAGTGCTCCAACCATTCGCTGCTTGTAGACCTTATCCAGCATTGCCATGTGCAGCTTCCTCCGTGGAGCGCCGGGCGAGCCACTCGAGCGCCTCGGCGACACAATAAAAAGATCCGAACAGCAGAATTTCATCATCCGCGGTCGCTTGCTCGCATTGCGCTTCCAATGCCGCAGCAATACTGGCGTAGGACGCTACCGAAGCGCCAAGGTTCTCCAGTGCGGCCTGCAGATCCTGCACCGGGCGCGCCCTGGGCGAATCCAGCGGCGCCACGGCCCAGCTCTGGACCGAAGACTGCAGACACCCCACCACCCCCGGCAGATCCTTGTCCGCCAGCAGGCCAAATACCGCCAGGCGCCGACCGCTCAGCGGTCGACGTGCCAGGCGCTCGGCCAGATACTGCGCGGCATGGGGGTTGTGCCCCACATCCAGGAGCAGGTTCAGGCGCTTGCCCTGCCATTCGACCTGCCGACGATCCAGGCGTCCGGTGACTCGGGTCTGCTGCAACGCCGCGCCCATCTGTTCAGGCTGCCAGGGCAATCCGGTGAGCAGATAAGCCTGCAAGGCCAGCGCCGCGTTCTCCATCGGCAGATCAAGCAACGGCAGATCCCGCAGCTCGACCTGATTGCCCTGGGCATCCAGACCACGCCACTGCCAATGCTCTTCGGTCAGCGCCAGATCGAAATCCCGCCCCCGAAGGAAAAACGGACAACCCAGCTCCCTGGCCTTATCCAGCAGCGGCTGCGGCGGATTCAGGTCGCCGCACAGCGCCGGAGCGCCCGGACGGAAAATCCCGGCCTTTTCGAAGGCCACGGATTCACGGGAATCACCGAGGTACTCGATATGATCGACTCCGATGCTGGTGACCAGCGCCAGGTCGGCATCCACCAGGTTGACCGTATCCAGACGACCACCCAGACCGACCTCCAGCACCACAGCATCCAGCGCCGCCTGCTGGAACAGCCAGAAGGCCGCCAGGGTGCCCATCTCGAAATAGGTCAGGGAAACTTCACCGCGCCCCGCTTCTACTGCAGCAAAGGCTTCGCACAACTGCTCGTCAGTAGCTTCAAGACCATTGACCTGCACCCGCTCGTTGTAACGCAGCAGGTGCGGCGAGCTGTAGACCCCCACCTGCAAGCCCTGGGCTCGCAACAGGGAGGCGACAAAGGCACAGGTCGAGCCCTTGCCGTTGGTTCCGGTCACCGTGATCACCCGAGGCGCCGGCTTGCCCAGCCCCATCCGCGACGCTACCTGCTGCGAGCGCGCCAAGCCCATATCGATGGCCGAGGGATGCAACTGCTCAAGGTAGGCGAGCCATTCGCCCAGGGTGCGCTGGATCATAGGTTGGCTGGAGCCGGTGGCACCACCATCGGCTCCACGGGAGCCGCGACGAATTCCGGCGTCGGCAGACCCATCAGTTGCGCCAGCAGGTTACCCAGACGCGGACGCAGCTCCTGACGGGCGATGATCATGTCGATCGCGCCGTGCTCCAGCAGGAACTCACTGCGCTGGAAGCCTTCCGGCAGTTTTTCACGCACGGTCTGTTCGATCACTCGCGGACCGGCGAAACCTACCAGGGCCTTAGGCTCGGCGACGATCACGTCACCCAGCATCGCCAGGCTGGCGGAAACGCCACCGTAGACCGGATCGGTCAGCACGGAGACGAAGGGAATACCCTCTTCACGCAGGCGCGCCAGCACCGCGGAAGTCTTGGCCATCTGCATCAGGGAAATCAGCGCTTCCTGCATCCGCGCACCACCGGAGGCGGAGAAGCAGATCATCGGGCAACGGTTTTCCAGGGCGTAGTTGGCCGCACGCACGAAACGCTCGCCGACGATCGCGCCCATGGAACCGCCCATGAAGGAGAACTCAAAGGCCGAGACCACCACCGGCATGCCCAGCAGGGTGCCGCTCATGGAAATCAGCGCGTCCTTCTCGCCGGTCTGCTTCTGTGCCGCAGTCAGACGATCCTTGTACTTCTTGCCGTCGCGGAACTTCAGGCGGTCCACCGGCTCCAGATCGGCGCCCAGTTCGGCACGACCCTCGGCGTCCAGGAAGATGTCGATGCGCGCACGTGCACCGATACGCATGTGGTGGTTGCACTTGGGGCAAACATCCAGGGTCTTTTCCAGCTCCGGACGATAAAGCACCGCCTCGCAGGACGGGCACTTGTGCCACAGACCTTCAGGCACCGAGCTTTTCTTCACCTCGGAACGCATGATCGAAGGGATCAGTTTGTCTACTAACCAGTTGCTCATGCTTTCTTTCTCCAGTACCGGCGGCCCGAACGCTCTGGTTCGCAACCCCGCGTATGCCCTTGAGCTAAATTCATGTGTGCGGCGATGTTCACTTCGCTACCGCGGTCAGCACCGGGCTCGACCTGCCTGCAACGAAACGTTCCTCAGCCATCCCGACAACCCGCGATAGAGCGGTTGCCACTCGATTCCGGCACCGCCTTAAGGCGACGCCTGCCTGTTTTGTACAGTGGTGTTATGGACGGCGGCAGACTGCCAGCCGTCACATCGACTCACTGCTGCGACGCACGGCCTGCATAAATGCCTGAATCTTGGCCGGATCCTTGATGCCCTTGCCCTGCTCGACTCCGCCACTGACATCCACCGCATAAGGACGAACCTGGGCAATGGCCTGGGCAACATTCTCTGCATTGAGGCCGCCAGCCAGGATGATCGGCTTGCTCACTTCCCGCGGAACCAGGGACCAGTCAAAAGCCTCGCCAGTTCCCCCCGGCACGCCCTCGACATAGGTATCCAGCAAAATCCCACTGGCGTGCGGGTATGCCCGGCAGGCCGCAGCAATATCATCTCCAGCCTTGACTCGCAGCGCCTTGATATAGGGACGGTGATAGCCGTCGCAGTCGGCCGCCGATTCATCGCCGTGAAACTGCAGCAGATCCAGCGGCACCGCATCGAGGATCTCCCCCAGCTCGCAGCGACTGGCATTGACGAACAGCCCGACCGTGGTCACGAATGGCGGCAAGGCGGCGATGATCGCCCGCGCCTGCTGCACAGACACGGCCCGCGGACTTTTGGCATAGAACACCAGACCGATGGCGTCGGCCCCCGCCGCCACGGCCGCCAACGCGTCTTCTATGCGGGTAATCCCGCAAATCTTGCTGCGAACAGCTGACATGTCGTGTGAACCTCGGGGGCAAATTCGGAAAGTTCCGGATGGTAGCAAATGCTTTTCCGGGCGTCAGCCGTCAAGTTCAGGCCAACCGGTGAGGAAATGGGGCCCGATATAGCGCTCCGGCAGCGCAAACTCGTCCTTGTACTCGACCTGAACCAGGTACAGACCAAAGGGATGAGCAGTGACCCCGCCCGCGCGACGGGCCCGACTCTCCAGCACTTCCCGTGCCCACTCCACCGGGCGCTCGCCGGCGCCAATGGTCATCAAGACCCCGGCAATATTACGCACCATGTGATGCAGGAAGGCACTGGCACGAATATCCAGGACGATCATCTTGCCGTGCCGGGTCACCCGCAGGTGATGAATCTCCTTGATCGGCGACTTAGCCTGGCACTGCCCGGCCCGAAAGGCGCTGAAATCATGGGTACCCAGCAGGAACTGCGCGGCCTGGGCCATGCGCTCGGTGTCCAGGGGCCGGTGATTCCAGGTGACTTCTTCATTGAGATGGGCCGGGCGGATCTGATCGTTGTAGATCACATAGCGATAGCGCCGGGCGATGGCCTTGAACCGCGCATGGAAATGCGCGGGCATTTCCTGGGCCCAACTGACGCTGATGTCATGGGGCAGGTTGATATTGGCCCCCATGACCCACGCTTTCATCGAACGCACGGCCTGGGTATCGAAATGCACCACCTGACCACAGGCATGCACACCGGCATCAGTGCGCCCCGCACAGGACACCAGCACCGGAGAGTCCGCGACCCGGGACAAGGCCTTCTCCAGAGTTTCCTGGACGCTGGGCACGCCAGAAGCCTGGCGCTGCCAACCGCGATAGCGCGACCCCTTGTATTCAACACCCAGAGCAATGCGGGAAAAGCCTTCGGCTGCCATTTCGGCGGCCGGGTTATCTATATTTGCCAAGAACTTACAGCCTGCTGATATGCGCAAAGGCGCTCATTATAAGGCTGCCGGGTGCAGACGCCATGCACGGCCACGGTTTAGTTGAAGATTGAGCGCAGCGATCGCCATTTCATTGCCCCGCCTGGTTCAGGCCCGCGCGAAGAGAGCAACGCCCCGCCCGGACAAAGCGCTCCGACGCGAACACCCCGAAAAATCGACACCAACAAAAACGGCAGCCTCATCGGCTGCCGTTCTGGTCAAGCGGGATCCGGCTTCAGGCCAGTCGCGCCAGCATTTCCTGGGCTTCACTCTTCTGCCCTTCACTGCCTTCGCTGAGCACTTCGCCAAGGATGTCCCGCGCGCCGTCGTTGTCACCCATATCGATGTAGGCCTGGGCCAGATCGAGCTTGGTGGCCACTTCATCGCTGCCGGAAAGGAAGTCGAAGTCGGCCTCCTCAGGCGCCGCCGCTGCATCTTCAGCCGTGAAACTCGGCCCGGCCGGCTCAGGCTGATCCAGACTCTGAGCCAGACGATCCAGCTCCGCGTTGACATCATCCAGCTCGGAAGCGAACGCATCCTTGGGTTCGCTGGCCGCATCCATCTCATCGGCCAGGGACAGATCGAAGTCTGCGGACAAGTCCAGATCGTCCAGAGCCGCCTCCGTAACGGTGGGCACATCGCCGGCCGGCACATCCTTGAGGTCGTCCTCAAGGCTCAGCAGGAAATCCTCATCGTTCTGGGTCGCTGCGGGCAGATCAGCCCCCAGGTCCAGATCGAAGTCGCCAAGATCATCCAGGCTTTCCTGAGCGGCGGTCTGCTGCTCCAGGACCGAGCCGAAACTCAGGTCATCATCCAGCGGGAAGTCTTCCAGCTCGATCGCCGGCTCGGACGGCTCGGACGCCACGACCGCAGGCGAAGCCGCCTCAAGATCGTCCAGGCTCAGGTCGAAATCCGCATCCAGCCCTTCGACAGGCGCAGCAGGCTCAGGCGCCTGCGGCTCGTCCAGCAGCTCCTTGACGTACTGGGCATCCAGCTCCGCGGCAACAGCGGCCGTCGCCAGACCGGCAGCTGCAGCCACTGCGACCATCGCCGGGAAACGGCTTTTGAGTTGCTCGACCTGGGCATGGTTATCGCCATTGGCCACCAGTTGCCGCTCCTCGGCGACGAAGGCGCTGCGATCACCCTGATGCGCGTAGACCTCCATCAACTTGAGGCGCAGATCACTGCGCTGCGGCTCCAGCTTGACCGCCTCTTCGAGCAGCGCTGCCGCCTGGTTCAGGCGGCCAGCGTCGATATGATTCTGTGCCTGCCCCAGCACGTCCGTGGTTCGCTCCACCGGCGCCGCCGGGATGGGCGCCACCACCGGAGCCGGTGCTGGAGCTGGAGCTGGAGCTGGAGCCAGCTTGACGCTTGGCGGTGGAACTTCAAGGCCTTCGAAACTGCCTTCCGGCAATTCCAGCTCCTCGGTGAAGTCATTGCTTTCCTCGGACAAGGCCCGCGCCATGCGCAGGTGCTTTTCCGCTTCCTGCTGGGCCTTGCGACGACGCGCAAGCAACAGCAACAGCAACAGCACGGCCACGACCGCCCCGCCACCTACCAGTCCCAGCAGGATCGGATTGGTCAGCAGATCGCCATATTTGTCTTCGTCGCTCTTGGCCGCCTCATCCACTGCCGGAGCGGCAGCCGGTTCGCTGACAGGCGCCGCAGGAACCACGGGAGCCACCACCGGGGCCGCCGCCTCAGGCTTGGCCACCAGCTCGGCCGGCATCGCCGGTGCGGGCTGAGCAGCCGGCGCCGCGCCCTCGGCCTGCAGCTTGGCCAACTGGTTATTCTTCAGCTCGATCAGACGCTGCAGCTTGTCCAGCTGACTCTGCAGATCCGCCATGCGGTCCTTGAGCTCGGCGTTGTCACGACGGGTCGCGTCGAGACTTTCCTGAGTCACCGCCAGCTTGTTGTTCAGCGCCTTGCTGTCGCCTGCCGCCCCCTTGCCTCGCGCCTTGCCGCTTTCCGCCGAGACCAGGCTCAAGTTGTCCTTGGTGTTGACCTGCTTGGGCGCCTTGTCGGCACCGGCACGACGGGTGGCGTCCACCTGCTGCTGACTGCGGGCACCGGCACGACGCCCCTGACGCCAGGCGGCGTTTTGCGCGGCCACTTCGGCAATGGCCTTGGGCTGCGCCAACGCTGTGCTCTGCACTACGTCAGGCAGACGCAGGACCTTGCCGGCCTTCAATCGATTGATGTTGCCGTCGATAAAGGCATCCGGGTTCAACGCCTGGATCGCGAGCATGGTTTGCTGGATCGACGCGCCATTGCGATTCTTCGCGGCGATTTCCCACAGCGTGTCACGGGCCGCCGTTTTGTATTGCGCGGGCTTGCTGGCTTTATTGCCACGGGTAACCGGGGCATTCACCGCCGGGCCTGCAACCGGAGCAGCCTGGGCGGCAGCTGCGGCTTGCGGGGAAAACTTCGAAGGATCCAGCAGCACGCTGTAATCGCGCAGCAGGCGGCCGTTGGGCCACATCACCTGCACCAGGAACTTGACCATCGGCTCAGACAGCGGCTGACTCGAAGTCACCCGCAGCACACTCTTGCCGCCGGGATTGAGAACGGGGGTAAAACTCAGATCATTGAGAAAGGCCTGACGATCGACGCCGGCCTTGGCGAACTCTTCTGCCGGGGCCAGGCTGGGCACCACTTCAGCGGCAGTCAGGTCCTTGATATCGAGCAATTCGATTTCAGCTACCAAAGGCTGGTTCAGACTCGACTTCAGGGTCAGCTCCCCAAGCCCAAGCGCCTGCGCCATACCGGAGGACAGCGCCGAGGCGGCCGCTATTGCTAACACCAGTTTGCGAACTTGAACCATAGCCTCATCCTTTGTTTGAACGTTCCTCGGCCAGCGAGAAGGTTTTGTAGCGGCTGCCATAAGGCACTGCGCGGAGGCCACGACCACCACGCGGGATTATTTTCTGCATGCCCCGGGAGCACCTGACGGCCACTCACCTCCAGCAACTTGCCAAGCATAGCGCCCGGCTAGATTCATTCTGCAAATTGTTGCCAAGTATCTTTTACAGCAGGTCTTTTATCAACAATTCAGCCAGTTGCACAGCGTTCAAGGCCGCGCCTTTGCGGACGTTGTCCGAGGTCAACCACAGATTCAGTTGCGCCGCATCATCGATGCCGGAACGAACCCGCCCCACATAGACTACGTCCTGGCCCACGGCGTCACCCACAGCGGTGGGATAATCACCGGCTTCCACCAGTTCCAGGCCCGGAGCGGCCTCCAGCGCGGCGTTTACCGCCGCCAGATCGACATCGGTGCCCGACTGCAGAGTCACGCTATAGCTATCGCCAAAAAACACCGGCGCTTGAATGCAAGTGACAGAAATCTTTAATAAAGGCTGCCCCAGTACTTCACGCAATTCCCTGACCAGACGTTTTTCCAGCAGGGTATGGCCCTGGGCATCCGGCGTGCCCACCTGGGCCAGCAGATTAAAGGCCACTTGGCGGTCGAAGAAGCGCGGCTCCAGCGGGCGCACATTCAACAACTCGGCAGTTTGCCGGGCCAGCTCACTGACGGCCTCACGCCCCTGGCTGGAGATCGCCAGGCTGGCGGTCAGGTTCACCCGCTGGATGTCCAGCAAGCCCTGCAAAGGCGCCAGAGCCACCGCCAATGCGGTGGCCGCGGCACTCGGACTGCTCAGTTGCACAGGCTTCTTCAGGCCGGCCAGCACCTGGGCATTGGCCTCAGGCACGACATTGGGCGCCTGGGTCGACGGCAAGGCACCGGCAAGGTCGATCACTGCGCAATTGGCCGCGGTGGCGCGGGGCGCAAAGCTCAGGGTTACCGCCGGACCTGCGGCAAAAAATGCCAGCTGCACCTTGCTGAAATCGAACTCGTCGACTTCACGCACACGCACGTTCTTGCCGCGAAACGGCACCGAATGACCGGCCGACTCGCTGCTGGCCAGCAGGTGCAGGTTGGCAATCGGGAAATCGCGCTCTTCGAGTACCTGCACCAGGGTTTCGCCAACGGTACCGGTGGCACCGATCACGGCAATATCAAAGGATGGAGTCATGGCGCTACCTCAGGTGAAACGGGGAGCGGCACTTTACCCGGCACGGGGTGACGAGGCAATTCGCCGGGGCCAGCGGCAGGAACAAGCCCCTTAGCCGGCCAGCCCGCCCCTGGGGAGGGAGGCATAAAAAAACCCGCGTCCTGGCTCGGGCGCGGGTTCTTTCAACCACTCAGTGGATCAACGCTCCAGGAGGATCCGCAGCATGCGCCGCAGCGGTTCGGCCGCGCCCCACAGCAGCTGGTCGCCCACGGTGAAGGCGCCCAGGAACTGCGAACCCATGTTCAGCTTGCGCAGACGGCCAACCGGGATGTTCAGGGTGCCGGTGACCTTGGTCGGGCTCAGCTCCTGCATGCTGATGTCACGCTGGTTCGGCACCAGCTTGACCCAGGGGTTGTGCTGGCTGATCAGCCCTTCGATATCGGCGATCGGCACATCCTTGTTGAGCTTGATGGTCAGCGCCTGGCTGTGGCAGCGCATGGCGCCGATGCGCACGCAGATGCCGTCCACCGGGATCGGGTTCTTGAAGCGACCGAGGATTTTGTTGGTCTCGGCCTGGGCTTTCCACTCTTCGCGGCTCTGGCCGTTGGGCAGTTCCTTGTCGATCCACGGAATCAGGCTGCCGGCCAGCGGCACGCCGAAGTTCTCGGTCGGGTAGGCATCGCTGCGCATGGCTTCGGCCACCTTGCGGTCGATGTCGAGGATGGCGCTGGCCGGGTTGGCCAGGTCATCGGCGACCGCCGCATGGGTCGCGCCCATCTGCTTGATCAGTTCACGCATGTTCTGCGCGCCGGCGCCGGAAGCCGCCTGATAGGTCATGGCGCTCATCCACTCCACCAGGCCGGCTTCGAACAGGCCGCCCAGGCCCATCAGCATCAGGCTGACGGTGCAGTTGCCGCCGATGTAGTTCTTGGTCCCGGCATCCAGCTGCTGGTCGATGACCTTGCGGTTCACCGGATCGAGGATGATCACCGCGTCATCCTGCATGCGCAGGCTGGAAGCGGCGTCAATCCAGTAGCCCTGCCAGCCGGCTTCGCGCAGCTTGGGGAAGACTTCACTGGTGTAGTCGCCACCCTGGCAGGTCAGAATCACGTCGAGGGTTTTCAACTCTTCAATGCTGTAGGCGTCCTTCAGCGGAGCAATGTCCTTGCCCACCGACGGCCCTTGGCCACCGACATTGGAAGTGGTGAAAAACACCGGTTCAATAAGATCGAAGTCCTGCTCTTCCAGCATCCGCTGCATGAGCACGGAACCGACCATACCGCGCCAACCGATCAGACCTACACGTTTCATCGCAACTACACCTTTACAAAAGTGGGCCACTGTCTATGCAGTGGGCCCGAAAGATTACAGATTCCGCAGCGCGGCGACTACTGCATCGCCCATTTCCTGCGTACCGACTTTGGTGCAACCGGCCGACCAGATATCGCCGGTGCGCAAACCCTGATCCAGCACCCGGCTCACCGCCTGCTCGATGGCGTCCGCCGCGTCGGTCAGGTTGAAGCTGTAGCGCAGCATCATCGACACCGAGAGGATGGTCGCCAGCGGGTTGGCAATGCCCTGCCCGGCAATGTCCGGCGCCGAACCGTGGCATGGCTCGTACATGCCCTTGTTGTTGGCATCCAGCGACGCCGACGGCAGCATGCCGATGGAGCCGGTGAGCATCGAGGCTTCGTCGGAAAGAATGTCGCCGAACATGTTGTCGGTGACGATCACGTCGAACTGCTTCGGCGCACGCACCAGTTGCATGGCGGCGTTATCGACATACATATGGCTCAGCTCGACATCCGGGTAGTCCTGGGCGACTTGCTCGACCACTTCACGCCACAGCTGGCTGGAGGCCAGGACGTTGGCCTTGTCCACCGAGCACAGCTTCTTGCCGCGCACACGGGCCATGTCGAACCCCACCCGGGCGATGCGGCGGATTTCACTCTCGCTGTAAGGCAGGGTGTCGTAGGACTGGCGCTCGCCGTTTTCCAGCTCGCGGGTGCCACGAGGGGCGCCGAAGTAAATGCCGCCGGTCAGCTCGCGAACGATGAGGATGTCCAGGCCGGAAACGATTTCCGGCTTCAGGCTCGAAGCATCCGCCAGTTGCGGATAGAGAATCGCCGGACGCAGGTTGCCGAACAGGCCCAGTTGCGCGCGGATCTTCAGCAGACCGCGCTCAGGACGAATGTCGCGCTCGATCTTGTCCCATTTCGGCCCGCCCACTGCGCCCAGCAACACGGCATCGGCGGCACGGGCACGGTCCAGGGTTTCGTCAGCCAGGGGCACACCGTGCTTATCGATGGCGGCGCCACCAATCACGTCGTGGCTCAGCTCAAAGCCCAGGTTGTACTTGTGGTTGGCCAACTCCAGCACCTTGACCGCCTCGGCCATGATTTCCGGACCAATACCGTCACCTGGGAGAATCAGAATCTGCTTGCTCATGCGTTCCTCGTTGGTTCTGTCGGCCGGCCCCTGGGCACAACCGGAAAAGTTCTATCGCTCGGCCCACAGCACCAGTACATCAGTACTGAACGAACCATCGGCCTCAATCTCAAAATATTCGCGCACTTCATTGCCCATCGCCTGCTGCAGCTCGCGGATCGCCACCCGCAGCGACTCAGGGGTGCGCATGCGCTCGACCCAGGAGTGGAACTCCAGGCGCAGCCGTTGCCGAACGGTACTGCGGGTATGCAGCCCCGCTTCACTGACCTGGCGCAGCCATTCACCCGCCGAATAATCGCGCACATGACTGGTATCACGCAGCACTTCGACGCTTTGCAGGTAAGTGTCCAGCAGCGGGCTGCCCGGCGACAAGACATCAATGAACGCCGCCACGCCACCGGGCTTCAAGACCCGACGCACTTCGCGCAGGGCCAGGCCCAGGTCGCTCCAGTGGTGGGCCGAGTAGCGACTGAAGACGAAATCGAACTCACCGTCGGCGAAGGGCAAGCCCTCGGCGGCCCCTTTCACGCAGCGGATGTTGTGCAGATTACGCTCCTGCGCGGCTGCCGACACCACGTCCAGCATCTGCTGGGAGAGGTCGTAGGCCACCACTTCCCTGACCAGCGGCGCGACATGGAAGCTGACATGACCGGCACCGCACCCCAGATCGAGGACCCGCGCCTGCTCCTGACCCGCCACCTCGGCCTGTAGCAGGGCGAATTCGGCGCCTTGAGCGTGCACGGCGCTGCTCAGGTAGGCCGCGGCCTGTTCACCGAATTGCTTCTGTACCACCTGACTGTGGGCGTTGCTGGTCATGCTGAGGTCCTTTTGATCCGAGGGAACGGCATTCGCTGGCAAGCCAGCTCCTGCGACACACCTGCGCAGGAGCCGGTTTGCTGGTGATCAGGCGTCGCGAAACAACCAGGGCTGACTGGCCCGGTGCTTGGCTTCAAAGGCGGCGATGGCGTCGCCGTCCTGCAAGGTCAGGCCGATATCGTCAAGACCGTTGAGCAGGCAGTGCTTGCGGAACGCGTCGATCTCGAACTTGAGCACCTTGCCGTCGGGACGGGTCACGGTCTGCGCTTCAAGGTCGATATGCAACTGATAGCCCGGGGTGGCTTCGACCTGCTGGAACAGCTCGTCGACTTCAGCGTCGCTGAGGATGATCGGCAGCAAGCCGTTCTTGAAGCTGTTGTTGAAGAAGATGTCGGCATAGCTCGGCGCGATGATGCTGCGGAAACCGTACTCTTCCAGGGCCCACGGCGCGTGCTCGCGACTGGAACCGCAGCCGAAGTTCTCCCGCGCCAGCAGCACGCTGGCGCCCTGGTAACGCTCGGCATTGAGGACGAAATCCTTGTTCAACGGGCGCTTGGAGTTGTCCTGGTAGGGCTGGCCCACGTCCAGGTAACGCCACTCGTCGAACAGGTTGGGGCCAAAGCCGGTGCGCTTGATCGACTTGAGGAACTGCTTGGGGATGATCTGGTCGGTGTCGACGTTGGCACGATCCAAAGGCGCGACCAAACCATTGTGCTGGGTGAAAGCTTTCATGCTGCGCTCCTTAGATCAATTCACGGACGTCGACGAAACGACCGCTGACAGCGGCGGCGGCGGCCATGGCCGGGCTCACCAGGTGGGTACGCCCACCCGCGCCCTGACGCCCCTCGAAGTTGCGGTTCGAGGTCGAGGCGCAATGCTCGCCGGACTCCAGGCGGTCAGGGTTCATCGCCAGGCACATCGAGCAACCCGGCTCGCGCCATTCAAAACCGGCTTCAAGGAAGATCTTGTCCAGGCCTTCCGACTCGGCCTGAGCCTTCACCAGGCCCGAACCCGGGACCACGATCGCCTGCTTGATGGTGGAAGCCACTTTGCGGCCCTTGGCAATGACTGCGGCGGCGCGCAAGTCTTCGATCCGCGAGTTGGTGCAGGAGCCGATGAACACCCGATCCAGTTGAATGTCGGTGATCGCCTGGTTGGCGCTCAAGCCCATGTATTTCAAGGCGCGGACGATGGAGTCGCGCTTGACCAGGTCCATTTCCTTGGCCGGGTCCGGCACGCGCTGATCCACGGCCAGGACCATCTCCGGCGAGGTGCCCCAGCTGACCTGCGGCTTGATCTGCGCAGCGTCGAGCTCGACCACGGTGTCGAATGTGGCGTCGGCATCCGACACCAGATCCTTCCAGGCCTCGACGGCCAAGTCCCATTCGGCGCCTTTAGGGGCGAATGGACGACCCTTGACGTAGGCCACGGTCTTTTCATCCGCCGCCACCAGGCCCACACGGGCACCGGCTTCGATGGACATGTTGCAGATGGTCATGCGGCCTTCGATGGACAGGTCGCGAATCGCGCTGCCGGCGAACTCGATGGCGTGGCCGTTGCCGCCGGCGGTGCCGATCTTGCCGATAACCGCCAGGACGATGTCCTTGGCAGTCACGCCGAAAGGCAAGGTGCCTTCCACGCGCACCAGCATGTTCTTCATCTTCTTGGCCACCAGGCACTGGGTGGCGAGCACGTGCTCCACCTCGGAGGTGCCGATACCGTGGGCCAGAGCGCCGAAAGCGCCGTGGGTGGAGGTGTGGGAGTCGCCGCAGACCACGGTCATGCCCGGCAAGGTGGCGCCCTGCTCCGGGCCGATGACGTGGACGATGCCCTGGCGCACGTCGTTCATCTTGAATTCGACAATGCCGTATTCGTCACAGTTGTCATCGAGGGTCTGCACCTGAAGACGGGAAACCTGGTCGGCAATCGCTTCGATCCCACCCTTGCGCTCGGGGGTGGTCGGTACGTTGTGGTCCGGGGTGGCGATGTTGGCATCGATGCGCCAAGGCTTGCGCCCGGCCAGACGCAGGCCTTCGAAAGCTTGTGGCGAGGTCACTTCATGGATGATGTGACGATCGATATAGATCAGCGCCGAACCATCGTCGCGCTGCTTGACCAAATGCGAATCCCAGAGCTTGTCGTAAAGCGTCTTACCGGCCATCGGACCATTCCTCATCAGCTTGTTTCTATGCCCCGGGCCCCGATCGTGAGCCGATCAATAACCCCTTGGCTTGTGAGGCTGATGCTATGGCGTTAGATTAAATAACTCAAATTCATATTTTTCATGCTTTGGATAACCAACCGGAATACAACCATGGACCTGGCCAACCTCAACGCCTTTATAGCCATCGCCGAAACCGGCAGCTTTTCCGGCGCCGGTGAACGCCTGCACCTGACCCAGCCCGCCATCAGCAAACGCATCGCCGGCCTGGAGCAGCAGCTCAATGTGCGGCTGTTCGACCGCCTGGGCCGGGAGGTCGGCCTGACCGAGGCCGGACGCGCCCTGCTGCCCCGGGCCTATCAGATCATCAACGTGCTGGACGACACCCGCCGCGCCCTGACCAACCTCAACGGCGAAGTCAGCGGGCGCCTGACCCTGGCCACCAGCCATCACATCGGCCTGCATCGCCTGCCGCCGCTGCTGCGAGCCTTTACCCGACGCTACCCGCAAGTGGCCCTGGACATTCAATTCCTCGATTCCGAGGTGGCCTACGAGGAAATCCTCCACGGCCGTGCCGAACTGGCGGTGATCACCCTGGCGCCGGAGCCCCACAGCCTGATCAAGGCGGCCGCCGTCTGGGACGACCCGCTGGATTTCGTCGCCGCCCCGGAGCATCCGTTGGTCAGCAACGGCCAGGTCAGCCTGGCGGATATTGCCTTGCACCCGGCGGTGTTTCCCGGCGGCAACACCTTCACCCACCATATTGTCCAACGCTTGTTCGAGGCCCAGGGCCTGACGCCGAACATCGCCATGAGCACTAACTATCTGGAAACTATAAAGATGATGGTGTCCATCGGCCTGGCCTGGAGCGTGCTGCCGCGTACCATGCTCGACGATCAGGTGGCACGCATTCCTTTACCGGGCATACAGCTGCGACGCCAGCTAGGCTATATCCTGCACACCGAACGGACGCTGTCGAATGCTGCGCGGGCTTTCATGGCCCTACTGGATGCACAAGTCGATTGGCCAGGGAACCCGGCATAGCTTTTCCGGGTAGCACCCGTGCCACGCCGCACCGCCATGAATACCCCGCGTGAAACGAATGACTCAGCTCAAGGCCTGACCCCCATGCCAAAACCCGCTGATCGTATTCCACCCATGCCGCGTATCCATGCCATCGACCCAAAGGAGTCGGAGCAGAGCTGGGAAAGCGCGCCACAGCTGCTTGCCGCCCTCAATGGGGCTCGGCTGGGGGCCTGGTATTGGGATATTGAAAGCGGGCAGATCAGTTGGTCACGGGGCACCCAGGCGCTGTTTGGCTTCGATCCGCGCCAACCCCTGCCGGAAAACCTCGAATACCTTGACCTGCTGCCCATCGAAGACCGGGCCAGGACCGTGCGCGCCTTTCATTCGGTGCTGGCGGGCGCCCCGCTGGAACAGGCCATGCACCACCGCATCCGCTGGCCCGACGGCAGCCTGCACTGGCTGGAAATCAACGGCAGCGTACTGCCGGACAAGCACGGCAAACCCCGAATGATCGGGGTGATCCGCGAGATCACCCACCAGCGTCAACGCGAAGAGGCCCTCAGCAACTCGGAAAAACGCTTCGCCACGCTGTTTCACCTGTGCCCCAACACGGTGCTGCTGACCCGCCTGGAAGATGGCCTGATCAGCGAGGCCAACCAGTACTTCGAAAGCCAGTTCGGCTGGCCCGCCGAACATGTGATCGGCCGCACCACCCTGGAAATCGGCCTGTGGGTCAATCCCGAGCAGCGCGCCCAACTGATCAAGGCCTTACAGAAGAAAGGCCAGGCCGCCAGCCTCGAAGTGCAGTTCCGCGCCAGCAACGGCCAGATCCACGACGGCATCCTCAGCGCGCAGAAGATCGAACTGGAAGGCAAGCCCTACCTGCTCAGCACCTTTCTCGACACCAGCGAGCGCAAAAGAGCCGAACAGGCCCTCAAGGACAGCCAGGAACGCCTCGACCTGGCCCTGGACTCGGCACAACTGGGCACCTGGGACTGGCACATTCCCAGCGGCATGCTGTACGGCTCGGCACGCGCCGCACAATTGCACGGCCTGGCGCCGGCGCCCTTCCACGAATCCTTCGAGGCATTTTTCGAGGGCGTGCCCACCGAAGAGCGCGACAGCATGCGCGATGCCTATCGCAGCCTGCGCGAGGGCCCGGCGGGCAACTACCAGCTGACCTACCGGGTGCAACTGGCGGACGGCAGCTCGCGCTACCTCGAAAGCCGCGCCCGCCTCTATCGCGACGAGTCGGGCAACCCCCTGCGCATGGCCGGAACGCTGCTGGACATTACCGAGCAGGTGGAGCGCGAACAGCGCCTGATCACCTCCGAGGAGAAATTCGCCAGTCTGTTCCAGGTCAGCCCGGACCCCATCTGCCTGACCCTGCTGGAAACCGGCCAGTTCATCGAGATCAATTCGAGCTTCACCCAGACCTTTGGCTGGACCCAGGACGACGTGATCAACCGCAGCGCCGAGCAGGTCGGCTTCTGGGAAGACCCCGCCCCACGGCTGCGGCGGATCGAACGGGTGATTCGCGAACAGGCGCTGAATAACGTGGCGGTGATGGTCAACCACAAGGACGGCCATTCGCTGACCTGCATCATTTCCAGCCGCCTGATTACCGTCGACAAACAGCCGTGCATCGTCACCACGCTGCGGGACATCACCCAGCAACAACGCTCCGAGGCCGCGCTCAAGGCCAGTGAGGAAAAATTCGCCAAGGCCTTCCACTCCAGCCCCGACGCCATCAGCATCACCGAGCGCGAAACCGGCCGCTATCTGGAGGTCAACGACGGCTTCTGCCGCCTGACCGGCTATCGCACCGATGAAGTGCTCGGCCACACCATGTACCAGGTCGGCATCTGGGCCGAAGAGGCCCAGCTCGCCACGCTGCTGGCTGAGCTCAGACTCAAGGGCCGAGTGCATCACCTGGAAATGCTCGGGCGAAACAAGCGCGGGGAGATCCTCACCCTTGAGGTTTCGGTGGAGCCGATCACCCTCAATGAAACCCCGTGCCTGCTGCTCACGGCCCGGGATGTCAGCCTGCTGAAGAATGCCCAGGCGCAGATCCGCCACCTGGCCTACCACGACCCTTTGACCAACCTGCCCAACCGCGCCCTGCTGATGGACCGCCTGAGCCAGCAGATCGCCCTGCTCAAGCGCCATAACCTGCGGGGCGCCCTGCTGTTCCTCGACCTGGACCACTTCAAGCACATCAACGATTCCCTGGGCCACCCGGTGGGCGACACCGTGCTGAAGATCATCACCGCCAGGCTGGAAGCCAGCGTGCGCATGGAGGACACCGTGGCGCGCCTGGGCGGCGACGAATTCGTGGTGCTGCTCAGCGGCCTGGAAGGCTCGCGCAACGAGGTCAGCGAACAGGTGCGGCACCTGGCGGGAACCCTGCGCGAACTGCTGTCGGAACCGATGTTCCTCGACGGCCAGCGCCTGCAGGTCACCCCCAGCATCGGCGTGGCGCTGATCCCCGATCACGGCTCGACCCCCACCGACCTGCTCAAGCGCGCCGACATTGCCCTTTATCGGGCCAAGGACTCCGGGCGCAACACCACGCAGATGTACCACAACACCATGCAGAAGGCCGCCAGCGAGCGCCTGCGCATGGAAACCGACCTGCGCCTGGCCCTGTCCCGTGGCGAATTCAGCGTGCACTTCCAGCCCCAGGTCGACGCCCGCGACAACCGCATCGTCGGCGCCGAGGCCCTGGTGCGCTGGCAGCACCCTGAACTGGGTGCCCAATCACCCACCGAATTCATCAAGGTCCTGGAGGACAGCGGGCTGATCCTTGAAGTCGGCACCTGGATTCTCGATGAAGCCTGCCTGGCCTTCAGCCAGTTGATCGACGAGGACCTGGTGGATCCTTATCACTTCAGCCTGTGCGTCAATATCAGTCCGCGACAGTTCCGCCAGACCGACTTTGTCGAACGAATCGAACACAGCCTGACGGAGTACGCCTTGCCCTCATCGCTGCTCAAGCTGGAAATCACCGAGGGCATCGTGATCCAGAACCTGGACGACACCATCAGCAAGATGCGCCGCCTGAAAAAGCTCGGCATCAGCTTCGCCATGGATGACTTCGGCACCGGCTACTCATCCCTGACCTACCTCAAGCGCCTGCCGGTGGACACCCTGAAGATCGACCAGTCCTTCGTCCGCGACGCCACCCACGACCCCAACGATGCGGAAATCATCCGCGCCATCGTCGCCATGGCCCGCAGCCTGAACCTGAAGGTCATCGCCGAAGGCGTGGAAACCCCGCAGCAACTGGAATTCCTCCAGGGACTGGATTGCCATCTGTACCAGGGCTACCTGCACAGCCGGCCGCTGCCTCTGAGCGAATTCAAGAAGCTGCTGAAATGACAGGCACGAAAAAGGGCGCCACCAGGGCGCCCTTCTTTTGCAGCGGTCTTAGTGTTGCAGAGCCGGCTGCTGCGCACCGTTGATCGGGATGCGCTTTGGCTTGGCCTCTTCCGGTACAACCCGCAGCAGGTCGATGTTCAACAGACCGTTGCTCAGGGCCGCGGCCTTGACCTCGATATGGTCGGCCAGACGGAAGGACAGCTTGAATGCACGCTGGGCAATGCCCTGGTGCAGGTAGGTGACACTTTCATTGGCGTCGCGCTTGCCACCGCTCACGGTCAACACACCTTTCTCCACTTGCAGCTCCAGGTCTTCTTCCTGGAAGCCGGCAGCCGCGATGACGATGCGGTATTGGTCGTCGGCGTGTTTTTCAACGTTGTAGGGTGGATAGCTGCTGCTCGGTTCGTTGCGCAACGCCGATTCGAACAGATCGTTGAAACGGTCGAAGCCAACAGAGGAACGGAACAGTGGAGCCAGGGAAAATGCAGTACTCATGGGTCTATCTCCTGATATTTCAGCGAGTGGTTATCTCCGCGACCCGAATTCGGCGTCGCGTACCCAAGAGATAAGGATCGTCCCTGGCATTTCAAGAGTGGTTTTTTGATTTTTTTACGCCGCTTCGCTGCGCGGCATGCCCAACAGGCGCCCCACCTGGTCCAGGTCGGTTTCCCGGCGCAGGGCGGTAAACAACTCCACCGCCTCCGGGTAGTTGCGGGTCAGCATGGCCAGCCACTGCTTGAGCCGCCCCGGCGCCGAACGCGGCGTCAGTTGCACCACCACCTGGGCCCAGAAGTCCTGGAGCAGAGGCTGCAGATCGGCCCAGGACATGGCCACCACCTCCTCGCCCGCCCGGGCAGCGGCGATCTGCCGTGCCAGGTCAGGACGCGAAACCAAGCCACGGCCGAGCATGATGTCCTCGACGCCACTGATCTCCCGGCAGCGCCGCCAATCCTCGACGCTCCAGATATCGCCGTTGGCGAACACCGGCACCTTGACCACCTCCTGGACCCGGGGAATCCACTCCCAGTGAGCCGGCGGCTTGTAGCCATCGACCTTGGTCCGGGCGTGAACCACGATATGTTCGGCGCCGCCCTCGGCCAACGCGGTCGCGCACACCAGCGAACCGTCCGGGCTGTCGAACCCCAGACGCATCTTTGCCGTGACCGGGATGTGCGCCGGCACCGCCCGCCGCACATGCTCGACGATCTGATTCAGCAGCTCCGGCTCCTTGAGCAGCACTGCCCCGCCCCGGGACTTGTTGACGGTCTTGGCCGGGCAACCGAAGTTCAGATCGATGACCTCACTGCCCAGCTCACAGGCCAGCGCGGCGTTCTCGGCCAGACACACCGGGTCCGAACCCAGCAATTGCACGCGCAACGGCACGCCGGCAGCGGTGTGCGCACCGTGCAGCAACTCGGGAGCGAGCTTGTGGAAATAGGCAGGCGTCAGCAGACGGTCGTTGACGCGGATGAACTCGGTGACACACCAGTCGATCCCGCCAACACCAGTCAACACATCCCGCAGAATGTTGTCGACCAACCCTTCCATGGGCGCCAGGGCAATTTGCATGAAACACACTCAACGAAGAAACGGGCGAAAAAACGGGCGCCAGTTTACTGGGTTTCGCCCTTGAGCAGGAGTTTTGTCGGGACTGGCGAGGCGCGAACCAGCGTTGGTGGGCGCCTTCGCCGGCAGGCCGCTGCCGACACTGGCATGGGCAGGCGTCAGGAGCCTTGCAGGGCCGGGCCGTAGCCTTCGAGGAACTCGGCGGGCATGCGCTTGGGCTTGCCGCTGGACAGCTCGATGCAGACAAAGGTGGTCTGCGCCCGCAGCAAGGTGCTGCCATCGCTCGGACGAATCAGCTGGAAACGCCGGGTCATCTTCAACCGCTGATCCCAATCGACGATCCAGGTGGCCAGCTGCAACTCATCCCCTTCGTAAGCGGCAGCCAGGTAGTCGATCTCGTGTCGCACCACGGCCATCGCCCGATCCAGCCGCCGATACTCCGCCAGGTCCAGCCCCAGGCGCTGGGAGTGCCGCCAGGCACAGCGCTCTAGCCACGAAACATAAACCGCATTGTTGGCGTGCCCCAGACCATCGATATCCTCGGCCGCCACCTGCAGATCAATGACGAATGGCGTTGCCAGATCCCAACTCATGCCCAACTCCCGGTCAGATTTTTTGACCGGCGCAGTGTAGCGGATGCTCAGGCAGATTGGCGCGCTTGCAGATGGCGCCCGGTGACCAGGGCCATCACCGCTTCGACCACCCGCGGATCAGCCAGCACCCGCTGATGACCGCCTTCGCTCAAGCGCAACAGGCGACTGTCGAACCAGGCTTGATGGATCAATTCCGACTCCTTGACCGACACGAAGCGATCATCCTCCGCGTGAACGATCAGACCGGGCATGTCCAGTTGGTACTGGGCCACATCCAGGCTGGCGGCGCGCATGCCGACTTTCTCCTCCACCTGACGAATAAAGGCCGAGCGCGCCCTGGGCGGCAAGCCCATGAAACGGGCAAAACCGCGCAACACCCCAAGGATGCGCGCAGGCGCGGCAATACTGACCAGGGTTTCGCTACGCAAGCCCAATTGCACGGCGAGCATGGCACTGGCACCGCCCATGGAATGGCCGATCACCGCCCGCAACGGCGGCAGCTCTGCCGCGGCCTCCAGCATCGCTCGGGCAAACAACACCACATTGGCCTCCTCCCCCGGAGAGCGGCCATGGGCCGGACCATCCAGCGCCACAGCGGTATAACCGGCCGCCACCAGCGCCTCGATCAGGCTGGCGAACTGCGTGGGCCGCCCTTCCCAGCCATGCATCAGCATGACCGTTGGTCCCTGCCCCCAACGCAAGGCGGAAAGCCCAAAGCGCAAGGTCAGGCGCTCGGCGCGCTCCAGCAGCGGCAGCTCCCATTCCCGCGGCGGCAGCTCGCGAGGCGTCATGAACAGCTGGCGCATCCGATTCGCCGCCCATTGAGGAGCCACCCAGCCAAGGGTGCCATTGACGCCACGAATCCAGCTCAATCCGCTCATCTCTCGCTACCTCGCAACCGAACTTCGGGTCATAGAATTGCCGACTTGGCGGCACGCAACAAACGATCGGACAACTCCCCCGGGCCCAGGGCCCGCGCCAGGGATAGCCCGCCCACCATCAACGCCATGTCCGCCAGGGCCTTGTCCATGTCCTCCGGGCAAGTGGCCAACTGCGCCACCATCAGCTCCATGTGTTCAGTCAAGGCTTTGCGAAAACTCTCGGGCAGCCGCCCAAATTCGCCCACGGACGCCGGAATCGGGCAAGCCTGCTCCGTGGAGTCGCGATGCTTGCGCGACAGGTAGAAAGCCGCCGTCAGCGCCCGGCGCTCTTCGCCACTGAGGCTTGAGTCCATCTCGTCGAGCAAAGCGCGGCGGTGGGAGAGCAACTGGGTAAAGGCTTCAAGCATCAACGCATCCTTGCTCTCAAAGTGCGCATAGAAGCCGCCCACGGTCAGCCCGGCCGCGCCCATCACCTCCCCCACACTGGGCTCTGCCGGGCCACGCTGAATCAGCGCGGAACTGGCGGCCTGGAGAATACGTTCGCGGGTTTGAGCTTTTTTATCGTTCATCGTTGCCTCCGAATATTACGGAAAAAATATTATACCCATAATAATTTTCCGCAAGTCGCCAGTGTAACCATCGGTCAGAAGTACAGGTTCAGGAAGAAAGCGCGAGCTGGCTGAGCGCCAGAAAAACAAAAGGGCCATTCAATAATTGAATGACCCTTAAAAATCCCGCAGAGCGGGTAATCGTGGCGTCCCCTAGGGGACTCGAACCCCTGTTACCGCCGTGAAAGGGCGGTGTCCTAGGCCACTAGACGAAGGGGACACAAACCTTCTGACAGCTGACCAGCGCTGAGTACTGGTCGATTCAAGGCCGGTGTGGCCAGGCCTTGAACTGTAAAGTTGGTGGAGCTAGACGGGATCGAACCGTCGACCTCTTGCATGCCATGCAAGCGCTCTCCCAGCTGAGCTATAGCCCCGCATTTTCGCCTCGCGGCGCAGCGACATCTTGCAACATCGCTTGTGTGAAACTGGCGTCCCCTAGGGGACTCGAACCCCTGTTACCGCCGTGAAAGGGCGGTGTCCTAGGCCACTAGACGAAGGGGACA
>NZ_JAACFX010000016.1:0-135782 GCF_029237275.1 Pseudomonas sp. 3MA1 | reverse complement strand
GGCTGCTGGGAAGAGCAAGAAAGTGGCCTTGGTTGCCTGCATGAGAAAGCTGCTGACGATTCTGAATGCCATGATCCGCGATCAGAAACACTTCGCTGAAATGGCTTGAAGTTCGACACGGTTGCTCTCTCCGGCATTGCTCCGGGGGCCCGCCGCCAACCGGCCATTCATGGCCGGGTGGCGGCTAGCTCGGCATCCATGCCGAGCTGCCCCCTACGCAACGCCTGCGCTCGGCCTGCTGGGAAGGGGCCTGAAGATCAAGATCAAGATCAAGATCAAGATCAAAAGCCAAAGCCAAAGCCAAAGCCAAAGCCAAGGTGCGCAGGCTGGTTCCTTGTAGCCGCTGCCGAAGGCTGCGAACGAGCGCTTGCGCTCGCAAAACCAGGCGGCGCGATATGTCAGGAATATCGGGGAGGCAGGTTTAGCGTCCCCTGCGACGGAGTGCCGCCCAGAGCGTTCGCAGCCTGCGGCAGCGGCTACATGTAATGCGAACGGCAATGAAACGGGCTGGCCGGCATTCCGGGTTTCAAAGTGACTCGCTGTAAGAGTGAAATCGCCAGCCGTCCAATACCTCCCTATTGCCCCTGACGAAACACCAGCGCCTTGAGCCCGCACTGCGGATCGGCATCCGGAAACTCCGGCGGATTCTCCAACCGCTGTTCAAAGCGTAACCCCGGCGCCTCCTGCGTCACCCCTTCCAAAAGAAAGTCCACGCTGAACGCCGGGTCATTCATGCACGCCAATACGCAGCCATTGGCCGTCAGCAATTCCGGCAAGCGCCGCAGCACCCGCGCATAGTCCTTGCTGAGGACAAAACTGCCTTTCTGGAAAGACGGCGGGTCGATGATCACCAGGTCATAGGGGCCCCCTTGCTTGACCTTGCTCCAGGACTTGAACAGGTCATGCCCGAGGAAACTCACCCGGCCCGTGTCATGGCCATTGAGCCGATGGTTGTCACGACCCCGGCTCAAGGCCGCTCGGGACATGTCGAGGTTCACCACCCGCTCGGCACCGCCGGCAATCGCCGCCACGGAAAAGCCGCAGGTGTAGGCAAACAGGTTCAGGACGTTCTTGCCCCGGGCATTGGCCCGCACCCAGTTGCGCCCGTAGCGCATGTCGAGAAACAGCCCGTTGTTCTGCTTGCTGCCCAGGTCCACCTGGTAGCGCAGGCCTTCCTCGGTGATGGTGCAGGAATCCACCGGCTGGCCCAGCAGCCATTCGCCATGGCTGTCGGGCAGGTAGCGGTGTTGCAGCATCAGGCTGCGGGCGCCACTGGCGGCCCATTGCGGGGTGTCGCCCAACTCCACCAGCAGCACCTTGAGGGCCGCGAGCTGTTCCGCTTCCGGCGCCTTGAACAGTGACACCAGCAGCACGCCCTCCAGCCAGTCCACGGTCAGTTGTTCCAGCCCCGGCCAGCAGCGGCCGCGGCCATGGAACAGACGCCGGGTCTCGGTGGGCGCAGTGTCCAGGGCGATCAGCAAATGTTGGTTGAGGGTGGCGAGGGCGAGAGGTGTCATCAGCAAGGCCGGTCATTTTTCGGGGGCGGCATTTAACCATGGGCGGGGCAAGATCTGCCAACCAACAGCCTGCCGCCTTGTGCTCAGTCGATGTACTGCGGCCGACCGGTGGCGCGCCAGGTCGCCAGCCGTCGGTCCAGCACCGGGGCTAGCCGGTCATAGTTGCTCCAGCTGTTTTCCACCCGGTAGATGGTGCCGGGTTCAGGGGCCAGGGTCTTTTCGTAGTCGCAGTAAAACCGGCTGTTGTCCTGCCCCTGGTAGTAGGCCAGGGCGAAGGCGTTGCCTTCGTCGTTGAAGTCCGCTTCGCTGAGTTTTTCATCCAGGATCTGCAACAGAAACTCCCGGCCATCGAGGTCACGGGAGCGTACCTGAGTGATTTCTTCTGCGGCATCGTCCACCAGCTCTTCGCTGGCAAAACCGTTGATCAGCATCCAGGCCAGGAACAGGCCGATATGGGTGGCGCCGGCGCTGGCTGGCAGGTCCGCAGGGAAGTCGCCGCCGTAGTGCCAGGAGGCATCGTCGTATTTCATGGGTGAAGGTCCTGATGGATGAACGGCAGCCCGTTCGGGTTCGTCAGAGGATGGCGCTTGCCCATTCCCGGGTGCCGGCCAGGCGGCGTTTGACGCTGTCGATCCGCCATTGCCCGGCGACGCGCTTGAGCAGGAAGCAATGCTCGTAGCACAGCGCCCGAACGGCCGGGTCGCGCATCAGCACTTCAGCCTGGGCGGGCTTGAGCCGTTCGCAGCCGAGCAGTTCATCGGCTGGCGAGTAAGTCGTGGGGTCACCGTAGGACGCGCGTGGATAGGCCCGTGGGCGCTGGGTGCAGAAACGTTCGATGAGTTGTTGCGGTTCGGCCCAGAAGCCGGCATCGAGCGCCTCGTGGCCCACGGCGTTGCCGCGTTGTTCCCAGGCGGCCACGGCCAGGGTATAGGCGCGCACCTGGGTAACCGGGTCGACACTGCAGTCGTGCCCTTGCGCCGGTGCCGGCCAGGGTAGGTGAGGGGCGGGCATGGGCGCTGGCGGTGCTCCAGCACCGGCCTGTTCAAGCCGTTGCATGACCTGGGCATGGGACCGCTCCTGGGCCAGGGACCAGGCGTTGCGCTGCTGAAAGTCCAGCAGCCGGGGATCGGCGCCGGCGTTCAGCAGCAAGGCCACCATCGTCTCGTGGCCGGCCTGGGCGGCGTTCATCAGGGCCGTGCGTTGCAGCTCGGGGGAGGCTTGATCGAGGGCGGCGCCATGGGCGATCAGCAGCTCGGCACTGGCCAGGTCGCCATTGCTCGCGGCCCAGGCCAGCGGGCTGTAGCCCAGGGCCTTGCACGGTTGCAGCACATTCGCCCGGCGTTCCAGCAGCAGCGCCACGGCGGCCGAATGGCCGGCGATAGTGGCGGCCAGCAGGGCGGTACGCCCGGTGCTCTTGTGCCGCCATTCAAGGTCCGCGCCAGCGTCCAGCAGGCGTTTGAGTGCTATGAGATCGCCACGCGCGGCAGCTTTTTCCAGGAGGTGGGACACGGTCGGGAATCCATTCGGTGGGGGCGCTAACAGCGGGCAATGGTAACGCCGCAGAGCAGGGCGCTGCCACGTCTGTCGCGCGCAGGGGCCGTTCTGGCAGGTCGCATGCGCTGGGCTACGCTGCGATACGAGGCGCCGGTGCGGGGGACGCTGTGGCAGGGCAGGCGGTTTGCCGCGGTTCTTGCAGGGATAACGTTGAGGGGGCGCGAAATGACAGGCAGGACGTTGGCGATGCTGGTGTGTGGCTGGGTGCTGTGCTGTGCCGGCGCAGCCTGGGCTGTCGAGGAGGCTGCGGCGCCGGCGCCGGTGGCCGCCGAACTCAAGGTGGCCAACCGCAGTGTGGTGGTGCTGCGGGCGATGCTGCTGGGCGAGAGCCCCGAGCAGCGGGTCAAGCGCGCCCGGGCGGTGATCAGCGAGGCGCTGGACGAGGACCGCGACCTCAACGTGCACATCGACCCGATCCAGCAAAGCTACCTGGTGCTGCTGGGCGACAAGCGTGCCTTCATTCTCTCGGCCAAGGACATCGACCCGGTGCAGTTCGAGTCGGTGCAGCTGGCCGCGGAAGCGGCGGCGAGCAACCTGCGCCAGGTGATCGCCGAAACCCAGGAAGGCCGCGACCTGCATGCGCTGCTGTTGGCGCTGGGGGCGTCGGCCCTGGCCACCTTGCTGTATGTCGCCTTGCTCGGGAGCCTGGGCTGGCTGCGGCGCAGGTTGCTCGGGCGCCTGCCGGGGCTGATGCGCCGGCATACCCAGGCGCTGAAGGTCGGCCAGACCCCGGTGATCGACGCCCACTACCTGTACCCACTGGTGAACCGCTTGTTCGGCCTGTTGCGCTGGACGCTGGTGGCCTTGTTCACCTACCAGTGGCTGGGGTTTGTGTTGTCGCGTTTTCCCTACACCCGGCCCTGGGGCGAAAGCCTCAACCACTACCTGCTGGAATTGGCCGATTACCTGCTGCAAGGCATGATCGGCGCCATACCCGGGCTGGGAGTGGCCCTGGCGATTTTCTTCATTGCCCGCGGCGCCAGCGCCTTCAGTCGTCGGCTGCTCAAGCGCATGGCCATGCCGGGCACCTTCAGCTGGCTCAACCCGGAAACCCTGCAACCGACCACGCGCCTGACGTCCCTGGCGATCTGGCTGTTTGCCCTGGCCATGGCCTACCCCTATCTGCCGGGAGCCGGCACCGACGCCTTCAAGGGCCTGTCGGTGCTGGTCGGCCTGATGATTTCCCTGGGTGCCTCCAGCGTGGTCGGGCAGGCCGCCGCCGGGCTGATCCTGACGTACACCCGCACCCTGCGCCCGGGGGAGTTCGTGCGTATCGGCGATTACGAGGGCACGGTGACTGAGCTGGGGATGTTCACCACGCGCATTCGTACCGGCCTGGGCGAAGTGCTGACCCTGCCCAACTCGCTGATCACCAGCTCGGTGACCAAGAACTACTCCCGCGCCGTGCAGGGTGAGGGCTACGTGGTGGACACCACTGTGACCATCGGCTACGACACCCCCTGGCGCCAGGTCGAGGCCATGCTGCTGGAGGCGGCGCGGCGCACCGACGGCGTGCTGGCGCAGCCGGAGCCGCAGGTGTTCCAGACCGCACTGTCGGATTTCTACCCCGAGTACCGCCTGGTGGCCCAGGCCCTGCCCAGCGAGCCGCGGCCGCGGGCACTACTGCTCAGCGTGCTGCACGGGCACATCCAGGATGTGTTCAACGAGTACGGCGTGCAGATCATGTCGCCGCATTACCTGGCCGACCCGCAGCAGCAAAAGAGTGTGCCGCGCGAGCAGTGGTACGCCGCGCCGGCACGGCCGCCGCAGGCGCCTTGAGCCAGCGCCTGGGCGGGCTCGTCGGCCGTGGTCAGTCGATGGACGCTTTTTCAGGGGATGAGTAACATGCTCGGATTGGCGTATCCGCCCTTCAAGGAAGAACCATGCCGATTTGTCGTTTCAGCGCCCTACGGACGCTGTTGATCGCCACACTTTCCTGCCAGTTGCTCAGTGCCTGCAGTGTCAGCGGGACGTACCCCGACGCCACGCAAGCGGATGCGGCCAAACTGCGCTTTGTCGCCAACGCCTCGAACGTCACCCAAGAAGCGTAGGCCGTGGCCCCCGAGCTGCTCGCGGGTCAGGTTCGCGGGCGGGTGGTGCTCGACGTCAACCGCTGATATAAACCCCAGGCCGTCGCGCTGCGCAAAGGCCGCGCGTGGTCTGCGTTGCAGCACTGTCCATGACGGACGCGAGCTCCGCGCTGCGGAGTTTCTTCGTGGCCCTTTGTCGTCTTGATCCGAGGTTGCCTGTCCATGTCCATTCCCGCCCAGCGCCCGCTCTGGCAGGTGTATCTGATCTTCCTCTTGCCCATGGTGCTGTCGAACTTCCTGCAGTCGTTTTCCGGCACCCTGAACGGTATCTACATCGGTCAGATGCTGGGGACCCAGGCGCTGGCCGCGGTGTCGGGGATGTTCCCCATCGTGTTCTTCTTCATTGCCCTGGTGATCGGCCTGGGCGCGGGGGCCTCGGTGCTGATCGGCCAGGCCTGGGGCGCCCGGGAGCTGGGCACGGTCAAGGCGGTGGCCGGCAGTACCTTGCTGCTGGGCGCGTTGATCGGGTTGCTGGGGGCGGTGCTGGGCATGCTGTTTGCCCGGCCGGCCTTGCAGGGCCTGGGCACGCCCCTGGATGTGCTGGACGAGGCGGTGGGTTACGCCCGGGTGATGATGCTGATCATGCCGCTGCTGCTGGTGTTCGTGCTCTTCACTCAGTTGCTGCGCGGTGTCAGCGATACCCTGTCGCCGTTGCTGGCGCTGATCGTGTCGACCCTGGTGGGCCTGCTGCTGACTCCGGCGCTGATCCGCGGCTGGCTGGGCCTGCCGCCGATGGGCATCCAGAGCGCGGCGCTCGCCGGGCTGGTGGGCAATATCCTGGCCATGGGCTTTCTGGTCTGGCGCCTGAGCGGTCGGGCGCACCCGCTGGCGCCGGATCGGGCGCTGTTCGCGGCAATGAAGCTGGACCGGGCGATCCTCGGCAAAGTGCTGCGCATCGGCCTGCCGACCGGGGTGCAGATGGTGGTGATCTCGCTCTCCGAACTGGTGATCCTGGCCCTGGTCAACCGCCACGGTTCCCAGGCCACGGCGGCCTACGGCGCGGTGACCCAGATCGTCAACTATGTGCAGTTTCCGGCGCTGTCGATCGCCATCACCGCGTCGATCCTCGGGGCCCAGGCCATCGGCGCCGGGCGCCTGGAGCGCATCAGCCCGATCCTGCGCACCGGGCTGGCGATCAACCTGTGCCTGACCGGCGCCCTGGTACTGCTCGGCTACCTGATTTCCCACTGGCTGCTGGGGCTGTTCATCATCGACCCCACAGCCCTGGTGCAGGCTGAACATCTGTTGCACATCATGCTCTGGAGCATTCTGGTGTTCGGCTTCCAGGCGGTGGTGGGCGGCATCATGCGCGCCAGCGGCACGGTGCTGATGCCGGTGGCGATCTCGATCTTCTGCATCCTCGGGGTGCAGGTGCCGGCGGCCTACCTGCTGGATGCGCACTTCGGCCTGCAAGGGGTGTGGATGGCCTTCCCGGTGGCCTACCTGTGCATGCTGGTGCTGCAGGTCTGCTACTTCAGGCTGGTCTGGCGCCACAAGCAGATCCAGCGCCTGATCTGAGAGGGGCGCGCGGCGGGCGCTGTGAAGTGTTCAACTTGCCGCGGGATTACTCGCCAGCGGGCCTTGCGGCGATGCCGCGGTTTCAACGCCTATGGATCGCCGTCGGCGAGGCGCGGCGCCAACCCTGGACCACGATGTACAGCAGCGGCCCGATGGAAACGAACACGGCGGTCAGCAGCAGATAGGGCAGCACCGAGCATGCGGAGCGCCCTCGGCGGCGGGCGTCGTCGAGCATCCAGGCCGAGGCCAGCCACGCCATCAGGTACAGGTCGATCACCACTTGCGCGGTGTCGGGCCGCGACAGCAGTTGCAGGCCGAACTGCAGCAGCGGCTGCTCGGCCTGGAGCAGGGTGAACAGGGTGTAGCCGCTGAAGGCCAGCAGGGCCAGCAGCGCCGGGTAGGGAGGGGGCATGGTCAGGTCCTCGGTCAATCGGCCAGCGGGAAGTCGGCCCGACGGTGGTGCCGGCCCAGGTCGACTATCAGGTAGAGCAGCCCGGCACCGGCGCAGGCGAAGATCAGCGTCTGGGACAACGGCGAGTCGAACAGATACAGCGGATGTTCGCGCAGGTTGACGTGCAGCCCGGCATGCACCACAGCGAACCCGGCCAGCAACCGCCGGCTGTTGCGGCGCACGGCGGGGCGCGAATGCCCGGTGAGCCCGATCAACGCAGCCACCAGGGGCACATGCAGGGCAATGAACAGCGCCTGCCCGAGTGCCGGATCGAGGTGGCGCAAGCCATACAGCAAGCGCCATTCGGACTGGGCCACGGCATCCAGTTCATGCCCGGCGAACAGCGCCAGGCAGAGCATCCAGAGTGTTTCTTTCACGGTGAAACTCCTTGAGCTGCGGCGGGCGAACAGGCTAAGTGGCAGGCCCGTCGTTGCTCAATGACCTCACAGGTCATAGACAGCCGGCGACCGATCCTGTCTGATGCGCCCGCATGACAATCACCTTCAAGGAGCGAGCAGTGATGAGTGAACAGGCTCCCGCCGCCGTCGACTCGCCGCCCGTGGGCCAGCTGTTGCGCCAGTTGCGTCAGCAGGCGCGCTTGAGCCAGCTGCAACTGGCCTTGCAGGCCGGCATGTCGCAGCGGCACCTGAGCTGCGTCGAGACCGGTCGTGCGCAACCGAGTCCGGCATGGCTGCACAGCCTGCTGAGCAGCCTGGACACCCCGCTGCAAACCCGCAACCGAGTGTTTCTCGCTGCTGGCTACGCACCGCGCTACGCCGCCCTGGCGTTGAAGGATCCGGGGCTGGAGCCGGTGCGCATGGCCTTGATGCACCTGCTCAAGGCCAACAACCCGGCGCCGGCCATTGTCATCGACAGCCTCTGGCAGGTGCAGGCGGCCAACCAGGCCACCACGGCCCTGTTTCAGCTGTTGGGGTTGCCGTTGCAGGCGCTTGAGCAGGGTTTCAATCTGTTGACGACGCTGTTGGCGCCCGGCGGTTTCGGCGACTGCCTGATCAACGCCGAGGAGATCCGCCAAGTGGCCTGGCAGCGAGCCGCGCGGGAGGCCGCGGTGGACCCTGAACTCGCGAGCTTGCTGGCGAGCCTGCCCGTTCCGGAGGCGTCGGCACCCGCTCCGCAGCTGGCCACGCCATTGCTGCTGACCCGGGTTCGCGGGCCCCAGGGCGAGCTGGGTTTTCTTTCCACCTTCACCACCTTCGGCATGCCCCAGGACATCACCGTGGCGTCACTGCGCATCGAGCACCTGATTCCCGCCGATGACACCACCTGGCAGGCCATGACCCAGGCCTGCAAACGCCTGGACGAGCGTGCCCCGGGCTAGATCGCCAGGACCCGTGCCCGTTGCGTCGATCAACAGCGCCAGGTGTGCGGATCAGGCGCGGGGGCTTTGCGGCACCAACGGGCAAGGTCGCTTGCGCTCTGAAGCAGGCTGCTCGCGCAGATTCAGGCGTGACGGCTGCGCGCCCAGCGCTGGCCCAGATAGAGGTAGACCGAAAGGTTGACCAGCAGCACCAGGCCGCCCAGCCACAGCTGGATGCCCGGGGTCAGGCCGGCGGGGTAGATCAGCGGGATCAGGTAGTGCTCGATGAACCCGGCGCCGTAGCCGTCCTGGCCGGCGGCGTGGCGCAGCAGGTTTTCCCAGCGGGTCAGTGGGCATTCCAGGTGCAGCACTTCCACCGCCACGCCCCAGGCGGCGGCCGGCAGGTGCAGCAGCATCAGCCGTGGATAGCGCAGCACCAGCAGGCCGCCCAGCAGCACGAAGACGATAAATGACAGGTGAAACAGCACCAGGCTGTCGGCGGCAATACGGTAGAGCATGGGGGTTCCTTGGCGAGGGGCAGGTCCGTGGCGCGAACGCCGGGGGGCAATATACCGAGGGTGAGCGGGCGCTGGCAGTGTTTGTTCATGAGGCAGGATAAAAGCCCGGGGCGCTGCCGGTTTTTGCCCGCAGCCGCCGTGGCGGCGCTACCTATACTGCTGGAACGCCATGGCGCTGTGTCGGATGCCGGCGCGGCTTCTGCGGGAGGAACCTGCCTTGCGGCGATCGATGCTCTGCTCTGGCCATTGCCTGCTGGCGCTGCTGCTGGTGCTCGCCGGCTGCGCTCACCGGGCCCCGGAAGCCGAAGTGCCGGCCCCGGTCAGCCCGGCCATTTGGCGTCAGGTCGACAGCGAGCTGCTCGACGCTTCCCGTAGCGCCACCGCCCAGGCTGAAGTCTACGCCCAGGGTTCCATGGAGCACTGGCGCACCCGGGTCTACCAGCAGACCGACGAGCAGTTCATTCCCTGGTTCAGCGGTTACTGGACCCAGGAATGGCTGTCGCTGAAGGTCGGCTGGTATTCGCTGAACAGTCGCGGCGACGCCGGGCAAGCCTCCGGGCGGTTGGCCGCCTACCTGCAGGAGCAGTACCAGGAACGGGTGCTGGCGCCGGTGGCGCTGGAGATCGATGCCGACGAGATCACCGGCGAGGCCATGGAGTTCTATGTGCAGTTGCTGCGCCAGCAACTGGCGCAGATCGGCCAGCGCTACCAGCTGCCGACGCCGCGGCTGGACCAGCATCTGGATCAGGTGCTGGCCATCGATCTGGGGCCGGCTGCCGAACAGCGCGCTTACTTGACCCAGCTGTTGCGGGTCGAGCCCATCGCCCGCTTGCCCGCTTACGGGCCGCTGTTGCGGCAGATTCGTGGCACGGCGGCGGCCGGGCAGGGCACGCCGGCCCCTGGCGTGTCCCAGGTGGCGCAGGTGACCAGCGAGAAAATCCAGGCCCAGTTCGCCACCCGTGGTGTCGCCGGTGCCGTGGCGGCGGCGGTGGGGCGGGTGGCCGGTGCGTTGATCTCGGTGGGGGTGGCCGGGGTCCGGGCGCTGGTCCAGGACCATGATCGGGACGGGGTGCAGGCCCAGACCCGGCGGGACCTGGGGGCGGCCTTCGACCAGGCCTGGTCCCGGCAACTGCATGACCCCGAGCATGGAGTCTTGGCCGGGGTGTATTACCTCGGCCGGCAGATCGAAAGCCAGTTGCAGGTCCCCGGGGTGGCGGAAGACCCGGCTGGCGGCCGTTCGCCCTGAGGGCCGCGTGGCGACTCAGCGCGGATCGGTCACGGCGGCGCTAGGCAGTGCGGCTTCATAGGCCTCAACTCCGGCCGCGTGGCGTCCGGCGATGTAGCCGAAGGTCATGGCCGGGCCCAGGTTGATGCCGCCGGAGGGGTAGAACCCGCCCATCACGCTGGCCATGTCGGTGCCCGCCGCATACAGCCCGGGGATCGCCGCGCCGGCCTGATCCAGCACCTGGGCCTGGGCATTGGTCTTGAGCCCGGCGAAGGTGCCGAAGCTGCCGGGCAGCACCTTCACCGCGTAGAACGGCCCCTGCTCGATGGGCGCCACGCAAGGGTTGGGGCCGGGGTACAGGGCGTCGCCCTGCTTGCGGTTGTAGGGCGTCGAGCCGCGGCCGAACTCGGGGTCCTGGCCGTGGCGGGCGTGCTGGTTGAAGTGCTGCACCGTGTCCGCCAGTGCCTGTGGGTCGATGCCGCATTGGCGGGCCAGGGCCTGGATCGAGTCGGCCCGCTGCAGGTAGCCGCTGCGCACCAGCGGGCCAACGGGCAACGGGAAGGGCCGGGCATAGCCCAGGCCGTAGCGGCGCTGGAAGCGATGGTCGCAGATCAGCCAGGAGGCCACTTCCTCGCCGGCTGGCACCTTCTCGACCATGGCGGCGGTGTAGTCGTAGTAGCCGTCGGCCTCGTTGACGAAGCGCTTGCCGTTGGCCAGCACGCCGATCAGCCCGGGCTTGGCCCGGTCGATGATGTGGGGAAAGTGCCCGACGCTGCCATCGGCATGCCGTACCCGCGATACCGGGGCCCAGGCCACCGGGCTGGCGAGGTCCGTGGCCAGGACCGCGCCGGCGGCTTCGCCGAGGCGGATGCCATCCCCGGAGCAGCTCGATGGCGGCAGGGCCAGATGTTCATCCGGCCCAGGTGCGCGAGGAAACAGCGCTTGGCGCCGAACCGGGTCATTGGCAAATCCGCCGGCGGCCAGCACCACGCCGCGCCGGGCGCGGATTTCCCGCGGGCCCCGGGGCGTGTCCACCAGGGCGCCGTGCACCCCTTGCTGATCCCGCAGTAGCGAGCGGGCCGGCGTGGACTCCATGAGGGTGACCCCCAATTGCTCGGCGGACTTGGCCAGCCGGCCGATCAACGCCACGCCGTTCACCAGGTGCATGGCCCGGCCGTGCAGCGCCAGGTCCCGCAGATGGCGGCTAAAGCGCTTGGCGACATGCAGCAGCGACTTGAACGAGCGGGTCATGCTGAGAAAGGCCCCCAGATCGGCCCCGGCCATGATCGGCATGCCCATGAACGAGGTTTCCCGCAGGGTCTTGCGCAGGCGTTTGAGCAGGGGGCCGATGGCCCGTGCGTCATAGGGCGCGGCAATCAGCTGATGGCCCTCGACCCCGGCGCCGGGCACCTGGCCGTGGATATCCGGAATGCCATTGCCATCGACGAATTGCAGGGCCGTGTGCTGCTCGAAGAAGGCCACCATCTGCGGCCCGTTATCCAGCAAGGCATCGATGCGCGCGGCGTCATAGCGTTCGCCCAGCTCATGCTTGAGGTAGGTGCGCGGTTGCTGCGGGTCTTCATCGATGCCGGCGCGGCGTGCCAGGGGGTTGCCCGGCACCCACATCCAGCCGCCGGACCAGGCACTGGCGCCACCGAAAGTGGAATCCTTTTCCACTACTATCACTTTCAAGCCGTGCCAGGCGGCGGTCACCGCGCAGGCCAGGCCAGCGGCGCCGGAGCCGATCACCAGCAAATCACAATCCAGGGGCGGTAGAGGGGGAGTGGGGGCTTGGGTCACGGAGCAGGCCTTTGTGCATGTTTTTATTCCCAGGTCCGGCTGATCGAGCGCCCAAGCCCTGGAACCGATGGCATCGTCCGGGTCGGGTTTTCGGCCGTCAGCGCTGCCTGGCTGTGCGGGTGCGCAGATCATGCAAGAAAATGGAATTATGTTCCAGTATTTTGAAAAGTGGCTTTTCCAGGGTAGCGATCCGCTCAGGTCCGGTGACAAAAGCTTGCACTTGCGGGGTAGGCAAAGCGCTTGCGGCGGGTTCCTAATAGGCACCGGCCGTGATGAGCCGAGCCTTGAGGAGAACAATAAGATGGGGCACTACCTAGAAATCAGCGCCGCTGATGGGGCGGGCGTATTCCGTGGCTATCTGGCCTTGCCCGCCAGTGGCCGGGGGCCTGGGCTGGTGATTGGCCAGGAGATTTTCGGCATCAACGCCAATATGCGCGCCACCGCTGATCTGTATGCCGAGGAGGGTTATGTGGCCCTGGTGCCGGACCTGTTCTGGCGTCAGCAGCCCGGGGTCGAATTGGGCTACAGCGCCGCGGACTTTCAGGTGGCCCTGGGCTTGTTCGGCGGCCTGGACCTGGACCGCGCGGTGCAGGACATCGCCGCCTCGATCGAGGCCCTGCGCGCTCTGGAGGCGGTCAGCGGCCCGGCGGTGGGCTACGTCGGCTATTGCATGGGCGGCAAGCTGGCCTACCTCACCGCCACCCGGACCGATGCGGCCTGCGCCGTGGGTTACTACGGCATGGGCATCGATGAATACCTGGACGAGGCGGTGCATATCCACGGGCGTCTGGTGCTGCACTTCGCCGAACAGGATGTCTATTGTGATGCTGCGGCCCGCCAGCGCATCGGCGCGGCCCTGGCCGGGCGCCCCGGGGTGGAGATCTACAGCTACCCGCAAGCCGACCACGCTTTTGCCCGCATCGGCAGCGAGCATTACCACAAGCCTTCGGCAACCCTGGCTCACGGGCGCAGCATCGCCGCGCTGAAAAAGGCGGTGGGGCCGGACTTCGACCTCGGTGCCCTGTGGGAGGCCCATGTCAGCCACGAATTCGCGACCCGGGACGTGCCGGCCACCATGGCGACCATGGTCAAGGAGCCCTACGTCAATCACGTGCCGACGCTGACCGGTGGTGTCGGCGCGGCTGATCTGAGCCGTTTCTACGAGCAGCACTTCGTCCACGGCAACCCGCCGGACACCCGCATGATCCCGGTGTCGCGCACGGTTGGCGCGTTGCAGGTGGTGGACGAATTCATCCTCTGCTTCACCCACAGCACGGAAATCGACTGGCTGCTGCCCGGGGTCAAGCCCACCGGCAAGTACGTGGAAATCCCCATGCTGGCGGTGGTCGGGTTTCGCGGCGACAAGCTGTGCCACGAGCACATCTATTGGGATCAGGCCAGCGTGCTGGTGCAGATCGGCCTGCTGGATCCGGCAGGGCTGCCGGTGGCGGGGGCCGAGTGCGCGCGCAAGGTGCTCGATGAAAGCCTGCTGTCCAACCAGTTGATGGCCCGTTGGCAGCGCTGACCCGGCAGACGTGCCAGGCGAAATGACAACGGGCCCCGCGAGGGGCCCGTTGCTGTGGCGTGGTTTGTGATGGGTTGTGTGATCCAGCTCAACTGACGACGCGGTAGCACGGCACATAGGCCGCGCCGCCGGGCAGCTTCATGCGGTGCTGCTCGACGAAGGCTTTGAGCAGCTGGTCCAGGGGCCGCATGATCGTCGGGTCGCCGTGGATGCTGTAGGGGCCTTTCTGTTCGATCAGGCGGATGCCCTGGTCCTTGACGTTGCCGGCGACGATGCCGGAGAACGCGCGGCGCAGGTTGGCCGCCAGTTCATGGGGCGCCAGGGCGTGGTTCAGTTGCAGGCTGGCCATGTTCTCGTGGGTCGGGTCGAAGGGGCGCTGCAGGCTCTCGTCGATCTTCAGCAACCAGTTGAAGTGGAAGGCGTCGTTGCGTTCGCGGCGGAACTGCTTGACGGTCTTCAGCCCCTCGGTCATCTGCCGGGCGACCTCCGCCGGGTTGTCGATGATGACCTGGTAGTGCTGCTGCGCGGCTTCACCCAGGGTCGCCAGGACAAAGGCGTTGAGCTGCTCCAGGTACGGCGCCGCGCTACGCGGGCCGGTGAGGATCACCGGGAACGGCAGGTCGCGGTTGTCCGGGTGCATGAGGATGCCCAGCAGATAGAGGAACTCCTCGGCAGTGCCGGCGCCTCCCGGGAAGATGATGATGCCGTGGCCGACACGGACGAAGGCCTCCAGGCGCTTCTCGATGTCCGGCAGGATCACCAGCTCGTTGACGATTGGGTTCGGTGCTTCGGCGGCGATGATCCCAGGCTCGGTCAGCCCCAGGTAGCGACCGCCGCTCATGCGCTGCTTGGCGTGGGCGATGGTGGCGCCTTTCATCGGGCCTTTCATCACGCCCGGGCCGCAGCCGGTGCAGATGTCCAGTTTGCGCAGGCCCAGCTCATGGCCGACCTTCTTGGTGTACTTGTATTCCTCGGTGTTGATCGAGTGGCCGCCCCAGCACACCACCATCTTCGGCTCGACACCGGGGCGCAGGGTGCGGGCGTTGCGCAGCAGGTGGAAGACGTAGTCGGTGATGCCCTGGGAGCTCTCCAGGTCGATGCGCTGGCTGTCCAGTTCGTTTTCGGTGTAGACGATGTCGCGCAGGGCGCTGAAGAGCATTTCCCGGGTGCTGGCGATCATTTCACCGTCGACGAAGGCGTCGGCCGGCGCGTTCAGCAGTTCCAGGCGCACGCCGCGATCCTGCTGGTGAATGCGCACTTCAAAATCGTGGTAGGCGTCGAGGATGGTCTTGGCGTTGTCGACGTGGGCGCCGGTATTGAGAATGGCCAGGGCGCACTGGCGGAACAGGGTGTAGATGCTGCCGGAGCCGGCGGCGCTGAGTTGTTGCACTTCACGTTGCGAGAGGGTCTCCAGGCTGCCTTTCGGGCTGACCGAAGCATTGATCACGTGTCTTTGCGGCATTAATCCATTTCCTGAAATCGGCGCCACCGCGCCATGTGCGCTCAGTGGCGAAAAAACGGCGGGGCAGTGAACAGAGCCACCGGTACGGGGCTTGGTTTCCAGCGGCAGGGCAAGAAAGCAAACGTCGTTGCGAGGTTATTCGCTGCTTGAATCTACCTCATGCCGGGCCGCTGTGGCGGGAAAAATGACGATCCGCGTCGTGAACGGCGTGTCAGCTCCCAGAAAATCAGGCAAAGGCCTGGCGCAACAGTTCCGGCAGAATCTGTCCGGCCTTGCCCACCAGGCTGTATTCCTCAGGCTTCGTACAGGCCTGGGGCTGCGGGTTGATGTGCACCACGCAGGCACCTTGCTCCAGCGCCAGTTGGGGGATCTGCGCCGCCGGCTGCACCAGACCCGAGGTGCCTACCGATAGCAGCAGGTCGCATTCGCCTGCCGCTTTGAATGCCTCTTTGAGGATGTGCGGTGGCAGGGCTTCGCCGAACCACACCACCCCGGGGCGGATCTTGCCGTTGCAGCCGGTGCAACGGGGGGGCTCCAGGCTGCAACCCTGCTCCGGCAACACGGGTTCTGGCAGTTCGCCGCTGAAGGGGCGGTTGCAGGCGAAGCACTTGGGGTGGTGCAGGCTGCCGTGCAGGTGCAGCACCGAGGGGCTGCCGGCGCGCTCGTGCAGGTCATCGACATTCTGGGTGATCAGGGTCAGGCGCGGTACGCGTCGGGCCAGTTCGGCAATCGCCAGGTGGGCCGGGTTGGGGCGGGCCTGGAGCACTTTCATACGGCGCCATTCATACCAGCCCCAGACCAGCGCCGGGTCCTCGCGAAAGGCTTGGGGCGTGGCCAGCCGCGCCGGGTCGAAGTTCTCCCACAACCCGGTCAGGGCGTCGCGAAAGGTCGGGATGGCGCTTTCGGCCGAGACTCCGGCGCCACTGAACACCACCAGGTGTCGGGCCTGGGCCAGGCGTTGGGGATCGAATTCCATGGATGACCTGTCTCCCTTGTTACGCTGATATCGGGGTCGCATTATCGCCAGCCGGTTCGGACCTGTCCGAAAAAAACACTGCGGGCGCATCGGGAATGAATTTATCGTCAAGCCGCCGCTCATAACTCTTGTCAGCGGTCCTGTCCGCGCAATTCTCAACCTTTCAGGGAGTGTCAGCCCCATGTGCCCAGCCTCATCCGTGCGCCCCGACGCCACCTCTCGCTTGATCCTGGTGGTGGAGGACGAACCGACGGTGCTGGAGTTTCTTTGCGAGATTCTGCAGGACGAGGGGTTTGCCACCGAGGCCATGGAGAGTGCCGATCGGGCCTGGGAATTCCTGCAGCAACATGCCGCGGACGTGGCCCTGCTGCTCACCGACATCAGCATGCCCGGCACGCTCAACGGCGCCAGCCTGAGCAACCTGTGCGGTGAACGCTGGCCGTCGCTGCCAATCGTGGTGATGTCGGGTTTCGAGACCCCCGAGAGTTCCGGGGTGCGCTATCCGGTGACCTTCATCCGCAAGCCCTGGACCATCGGGCAGATCCTCGACTGCGTGGAAGGTGCGTTGAAATCGGCCCAGGGTTGAGGCGTTGCGCCTCACCCCGGCCAATCGCCGGTGTTACTCCTTGACGCTCATGAACTCCTTGGCCCAGACGATGTAGTCCTCGGGCTGGGTGTAGGTATGGGCCAGCTCGGTGGCACTCAGGTCCGAGGCCTGGGTGAAGATCTGCCGCTGCTCGCGCAGGCAGTCGTAGGTGGCCTTGATCGCGGCGAAGTAGGCGGCGTGGCCGTCCACCGCGATTTTCACCCCCAGCTCGGCCAGGCGGGCATCGTCGCGCAGTGCCGGGTTGCCGTAGGTCACCAGCATCAGCGGCACGCTCAGGTGCTCGGAGATCTGTTCCAGTTGCTCGAAATCACGGATGCCGACCATGCAGATGGCGTCGGCGCCTGCGCGCTGGTACTGCTGGGTGCGGCTGATGATTTCCTGCACCGGGAGGATTCCGGCGTTGGTCCGGGCGATGATCGCCAGCTCGGTGTCGACCCGGGCTTCCAGGGCGGCGCGGATCTTGCCGACGCCTTCGGCCACCGAAATCAGGTCGGTGGATTTGCGCCCGAACTGCGCCGGCAGCAGGGTGTCTTCGATGGTCAGCGCGGCGATGCCGGCCCGTTCCAGTTCCACCACGGTGCGCATCACGTTCAGCGCGTTGCCGTAGCCGTGGTCGGCGTCGGCGATCACCGGCAGCTGGGCCACGCGGCCGATGCGGGTGGCCTGCTCGGCGAATTCGCTGAGGGTGATCAGGGCGAAGTCGGGGGCCGCCAGCACCTGCAGCGAGGCCACGGAACCGCCGAGGATGCCCACTTCAAAACCCAGGTCGGCGGCGATGCGCGCGGACATCGGGTCGAACACGGAAGCGGTGTGGTAGCAGGAGTTGGAGGCGATCAGTTCACGGAAACCGCGGCGCAAATCTTGATGGGAAAGCCTGGACATAACAGCTCCGAGATAGGATCGAGAGATCGACCTTGGGGTCGAGTCAAATTTTGCAATCAGTTCCCTTGGTGAGCCGATGATCGAAAGGCTCACAGCGAAACGTTAGTTGGGCAGATGAAGGTGAAGCAAAGGGGGATAACAAGGCATCTGGGTCCCGCTCGGTTGGGTAAACCGGCAGGTTTATTATGCGAGGCCGACATAGCAGGACGAGGCTATCACGCTCCAATGCCGCAGTTGATGAGGAATTTGCATAGCATTATGCCGGACCGGCATTGGCATTTTTTTGTCGACCGAATATTGCAGAGGCGGCGGCCCCTTGTCGATCCGCGGCAAATCAAGGAAGCTGCCGCGCCTCGAACGGTGCCTTCTGCACCGGATAACGGCTTGGTCCAGGGATGCAGGCAATGACGCTCAGGGTGTTGGTGGTCGGTGGTTATGGCAATTTCGGCAGCATCGTCTGCCGCTATCTGATCCAGACGCCCGGGGTGCATCTGCTGATTTCCGGGCGTGACCCGCGCAAGCTCGCAGCCAAGGTTCAGGCGCTGCAAGCCGAGGGTGGACAGCCCTGCGAAGGCTGGTGCGGCGATGCCATGGGCCCGCAGTGGGTGCCGGCGCTCAAGGCCCTGGATGTGCATTGGGTGATCCACACCGCAGGGCCGTTCCAGGGTCAGTCCTATGCGGTGGCCCAGGGCTGCATCGAGGCCGGGGTCAACTATTGCGATCTGGCGGACTGCCGGCAGTTCGTCGGTGGCATTGGCGTCCTCGACGCCCAGGCCCGGGCGGCCGGGGTAATGCTGCTCAGCGGTTGCAGCTCGGTGCCGACCTTGTCGACGGCGATCATCGATGAGCACCGTGAGCGTTTCTCCCGCATCGATCGGATCGAGCACGGCATTTCCTCCTCGGCGAAAATGCCCGGCCTGTCCACCATCCAGGGCGTGCTGGCCTACGCCGGCCGGCCGATCCTGCAACTCAAGGACGGCCAGCCGCTCCCGGTGATCGGCTGGCAGGGCCTGACCCTGCGCAAGTTGCCGGGTCTGGGCACGCGGCTGGTGGCCAATGTCGATGTGCCGGACCTGGACCTGTTCGCCGAGCGTTATGGTGCTCACACCCTGAGCTTCAAGGCTGGTGCCGGGCTGAAGGTAGCCGGGCTGGCCAACGCCCTGCTGGCCCAGGCGGTGAAGCTCGGGCTGATCGCCGACCCGGCGCCTTGGGCTGCGCGTTTGCATCGTTGCGGCACTTGGTTTGAAGGTTTCGGCGACGGCCTCAGTGCCATGTACGTGGACGTGCATGGCCTGGGCCAGGACGGTCAGCCGCTGTCGATGTACGCGCAGTTGACCGCCACCCACGACCATGGTCCGGAGATCCCCAGCTGCGCGGCGGTGGCGGTGGTGCACAAGCTGCTGGCCGGCCATGTGCCGGCCCCGGGTGCCCGGTCCAGCGCCGGCGAGGTCAGCGTGGCGGAGTACCTGCGGGCGATCGATGACCCTGACCACCTGCGGCTGCAGGTGAGTTTCTCGCGCCCGCCGGTCTAGAACCCACTCACCACAGCAGCGGCTTGGCGAGGTCCTTCCAGAACAGCCAGCGGTGGGTTTCGTGGTGCTCGCCGGTGCCGATCTGCCAGTCCGGGCGCCCGGCGTCCAGGTCTATCTTGACGATGATCCCGGCATAGGTGGCGGCCACCAGGGTCTTGCCATCGGCGCTGATGTCCAGGGCGGTCAGGGTCGAGCCGATGTAGTGCTGCCAGCGTTCCTCGCCGGTTTCACTGACGGCCCGCAGGTAGCCGTAGGCGTCGCCGATGATGAACTCGTCGCCCCGTGAGGCGGCGGCGTACACCCGGGCGCCTTCCTGCAGCACCGGGGTGCGCGGGTCGTCGCTGTAGAAGTCGGTGGAGAGCCCCGGCAGGTCGGCCACCGCCACCCCCAGGCTGGCGCCGCCGTAGAAGTGGCAGGCGTTGAGCAGCAGGCGGTCGCCGCGCGGGTTGAAGTGCGCAAAGTGCGGGTACTCGCTGGCGGGGCCGATCTGCGCGACCCGTTGCAACCTCGCATCGAACACCAGGTGCATACCGCTTTGCTCGCCGATGGCGATCCACTGGCCATCGGGCGACACCGCGCCATGTTCCATGCTCAGGCCGATGCTCAGGTCCTCCGGGGCGACGCCGTCGGCCAGCTCTTGCTTCAGGTCTTCCAGGCTCGGCAGCAGGCGCGTGGCACCTTCGGCGGCGAGGACAAAGATGCCGTCGGCGCTCACCAGCAGCACCCGGCGCCCGTCGGGGAAGGGAATCAGGCTGGTGGGGGTGGGGCGCCCGCTGTCTTCCAGGTCTACGCCAGCCGGCAGGCTCGCGTGGGGATCGGGCCAGGCAAAACTTGCCACCTGCGGCCCGTTCCAGCCGTCAGTGACCTGAATGCCGTCGGCCCGGCCCCAGGCGAAGTAACGCCGCTGCGGGCACACGCCGAAGCACTCCACCTGCTCCAGGGTTTCGATCCGCGCGTCCTCGATATGCACCACGCAGCCGGCCTCGTAGGGCGCGCCGATGCGGGCCAGCAGGCTGCCGTCCGGCAACAGGGCCAGGGTCGGAATCATCCGCCCCTGGCTTTCCAGGCGTGGCGTCAGTGGGAAGTGTGCCGGTGGCCAGTCCTGGCGGAAGGCGTGGTGCTGCGCGGCGTCGTAGGGGCCTTGGTTGCTCGCTTGCAGAGCCGCCTGCCAATCCTGCAACAGGTGCTCGGTGTCGGGCATGTTCGGCTCCTTCAGGCCCTTCCAGCCCTCGCGGGTGCCGGTTTCGACATACTGGTTGATGTCGCGGGCATAGGTCAGCACGGCTTGCCGCCATTGCTCTTGCGGGGAGCGGTTTGAATTCGACTGGGACATGCGCACGGGACTCCTTGTGGCGCTGGAAAAGGCGTAGCAGACCGGGGGATGGACCGGAAAGGCGCGCAGTTTATCCCTTGGCGGCGGTTTTTTTTCAAGGAGCCCGAGTGCCGCTGCTCAAGGCGCATAGGTGCTGACCCGATTGCGCCCGGCGTGCTTGGAGGCGTACAGCGCCTGGTCGGCCCATTCGATCAGGCAGCGGTGATCCCGGGCCGGGCGGTCGAGGCAGGCGATGCCCAGGCTGATGGTGAAGGCGATGGCCTGGCCGTTGTGGATCACCTGCTGCTGTTCTGCCGACTGGCGCAGGCGCTCGGCCAGGGTCTGGGCCCCGCTCAGGTCGGTGTGGGGCAGGAGGATGGCGAATTCCTCGCCGCCATAGCGCCCGGCCACATCGCTGTCGCGCACATGCGCGTGGATCAGCTGCGAGACGCGCTGAATCACCGCGTCCCCGGCCTGGTGCCCATGGCGATCGTTGATCGACTTGAAGTGATCGATGTCCAGCATCAGCAGGGCGATGGCGCTGCCGTGGCGGCTGTACTCGAACGCCAGGCGCTGTTCCCAGTGACCGCGGTTGAACAGCTGGGTCAGGTGATCGATGCGCGACAGGTGCTGCAACTGCCGGTTGGCCTGCTGCAGCGCCAGGCTGTTGATCGCCACGTCGGTGACGTCGTAGATCACCAGGCAGACGTGGTGGATCTCGCTGTTGGACGAACGCAGCGGCAGCAGGGTGGTGTTCTGGTACATGAACTCGCCCTGGCCGGTGATCGGTTGGTAGTTCTTGAAGTGCACCAGGTACGGCCGTTGTTTCCAGATCGTGAAGGCCGGGGTGCCCAGGGCCACCACGCGACTCACTTTGCGGCTGAACCAGGGCCGCTCGACCTCGGGAAACAGCGCGAAGAACGACTGGTCGATGGCCTGCTTGGAGGGCACGCCGGAGCGGTTCTCCATAAAGCTGTTCCACACCTGGACTTGGCATTCGAGGTCGAGCACCACGATCCCCACGTCGATGCTCTGGACCACCGCCAGCAACCAGTGCAGCTCACTGAAATCCATTCGTTTGGGCATGGCTCAACTCATCAGGTAGGCGAGTTTCTGTTCCAGAAGGGGCATGGAGTCCTCGGTGAACAACAGCAACAGGTCGAAGTGGATGTTCTGTTCTTCCAGGCTGTAGCTGATCTCCACCGCCTGGGTCTTTTTCCAGCGCTGCTGATTGAGCACGATCAATTCGTCGATGCTGGTGTGCTCCCCCAGTACCTGGGGATGGCCCACGGAAAAGAACACGTCCAGCTGTTCGGCGATGCTGCTCAGGCAGGCGCCGATCAACACGCTGGAGAGGTCGATCAGCACTTCCATTTCCTGGTAGGAATCGGTGCCTTGTTCCATCAGCTGGGCGATGTCCGCCACTTCCGAGTCGTAGAACAACAGCAAGGCTTCGCCGGCGATGCCGCTGCCGATGTAGCCCTGGCAGATGGCGGTCAGTTGCCGGGCCCGGTTGGCGTCGGCCAGGAGCATCTGCAACTCGCCGGCTTCGAGCACGTTGACGTGGGGAATCGGCAGGTGCACGAACACATCCAGCACCTTGGCGATCAGCGCCGCGGCGTAGCCCATGGAGACGTTGACGGTTTCCCGGAAGGCGTCGCGGAAGGTCACCACCGGGGGCGGCGAGGGCGCTATCGGATGCTTGGGCGGCGGGCTGTCCAGCAGTTGCAGTTGCTTGAGCAGGGCGCGCAACTGCTGGGGATCGAAGGGTTTCTTGAGAAAGGCCAGGGCGCCCAGCTCGCGGGTGCGGCGCACGGCTTCTTCCTGGACGTCGCCGGAGATGACGATGATCTGCGCGTCGATGCCTTCTTCCTGCACGGCGCTCAACACCTGGTAACCGTCCATGAGCGGCATGGTCAGGTCCAGCAGCGCCACCTTGCCCAGGCCCCGGCGCAGTGCCTCCAGGCCCTCGCGCCCGTTGCAGGCCTGGGTCACCGATACCTGCCACTCGCTGGGCAGGGTCCGCAGCACCTGCTTTCTGGCCATGCTTGAGTCATCGCAGACGAGGAGGGGGATCATCGGGGTCGGACGCTCATTCGAAAAAATCCGTGGCGCGATAGTGTTCGGCAAGGTGGCGAGTTATCGCGTTGATAAGGTGTTGCAGGGCTGTCCGTGCCGCGCCGAACTATAGTTCGCAGAGCGTCGCAAGAACAAGTCGCGGCTCATTGAGTTATTTGTTCCAGATCATTATCCGGTGGATTCAAGCGTCATATGACGGCCTGGGCTGCACTGGCGACATAGCGCGACTTTTCAATGGGTTATCAATATCGCTGGCTGTTTTCTGGCGTTTGAAAAATGACGCACTCGCCATAACTTGCAAGTTCAAGTGTGTAGTGCGGGTTGTACTCGTGGCAGTTGGCCCCTGGGCATCAAGAGTTCTTGTATGGGCATCGTGCTCCAAGGCGCTCAAAGTGTGCTCGCGCCATTGTGCGCACGGCCTGCTCGCCGTCCTGTATATGCAACAAAACCTTACGCGCCAGGTTCTCCGGTTCGAGGTTGAAAACGCCGCAGCCCGGATTCTGCGCCGCCTTGGGCGATGGCGGCGCCCGCCTGGGGCGTGGCGCAGAAAAATGTCAGATTTTGAGTCCCGGCCTGGACCTTTTTCCGCAATGCGCAATCATTACTGCGTGGAAAACATAAGGAGAGACGCATGTTCATCCGGTCATTGACCCTCGCAACTCTGCTCGCTGTCGCCGGCCCGGTCCTGGCTGCCGACAACGATGGCCCACTGACGCAGGACCTGGGCAAATCACGACCATTGATCGTGATCGCTCCCAGCACCGTGGACCCGACCCTGGTGAGCCTGAAGAAGTCCCTGGATGAGCCGGCCAACCGCCAAGCCTTCAACGAACGCAACATGGTCCTGTACACCGTGATCAACACCATCGGCCAGCGCGATGGCAAGGACATCGATCCGCAATCCACCATGGCCCTGATCCGCAGCCTCAAGCTCGGCGCCGGGGCGCAGACCAAGGTGATCCTGGTGGGCAAGGACGGCGAGAAGAAGCTGGAGCACTCCGGGGCCATCGAGCTCAAGGAAGTCTTCAGCGCCGTCGACCAGTTGCCGGCCGCGGAGAAGCAGGCCGCCGCACCGGCCCCGGCTCCCGAGCCCGAAGCCAAGCCGGCCAGCGCCAAAGCCGGTAAAGCGGCCAAGCCCGCCGCCGCTCCCAAGGCCCTGGACGATTGATCCGGGGCACCGGGGCGGGCCCGCGCCGCGCTCCGGTGTCGTTCAAGCAGCGTTGAGGATCTGCTCCAGGCCCTTAACGATCTGCTCCACGTCAGCTTCATCGATCACCAAGGGCGGCAGCAGGCGAATGGTCTTGCCGCGGGTGACATTGATCAGCAAACCTTGATCCCTCGCGGCAATCTGCACCAGGTCCCGTGGCGTGTTGCGCAACTCGATGCCGACCATCAGGCCCCGCCCGCGAATCTCCAGGACCTGGGCATGGCCCTGCAATGCTTCCCGCAGGCGCCGCAACAGCAGCGCACCCTGGCGCTCGGCATTGGCCAGCAGATCTTGCTCCTCGATGATCTCCAGCACGGTGCACGCCGCCCGACAGGCCAGGGGATTGCCGCCAAAGGTGCTGCCGTGGCTGCCGGGGGTGAACAGTTGCGCGGCCTTGCCCCGGGCCAGGCAGGCACCGATGGGAATGCCGTTGCCCAGGCCCTTGGCCAGGGTCATCACGTCTGGCACCACGCCTTCGTGCTGACAGGCGAACCAGCGTCCGGTGCGGCCGATGCCGCTCTGGATCTCGTCCAGCATCAGCAGCCAGTTGCGCCGGGTGCACAGCTCGCGCACGGCCTTGAGGTAGCCGGCGGGTGCCAGCCGGATGCCGCTCTCGCCCTGGATCGGCTCCATCAACACGGCGCAGATGCGTGGGCCATGCTCGGCAACGGCGGCCTCCAGCGCCTTGAGGTCAGCGAAGGGCACCCGGAGAAAATCCCCCGGCAACTGGCCGTAGTTCAGGCGCACGGCGGGTCCGTCGCTGGCGGCCAGGGTGCCCAGGGTGCGGCCATGGAAGGCGTCCTCCATGACCACAATCAGGGGCTGCTCGATGCCCCGGTGCCAGCCGTGCAGCCGCGCCAGCTTGAGGGCGGTTTCGTTGGCCTCGGCGCCCGAGTTGTTGAAAAAGGCCCGGTCCATCCCGGCCAGCGCGGTCAGTCTGGCGGCCAGCTGCTGCTGCCAGTGGATGTCGTACAGGTTGGAGCTGTGCAGCAACAGGCCGGCCTGTTCGCTGATGGCCTTGACCAGTTTGGGGTGGGCGTGGCCGATCGCCGTTACCGCGACCCCGGCGATGGCGTCCAGGTACTCGCGCCCGGCCTGGTCCCAAAGTCGGCTGCCCAAACCCTTGCAGAAGCTCAGGGCCAGGGGCTGGTAGGTGCTCATCAGGCAGGCGGCGGTCATGGCGGGCGACTCCATCTTGTTGGGGGTGCGGCCAGTATCGTTAGTCACCCAGGCTAGATAAACTCGGCAATTCTTTAATCATCTTGAAGTCAGGGTTGATAATGGATCTGTTCCAGGCGATGTCGGTGTACGTCAAGGTGGTGGAGGCGGGGAACATGACCGCTGCGGCCCGTGAGTGCGGCTTGTCCACCACCATGGTCGGCAATCATCTGCGGGCGTTGGAGCAGCGCCTTGGGGTGCGCCTGCTCAACCGCACCACGCGACGCCAGCGCCTCACTGAGTTCGGCACCGATTACTACCAGCGCTGCCTGGCGGTGCTGGGGCTGGTGGCGGACTCCGAGCGCCTGGCGGAGCAGGCCCAGGGCGAGCCTTCCGGGACCTTGCGCATCACCGCGCCGCTGACCTTTGGCACCGAGCGCCTGGCGCCGGCCTTGAGCGAGTTCCAGCAGCGCTGTCCGCAGGTCAAGGTGGAGCTGACCCTGGCCAACCAGCGTTTCGATCTGAGCGATGGCGCTTTCGACGTGGCCGTGCGCCTGGGCAACCTGGACACCTCGGCGCTGATCGCCCGGCGCCTGCAGGACTACACCCTGACCATCTGCGCCGCGCCGGAGTACCTGGAGCGTTGCGGCACGCCGCAGGTGCCGGAAGACTTGAAGCAGCACAACTGCCTGGCGTTCGCCTATCCGGCCGGTGACGAGTGGAGTTCCACCGCCACCCAATGGCCCTTGCGCGGGCCCGAGGGCGATGTGCTGATTCCGGTGTCCGGCTCGTTGCTGACCAACACCTCGTCCGGTCTGCACCGTGCGGCCCGGGGTGGGCTGGGGCTGGTGATGATGCCCGATGCGCTGGTGGAGGAGGACCTGCAGCAGGGCCGGCTGGTGCCGGTGCTGCAGGACTATCAGTTGCCGTTTCGGACCATGCACCTGCTGTATGCCCAGGACCGCTACCGCCTGCCCAAGCTGCGCCACTTTGTCGACTTCGCCCTGGAGAAGTGGGGGCGTCAGGCCGACTCGGAAGCCAGCAGCATCATCGCTGCCGACAAGGTGTGAGCGTCGGTGATCCGCCCGGCGGCGATCATCGCCAGCAGCTCCTGGCGGCTGACCCACAGCACGCTGTCCACCTCGCCGTCGGTGGCGGCGCTCTGCTGCTCGCTGATCTGTACCTGACACACCGCCACCGCGCTGGCGATCAGTGAGGTGTTGCTGTGCAGCAGGCCCAGTTGGCGCACGGACGAAGCCTGGCGGCCGGTTTCTTCCAGCAGCTCCCGGGCCGCGGCGTCACAGGCGCTTTCCCCGGCATCGATGGCACCCCGGGGAAACTCGATGGACTGGCCGCCAATGGCCCGTCGCTTGAGCTCCACCAGCATCAGCCGGCCATCGGCCAGGGTCGGCACGGCCACCACGCCGTTCACCGCCTGGGCTTCCTTGATGATGAAGTAGCCGTTTTCGCGGACCACCTTGAAGTACGGGGTTTGCAGCAGGCACTGGCTTTCGGTGACGGAACTCATGGGCGGCATTACTCCAGAAAACAACGATCGAACAGGTACAGCTCGGTGGGCTTGAGCGTTTCCACCGTGGCTTGCGGGCGGCCACCATCGCCGCTTTTCTTGCGCCCGGTTTCCTGCAGGTAACCGGCCTCGCTCATCTTCAGCAGGCGCTGGCGGATGCTGGTCTTGAGCACCGGGCGTTGCAGCACCAGGGAGAAGATGCTCACCGCCTCGGGGGCGCTGAACTCGTTGCCGAGGAACATCAGCGGCAGGCTGCTGTACAGGGATTTGGAAAACAGCCTTTCCCGTGTCTGGGCCACCAGGCTGTTGTGGTCGAACGGCAACTTGAAGGCGCCGCTGGCCACCTCGCCAAGGGCAAAGAAACCCTGCTGCGGGCCCGGCTGCACCGGGTCGCTGACAATCCCCAGGTAGAAGGTCGAGGACGACCAGCAGCGCGGGTCGCGGAAGGCGTCGCCGACGGTGCCGACCTGTTCCAGCCAGGCCAGGGGCATGTCGACCTTGCTTGAGCGGCGCAGGCGTTCCACCGCGTCATTCAGGCTGCGGTCCTCGACATCGCCGTTGACCACGATGCCCGGCAGCGCCCAGTGTCCGGCGAATGGTTCGCTGTCCCGTTGGTGAAGGAGAATTTCCAGCTCGCAACGCTCGCGGTTGTAGCGCAGCAGGCACAGGTCGATGGTGTGCAGGTAGGCGCTGGGGAGGGTGGGGCGGTCGTGCATATCAACTTCCGTGGGCGGCGTAGAGGCCGTAGTTTAGCGGATTCAGGCCCGGTGCCAGCCATTGGCTGGGCGGTGTTTCGCCCCGGGCCAGGCACTGGCGCAACACGCTGCTGCGCACTCCGGGCTGCTCCTCGATGCAGAGGATGGAAAAACGCTGCAGCAACTCTTCGCCGCGATGGAACCTGGGCAACTGCCGCGCCACGTCTTCGCCCACCACCAGGGCGATGCGCTTGCCGTCCAGGGCCAGGTCGTCGGCCAGGCGTTGCAGCAGGGTGAAGCTGTAGACCGGTCCCGGGTCGGCCAGGGCCAGCTGGCGCTCCAGGCGGCTGACCGCCAGCTCGGCGCGGCACTCGGGTTGCAGGTGCGCGGTGATCGCCTGCAACCAGTGGGCCCGTTGCTCGAAATCGGCCATGCGCTTGCCATCCGGGTGGCGAAAGCTGGGCACCACAAGAACCCGGCGAGCGTGGCGCGCGGCTTCGAGCATCACTTGGGCGTGTCCGGCATGGGGCGGGTTGAAGGCGCCGCCATAGAGGGCCAGTTCAAACATCTGCTTTTCCTCATTGGGTACATGACGTGTACCTTATCACCGCTTTTGCCTACGGAACATCTTCTTTTTGGCTTCCTTAATCTTTAAGGATTGAGACGAAGGTTGAAAATAAATTGCGCGAGGGCTTGCCATGAAAGTACATGATATGTACTTTTTGCTCCATGCAGAGGAGAGACCCAGCATGAACAGCCAAACGATGAAGACCGCTTCCTTCGATGTCGACGCGCAAAAGAGCTTCACCCCGCTGTGCCCGGACGAGCTGCCCGTGGCCGAAGGCGAGCGCATCGGCGGCGAACTGAATTTCATGGCGACCCTGGCCAGCCTGCGCATCGGCAGCAAGGACGCCCACAGCCCCCAGGCGCCCTGGGTGGTGGCCGGGCACGACCAGATGCTCCAGCCCACCGGCCTGGAACACGCCGACCTGACCTGGGTCAGCCACTGCGTACCGGGTACCACTGGCTTCACCCTTTTGGACGAACTGCCTGCGCCCTATGACTACGACTACTTCGTGTGGAAGGGCGTAGAGCCGGACCTGCACCCCTACGGCGCCTGCTACCACGACCTGCACGGCAAGCTGTCCACCGGGGTCATCGAGTACCTCAACAGCCAGGGCGTGCAACAGGTCATCGTCGGCGGCCTGGCCCTGGATTTCTGCGTCAAGACCACCGCCCTGCAACTGGCCGCTGCCGGTTTCAAGGTGATCATCCACCTGCCGGCATGCCGGGCCATCAGCGCCGAGGGCGCCACCCAGGCCATTGCCGACATGCAACAAGCGGGCATCACGGTTGCCGCGACCCGCGAAGAAACCGCCAGACTGGCCAAGGCTTGAGGAGTCATCATGGAAAGTGCATTCGACCGTAACAACGGCGTGATCCAGAGCCTGCTGGACACCGACTACTACACCTTCACCATGATGCAGGCGGTGCTGCACCAGCACCCCAATGTCGATGTGGAATACCAGTTCATCGTCCGTTCCAAAGAGTCCCTGGTGCACCTGATCCCCGAGATCCGCCAGGAACTGGAAAAGCTCGCCGGCCTGCAGATGCGCGAGGGCGAGCAGCGCTTTCTGTTCAACAAGCGCTTTCGCGAATACCTGACCCCGGACTTCGAGCAGTTTCTCGGCCTGTTCCGCTTCAACCTGCGCTACATCCACGTGGCGGCGGTTGATGGTCAACTGAGCATTCGCGTGCGTGGCCCGATGCTGCACTGCATCATGTTCGAACAGCCGGTACTGGCCATGGTCAGCGAGCTGCGCAACCGCGATAAATACCCCGAGGTGGAGCTGGAGGACGTCACCCGCCGGCTCTATCAGAAGTTCGAATGGCTGGAGAAAAACGCCAGCCGCGACGAACTCGCCGAGTTCCGCGTCTCGGATTTCTCCACCCGCCGGCGCCTGTCGTTCAAGGCCCAGCGCGAAGTGGTGAAGATCATGCGCAGCGATTTCCCTGGGGTCTTCGTCGGCACCAGCAACGCGCACCTGGCCTACGAGTTCGACCTGCCGCTGATCGGCACCATGGCCCACCAGTGGTTGATGGTGCACCAGCAACTGGGGCGGTTGCGGGAGAGCCAGAACGCCGCCCTGGAGAACTGGGTGCACGAGTATCGCGGACGTCTCGGCATCGCCCTGACCGACTGCATCAGCACCGACTTCTTCCTCAAGGACTTCGACCTGTACTTCGCCAAGCTCTACGACGGCCTGCGCCAGGATTCCGGGGACCCGATCCTCTGGGCCGACAAGGTCCTGGCCCGCTACCGCGAACTGGGCATCGATCCACGGACCAAGGACCTGATGTTCTCCGACGGGCTGAACTTCGAAAAATGCCTGCCGATCCTGCGTCACATGCGCGGTCAGGCCAGGTTCGGTTTCGGCATGGGCACCAGCCTGGCCTGCGACGTCGAAGGCGTCGAGCCACTGAGCATCGTGATGAAACTGGTGCGGGTGCACGGTGAACCGGTGGTGAAGTTCTCCGACGACCCGATCAAGAACGTCTGTGAAGATCCGTCGTTCCTGCGCTACGCGGCCCAGGTGTTCAACGTCGATCTTGCCCGCTCGCCCCTGGAGGCCTGACATGAGCAGTCAAACCCAAGAACGTATCGCCCGGGAACTGGGCATCGATCGGCAACTGCTGCGCGGTGGCGAGGCCGCCGAGATCGCCCGCCGCGTGGACTTTATCCAGCAAGTGCTGCGCGAGTCCGGTTGCAGCACCCTGGTGCTGGGCATCAGCGGCGGGGTCGACTCCCTGACCGCCGGCCGCCTGTGCCAGCTGGCGGTGGAGCAACTGCGCGGGGCAGGGCATGAGGCGCGGTTTATCGCTATGCGCCTGCCCTATAAAAGCCAGGCGGACGAAAGCGATGCCCAGGCGTGCCTGGACTTCATTGGCCCGGACAGCATCAGCACCTGCAACATTGCCGACAGCGTCGACGGCCTGATGAAGCAGGTGCGGATCGACGGCCTGCAGCCTTCGCCGGCCCTCACGGATTTTACCAAGGGCAACGTCAAGGCCCGGGCGCGAATGATCGCCCAGTACGCGGTGGCCAATTTCAGCAACGGCCTGGTGGTGGGCACCGACCACGGCGCCGAGGCGCTGATGGGGTTCTTCACCAAATACGGCGACGGCGCTTGCGACCTGGCCCCGCTGTCAGGCCTGACCAAGACCCAGGTACGCCTGCTGGCCGACGCCCTTGGCGCCCCGAAGCATCTGGTGCACAAGGCCCCCACCGCGGATCTGGAGGAGCTGGCTCCGGGCAAGCTGGACGAAACGGCCTACGGTTGCAGCTACGCAGAAATCGATGCCTACCTGATGGGCGAGCCCGTTACCGACGCAGTGCGCCAGTTGATCGAGCGTGCCTACCTGCGCACTGCCCACAAACGCGCCTTGCCCCGCACCCCGTCTTATCGGCATGCGTCGAATGACCTCTCCCAGCCGGTCCTGCCTAGCGCCCTGTAGCCGCTGCCGCAGGCTGCGATCGGCTCCGCAGGAGACGCGGCGAGCTGAAGGCCGCCAGAGGTCCGTCGGGAAATCGTCAAGCAAGGTCCTGTGGCCTTTGTCGACAGGGCCGGTCAATCCGGCCATTTCTTCAAGGCCACACGGCATTCTTCGGTCAGCTCCGGCATATGCTCTCGTACCTGTGGCCAACCCAATATCTCCAGCGCCTCGCGGGCGCCTTCTCGCAGCGGTTGCCATTGCGGGTGCTCGAAGCCATTGTCTTCCAGGGTCATTCCATAGGCCTCCCGGTGCAGGGCCTCGCAACCACTCAACAAGACCTGCAGGCGTTGGTGCAAATGGGGGGCCAGGTGCGCTGGAAAGCGCTGCACAAAGCCGTCGAGATAATCCAGATGGTCGGACCACAGATTGCACTCCGCGCAGCAGCCGATCTCCAGGCGCTGGCGGTCCGCTTCCAGGGCCAGGAACTCCAGGGCCGGGCCGAGCTCGCCCACCAGGATGATCTTTCGGTAGTCGTCCTGGCCGTACCAGTTCCAGATGTTCGAGGCGAGAGGCGGTGTCACAGCGTTTCCCCTGCATGCCACCAGTCAGGTCGCTCGCTCTTGAAGGAGTGATGGGTCGGCATCAGCGCCTTGCGGTTGTTGCTGTCGAACGTACCCAGTAGCAAGGCAATGCACGGTTCGTCATCGATGGCGCCCAATGAGCTGCCGCACTGGGAGCAGAACGCCCGACTTGAATAGTCCGACGACCTGAAGGTGGCTGGTGCGCCGCCGGGGCCGGTCCAGGTCACCCGCTCGCGGGGGAACTCGACCCACGCCACAGTCAGCGCACCGCTGTGCCGCTGGCACAGTTTGCACGAGCAGGTGTGAGGATTGGCGGCCGGTCCCCGAGCCTCGAAGCGGATCTGCCCGCACAGGCAGCCACCCTGGTAAATGCTGGCAGTCATCAGCGTTGGTTCTCCTGAGGAATCAGGCGGTCTCTTTCCAGGTCTCGCAGCAGTTCATCGAGCATTTCTCGACGGCTTTCGATTTGCACCGGCGGCACATACCAGGCCGCGACGCTATAGCCTTCACGACGGTAGTCATAGGTCTTGAGCACCTGGCCGTCCTTGAGCAGGCTGCCGCGCAAATTGCACTGGTAGGAATAGGGCAGGGGGAACGTCAACAGGGTGATGGCATTCAATGCGCCGAGCAGTCCTGCACTCTTGCCTCCAGGCTCGCTGATCAGCAGGCTGTAGCCGCTGCGACTGTAACCGCCATCGAGAAAGGAGAATGCCCCGGTTTCACGCAGGGCGGCGATGGTTTGCCGTTGCTCTTGTTCATCGAAACGGCTTTTTGCCGGGCCCAGGTCCAGGGTCAGCGGTACATAGGGGTGTTGACTGCGGTAGTCCAGCGGTTGCATCCGGGTGCCACAGCCACCGAGGATCAGGGTGGCGCAGAGCAGGGCCGTCAAACCAATCGGTTTCATTGTGCCGGTCCCGATCTGGGCAACAGTTGATCCTGTTGCAGATCGCTGGCAAAGGCGCGAGCGATGCGCTGGATATTCTGCTCCTGCATTTCCCCGCCCTGATCCAGCAGCCAAGTGTATTTGTGGGTCAGGTTGCGATAGCTGTAGCGCTTGAGGAGCTTGCCCTCGTGCAGCAGGCTGATGTCGGTGTGGGTGTCGATGCCATTGGAGAGCGGCATCAGGAACAGAGTGGCGGCACTGAGGAAGATCAACGGCATTGGCGGCATGTCCCGCTCGGACTTGAATTGAATGCGGGCGCTGTAGTCGCCAGCTTGTCCGGCGCCGGTCTGGACATCTGCGAACACTCCGGTGGCACGCAGGGCGTTACGTAACTCAGCGGCGCGCAATGGGTCGTCGACCAGCACATGCAGGGGCATCAAATAGGCTTGGCCATCAGGCAGTGGACGGTCCGGGAGGGTGTCGGTCGCGGCACAACCACCAAGCATCAGGAGGGCACAGAGGATAAGGCTGGATTTCATGGGCGAGTCTCTATAGCCGCATTGGCCGAGCCTGGGCTCTTGTTGACGGGGAGAATGAAGGGTTTGGCCTTGTCCAGATCCAGCGGTAGTAACTGCAGATCCGGCAGCCCCGGCACCTGACGCTGGGCGATGGCGGCGTCACGGGGCATCTGGTTGCTCCAGGCAAAGAAGCACTGGGTCACTTGGCTGCAGACCGAACGGAACTCGCCGATGTAATACGCCTTGCCGGCCTCCAGGCGCAGCGGCAGGACGAACTCTTCGCGCGCTTCCTGGGATTGCAGGCGTGAGCCGAGCCCCGGGGTATGGACCATGGACCAGAACTGGAAGTTGTAGAACTCGTAATCACCCGGTTTGAGCGGCATGACGAATACGCTGCCGGCGGCACGGGGTTCATGTATGTCCTCAGGCGTTGGCCGTGGGTCGCCCTCCCAGAGTGCCGCGGCGCCATTGATTGAGCCGCGCTTGCGAATCAGCAGGCGCAGGTTGGTGGCAGCGCCGCCGTTGGCCAGGTATTGCGGACCGATAGCACCCACCAGGTAGGTCGTGGGTTCGTTGGCAGCGGGTTGCAGAGGGGCGCTGACGAAAGCCGCGGGTTGACTGATACAGCCGGAAACTACACTGCTGGCCAGCAGCAAGGCCGAAGCTTTGATTACGCGAAACATAGTGGGCCCTGAAGGTGGCTTTGGATAAAGCGCGGGCAGGGGGCATGTATGTCTGTGCGTAGCCCTCCCTGGCGCTGCTCATGAGCGGCGCCGATGGTACGGAATCGGTTGGGCTTTGGGTAGTTGCGGCCAGTGACAATTGCTAGAGGGGGGCTATTGACCGAACCCTCAGCGCAACTTTTCCAGCATCTGGTAGTACCACATGCCCGCCGCCAGCATCGGGTTGCCCAGCTGGTCGCCGAAGGGCACACGGATGTGCTGGCAGGCGGCGAAGGTGTCGTAGTGGCCGAGGTGGCCGGTCAGGGCCTCGGCCATGATCTCGCCCATGATGTGGCTGGTGGCCACGCCGTGCCCGGAGTAGCCCTGGCAGTACCAGACGTTGTCCGAGAGCTTGCCCAGTTGCGGGATGCGGTTGATCACGATGCCCATGGCGCAGCTCCACTGGAAGTCGATGCCCACGCCCTTGAGCGCCGGGAAGGTGCGTTCGATGCACGGGCGCAGTTCGCCGGCGATGTCTCGCGAGTCCTTGCCGCTGTAGTTGGCGCCGCCACCGAACAGCAGGCGGCCGTCGGCGGTCATGCGGTAGTAGTCGAGGACGAAGCGGCAGTCGTAGACCGCCAGGTCCTCGGGGTTGAGGCGCTTGGCCAGGTCGCCCAAGGGCTCAGTGGTGACGATGCCGCCCATGGCCGGGAAGATCTTGCCCTTGAGCTTTTTCGGCTCCAGCTTGTGGTACACGTCACCGGCCAGCAGCACCTGTTTGGCGTCGATGCGGCCCTGGGCGCTGATCACCGCCGGGCGTTCGCCGTGGACGATCTGCAGTACCTCGCTGTGCTCGAAGATCAGCGCGCCGAGGCTTTCGGCGGCGCGGGCTTCGCCGAGGCACAGATTCAGCGGGTGCAGGTGCAGATTGCGGGTGTTCTTGATGGCACCGTGGTACAGCTCGCTTTCCAGCAGCCCGCGAACCTGGGCCCGGTCAAGCAGGCTGACTTCGTCGCCCATGCCGCGGCGCACGGCTTCTTCATAGTCGGCGCGCAGGCCCGGCAGGTGGCTGGGTTTGTAGGCGGCGTGCAGGTGACCGTGCTTGAGGTCGCAGGCGATGGCGTATTTTTCGACTCGCTGCTGGATGATCCGGTGCCCGCGCCAGCGCAGGTTCCAGATGAAGTCGTCAACCTCGTCGCCCAGTTCGCGGCGCATCTGCTTGCGCATGGCCGCGTCGCCGGAAAGGCTGCCGGTGACCTGTCCGCCGTTGCGCCCGCTGGCGCCCCAGCCGATCTTGTGGCTTTCGACGATGGCGACTTTCAGGCCGCGCTCGGCCAGTTCCACCGCGCTGGCGACGCCGGTGAAGCCGCCACCGATGATTACCACGTCCACTTGATGGCTGCCTTGCAGGGTCGGGTAGTGGGTTTCCTGGTTCAGGGTGGCGCTGTAGTAGCTGGGGCAGCGCTCGGCTGCCGGGGTCCGCGGATCAAGAGCGGTTGTCATGAACAATATCCTTAAAAAATTCAAGCGGGCGGCTGCCTGTGGGTAGCCGCCAGCGCTGGATAACGTGTCGGCGATCTGCCACTGGCGCCTGGATGCAGCAGGCGTCGCAGATCGTGCTTGGGCTCAGGCCTGGGTCAGGTACCAGCGCCAGTCCTGCTCGCCGACTTCGGCCATGAACTGGCGGTATTCGGCGCGCTTGACCGCCAGGTACACCCCGAGGAATTCGCTGCCCAGGGCATCCCGGGCCCAGGCCGATTGCTCCAGGGCGGTCAGCGAGGTCAGCCAGTCGGTGGGCAGCAGCTCGGTGGCCTGGGCGTAGCCATTGCCTTGCACCGGATCACCCGGGTCGAGGTGTTCGCGCAAGCCGCGATGCACCCCGGCGAGGATCGCCGCCGCCGCCAGATAAGGGTTGGCGTCGGCGCCGCAGATACGGTGTTCGATGTGTCGACTGTTGGCCGGGCCGCCGGGCACCCGCAGGCTCACGGTGCGGTTGTCGACGCCCCAGGTCGGCGCCAGCGGCGCGTAGCTGTTGGCCTGGAAGCGCCGGTAGGAGTTGGCGTTGGGGCAGAACAGCAGCAGCGAGTCGAGCAAGGAGGCGAGCATGCCGCCCACCGCCTGGCGCAGCAGCGGGGTGCCGGCTGGATCCTCGGAGGCGAACAGGTTATGGCCCGCCGCGTCGGCGATGCTCACGTGCATGTGCATGCCGGTGCCCGCCAGGTGATCGAAGGGCTTGGCCATGAAGGTCGCCTGCATCCCGTGCTTGTGGGCCACGGCCTTGACCAGGCGCTTGTAGCGCACCGCCTGGTCCATGGCCTCCAGGGCATCGCCGTGCTCCAGGGTGATTTCCACCTGGCCCGGGGCGTATTCGGAGATCGCCGTGCGCGCTGGAATGCCCTGCAGCTTGCAGGCGGCGTAGAGGTCGGCGAGGAACGGCTCGATCTGTTCCAGCTCGCGCAGGCCATAGACCTGGGTGCTGCGCGGGCGACCGCCGTCGGCATCCAGCGCCGGTTGCGGCCGGCCGTTGCCGTCGCGCTTGGCGTCCAGCAGGTAGAACTCCAGCTCGCAGGCCATCACCGGGTGGTAGCCGTCGGCCTTGAGCCCGTCGATAACCTTGATCAGCAGGTGACGTGGGTCGGCGATGCTGGCGGGCATGCCCTCCTGCGGGTGCATGCTGACCTGCACCGCGGCGGTGGGAATCTGCCGCCAGGGCAGGCGCACCAGGCTGCCGGCCAGCGGGTAGGCGCGGCAGTCGATATCGCCGACGTCCCACACCAGCCCGGAGTTTTCCACGTCGTCGCCGTTGAGGGTCAGGCCGAGGATGGTGCTGGGCAGGGGGCGGCCGCTTGCATACACCGCCAGCAGTTCTTCGCGGTGCAGCAGCTTGCCTCGGGGCACGCCGTTGGCGTCGAGGATGAACAGCTCGATCATGTCGATATCGGGGTGGGCGGCCAGGAAGTCACGGGCTTCATCGAGGGCGGCAAATTTCATCGGGATTCTCGCTTGCGCCATTGGGGGCGCGCAGGTTTTCAGGTCCTGCAACGACGCCGCGCACGGCTCGGTTGCAAGGGCAGAAATCAGGTCTGGGGCGTTACGCGCAGGGGCGCGCGATCAGGCCGAAAGCGAGTGATCCGGAGGACGTGAGGAGTGGCGCAGACGGGAGCGGCACAGGGCCATGGGCAGGTTGACCATCAGCTTCATGGGCGGGGCCTGTCCAGCAAGTACAAGCCGATAACGGCGGCGCGGTCCTCATGAACCTCACGAGGCGTGGCGGGGAGCGAGCGGGGCAGCGAGAACCCAGCGTCGACGTCAGCACCGCGGCCACTGTGCAGGGGCGCGGGAGTTGATCTGTCGAATCCGTGAAACGGGCTCAGGGGGTACATCGCCGGGTGATCTCGCTGTCGAGTTCGTGGTGATTATTCTTGATAGGAACCGGGCACTGGCGGGGCGGAAAAAACGGCGCCGTACGCTCAGGGCGGAACAATACTGCAAGAAACTGCCAGCCAATGTAAGGGGGGTAAAGGGGCATAGGCCCCTGGCGAGGGCCCTTCAACCAGGGGCAGAGACGCGTGCTAGAGCGGTTCATCCTGATCGGAAGAAGTGTCTGATTTTTTTTACAGCGCTTCAGTAGACACCGGGCAACAGGCGCCAGCTGCGGGCGCAATAGTCTTCATATGCCTGGCCGAAATGCTCCAGCAGCAAGGCTTCCTCGGCATGAATCCGCGCGATCAGCGGGATCAGGGTCAGCGCCGCCAACAGCAGCCCCAGCCCCGAGCGAAAGGCCAGGGCCCAGCCCAGGGCGTTCACCAGCAAACCCAGGTAGCTGGGGTTGCGCAGGTGGCGATAGAGACCGTCCACCACCAACTGGTGGCCGGGCTGGATTGCCACCAGGCCGCTGAAGCGTTGGCCGAGGATGAACACCGGCCACAGGCGCAGCACCCCGCCGAGGATGAACAGCAAGGCCCCGAGCCAGCGCAGGCCTTCGCCGCCGAAGGTGCAGAAATCCATGCGGTCGCTGTAGGCCGGGACAAAGCCGCTCAACAGGCCGATCACCCCGAACACCGGTAGCACCCAGCGGTTGCCCTGGTCTTCCCGCACGCCGCTGCTCAGGTTGACCTCGCTGGACAGCGAGGCGACCACCATCAGCAGGGTGGCGAGGGCGATCAGGGTCAACTGGGGATGACCGAAGAAGGCCGCGAAACCGCCCAGGCCCCAGATCGCCAGGCCCAGGTAGGCGAGGGCGCCGAGGAGGCTGGAGGCGGCCAGTTGGGGAGAGATTTTCATGGGGGAGCCACGCGGCTATCAAAGGTATCTACAGAGTGTAGGTGTCACCCGCAGGGCCGATTTATATAACGACCCTGAGTCGGACTTTTCGTCAGGCATGAAAAAGGGATGAGTCCATGACTGAACTCATCCCTTTTCGCTGACTAGCTCAACGGGTTGAAGAGGTCAGGTGCTCAGCCGAACAAGGCAAATGCATCACTGTTGGCCGGAAGATTGATGAGTTGTCCATCAGCTGTCTGGATTTGCTCGATGGTGTCGTAACCGGCGAACCAGCCCTTCAGGCACACGCCTTCCTGTGGAGTCTGGCCACTCGCAACGCGCGACTGGTGCAGGTAGAGATCATCGCCGACCCGGTCCGCCAGCAAGTCGTTGCTGTAAAGGGTTGACAGCACCAACTTGTCGCCACGGCTGACACCGTCGTCCTGAATGGTGACTAATGCCCGCGTATCGATCGTGTAGGTATCGTCACCCTCGCCGCCATTGGCCCAGCCACTGGCGCGCAAGATCAGCTTGTCATCACCCGCGCCGCCAAACAGTGAAAAGCCCAGGCCGGTGCCCGTCAGCAGGTCATTGCCTTCACCACCGTCGGCCATGCCGTGTACAACGGTGATGACATCGCCCCCCGCTTCACCGTAGGCCCGACTGCCCTGATCGTTGCTTGCAGTGACAATGGTGTCGTTCCCATTACCGCCATACAACGTATCGGCCTGCGGCCCGTTGGTCAGGCCGTCGAGACTGAAAGGACCGATCTGCGAAATCAGTCCGCCGTACAGATAATCGTTGCCGTCACCACCGTACAGGACGTCATCGCCCAGCCCGCCTTCCAGATAGTTAACGCTGGCATCACCTGTCAGGCTGTCGTTGTAGTGACTGCCTACCACACGCTCGATGTTGCGCAGCACATCACCCTCGGCATCGCCACCCTGGTTCACGTTGGTCTGCAGATTGATCGTGACGCCTGTGGTGCTGGTGACATACCAGACACTGTCCTGGCCTTCACGACCATCAATCAGATCCGCACCCTTGCCGCCAATCAAAATGTCACTCAAGCGCGAGCCCGACAGCGTGTCGTTGAAGTTGCTGCCCTGGAAGATTTCGATGTTGGTGTAGGTGTCACCCTGCGCGTCTCCGGTGTTGACTCCTGTATACAGGTCGATGGTCACGGCACTGTCCGACAGCTCGTAGCTGACCAGATCCTGCCCGGCAGCACCATCCAGCCCCATGGCGGAAGTTCCCCCATAGAAGATGTCATTCAGGTTGGAGCCCCTGATTGCTTCGATGTCGGTGTAGGTGTCACCTGCCGCTATGCCGGAGTGCACGCCAGTCTTGAGGTTGAGGGTCATGCTCACTTTGCTATCGAGGTACCCCACCGTGTCGTAACCTGCGCCACCGAAGAACTGGTCGGCTCCCGCGCCGCCGTAGAGCGTGTCGTTGCCTGAGCCACCGGTGATGATGTTGTCGAGATCGTTGCCCCAGCCGGTGAAGGCGCTATTGCCGATAAAGGTCAGGCGTTCAATATTGGCTGCCATGTAGGTATGACTTGGGTTGACCACTGTCACGCGCATCTCATCATTGCCGCCCCCGACCTGTTCGACAATGGTCGGTGTGATTCCGTTGCTGATGTAATAGATATCGTCGCCCGCGCCGCCTTCCAGACGGATGGCGGTGGCGGTGTGATCCGGGCCGGAGGTGAGGATGTCATTGAATGCCGAGCCGATGACGTTTTCGATGCTGGTCAATGTGGAGCCTTCAGCATCTCCGCCCTTGCCAGCCGCTCCGGTGCCGAAACGCACTTCCACGTTCACTCCGGCAGACGAGGTCGAGTAGTCGACGGTGTCCACGCCAGCGCCGCCATCGAAGTTCATGCCCCGGCCGTTGCCGACAAACGTGTCGTTATAGTTCGAACCCTTGATCGTCTCGATGTCGGTGTAGGTGTCGCCAGCGGCGATGCCGGTGTTCACGCCGGTTTTCAGATTGACCGTCACGCCGGCCTTGCTGTCGGTGTAACCGGCAATATCCAGGCCCGCACCGCCGAAGAACTGATCAGCACCTGCGCCGCCGTAGAGCGTGTCGTTGCCAGAGCCGCCGGTGATGATGTTGTCGCTGTCGTTGCCGTAACCGATAAAGTCCTGGCTGCCGATATAAGTCATGCGCTCGACGTTGGCCGCCAGAGTGGTGCCGCCCGGATAGGCCACTGTCACCCGCACTTCATCATTGCCGCCGCCGGCCTGTTCGACAATGGTCGGTCGGGCACCGCTGTTGATGTAGTAGATATCGTCACCCGCGCCGCCTTCCAGGCGGATGGCGGTGGCGCTAGCATCCGGACCCGAGATGAGGATGTCATTGAAGGCCGAACCGATGACGTTCTCGATGCCGGTCAGGGTCGTGCCTTCGGCATCTCCGCCCTTGCCGGCCGGGCCGGTGCCGAGGCGTACTTCCACGTTGACCCCGGCAGACGAGGTCGAGTAGTCGACGGTGTCGAAACCGGCGCCACCGTCGAAATGCATGCCCAAGCCGTTGCCGACAAAGGTGTCGTTGTAGCTTGAACCCTTGATCGTCTCGATGTCGGTGTAGGTGTCGCCTGCGGCGATGCCGGTGTTCATACCGGTCTTGAGGTTGATCGTCACGCTGGTCTTGCTGTCGGTGTAACCGGCAATGTCCAGGCCCGCGCCGCCGAAGAACTGATCAGCACCTGCTCCGCCGTACAGCGTGTCGTTGCCAGAGCCGCCGGTGATGATGTTGTCGCTGTCGTTGCCGTAACCGATAAAGTCCTGGCTGCCGATATAAGTCATGCGCTCGACGTTTGCCGCCAGAGTGGTGCCGCCCGGATAGGCCACTGTCACCCGCACTTCATCATTGCCGCCGCCGGCCTGTTCGACAATGGTCGGTCGGGCACCGCTGTTGATGTAGTAGATATCGTCACCCGCGCCGCCTTCCAGGCGGATGGCGGTGGCGCTAGCATCCGGACCCGAGATGAGGATGTCATTGAAGGCCGTGCCGATGACGTTCTCGATGCCGGTCAGGGTCGTGCCTTCGGCATCTCCGCCCTTGCCGGCCGGGCCGGTGCCGAGGCGTACTTCCACGTTGACCCCGGCAGACGAGGTCGAGTAGTCGACGGTGTCGAAACCGGCGCCACCGTCGAAATGCATGCCCAAGCCGTTGCCGACAAAGATGTCGTTGTAGTTCGAGCCCCTGATCGTCTCGATATCGGTGTAGGTGTCGCCTGCAGCGATGCCGGTGTTCACACCGGTCTTGAGGTTGATCGTCACGCTGGTCTTGCTGTCGGTGTAACCGGCAATGTCCAGGCCCGCACCGCCGAAGAACTGATCGGCACCCGCACCACCGTACAGCGTGTCGTTACCCGAACCGCCGGTGATGACGTTGTCGCTGTCGTTGCCGTAGCCGATGAAGTTCTTGTTGCCGATGAAGGTCAGGCGCTCAACGTTGGCTGCGAGGATGGTGCCGGTCGGGTAGACCACCGACACCCGCACTTCGTCATTGCCGCCACCGGCTTGCTCGACGATGGTCGGCTGAGCACCGGTATTGATGTAGTAGATATCATCACCCGCACCACCTTCCAGGCGGATGGCGGTGGCGCTAGCATCCGGACCCGAGGTGAGGATGTCGTTGAATGCCGAACCGATGACGTTCTCGATGCCGGTCAGGGTGCTGCCTTCGGCATCTCCGCCCTTGCCGGCCGGGCCAGTACCGAGGCGTACTTCCACGTTCACCCCGGCAGGCGAGGCCGAGTAGTCGATCGTGTCGAAACCGGCGCCGCCATCGATCTTGTCTGCTCCCGGACTACTTTTGATTACATCATTGCCGCCCAGGGCGTTGATCTCGTCATACCCCGCGGTACCTGTCAGCGTGTCAGCACCGTTTGTTCCGTTGATAATTGCCATTGCATCTTCCTTGCTTTGATGTTGAACCAGATACCCTGAGAAAACGTGCTCGCAGTCAATAGTCGAGACGGAAATTGCTTCCATCGATTTCGGCCGCGACGCGCCAAACGTGAAGATAAAAATCAATAACTTATTACGCAGATGATCAAGCTGAGATGATCTTCGTCAGATGCCCCACCAGAAAATCGATAAACACCCGAGTCTTCTGCGGCACCCGCCGCGCCGAGGGGTAGACCACGTTGACGCTGATGGGCGGCGCCTGCCATTCACACAGCACCGGCACCAGGCGTCCGGCCGCCAGGGCATCCTCGACGATGAAGTCCGGCAACAAGGCGATGCCCATGCCGGCTTCGGCGGCCTGGGCCAGCAGGTCGCCGTTGTTGGCGTGCAACGGTCCGGTGACGTGCACCCGCTGGGTGTCGCTGCCGTTGCTCAGTTGCAGGCTGACGCCGCTTTGCAGGTAGCCGTAGTTCAGGCACTGGTGGCTGCTGAGGTCCTTGGGCTGTAGGGGAGTGCCGGCTCGGGCCAGGTAGGCGGGGGAGGCCACCATGATCCGCGGCGCCGGCGCCAGCTGCCGGGCCACCATCGACGAATCCGGCAGGCTGGCGATGCGCAGGGTGACGTCGAAACCGCCGCGCACCGGATCCACCTGCTGGTCGCTGAGCACCAGTTGCAACTCGATCAGCGGGTGCTGCTCATGGAACAGCGGCACCAGCGGCCCGAGCCGACGCAGGCCGAAGGACATCGGCGCGTTGACCCGCAACACGCCGCGCAATTCGGCGATGCCGTCCCGGGCCCTTTGTTCGGCCTCGTCCAGGGCCGCCAGCACCTCCCGGGCGTTTTCGTAGTACTCGGCGCCGGCTTCGGTCAGGTGCAGGCTGCGGGTGGTGCGCTGCAGCAGTTGCACGCCAATGGCCTCTTCCAGGGCCTGGATCTGTTTGCTGACCTTGGAGCGGGGCACGTCCATGGCCCGGGCGGCGGCGGCAAAGCCATTCTCATCAACGGTGACGACGAAAGCGCGCATGCATTGGATGCGGTCCATGATTGTCCCTTATTTGGAATCAATGATTCCCGATTTTAGGGAATTGTTCCGATTTCGACCAGGACCTAAATTAGCCACCAAGCCGGACGCAACGGGGCGCAAGCAGCGCCATCAGCCGGTCATGTTCGACCCCCACTCTCTGACTGCAAAAGGAACGCGCCATGTCCATTCGTGAACTGCTCAACCCAGCCAACTCCGCCCTGATCCTCATCGACCACCAGCCGCAGATGGCCTTTGGCGTGCAGTCGATCGATCGCCAGACCCTGAAGAACAACACCGTGGCCCTGGCCAAGGCGGCCAAGATCTTCAACGTGCCGAGCATCCTCACCTCGGTGGAAACCCAAAGCTTCAGCGGCTACATCTGGCCGGAACTGCTGGCGGTGTTCCCCGGCCAGCAACCCATTGAACGCACCTCGATGAACTCCTGGGAAGACCGCAAGCTGGTGGAGGCGGTGAAGGCTACCGGGCGCAAGAAACTGGTGATGGCGGCGCTGTGGACCGAGGTCTGCCTGACCTTCCCGGCCCTGGAAGCCCTGGCCGAGGGTTATGAGGTGTACATCGTTACTGATGCTTCCGGTGGCACCAGCCAGGAGGCCCATGACATGGCCGTGCAGCGCATGATTCAGGCCGGCGCGGTGCCGGTGACCTGGCAGCAGGTGTTGCTGGAATACCAGCGCGACTGGGCGCACAAGGACACCTACGACGCGGTGATGGGCCTGGTGCTGGAGCACAGCGGCGCCTACGGCATGGGCGTGGACTATGCCTACAGCATGGTGCACAAGGCGCCGCAACGTCAGCTCTAGGAAGCGGCTTGCCGGCGAGGGCGACTTCGCCGGCGCCTGGAGCAGGACCTGATGTACCGGATGCCGTCGGTGTCCGGTGTTGATCTTTCGAACATAAGGACATCTGACATGAGCACCTTCATCACTCGCGACGGCACTGAACTCTATTACAAGGACTGGGGTAGCGGTCAGCCCGTGGTCTTCAGCCATGGCTGGCCCCTGAGCGCTGACAGCTGGGAATCGCAGATGCTGTTCCTGGCCGATCACGGCTACCGCGTCATCGCCCATGACCGGCGAGGTCACGGTCGCTCCAGCCAACCCTGGCACGGCAATGACATGGACACCTACGCCGATGACCTGGCGCAACTGATCGAGCACCTGGACCTGCAGGACGCGGTGCTCCTGGGGTTCTCCACCGGCGGTGGCGAAGTGGCGCGCTACATCGGCCGCCACGGCACCGGGCGCCTGGCCAAGGCCGGGCTGATCTCGGCGGTGCCGCCGCTGATGCTCAAGACCGAGGCCAACCCCGGAGGCCTGCCGCTGGAGGTGTTCGACGGCATCCGCGCCGGCGCCGTGGCCGACCGTTCGCAGCTGTACAAGGACATTGCCAGCGGCCCGTTCTTCGGCTTCAACCGTCCGGGGGCCAAGGTGTCCCAGGGCATGATCGACAGCTTCTGGCTGCAGGGCATGCAGGCCGGGCACAAGAATGCCTACGACTGCATCAAGGCCTTCTCCGAAACCGACTTTACCGAAGACCTGAAGCGCTTCGACATTCCGACCCTGGTGGTGCATGGCGACGATGATCAGATCGTGCCCATCGACGCCGCGGGCCGGGCTTCGGCCAAGCTGATCGCCAACGCCCGACTGCTGGTCTACCCCGGTGCGCCCCACGGCTTGACCGACACCCACAAGGAACGGCTCAACCAGGATCTGCTGAGGTTCATCCAGCAACCTTGAGCTTAACTGTGAAGCGCGGGTGCAGCCGGGCTGCGCCCGATGCCATCTCCTCCCGGACCCTGGAGCCTTCTGATGAACATCGAACTCACTGACGGTGTGGTGACCCTGCTGGTGCGCCACCGGATCAAGCAGGGCCAGGAACAGGCCTATGAAACCTGGTTGCGGCAGATCATCGCCAAGGCCCGCAGCTACCCGGGGCACCTGGGCATTGATGTGGTCCGCGGCCACAGCGGCGGTCTGGGGCTGTTCACCAGCGTGCTGCGCTTTGCCAGCACCGAACAGTTGCAGCACTGGCTGGATTCCGCCGACCGCCGCGAGCTGGTGCAACAGGCCCAGCACCTGCTGGCCGACGGCGACCAGACCGAAATCAACGCCGAGCGCGAATTCTGGTTCACCCCCCAGGACAGCGCCGCACCGACTCCGCCACCGCGCTGGAAGCAGGCCTGCGTGACCTTCCTGGTGATCCTGCCGCTGAGCTTCCTGGTGCCGCAGTTATGGAAACCGGTGTTTGCCCAACTGCCCTGGCTCGGCGGCTATGTGCCGGCCACGGTGCTGATCACCCTGAGCATCGTGCTGCTGGTGGTCTACGTCTTTATGCCCCGGGTCACGCGTCTGTTTCGCCGCTGGCTGCAACCGCGCAGCGCGACCTGATTCCCCACGACTTTCATCTGGAGCAATGCCATGCAACCCCAAGCAATTGCCGACCTGATTCTGTTCAACGGCCGCCTGCACACCGTGGACCGGGCCAAGCCCCGGGCCAGCGCGGTGGCGATCAAGGACGGGCGCTTCATCGCCGTGGGCAACGACGCCCAGGCCATGGCCCTGCGCGGCGCCGGCACCCAGGTCATCGACCTGATGGGACGCACGGTGATCCCCGGGCTCAACGACTCGCACCTGCACCTGATCCGCGGCGGCCTGAACTACAATCTGGAACTGCGCTGGGAAGGCGTGCCGTCCCTGGCCGATGCCCTGCGCCTGCTCAAGGAACAGGCCCTGCGCACCCCGGCGCCGCAGTGGGTGCGGGTGGTGGGCGGCTGGAACGAATTCCAGTTCGCCGAGAAACGCATGCCGACCCTGGAAGAACTGAACCAGGCGGCGCCGGACACCCCGGTGTTCGTCCTGCACCTGTATGACCGCGCCTTGCTCAACCGCGCCGCGCTGCGGGTGGTGGGCTACGACCGCAACACCCCGAACCCGCCGGGGGGCGAGATTGTCCGCGACGGCAATGGCAACCCCACGGGCATGCTGATCGCCCGGCCCAACGCCATGATCCTCTACGCGACCCTGGCCAAGGGGCCCAAGCTGCCATTGGAATACCAGGTCAACTCGACCCGTCAGTTCATGCGCGAGCTCAATCGCCTGGGGGTCACCAGCGCCATCGATGCCGGTGGCGGCTTCCAGAACTACCCGGACGACTATCAGGTGATCAACCAGCTGGCGGCCAAGCAGCAATTGACCGTGCGCATCGCCTACAACCTGTTCACCCAGAAGCCCAAGGAAGAACTGGCGGACTTCAAGCACTGGACCTCCAGCGTCACCTACGGCCAGGGCGACGACTTCCTGCGGCACAACGGGGCAGGGGAGATGCTGGTGTTTTCCGCCGCCGACTTCGAGGACTTCCTCGAACCGCGCCCCGACCTGCCGCAGACCATGGAACAGGAACTGGAACCGGTGGTGCGCCACCTGGTGGAGCAGCGCTGGCCGTTCCGCCTCCATGCCACCTACGACGAATCCATCTCGCGGATGCTCGACGTGTTCGAGAAGGTCGACCGCGACATTCCCTTCAACGGCCTGCCGTGGTTCTTCGATCACGCGGAAACCATCAGCCCGAAAAACATCGAGCGGGTGCGGGCCCTGGGCGGCGGCATCGCGATCCAGGACCGCATGGCCTTCCAGGGTGAATACTTCGTCGAGCGCTACGGCGCCAAGGCCGCCGAAATGACCCCGCCGATCCAGCGCATGCTCGCCGAAGGCATTCCGGTGGGTGCCGGCACCGACGCCACCCGGGTGTCCAGCTACAACCCCTGGACCTCGCTGTACTGGATGGTCAGCGGCAAGACCGTCGGCGGAATGGAGCTGTACCCCCAGGGCTTGAGCCGCGACACCGCGCTGGAGCTCTACACCCACGGCAGCGCCTGGTTCTCCTCGGAGCAGGGCAAGAAGGGCCAGATCAAGGTCGGGCAACTGGCGGACCTGGTGGCCCTGTCGGCGGACTACTTCAGCGTCGAGGAAGAGGCGATCAAGTGGATCGAATCCCTGCTGACCGTGGTGGACGGCAAGGTGGTCCACGCCGCTGGCGACTTCGTCAAACTGGCTCCACCGAGCCTGCCGGTGACCCCGGACTGGTCGCCGGTGGCCAAGGTGCCAGGGCATTGGAAACCCAACGCACCCTTGCAGAACCAGGTGCACCAATGCAGCGGCCCCTGCGCGGTGCATGCCCACGGGCACCAGAAGGCGCGGCTGTCGAATGTGCCGGTGAGTGACTTCCAGGGGTTCTGGGGGGCGTTTGGGTGTTCGTGTTTTGCGTTTTGACTTGTAGGAGCCGGCTTGCCGGCGATAGGGATCTTCAGGATGCCTTCGCCGGCAAGCCGGCTCCTACACATTGAGTTCAATAAAAAAGGCGCTCTTTAAGAGCGCCCATTTTATTGTTGAAACAACTAATTAGTGATCAGCAAATTAACCGCACTGCTCAACAAAACCGATCAATAACCCGAACTTCCGATTTGTCCCGCAGCGATTGCCATTCGGCTTTCAGGGTCTCCAGGACCCGGCCGATGAAGTCCTTGTCGGCGGCGGCTTTCTTGCCGACGTAGCCCTGGCCGCGGCGGTACATCTTCAGGCGGGCCGCCAGCTCCCGGTTGTTCTGGTCGAACTCTGCTTCATGGCTATGGGGCGACAGGCAGTCGATGTGCACTTGGCCCGACTTGGCAATCCACAGGATGTGGCTGTCGTGGCTGTCTTTCTGTGCGGCGAACATGCGTGCCAATTCATCAATAGTGGGTTGATTATTAAGATTCATTTGTAGCCCCCTTGACCATTTATCGATCTATCTAAGTTGATTCGCTAATTCATCTTGCTACGTCGGTAAGTTGAACCCTGATACCGGAAACAGGGCGACAGAGGGTGTCTGTCGGATACAGATAAGGCCCAGAGCCTGATGCGTGTAGTTGCCTTGATTAACTGCTACGCAATAGCGTCACAACGAAGAGAAGCAGCGCAAACCTGGATGAAGCTGCCGATATTTCCAGCATCGGCCACAAGCATCTTGAAGAGTTTTCGCTAGCTTGCTGTCCTTGTTCTGGACGATCAATGCCAGGTCAGTTTCATCAATCTGCCTTGTGGGCAGTACACATCCGGGTCACAGCTCGGCGGTCAGACGAGCTTGCTCATAACACCTTTGCCTCGTCCCCCGATCGGGGAGACGTCTGCATCATGCAAGGGCGAAATCTTCGCGTCAACGGTTTTGTAGTGAAAATTTTCAAGCACTACATATTGTCTGACAAAAGCCGCAAAGCCATCATCCAGACACCCCATCGACGGTCAGGGCAGGTAGAATCGGCGCCTTGAAATGTTCCTGAGGTTGCAGCGGTGGATGTACAACAAGGCTTCGTCCTGACCCGGCACTGGCGCGATACGCCGGCGGGCACGGAAGTCGAATTCTGGCTGGCCACCGATCAGGGGCCGCGCCGTATCCGCTTGCCGTTGCAGACCTCCGTGGCCTTTGTCCCGGCGGTGCAGCGTGCTCATGCCGAGCGCCTGCTGGCCGACGACCCGGATGTCGAGCTGCGCCCGCTGCAACTGCGGGACTTCCACCAGCGTCCGGTGCTGGGGATGTACTGCCCGCAGCACAATCAGCTGATGCGCCTGGACAAGACCCTGCGCCGCGCCGGCGTCGAGGTGTTCGAGGCCGATGTGCGACCGCCCGAGCGCTACCTGATGGAGCGTTTCATCACCGCGCCGGTGTCTTTCGGCGGCCAGCCAGGGCCCGACGGCCTGTTGCTGGAAGCGCAGATGAAGCCGGCGCCGGACTATCGGCCAACCCTCAAGCTGGTGTCCCTGGACATCGAAACCAGCGAGCGCGGCGAGCTCTATTCCATCGCCTTGGAAGGCTGTGGCCAGCGCCAGGTGTACATGCTCGGCAAGGCCCGGGACGACGACAGCGCGGTGGATTTCGACCTGGAGTTCTGCGCCAGCCGCGAGCAGTTGCTGGAGAAACTCAACCAGTGGCTGGCCCGTCACGACCCCGACGCGATCATCGGCTGGAACCTGGTGCAGTTCGACCTGCGGGTGCTCCACGAGCACGCCCGGCGCCTGGCGGTGCCCTTGCGCCTGGGGCGGGGCGGCGAGGAAATGCAGTGGCGCGAGCACGGCAGCCGCACTCACTACTTCGCCTCGGCCGCCGGCCGCTTGATCATCGATGGCATCGAGGCGTTGCGTTCGGCGACCTGGAGTTTCCCCTCCTTCAGCCTGGAAAACGTCGCCCAGACGCTGTTGGGGGAGGGCAAGTCCATCGACAATCCCTACCAGCGCATGGACGAAATCAACCGCATGTTCGCCGAGGACAAGCCGGCCCTGGCCCGCTACAACCTCAAGGACTGCGAGCTGGTAACGCGGATCTTCGCCAAGACCGAGTTGCTGACCTTCCTCCTGGAACGGGCCACGGTCACCGGCCTGCCCGCCGACCGCAGCGGCGGTTCGGTGGCGGCCTTCACCCACCTGTACATGCCGCTGATGCACCGCCAGGGTTTTGTCGCGCCCAACCTCGGCGAGCTGCCGCCCCAGGCCAGCCCCGGCGGCTTTGTCATGGATTCGCGGCCCGGACTCTACGAGTCGGTGCTGGTGCTGGACTACAAGAGCCTGTACCCCTCGATCATCCGCAGTTTCCTGATCGATCCGGTGGGCCTGGTGGAAGGGCTGCGCCAGCCCGATGAACAGCATTCGGTGGCGGGCTTTCGCGGCGCGCGCTTCTCCCGCACCCGGCATTGCCTGCCCTCGATCGTGACCCGGGTCGCCGAGGGCCGCGAGGTAGCCAAGCGCGAGCACAACGCGCCGCTGTCCCAGGCGTTGAAGATCATCATGAACGCCTTCTACGGCGTGCTGGGTTCCAGCGGCTGCCGCTTCTTCGATCCGCGCCTGGCCTCATCCATCACCCTGCGCGGCCACGAGATCATGGCCCGCACCCGGCAGTTGATCGAAGCCCAGGGCCATCAAGTGATCTATGGCGATACCGACTCGACCTTCGTCTGGCTCGGCAGCCTGCATGACGAGGAACAGGCGGCGCTGATTGGCCGCGCCCTGGTGGCCCATGTCAACCAGTGGTGGCGCGAGCATCTGCAGCAAGAGTACGGCCTGGAAAGCGCCCTGGAGTTGCAGTTCGAAACCCACTACAAACGCTTTCTGATGCCCACCATCCGCGGCGCCGAAGAGGGCAGCAAGAAGCGTTATGCCGGGCTGGTGCAGCGCGCCGATGGCCGCCAGGAGATGGTCTACAAGGGCCTGGAAACCGTGCGCACCGACTGGTCGCCCCTGGCCCGGGAATTCCAGCAGGAGCTGTACCGGCGGATCTTCCACCGCCAACCCTATCAGGGCTATGTGCGCGACTACGTGCAACGCACCCTGGCCGGGCAACTGGACGACCTGCTGATCTACCGCAAGCGCCTGCGCCGGCCGCTGGATGACTACGAGCGCAACGTGCCGCCCCATGTCCGCGCCGCACGCCTGGCCGATGACTACAACCGTGAACAAGGCCGGCCCCTGCAGTACCAGAACGGTGGCTGGATCAGCTACGTGATCACCCTGGCCGGCCCCGAGCCCCTGGAAAACCGCCGCGCCGCCATCGACTACGAGCACTACCTGACCCGGCAATTGCAACCAGTGGCGGACGCCATCCTGCCCTTCGTGCAGGACGATTTCAGCACCCTGGTGGGTGGCCAGATGGGCCTGTTCTGAAGCGCCTCAATCGACCACGAACAATTTGGCCCCCAGCGCAGTAGACGAGCGATGCGGCTCGGCGTTGTCCGCCACCTGATAGCTCATGCCCGGGGTCAGCACGAAGCGCCGGCCGTCCTCCAGTTCGGTGTGCAGCTCGCCCTCCAGGCACAGCAGGATATGCCCCTTGGAACACCAGTGGTCGGCCAGGTAGCCCGGGGTGTATTCGACCATGCGCACGCGGATCGCGCCGAACTGCCGGGTGCGCCAGAACGCGCTGCCGGTTTCACCGCGATGTTCGGTGGGTTCGATGGTCGACCAGTCGGTGGTGGCGAAGGGGAGTGCGCTGATGTGCATGCTTGGCTCTTGCAATTGAGGGAGAAAAGACTGGGGGCGGCTCAGTCGTCCACGGCTTCGCACAGGCCACTGGCACCGTGCTTGTCGGTGTACTTCACGGTCACCGAATCGTCGTCTTCGACGCTGATGGCCAGGGTGATTTCCGCCGTCTTGACCTGGAAATGCCGGTCATCCACAGCGCTGTTCTTGACCGCTTTGCCGTTGATGTAAATCGGCCCGCCCTGGTCGGCGCTGACCGCCAGATTGCCCGGGCAGGACACGTTGAATAGCGGAATGCCTTCGGCGTGGGCAGCGCCGGCGAAGATCATCAAAGTGCCCAGCAGCAGGATTTTGCGCATCGCGGACTCCTCATGGAACAGCGGTGGGGCAGTGCCAGGTGTGAGCGTTTTCTGCCCCGATCGCTGCTTAGCCTATCCGCTGTCGGAGCGCCGCGCGAGTGGAATATTGACCCCGGGCCAGAGCGCTTTCGGACTATTGTCGGACAAAAAAAACCGTGGACTGGGAATTGACGACTGTGTCAGGTTTTCTGCGCCTCAACGGGCGAGTGACAGGACGATCTCGCAGGCGGGGTCGTATCTGTTCCATCGGAAATCTTTTGTCTTGAACAAGGACGTAGCAATGTCGAAGACACTCTCGCAAACCAACGAAAACGCGATCATTCCCGACGCAGCGGCCAGCAGTGCCTACCTGCAGGTCCAGACCTTCAGCCACCTGTATGACCGCGGTGGCAGCACGCTGGTGAACGGCAAGCCTTCCTTCACCGCCGACCAGGCGGCGGATTCGATCCTGCGCAAGGGGCTGTCCTGGCACGACCAGAATGGCGACGGCAAGATCGACCTGACCTACAGCTTCCTCACTGAAAAACCGGCCAACTACAACCCGGCCCTGGGCAGCTTCAGCGAGTTCAGCGCGCTGCAGAAAGCCCAGGCGCTGTTGTCCCTGCAGTCCTGGTCGGACGTGGCCAACGTCACCTTCAGCGAGGCCGCCAAGGGCGGCGATGGTCACATGACCTTCGGCAACTACAACGTCAGCACCGGCGGCGCGGCCTTTGCCTACCTGCCATCCAGCGGCAGCTATGACGGCCAGTCCTGGTACCTGATCAACGACCAGTACCGGGTCAACGAAACCCCGGGCAACGGCAACTACGGCCGCCAGACCCTGACCCACGAGATCGGCCACACCCTGGGCCTGTCCCATCCGGGCGTGTACAACGCCGGCAACGGCAACCCCACCTACAAGGATGTCACCTACGCCCAGGACACCCGCGGCTACAGCCTGATGAGCTACTGGAGCGAGGGCAACACCGGGCAGAACTTCAGCAAGGACGGCAGTGGCGCCTACGCTTCGGCACCCCTGCTCGACGATATCGTCGCGGTGCAGAAGCTCTATGGCGCCAACCTTGAAACCCGCGCCGACGACACGGTGTACGGCTTCAACTCCAACACCGGGCGGGATTTCTACAGTGCCCACTCCAATGCCGACAAACTGGTGTTCGCGGTGTGGGACGGTGGCGGCAACGACACCCTGGACTTCTCCGGTTTCACCCAGAACCAGAAGATCAACCTCAACCAGGGTGGTTTCTCCGATGTGGGCGGCCTGGTGGGCAACGTCTCCATCGCCCACGGCGTGACCGTGGAAAACGCCATCGGCGGCTCGGGCAATGACCTGCTGATCGGCAACGCCGTGGCCAACATCCTGGAAGGCGGTGCCGGCAACGACATCCTCTACGGCGGTGGCGGCGGCGATACGCTGTGGGGCGGGACAGGGGCCGATACCTTCGTGTTCGGCGCGGCCTCGGATTCGACCTTCGACGCGCCGGACTGGATCATGGATTTCGTCAGTGGCGAGGACAAGATCGACCTCAGCGGCCTGTTTGCCTCCACCGGCGCCACTCTGAACTTCGTCAGCGGCTTCACTGGCCACGCCGGCGACGCGATCCTCACCTACTTCGCCGAAACCAATCAGACCAGCCTGATGATCGACCTCACCGGCCATGGCGCGGTGGACTTCGCCGTGGGCACCGTGGGCCAGGCGGCCGTTACCGACATCATCGCCTGATCGATCGGAAACAGTGGAGCGGCGCGCGATGCGCCGCTTCCACATCACTCTTCCCCTATCCCCCCTTGTTCTCCCCGGTCCCGGGCAGGTTTGACCGAGGCAGGGATGGGCTGGCCATGGCGTTGCCGTCGATAGCCGTGGATGTCGAGCTGTTGCGCAGAGCAACGGATAGCGTTCCGGCAGGGGCCGTATCCAGGGCTTTTGCGTTTTTCCTGCCCTTTGATTATCTTCGCCGCATGAATCTCCTGACTCCGAACATAGAACCGTTTTTCAGAGCTGCCGGATGGGTCCCTGGCAGGGCCGTTGTGGTTGATCGTCACGTACCCCGCGCACATCCGGCATTTCGCATCCTGCAAGCATTTGGCGAATTGACCGTAGGGCATATCGGCACGGGGGAGGAGTGTGCCTCTAGTGACATCGAGTTTGGCTGTCCGGCGTGCCCCGATGAACAAGTAGATGGCTGGCAAGAAGCGCTGCGCACCGACTTTGTTTGCTTGGGTGATGTACATCATGGTCATGGACAGCTCTGGCTGGACAGCCAAGGCCGTTTGTTCTTGAACGGATTGGTCGCGTCCATGATGCTTTTTGTTGGGCATGATTTTGCCCAAGGCATCGAGGCCCTGCTCAAAGGGTATCGATCACACCCCATGCTGTTGCCATCGCAGGAGGACGTCATGGTGTGGGGAGAGCGTTTTCGAGCTGGCGATCCGCGTGTTCTAACGCCCGATTTTTTCCGCGCCCGCGCGCTCTGATGTGGGGGTTGGGCATCGCGCCCAGCCCATGTGCCTGTGCCGGTTTCGTTCAACGCTCAGGCAAGCCTCCTGGTCTGCGCCCGCGCCTGGCAAATCACAGCGCCAGGACATTGCCTCGGCCACCTGGCTATCGGTGGCGCTGGCCCACGGGTGATCAGTCGCCGCCTCCGCCGCCACAACCGCCGCCCCCGCAACCGCTGCTGTCGCCCCCGCCGCCATCGCTGCCGCCACTGTCACCGTCGCCGCCGAAACGCGAGCCGTCACTGTCGCTGCCACTGCTGGAGGAGTCGCTGTCGAAGGAACTGCTGTACAGCTCGCTGCCGCAGTGCACCACGGTTGTCGTGCTGGCGTTGTCCGTCAGGCGCCGCAGGGACTGGCAATCGGCGACGTAGTGAAAGCCCCGGGCGATCTTCAGCTTGGCATCCAGGGCGAACAGCAGCGGCAGGCGACTGGGCTGGGCGGGGTTGATGTTCTCTTCCAGGCAGGCCTGGCGCCAGACCCGACGCAGCCCGTTGTCGCTTTTCTGCTCGGCGTTCTGGCCCAGCACCGCGGCGGGTGTGTGATGGAGGAACTGGCCGAAGGCCTTGTCGCAGAAGGCCTGGTAATCCCGGGTATGCAGGATGAATTCATGCCACAGGTCGTCCACCACCTGGGACGGCATCGACACGTAGCGCTGGCCGCTCTTGAGGTAGGCCAGGAAGAACTGGCGCAAGCCCTGGGCCACCAGTTGGCAGTCCTTGAGGCTCAGGTGCGGATGCTGGGTGCGCAGCGGTTCGAACAGCCGCGGTGGCAGGCTGAAGCTGCGGATATAGGCTTCCCGACGCAATGCCGTGAGGGCTTTCTGGCGGCGCCAGAACACCAGGATCAAGACCAGGGCCAGCACTGCGGGAAGGATCAACAGCATGTTCGGTCTCCGCCGGAAAAAGTGCCGAGACAGTGGCGCAAAGCAGCGTTTTATTCAAGCCGCCCCCTTGTAGGAGCCGGCTTGCCGGCGAAGGCGTCCGCAAGTCGGCTCCTACAAGCAAGAGGCCTCGTCACCTGTGGTTGATGTCGATGTCGCGAGTCTCACGCAAACACAGCAACCCCACCACCAGGCTGACCCCGGTAATCAGCACCGGGTACCACAGGCCATAGAAGATATCGCCGGTGTACACCACCAGGGCAAAGGACACCGTCGGCAGGAAGCCGCCGAACCAGCCGTTGCCGATGTGGTACGGCAGAGACATCGAGGTGTAGCGGATGCGCGTCGGAAACAGCTCCACCATCAGCGCCGCCAGCGGGCCGTAGCACATGGCGGCAATCAGGATCAGCGCCACGATCAGCAGCACCACCATGGGTTTGTTGACGTTCTGGGTGTCGGCCTGCTGCGGATAGCCGGCCAGGGTCACCGCGCCGCGCAGGGCGGCTTCGTCGAAGCCGTCGATCTTCACCTCGCCGACGCTGACCTGCACCGGGCTGCCGGCCGGGGCGGCGACGCTGTTGTAGGGCAGGCCCTGCTTGACCAGGAAGGTCTTGACCTTGTCGCAGGGGCTGTCGAAGCGCGCCTTGCCCACCGGGTCGAACTGGAAGGTGCAGGTGGCCGGGTCGGCGCTGACGCTGATCGGCGCCTGGCGGCTGGCCTGGTCGATGGCCGGGTTGGCGTAGTGGGCCAGGGCCTTGAAGATCGGGAAGTACAGCAGCGTGGCCAGCAGCAGGCCGAGCATCAGCACCGGCTTGCGGCCGACCTTGTCCGAGAGCCAGCCAAAGAAGATGAACATTGGCGCGCCGATCACCACGCTGATGATCAGCAGGCTGTTGGCCAGGGCCGGGTCCATCTTGAGGAACTGGGTGAGGAAGAACAGAACGTAGAACTGCGCGGCATAGAAGGTCACCGCCTGCCCGGCATTGATGCTGAACAGGGCGATCAGCACCACCTTGAGGTTCTCCCATTTGCCGAAGGACTCGCGGATCGGCGCCTTGCTGGCGCGGCCTTCCTCTTTCATTTTCAGGAAGGCCGGCGACTCGTGCAGGCTCATGCGGATCCAGGTGGAGATCCCCAGCAGGACGATGGACAGCAGGAACGGCAGGCGCCAGCCCCAGACCTCGAACTGATCGCCGGTGAAGTAGCGGCAAGCCAGCACCACCAGCAACGACAGCAACAGGCCCAGGGTCGCGGTGGACTGGATCCAGCTGGTGTGCAAGCCGCGCTTGCCCTGGGGCGCGTGCTCGGCGACATAGGTCGCGGCGCCGCCGTATTCACCGCCCAGGGCCAGGCCCTGGAGCATGCGCAGCGCCACCAGGATGATCGGCGCGGCGATGCCGATGCTGGCGTAGTTGGGCAGCAGGCCCACGGCGAAGGTGGCCAGGCCCATGAGGATGATGGTGGCAAGGAAGGTGTACTTGCGCCCGATCATGTCCCCCAGGCGGCCGAACACCAGGGCGCCGAAGGGGCGCACCACGAAGCCGGCGGCGAAGGCCATCAAGGCGAAGATGAACGCCGTGGTGTCGTTGACCCCGGCGAAGAACTGCTTGCTGATCACCGCCGCCAGGGCGCCATAGAGAAAGAAGTCATACCACTCGAACACCGTGCCGAGGGACGAGGCGAAGATGACCTTCTGCCCGCCCTTGGCGGTGGCGTCCTGCAGGGTCGGGTTCAGGGGCTGTACGTGTTCTGACATGGGGGGCTTCCTTACAGTGATTATTGTTGTTGTTCCACTGCCGACGCCGTGACCGGCGCCGTTGCTGCAGGCTTATCGCGCGCGCGTTAAGCCTTCGTTTCCCTGCCGACCGTAGGAGCTGGCTTGCCAGCGAAGCGGCCCTTGAGGCAGGTGCCGGCCTTGGCGGCGCCTTCGCCGGCAAGCCGGCTCCTACATCGGGTGCATCTGTTCCTAAGGTCATGCCGGGGTGGCGGGTTGCTTGTGCTGGACGGTACTCCTGGGGACGCTGGCGAGGATCAGTTCGGCAGCCTTCTCGGCGATCATCAGGGTCGGCGAGCAGGTGTTGCCGGAGGTGATGCGCGGCATGATCGAGGCATCGGCAATCCGCAGCCCGGGAATGCCGTGCACCCGCAGTTGCGCGTCGACCACGGCGTGGGCGTCGCTGCCCATGCGGCAGGTGCCCACCGGATGGAAGATGGTGGTGCCGATGCGCGCCGCCGCTTCATGCAGTTGTTCCTCACTCTGCAGCTGCGGCCCGGGCAGGTATTCGCTGGGCTTGAATGGCTGCAGGGCCGGGGCGCCGACGATGCGTCGGGTCAGGCGGATGGCGTCGGCGGCGACTCGCAGGTCCTCCGGGTGGCTCAGGTAATTGGGCTGGATCAACGGCGCGGCGCCGGCGTCCACTGAGCGGATCTCGACCCGGCCCCGGCTTTGCGGACGCAGGTCGCAGACCGATGCGGTAAAGGCCGGGAAGCTGTGCAGCGGCTCACCGAAGCGCTCAAGCGACAATGGCTGCACGTGGTACTCCAGGTTGGCCCGGGTCTGCTCCGGGCCCGAGCGGGCAAAGGCGCCCAACTGGCTGGGGGCCATGGACAGCGGGCCGCTGCGGTCATACAGGTAGCGCAGGCCCATGCCCATCTTGCCCCACAGGCTGCCGGCGATCTGGTTCAGGGTGCGGGCGTTTTCCAGCTGGTAGATCAGGCGCAGTTGCAGGTGGTCCTGCAGGTTGCCGCCGACCCCGGGCAGGGCGTGGCTGACCCCGATCCCCAAGCGTTGCAGAAGCTCGCTGGGGCCAATTCCGGAGCGCTGCAGAATGCTCGGCGAGCCAATGGAGCCGGCGCACAGGATGATCTCTCGGCGCGCCTTGAAATCCACCGGGCGACCCTGGCTGACGGCCCGTACCGCGCTGGCGCGGCCGTCTTCGAGGATCAGTCGCTGCACTTCGATATCGGTCAGCACCTGCAGATTGGCGCGCTGGGCGATCGGCTTGAGAAAGGCCTTGGCAGCGTTCCAGCGCACCCCGGCCTTCTGGTTGACCTGGAAGTAGCCGCAGCCTTCGTTGTCGCCGCCGTTGAAGTCATCGATGTTGCCGATGCCGCTCTGCTGTGCAGCCGTGCGGAAGGCATCGAGGATCGGCCACGACAGGCGCTGGCGCTCGACCCGCCATTCACCGGCGCCGCCGTGCAGCTGGCTGTCGCCGGCAAAGTGGTTCTCGCTTTTCTTGAACAGCGGCAGCACATCCTGCCAGCGCCAGCCCGGGTTGCCTTCGGCGGCCCAGCCGTCGTAGTCGGCGGCCTGGCCGCGCATGTAGATCATGCCGTTGATCGACGAGCAGCCGCCCAGCACCTTGCCCCGCGGGTAGCTCAGGCTGCGGCCCTGCAGGCCCGGTTCGGCTTCGGTCTTGAAGCACCAGTCGGTGCGTGGGTTGCCGATGCAGAACAGGTAGCCCACGGGGATGTGGATCCAGGGGTAGTTGTCGCGACCGCCGGCTTCCAGCAGCAGCACCCGGTGCTGGGGATTGGCCGACAAGCGATTGGCCAGCAGACAGCCGGCGGGACCGGCGCCGACCACGATGTAGTCGTAGGCGTCAAAGGCAGGAAGCATCCGTGACCTCTTTTCTTGGTTCTTGTTTTGCCTTCATCCTAGTTGTTAGCTTTCGTCAAAAGAATGTTAGTTTTTGCCCACCTGCTGTGCGTTTTCTAACAGCGTTGGCCTTCGACTCCGGCAAGGAAACCCCATGTTCGACTGGAATGACCTGCGCTTTTTTCTTGAGCTGCAACGCAGCGGGCGCCTGCTTACCGCGGCGCGGCGGCTGAACACCACCCACGCCACGGTGGCCCGGCACATCGAGGCGGTGGAGAAGGCCCTGGGCACCGCGCTGTTCGTCCAGCACGCCCAGGGTTACGAGTTGACCCCGGCCGGCGAGGCGTTGCTCAAGCACGCCGAGGCCATGGAAAACGTCGCCTTGCTGGTGCAGGAAGAAATCACCCAGTCCAGTGCGCCACTGGGCAAGATCCGCGTCGGCGTCACCGAGGGCCTGGGGGTGAAGTTCCTCGCCAGCCGCATGTATGGCCTGTTCGAGCGGTATCCGGGGTTGGAAGTGGAGCTGGTGGCGGTGCCGCGCTTTGTCAGCATCCTCAATCGCGAGGCGGAGATCAGCATCCACCTGGAGCGGCCCAACGCCGACATGCTGGTAACCCGCAAACTCACCGACTACTGCCTGGCGCTGTACGCCAGCCAGGCCTATCTGGACCGCGCGCCGCCGTTGCGTAGCCGCGAGGACCTGGGGCGGCATGCCTGGATCGGTTATGTCGATGACCTGCTGTTCAGCCAGGAACTGATGTTCCTCAACAGCTTCTGCCGCAACCCCCAGGTGGTGTTCCACAGCACCAGCGTCATTGCCCAGCAGGAAGCGGCCCGTTCCGGCCTGGGAATCGCCGTGCTGCCGTGTTACATGGCCGCCGCTGATCCGCAACTGGTGCCATTGCTACCCGCGGAAAGCATCCAGCGCGCCTACTGGATCAGCACCCGCCGCGAGCTGCACAAGTCGGTGCGGCTGCGAGTGGTCTGGGATTACCTGGTGCAGCTGTGTGCCCGGGAACAGGGCTTGCTGCTCGGGCCGCAGCCGGGCGCGCGTGCGTAGCCGGAGTCAGAGAATCGGCCCGCAATGGGCCGAACTGCGGATCGGCGCGCCGGGCTGGATGTCGACAAAGCGCGAGCCATAGGACTGCGGGTGCAGCGGCCCGCCTTCACGACCCATGCCGAGACCGCCGGCGCTACGGGTTTCGCCGTCCTGCAGCAGTGGGTCGAGGCGCGCGCGCCAGTCCAGCAGGCGCAGGGTCACCGCCTGGCGCCGTTGCAGGTCGCCGGCCAGCAGCGGGCTGGAGCGATGCCAGAGGTATTTGCTGAACAGCAGGGCGTCGCCGGGGTCGAAACTGTCTTCAATGCGCTGCTGCTCGAAACTCTCGCTGAGCACGCCGGGAGGGCAATAGAGGTGGCGCAGGTGATTGGACAGCTCGTTGACCGGCAGGCCCTGGGCCAGCCGCTCGGCCAGCAGGCGCGAGAACTGGAAGTTGGCCTGGGCCGAGCACCGCGACAGCGGCACCCAGGCCATGCCGCCGCCCTGGCCTTGCGGGCGCACCGGCTGCAATGGCAGCCACAGGCTGAAGGCCGGGTCCTGGGGGCGGATGTAGCGAAAGTTCAGCGAGTCGTAGTGCCAGGCAAAGCCCGAGCGTCCGGTCTGCAGTTCGAAACTCTGGGCCTCGCTCATGATCAGGCGGCAGCCGGTGAGGCGGGTCAGCACCTGGGCGAAGGCCGCTTGCCGGTACAAGCGTTCGAGGATGCCGATCTGCCCCAGTTGGTGGGTCAGGCGACTGAAACCGTTGCCATGGGCGGGTGTGCTGGTGCGGCTGGGGCGCAGCTGGCTGTCGGCCAGTTCACGCAGGTGCTCGATGGCTGTCGGGGTCAGCAACTGGCGCAGCTTGATGAAGCCGCGCTCTTGAAAGTGCCGCAGATCGTCCTGTTCCAGACGCAGCGGGTTGACCAGGAGCGGGGTGTTGCCGGGCAGGACCGATGGCAGGTTCACGGGGTATTCCATTACCGGGGAATGGGCCTTGAGTATGGACAGCCCGCGTCTGGGCGGCGGGCTGGATTCGACCTCGAACAACGTCTTTGCGACATTCGCCGAGCACGCTCGATGCCTTGGCCGTCAGACCGGATGTAGCGGTCCTGGGCCTGGTCGATATAGCCACCGGCCGGTGCGGGCCCGCCGCAGAAGCTACTGGCAGGCCTCGACGACCGGGGCGTGGGCCGCTTGTTCGCGGGTCAGCAGCAATAGCCCCATGGCCAGCAGGCTGGCGCAGCCGGCCAGGGCCATGGCCAGGCGGAAACCGCTGGTCATGGCGGCGCCATAAAGTTCGCCGAACAACGGGAGGTGCAGCGGCAGGCGGTGCTCGGTCACCGCTTGCCGGGCCAGTTCGGTGGCGCCGTGGAACCCGGCCGCCGCGCCGGATTTGCTGAGCACCTGCACGGCGCGGGCGCTCATCAGGCTGCCGAGCAGGGCGATGCCGACGCTCATGCCGGTCTGGCGCAGGGCGTTCATGCTGGCCGAGGCGATCCCGGCGCGCTCCGCCGGTGCGCAGGCCATGACCACCAGCCCGGTGGCCGGCACCGCCAGGCCCATGCCCAGCCCCAGCAGTGCGAACAGCGAACCCACCAGCCAATAGGGCGTATGAGCGTCGAAACCGGCCATGGCGCACATCGCCAGGCCCACCAGGCCATAGCCGCCGATCATCAGCCAAGGCAGGGGGATGCGCCGGTGCAAGCGGCCGAAAAGCATCGATACCACGCCAGTGACGACGAACTGCGGGAGCATGCGCAGGCCGCTGTCGGCGGCAGACCAGCCCTGGATCTGCTGCAGGAAGATCGAGAAGAAGAACAGGCTGCTGTAGCAGGAAAACCCGAGGATGAACGAAGCCAGGTTGGCCACTGCGAAGGGCCGCTGGCGCAACAGCGTGAGCGGCACCAGCGGTCGTTGCACTCGACGCTCCACCAGGATCAGGCCCAGCAGGGCCAGGCTTGCCAGCAGCCAGGAAGTGAGGGCTGCGCGGCTGTCGAAACCGCTCTCGCCAGCGACGATCAGCCCGTAGGTCAGGGCCCCGAGGCAGAGCATGCTGAGGGCCTGGCCCAGCGGATCGAGCGCGGCGTGCTGAGGGTGCTTGCGCTCGCTGATGCCGAAGCCACCGAGCAGCAGGGCCAGCAGGCCGATGGGCAGGTTGATCAGGAAAATGCTCTGCCAGCCCAGGTGCTCCAGCAGCAGGCCACCGAGCAAGGGGCCGAGAATCAGCGCCAGGGCGCTGAACGCCGACCAGCCGCCGATCACATGGGCCCGTTGCCGTGGTTCGGGGAAGGCGTGGCTGAGGATCGGCATCGCCCCGGGAATCAGCAGGGCCCCGGCCAATCCCTGCACCGCGCGCCCGGCCAGCAGCAGCGCAAGTTCCTGGGCCAGGGCACACAGCAGCGAGCCGAGGCAGAACAGCAGCACGCCGATCAGCCAGCAGCGCTTGTGGCCGAAGCGGTCGCCCAGCGGCCCGGCCGACAGCATGCACGCCGAAAGGCAGATGGCGTAGGCATTGACCACCCATTGCAGGCCGCCCAGGCCGGTAGCCAGGGCGTGCTGCAAGGTCGGCAGGGCGACGTTGACGATGCTGATGTCAAGGGACGCGAGGAAGGTCCCGAGGTAGGCGGCGGCTACCAGGGCAGGGCGGCGATAGCGGTTCATGAGGAGTCTCCCGCAGGTGCTGGAATGGGCTTTCGCGGCGAGCATAGTATTTCGACTGACCGTCGGTCAATGGAAAATGATATCGATTCTCAACTCTCTTTTCCGGCGCCGTTGCCCTAGAATGTCGACCTTTGTCGAGCAGCCCGGATGCATCAATGAGTGTGAAATCCTCCCCGGTTCCCCAGCCTGCCACCGCCCAGCCGCGGCCGCGCACCAAGCCGGCCGAGGTGCGCCTGGAAGAGCTGATGGCCGCCGCCGAGAGCCTGTTTCTCAGCCAGGGCGTGGAAGCCACCACCATCAGCGAGATCGTCCAGCGCGCCGATGTGGCCAAGGGCACCTTCTACCACTACTTCCCCTCCAAGAACGAACTGCTGGTGGCCCTGGGGCAGCGCTATACCCAGCACTACCTGCAGCGCCTGGAGCAGGCGGTGGCGGCCTGCCCGGAAGACGACTGGGTGGCGAAGGTCTGCAGCTGGATCCGCACCAGCGTGCAGGCCTACCTCGACACATACCGCCTGCACGACATCGTCTACCCCAACCACCATCACCACGACCGTGGCAACCCGGAAAAGAACGCGATCCTCGAACAGTTGCTGGGCCTTCTTCACGGCGGCCAGCGCGCCGGCTGCTGGTCCCTGGCCCAGCCGGGGGTGATTGCCTCGCTGATCTACGCCGGGGTGCATGGCGCCACCGACGACGTGATCGCCGCCGGCGAGGACGACGGCCGGGTCCTGGCCGAGGCCATTGTCCAGGCCTGCCTGCGCATGCTGGGCCAGCACACTTCTTGATGTGTCCACGGGTAAAAGGAACGACCCTGCAATGAAAAAGATCAAGCTCATTCTCGGCGCCGCCCTGGCGCTGTTCCTGGCCTACCAGGCCTATGGCCCGTTCTACTACGGCACGCCGTATCAGGACCGCAACTACAGCCCCGACCAGGCCTTCTACTACCAGAAGTACCGCTTGTTCAGCTGGCGCACCTGGATTCCCAGCATGACCATGCCCGGCGATGGCGACAGTTCGCGCTACAGCGTTGGCGGCTACCTGCGGGTGTTCAAGGCCGACGGCACGCTGGTGGGGCAGTCCTATGACGACTGCATCGCGGTGGTGGAGGTGTCCTGGTACGACAATGCGGTGGGCGGCTTCGGCTGTGGCGAGCACTTGATCGCGCTGTCCGCGAAGGCCACGCCGGACTGAGCGTTCGGTCCCGGCGCCTGCCCATGGGCTATGGCTCGCGCCGCGCCGTCCAGGCACTGCCCAGCCGCAGCGGTTGATCGCAGGGGAGCGACAGGGTGGCGCGCAGCCCGCCCTGGGGCAGGTTGTCGAGGCTGATCGCGCCGCCCAGGTGCCCGGCGATGACGCTGACGATGGTCAGCCCAAGGCCGGCGCCGTGGGCGTTGCCGCGACTGTAGAAACGCTCGAACAAGCGCTCGCGCTGGCTTTCGTCGATGCCCGGGCCCTGGTCCTCGACGCTGAGCTCGAAGTGTTCGCCGGCCTGGGTCAGGCGCACGTTGATCACGCCATTGGCCGGTGAAAAGTTCACCGCGTTGCTGATCAGGTTGTTCAGGGCGATGTCGATGGAGGCTGCCTCCGCGCGGATCGGGTAGGCGCGTTCGTCGACGTCGAACGACAGTTCCAGGCCCTTGTTCAACAGCCATGGGGTCAGCTGCACCAGGCTGTCGCGCACGGTATGGGCCAGGTCGATGGTCTGCTCGATGGGCACCTGTGCCTTGGGCTCCAGGCGGGCCATGGTCAGCAGTTGGTTGACCAGGCGTCCGGCGCGGTCGACGCCGAGGATCAGCGACTCCAGGGACGCCCGGCGCTCCTGCTCGGTGCCGGCTTGCAGCAGGTTCTGCGCGTGCACCCGCAATACCGCCAGGGGCGTGCGCAGTTCGTGGGCGGCATCGGCAATGAAGCGTCGCTCGCGACCGAGCAATTCCTGGATCTGCGTCAACATGCGGTTGAGGGCCGCCTGCATGGGCTCCAGCTCCCTGGGCAGGGGCTCCAGGTGCAAGGGCTCCAGGGAACCGCTGGGTCGCGCCCGCAGGGTGGCGGCCATATTGGCCAGCGGCCGCAGGCCCCAGCCGATGGCCAGCCAGATGATGACCGCCAGCAACAGGCTGCCCAGGACGTTGGGCCACAGGGTGTGGCGCATGATGCGGCTGACCAGGTCGCTGCGCACATCGACCCGCTCGCCGACCCAGATCCGCAGGCCCGAGTCCTGGTCTTCGAGGGTGAAGGTGCGCCACTGATGGTTGTTGGGGTCCAGAGCGGTGCCAAAACCCGGGGCCAGGGGCTGCAGGGCATAGGTGGGGGCGCTGGTGGTGCGCACCAGCAGGCTGCCTTTGCGGTTCCATACCTGGAAGGCGATCTTGCTCTCGTAAGGGTGCCCGTCGACCTGGGGCATGGCCTGGCTCAGCGCCAGGTTGAAGGCGTGATACAGCTGGGCCTGGTCGATGCTGCTGTTGGGCATGCGCATGATGCCCAGCAGCAGGCGGGCATGTTGCGCCAGTTGGGCGTCGTAGACTTCGTCGATCTCGTGGTTGCTGTCGTGCAGGTTGAAGCTGGTCAGAATCAGCAGGCCGGCGAACAGCAGACCGATGATCAGGGTCAGGGTGCGCCGGCGGATCGAATTCATCGACGCTCCTCCACCAGGTAACCCACCCCGCGAATGGTGCGGATCAGGTCGGCGGAAAACTTCTTGCGCAAATGGTGGATGTGCACTTCCAGGGTGTTGCTCTCGGCCTCTTCATTCCAGCCGTAGAGCAGTTGCAGCAGGCGGTCGCGGGTCATCACCCGACCCGGCGGCGAGAGCAGTTCGTAGAGCAGCTGGTATTCCTTGGGCGTCAGGGCCACCGGCTCGCCGTGGTAATGCACCTGCTGGGTGCCCGGGTCGAGGCTGATGCCGGCATGCTCGATCAGCACCCGGGCGCGGCCGGCGCTGCGCCGCAGCAGGGCCCGCAGCCGGGCCTTGAGTTCGTCCAGGTCGAAGGGCTTGATCAGGTAGTCGTCGGCGCCGGCGTCGAGGCCGGCGATGCGGTCCTCGGTGGCGTCCCGGGCGGTGAGAATCAGCACCGGCAGGGTCGCGCCGCTGTCGCGCAGGCGCTTGAGCACTTGCAGGCCATCCAGGCGCGGCAGACCGAGATCGAGCAGGGCCAGGTCGAAGGTTTCGCTGAGCAGCGCATGCAGCGCGCTGTTGCCGTCCTTGAGCCAGTCCACGGTGTAGCCTTCGCGGCTCAAGGCTTGGTGGATACCTTCGCCCAGGGGCTGGTCGTCCTCGATCAGTAGTAAGCGCACATCGACTCCTGTCCTGTTCCGGTCATTTGATTTTCTTGCCCACCTCGGCCAACAAGGCCTGGATCTCTGCGCGCCGGCCCTGGTCGGCCACTTCCCGCCCGGGGCGCGGCGGCGCCTGCAAGGCCTTGAGCAAGGCGACCCGGGCTTCGTCGTAGCGGCCCTGGCGATACAGGTGGTCACCCCGGAAGTACAGACTATCCAGGCCGTCAGGGTTGTGCTGCAAGGCTTGCTTGAGCAGTTCTGCGGCCTTGTCGGCGTCGCCGAAACCTATGGGCCAGCCGGGAACGCGATCATACAGGGCGGCGAGGCTGGTGTAGGCGCAACCTTGCAGGGCCTCGGGGGCCGGGCGGCAGGTTCAGGCAGCCCGGTAACAGTGCGCTGATCAGGGTTTTCATGGTTCCTCGTGCTCCCGTTCGGATCGAATGCTCAGCCGCCGGATCAGCGGCAGGTGTTTGCGCAGGCCGCGGTCCACCAGATTCGGCAGCAGGCTGTTGAGGCGCACGAAAAACCGTTCCGGCCAGCCCAGGTACAGCTCGCGGTGGTCGCCGGCGATGGCGTGCAGCACCGCGTTGGCCACGGTCTGCGGATCGTCGACGTTGCTTTTCAAGGCATCGTTCAAGGCCTGGGCCGCGGGGCTGTTCATGCTGGTGCGGGTGGCGCGCGGCGCCACATAGAGCACGTTGACCCGGGTATCGGCCAGCTCCCGGCGCAAGGCTTCGGAGAAGCCGCGCAAGGCGAACTTGCTGGCGCAGTAGGCGGCGTAGCCGGGGTAGCCGATGGAGCCGTAGGTGGAGCCGACGTTGACCACCATGGCGCTGGGCGCCTGTTGCAGCATCGGCAGCAGCAGGCGGGTCAGGCACATCGGCGCGCCGATGTTGACCGCCAGCATGGCGTTGATCTCGGCATCATCGAGCTGTTCGAGCATGGCGAAGTGGTTGATTCCGGCGGCGTTGATCAACAGGTTGACGCCGCCGATGGCCTCGGCGGCCAGCAGCACCTTGCGCCGGTCGCTGAGGAAGGTCAGGTCCGCCGACACCCAGCACAGCTGCTTGGGATAGCGCGCCAGCAGCGGCGCCAGGGGCTCCTTGTGCCGGGCCACGGCCAGCACCTGGGCACCACTGGCGCACAGGGCGGCGGCGATGGCCAGACCGATGCCGCCACTGGCCCCGGTGAGCACCGCGCGGGTTTCAGGCAGACGCATGGGTGCGCTCCCCGACACGTGGCAGACCGCGGAACATCTCGCTGTAGAGGTGGTAGACCACCTTGGAGGCATGGATCACCGCGGCCTGATCGGCAGGGTCGTCGAGACGATCCATCAGGCGCCGGTAGGTCTGCATGTGCTCGATGTCCAGGGCGCCGTGGGAGGCCAGGTAGCTGAACGCGTTTTGCGGCAGTTGCAGGCTCTCCTGAATGCTCCCGGCGGCCATGGTGGCCAGGGCGATGCTGGTGCCTTCCAGCACGTTGACCATGCCGAACAGGCCCACCGGGTTGCCGCGGGCGATCAGGTCGTAGAGAAAGCTCACCATCAACTCGATGGCCAGGCAGGGCTGGCCGTCGCGCACCGCCAGGCGCTCGCCGCCGCAGGCGACGATGTCGTTGAGCACCCACTGTTCATGGCCGTATTCGTCCTCGATGTACTCGCACACCGCGCTGCGCAGCCATTCCAGGCGCTCCGGCAGGCGTGCGCCACAGGCCATCATCAGCGGCACGGTGTGGCGCACGTGGTAGTAGGCCTGGGTCAGGAAGGCCCGGTAGCCCTCAAGGCTGACCTGGCCGGCCACGGCTTCGCGAATGATCGGCAGGTTGAACAGGTGCTCCCGCTCCTGGGCGGTGGCGGCTTGCAGTTGGTCGAAAAAACTCATGACGATGATTCCTCGGAATGAAGGTGGGGGCAGAGCAGGTCGCGGTAGTGTTCGACGATGGCCTCGCGACGCGGCCGACCGTTGGCGGTCAGCAGGCCGTTGGCCGGGGTGAAGGGCTGTGGCAGGCGGGTCCACTGGTGAACCTGGGCGTAATCGGGCAAGGCCTCGTTGGCCTGGGCCACGGCGGCCGCCAGCTGGCTGTCGCTGCAGTCCGCGCGATGGGGCCAGAGCAGGGCGTGGTTGCGCGGCAGGGCCTCGCCGTAGACGAAGGCCTGGGCAATGTGGCTGCGCTGGGTCAGTTCGGCCTCGACCCATTCGGGGTTGACGTTGCGCCCGTAGCTGGTGACGAACTGATGCTTCTTGCGGCCCTTGAGGTACAGGTAGCCGTCGCTGTCGAACTCACCGATATCGCCGCTGTGCCACCAGCCCTCGTGCGTATCGGTTTGCCCCAGGTAGCCCAGCAGCAACGAACCCTCGATCAGCACCTCGCCATCGGCCGCCAGATGCACCCGCACATGGGGCAAGGGCTGGCCGACGCTGCCCGGGCGATGTGCCCCGGGACGGTTGAGGCACACCACCGAGGCGCACTCCGACAGCCCGTAGCCTTCGTAGACCGGCAGGCCCAGGCGCTGGGCCCGCTGCAGCAGTTCCAGGGACACCTTGGCCCCGCCGACCGCGGCAAAGCGCAGGCTGGCGGGATTGAACAGGCGCTGCTCGGCGGCCCCTACCAACAACAGCAGCAACTGTGGCACCAGGATCAGGCTCTCGGCCTGGCGCTGGGCCAGGCAGCCGAGCAGGGTCGGCGCATCGACGCCGCTGGCGCCCTGGATGCCCAGGGTCTTCTGGCTGGGCAGGCTGAGGGTGGCGCCGGCATAGAGCGCGGCGTAGCAGCCCAGGTTTTCCAGAAGGATCCCCAGCGGCAGCAGCGCCAGGTGATGGCGCGGGTTGCTGGAATGACTGGCCTGCTGCAGTTCGCGGGCCACCCGCAGCAGACTGTCGGCGCCCAGGCACACGCCCTTGGGGGTGCCGGTGGTGCCGGAGGTGAAGGTCAGTTTCGCGGTGCCTGCGGGCAGGCTCGACGGCCCGTCGAAGGACCGGCGCCAGAACTCGCCCTGGCGCCGGTAACCGGCGGCTTGCAGCGCCGCCTCCTGGCCGTCCTCGGCCACCAGCAGTTCGGCGCGGCTCTGTTCCAGGCAATGCAGGCGCTGGGCGTCGGTGAAGAAGGGGGGCAGGGTCAGGCAAGCCAGGCCCTCGAACAGCGCGGCCAGGTCCCACAGCAGCAGTTCCGGGCCGTTGTCCAGGGCCAGCGCCACCACCTGCACCTGTTCATCGCGCAGGCGTTGCTGGCGGTAGATCACCTCGGCGTAGAGGGTGGCGTAGTCCAGGCGCAGGCGGTCGCCCCAGAGCGCGATATGGATGGTCTTTTGTTCGGCGTGTTGGCGAAGCGCTTCCTTGAAGCGCTGCACTTCAAGCGACATGACTGCTCTCCTCGAACGACAGCGGCAGGCCCAGGCGGTTGAACATCCCCATGTTGCGCAAGTGGATGAACCCCGCACGGATGCTGCCCACATGCACGGCTGGCTGGCTCTGGTAGTAACTGCCCCAGTGATGACGCTCTTCACCCAGGCGCTCGGGGTCGGCCGCGCACAGGGTCAGGGGGCGCAGGCCCAGGCGATGGAAGCTGTTGACCAGGCCGACGTTGCCGGTGAACGCCACCCATTCCAGGCCCCCCATGGCCAGCAGCCAGGTGATGGCGATGATCGACAGCCGCGCGCTGCCGCTGTCGCTGGCCGCCAGGTTGCCCACTTCCACCACGCCCTGGCGTTCCACTGGGCGCCCGGCGGCCAGGTCGATCAGGGCCTCGATGGGCTGGTCCAGGTAGCGCTCCAGAAACAGCGGGCCCGCCTTGGCCAGGCGTACCCCGGCCACGGCGCACAGCGCCCCCCCAGGATCGCTGAAACCGAACAGCTCGGGCATGAATTGGCGGATATCGGCGCCGTGAACCTTACGAAAGCGCTGGCTGACGTAGGTTTCGAACACCGCTCGTTGTGCGTCCCCGGGCAGGCTGCGGGCCAGGGTCAGGGGGGGGGCGGACTCGCGTCCGAAATGCAGCGGCAGGTGGATGTTCCAATCAAGGCCAGGCATGGATATAGAGCCTCCCGGGGCGTGTTGGGGAGGAGTATCGGCAGCCTTTCTTAAGCCAGTCTGAAGATGGCAAAAAGACATTTCAGCGCTCTTCAGGTTGCCTTAAGGCTGGCCCGGCAAGGTGGCGCACCCGGGCAGCGAAAGGCGTTGCCCGGGCCCTGCGACGACCTGAACGATTCAGGCGTGCCGAACCACCGTGAGGACTGTGTATGACTGCTCAATCCGTCCCATCGCGCTATGCGCGACTGTCGATCCTGATGCACTGGCTGATGCTGGCGCTGTTCCTCGGCGTCTACGCCTGTATCGAACTCAAGGGCCTGATGCCCAAGGGCAGTACGGCCCGGGGCCTGTTTCTCGGGCTGCACAGCCTGTTCGGCATGAGCATCTTCGCCCTGGTGTGGGTTCGCCTGCTGGCGCGCCTCAAGCCGCGTCCGCCGATCTCTCCGGCGCCGGCCGCCTGGCAGACCGGGCTGTCGCACCTGATGCACCTGGTCCTGTATGGACTGATGATCGCCACGCCGCTGCTGGCCTGGCTGATGCTCTCGGCGGCGGGCAAGCCGGTGCCGTACTTCGAGTTCTTCCTGCCGGCCGCGCCGGTGACGGTGGACCCGGACCAGGCGCGTTTCTTCAAGCACTGGCACGAGCAGCTGGGCAACGCCGGCTACTGGCTGATCGGCCTGCACGCCGCGGCCGGGCTGTTCCACCACTACTGGGTCGGCGACAACACCCTCAAGCGCATGCTGCCGGGTCGCTAGTCGGCAGCGGCCCGCGTGCCGACGACTGGATCCGCCAGGATGCTGTACGGCGCAAGGGCCTGGTCGTCGGCCAGCCGGCTGCTGCACGCGAGTGGGGCGGGCGGCGCTTTCTCAGGCAATCAACAGCTCGAAATGCCCACTGGCCAAGGGCTCGCCATTGATTAGCAATTGCACGCCATGGCGCCCCGGGTAGTGGCGGCGGGTGGTCAGCTCGCGGATCGGCTGGCTGCGGCCCAGGTCCACCCGGGCCCAGCCTTGCAGGGTGAAGGTCTTGAGCTTGAACACCTTGCGCGCCGTGGCGCCGGAGGCCTTGACGTAGTCGATGGCGTAATCCACCACCAGGCGCTGGTCGCGGGGGCTGGTGGAGGCCAGGCTCAGGGACAGATCGAGGCGCTCGCCCAGGCGCAGTTGCCCTGGAGTGACCTGAAAGCGCCTGATCTCGACCTCGGCCCGGGCCCCGGCGCCGATGATCGCCAGGGCCCGGCGCTCGCCCTGCTTGATCAGGCTGCGCAGGGCATGGCGGGCGATCCAGGCGCTGTGGGGATGATCCAGGGGCCAGGCTTCCAGGCGCTGCATGACCCACTGCGGATGGTCCTTGCTGATGTCGTTGAGGTGGTTGGCCACCGACTTGCGCACGTACAGGCTGGGGTCGCGCTTCAGGCGTTCGAGAATCGACGCCGCCAGTTGCGGGTCGGCCTGCAGCTGTTCCAGGCGAAACGACCAGGGCAGCCGCGGGCGAGTGCCTTCGCTGGCCAGGCGGCGCACGTGTTCATCCGGGTCGTCGGCCCATTCCTGCATCCGGGCCAGGGTGCGTGGGCCATCCTGGCGCAGGAAATGCCGCACGGCGAACTCCGAGGAGCCGAAGCCGGTGAAATACTTCAATGCCGCCATCGACAGTTCGAAGTCATGCAGGCCATGGCTGGCCACGTAGTGCGGCAGGAAGATGCACACGAAGCGATTGTTCAGGCGCGGCGCCAGGGCTTGCAGCCGCTCCAGGCTGCTGGCGTAGTCCAGGTCCAGCACCTGGTGCAGGCTCTCGCTGACCCGGGCCAGGCGCTGCATCAGCGACAGCTCGGCGAGGTTGTGGCCGGCCAGTTGCAGGAAGCGTTGACGCTCGAAGGCCGGGTGCACCGCGTGCATGGCGTCGGCGATGTGCTCCAGGCGTTGCTGGTTGAAGATTTCCTTGAGGGCGGGGGCCTGCTCTTGGGTAGAACTCATGGCGCGTATCCATTCAAAGCCGAGGCGGCGTCCACTCTACACGCCCTCTGCTGACAGAACCTGACGGTAGTCGCCCAAGCGTGCCGTGCCTGTAGGAGCTGGCTTGCCAGCGAAGGGCACACCACGGCCCTCAGATTATTCCCCGGCGCCCTCAAGGCCGCCTTCGCCGGCAAGCCGGCGAAGGCGAGGTGGCGCAGGGCTGGCGGTCTCAGCGCATCGGCGGCAGCGGGCTCTCGATCTGTTCGTCCTGCTCGTCGGCTTCGAACAGCCGGGCCAGTTCGGCGCGGGCTTCCTGGGCGCTTTGCAGGACCTTGGCGGCGTCGTCGTAGACCGCGTGCTGGGCCGCCAGCAACTGTTCGTCGTGCTGGGTGAAGCGCTGGATCCGCGAATCGGCCTGGGCCTGGCTCAGCCCCAGGCCGACCAGGGTGCGACGGCTCATCTCCAGGCTCGAGTAGTAGGTTTCCCGCACGGCCTGGGCCTCCAGGTCCACCAGCCGGTGCACGTGCTGGCGGTTGCGCGCCCGGGCGATGATCTTCAGGTGCGGGTAGAGCTTGCGCACCTGCTCGGCGGTCTTGATGTTGGTTTCCGGGTCGTCGGTGGCGATCACGAAGTACTCCGCCGTGCCGACCTTGGCCGCGCTGAGGATCTCCGGACGCATGGGGTCGCCGTAGAACACCGGCATGCCGCCGAAGCTGCGGATCAGTTCGATGGTGTCCACCGAGGTGTCCAGGGCGACGAAGGGGATTTTCTGCGCCCGCAGGATCCGCGCCACGATCTGCCCCATGCGGCCCATGCCGGCAATCACCACCCGTGGGCTGTCGGCGTCGATCTGGCGGTACTCGGCGGGCATCTCCAGGGGCTTGGCCTTGGGCTTGAGCCAGCGCGAACAGGCCAGCAACAGCAGCGGCGTCAGGGCCATGGACAAGGTGATGGTGAGCACCAGCAGGTCATGCAGGCGGGCCTCGAACAGGCCCTGGTCGCGGCCGATCTTGAACACCACGAAGGCGAATTCACCACCGGCCGCCAGCACCACGCCCAGGCGCAGCGCGCTCTCGCGATTGAGGTCGCCGGCCAGGCGCCCGACCACGTACAGCAGCGGCAATTTCAGGCCGATCAGCAGCAGGGTCAGGCCCAGCACCGCGATGGGCGCGCTGAGCAGCAGGCTGATGTTGGCGCCCATGCCGACGCTGATAAAGAACAAGCCCAGCAGCAGGCCTTTGAAGGGTTCGATCTGCGCTTCCAGTTCGTGGCGGTATTCCGAGTCCGCCAGCAGCAGGCCGGCGAGGAAGGCGCCCAGGGCCATGGACACGCCTACCAGATCCATCAGCCACGCGGTGCCGATCACCACCAGCAGGGCGGTGGCGGTGGACACTTCCGGCAAGCGGGTGCGAGCCACGATGCGAAACACCGGGCGCAGCAGGTAGCGCCCACCGACCACCACCACGGCGATGCTGCCCAGCACCTGCAGGCCGTGGCGCAGGTCCTCGGCGCTGCTGGTGTGGTGATCGTTGCCGGCCAGCACCGGGACCATGGCGATCAGCGGAATGGCGGCGATGTCCTGGAACAGCAGGATGGCGAAGGCCATGCGCCCGTGAGGGCTGTTCAGCTCCTTGCGCTCGGCCAGGCTTTGCAGGCCCAGGGCCGTGGACGACAGGGCCAGCCCCAGGCCCAGGACGATGGCGCTGTTCGCCGATTGGCCGAACAGGAACAGCGCCACCACGCCGATCACGGTGCCGGTCAACAGCACTTGGGCCAGGCCGACGCCGAACACCGCCTTGCGCATCACCCACAGGCGCTTGGGCGACAGCTCCAGGCCGATGATGAACAACAGCAGCACCACACCCAGCTCGGAGATGTGACTGACGCTTTGCGGGTTGCCCACCAGCCCCAGCACCGAGGGGCCGATCAGCACCCCGGCCAGCAGGTAGCCGAGCACGGCCCCCAGTTGCAGGCGCTTGGCCAGGGGCACGATGAGCACCGCGGCGCAGAGAAACACGACGGCGGCTTGTAGCAGGTTGCCTTCATGGGGCATCGGGGGGACTCCAGGGAGAACGGGGCGCCGGTGATGATAAAGGCTCACCGGTGACAAACAGCCGATGGCCGTTGCCAGTTTGCGCCCGGATAAAAACGGCGTGGATGTTCTGAGACTGGCGGTGCGCCCTGCAAGGCACGTCGCAGTGGGGGGGCAGGCTGGAGAGGGGAGACGCTGGAGGGGCGCGCCGGTCAGTGCGGCCACTGCTCCAGCAGGATCGCGACGAATTTTTCCGCGGCCGGCGACAGCGAGGCACCGCGGCGATAGACCAGCCCCAGGGTGCGGTTGACCACCGGCTCGGTCAGCGGAACGCTGACCAGGGTCGGGTGGTCTGCGGCCGGCATGGCCAGGCTCGGCATCGCCGACACCCCAAGGCCCGCCTCCACCATGCCCAGCGACGTGGACAGGTGCTGCACTTCGTAGAACCACTGGGGCCGCCAGCTCAAGCCGGACAGGGCATGGTCCAGCAGCATGCGGTTGCCGCTCAGGCGGCCGACGCCGATCAAGCGGTAGTCGCTCAGTTCCGACCAGGTCACCGAGCTGCGCTCGGCCAGTTCGTGGTCGCGCCGGCAGGCCAGGACAAAGGGCTCGTTGACCAGTGGCACGAACTCGATGTCCGGGTGCTGGCCGCTCATCATGTTGATGCCGAAGTCCGCTTCGCCGCGCAACACCGCTTCAAGGCCTTCGTTGGCGCTGAGGTCGAGCAGGCGGATGCGGATTTTCGGATAGCGCTGGTTGTACAGGCGGATCACCGACGGCAGGAAGTAGAAGGCTGCCGTGGGGATGCAGGCCAGGGTCACCTGACCGATCTGGCGTTCCGCCAGCTCGCGGATGTTGAGGATCGAATCGTCGAAGTCGTCCAGCAGGCGCCGGGCCTTGGGCAGAAAGTCGCGGCCGACGCTGGTCAGGCTGACCTTGCGCGTGGTGCGGTCGAGGAGGGCGGTACCCAGGCCCTCTTCGAGCTTTTTCATGCGTCGGCTCAGGGCCGGTTGCGACAGGTGCAAGGCGTCGGCGGCTTCGTGGAAACTCCCCAGTTCGGCGATTTTCACGAAAGATCTGATGTCCTGGAGCTCATATTCCATGCGGGCTTCTCAAGGCGGGAGTCGGCTGGGGTGCTGCCGGACACGATATTTAATTCATGCGCGAAACGCAATAATTGCTCTGATCTTTGCATTGGAAACACTTTTTAATCCCTGACACTCTTGTGTGCAGAACATCAATTACCTCGATTGATCAACAAGAGTCAGTGTTCATGCAACGAATTCCTTGTGTGTTGATGCGCGGCGGCACCTCCAAAGGGCCGTTTTTTCTGGCCTGGGATCTGCCGGTGGCGGTGGCCGAGCGTGATGAGCTGTTGCTCAACCTGATGGGCTCCGGCCACGAGCTGGAAATCGACGGCATCGGCGGCGGCAGCCCGCAGACCAGCAAGGTGGCGATCGTCAGTCCGTCGCTGCACCCGGACGCGGATGTCGACTACCTGTTCGTCCAGGTCATGGTGTCGCAACGGCGGGTCGATACCGCGCCCAACTGCGGCAACATGCTCTGCGCCGTGGGGCCCTTCGCCATCGAGCAGGGGCTGGTCAAGGCCACGGGGGCACAGACCCAGGTGCGGATTCGCAACCTCAACACCGGCACCCTGGTCAATGCCCAGGTCCAGACCCCCGATGGCAAGGTCAGCTACGAAGGCGACACCACCATTGATGGCGTGCCGGGCAGCGCGGCGCCGGTGGCCCTGACCTTTCTCGATGCCGCCGGGAGCAAGACCGGCCAGTTGTTCCCCACCGGCCAGCCGCGGGACCTGATCGACGGCATAGCCGTGACCTGCATCGACATGGCCATGCCCATGGTGCTGGTGCAGGCGGCCTGCCTGGGCAAGCGCGGCGATGAAAGCCCGGCCGAACTGGACGCCGATAGCGACTTTCTCCAGCGCCTGGAGAGCCTGCGGCTCAAGGCCGGGCTGGCCATGGGCCTGGGGGATGTCAGCGATAAGGTGATCCCCAAGCCGGTGCTGGTGTCCCCGGCCCGGGCGGGGGGCACCCTGGCGGTGCGCTATTTCATGCCCCACAACTGCCATCGGGCCCTGGCCATTACCGGCTCCATCGGCCTGGCCACCGCCTGTGTCACCGACGGCAGCGTGGTGGCCGAGATGCTCGGCGGGATCAGCGAGCCGCGCCTGCAGCAGGTCCGTATCGAACACCCCAGCGGGGCGATAGATGTCGTATTGTCCTACAGCGGAACCCGCCCCGAGACCATTCGTGCCTCGGTGGTCCGCACCGCTCGCCGGTTGTTTTCCGGGTATGTCTACGCGCCTGCTTCACAACGCCTTGCCGGGTAGTCGACGCGCTGTCGATCCGCTTGCATCAGAACAATTCTAAAAATGGGTGATGCCATGAAAGTTGTTAAATCGCTCTACTTCCAGATCCTCTGCGCGGTGTGCCTCGGGGTATTGGTGGGGCACTTCTGGGCCCAGCAAGCCATTGCCTTGAAGCCGCTGGGCGACGCCTTCATCAAGCTGATCAAGATGATGATCGCCCCGGTGGTGTTCTGCACCATCGTCACCGGCATCGCCGGCATGAGCGACAAGCGTTCCCTGGGACGCTTGCTGAGCAAGACCATGCTGCTGTTCCTCGGCCTGACGCTGATCAGCCTGTTCATCGGCCTGGCGGCGGTCTACCTGTTCCAGCCCGGCGCGGGGATGAACATCGACCCCACCCGGCTGAACACCCAGGGCCTGTCCCAGTACACCGAGTCGGCGGCCAAGCTGGGGGTGGTGGAGTTCTTCATGCACATCATTCCCGAGACCTTCATTGGCGCCTTCAACAAAGGCGAGGTGCTGCCGGTGCTGTTTATCGCGGTGCTGTGCGGGTTTGCCCTGTCGTCCCTGGGCGAGCGCGGCAAACCAGTGCTGGTGGTGCTGGAGTCGGCCTCGCAGATGGTGTTCAAGATCTTCTCCTACCTGATGCGTTTTGCCCCCGTCGGCGCCTTCGGCGCCCTGGCCTTTACCGTGGGTCAGTACGGCATCACCTCCCTGGGCGCCCTGGCCAAGCTGATCATGACCCTGTATGTGGCCTGCGGCTTCTTTGTCTGCGTGGTCCTGGGGGGCATTTGCCGGGCCAACGGCTTCAGCCTGTGGAAGCTGCTGCGCTACCTGCGTGAAGAGTTCCTGGTGGTGCTCGGCACCTCGTCCACGGAGCCGGTGATGCCGCGCATGCTGGAAAAACTCCAGGCCCTGGGTTGCAGGAAAAGCGTGGTGGGGCTGGTGCTGCCCACCGGTTATTCGTTCAACCTCGACGGCACGGCGATCTACCTGTCCCTGGCGGCGATCTTCATTGCCCAGGCGTGCAACATCGACCTGAGTGCCGGGCAGGTGGTCACCATGCTGGCGATCATGCTGCTGTCGTCCAAGGGCGCCGCCGGGGTAACTGGCAGTGGCTTCGTGGCCCTGGCCTCGACCCTGACGGTGATCCATGACATTCCCCTGGCGGGCCTGGCGTTGCTGATCGGCATCGATCGCTTCATGTCCGAGGCCCGGGCCTTGACCAGCCTGGCCAGCAACGCCGTGGCAACCGTGGTGATCGCCCTTTCGGAGCAGGCCTGCGACCGCCAGGTGCTGTTGCGCACGCTTGATGGCCAGCCGATTCCGGCCCAGGCCGCTGCCGCCGATGACAGCCCCGCGGCCGCGCTGGCGAGCAAGCTCGGCTAGACCCGCCAGGCACCCGCGCTTTACCCCAAGTACCGACTCAACACCTGTGCCGGGCGCCCTTGAACGGGGCGTCCGGTGCCCGGGTGGCCGCGCCTGCGTGCCGGTCACGCTCACCATAAAAACAAGAGAATCGACTTATGCTCGCCTTACTCGGCCTCGCCATGGTGGTGGTCTTCACCGTCCTGATCATGACCAAACGCCTGTCGCCCATCGTCGCCTTGACCCTGGTGCCGATCGTTTTCGCGGTGCTCGGCGGGTTTGCCGGCAGCACCGGCAAGATGATGCTCGACGGCCTGAAAATGGTCGCGCCGTCGGCGGCGCTGTTGCTGTTCGCCATCCTGTTCTTCGGCTTGATGATCGATTCGGGGCTGTTCGACCCGCTGATCCGCAAGATTCTCAAACGGGTCAATGGTGATCCGACCAAGATCGCCATGGGCACCGCGCTGCTGTCGCTGGTGGTGGCCCTGGACGGTGACGGCACCACCACCTACATGATCACCTGCGCGGCCATGCTGCCGCTGTACAAGCGCATCGGCATGAATCCGATGATCCTCGCCACCATCTCCATGCTGTCGTTGAGCATCATGAGCGGCATGACCCCCTGGGGCGGGCCGGCCACCCGGGCCATCGCCGCCCTGGGCCTGGATGCCGGCGAGTACTTCGTGCCGCTGTTGCCGACCATGATCGGCGGCGCCGCCTGGGTGGTGTTCACCGCCTACCTGCTGGGCCGGGCCGAGCGCAAGCGTATCGGCAATACCCAGCTGCAAAGCGGCGGTGGCGACTGCTACATCAAGGCAATTCTCGAAGACACCCCGCACAAGCGGCCCAAGCTGGCCTACGTCAACCTGTTGCTGGTGATGGCGGTGATGACCGCGCTGGTGCTGGGTCTGATGCACTCGGCGGTGCTGTTCCTGATCGGTTTTGTCCTGGCCCTGATGATCAACTACCCGCAGCTGGACATTCAGAAGGAGCGCATTCTCGCCCATTCAGGCAACGCCATGACCGTGGTGCTGCTGGTGTTCGCCGCGGGGATCTTCGCCGGGATCTTCTCCGGCACCAAGATGGTCGACGCCCTGGCGCAGACCCTGGTGGACTGGATTCCGCCGTCCTGGGGCCATCTGTTCCCGCTGGTGGTGGCGCTGACCAGCATGCCGCTCACCTTCGTCCTGTCCAACGATGCCTATTACTTCGGCGTGGTGCCGATCCTGGCCAACGCGGCGGCGGCCTATGGCATTTCTCCCCTGGAAATCGCCCGCGCCTCGATCCTCGGCCAGCCGGTGCACCTGATGAGCCCGTTGGTGGCCTCGACCCTGCTGCTGGTGGGCATGGTCGATCGCGACATCGGCGACTTCCAGAAAGCCACGGTGAAGTGGGCGGTGCTGACCTCGCTGGTGATTACCGCCCTGGCCTTGCTGACCGGTGCCCTGACCCTGTTCGTCTGACCCGTTCGAAACCCTCTTTGATGGCCCGGCGCCTTGGTTAAAAGGGCGCCAGGGCCAACTGCGCCTTGAATAACAACAACGAGAACTACCCCATGAGCCATTGGCCAACCCGCACCCTGATGCTGTCCAGCTTGAGCCTGCTGCCCCTGGCGGCGGCCCAGGGCGCCGGCTTCATCGACGACAGCAGCCTCAAGCTGCAACTGCGCAACGTCTATTTCAACGAGAACTTCCGCGACGAACACGGCCTCAGCGCCAAGGCCGCGCGCACCGCCAAGAGCGAGCGCACTGAATGGGCCCAGGGCTTCCTGCTCGATTATCAGTCCGGATTCACCCCCGGCACCCTGGGCTTCGGGGTCGATGCCCTGGGGCTGCTGGGGGTTCGGCTCGATTCCGGCAAGGGCCGCAGTGGCACGGGGCTGCTGCCGGTGCACGACGACGGGCGCGCCGCGGACGAATTCGCCAGTGCCGGCGCCACGGCCAAGGTGCGGCTGGCCAAGACCACCCTCAAGTACGGCACCTTGCTGCCCAAGACCCCGGTGCTGGTCTACAACGATGCCCGTCTGTTGCCGCAGACCTATCAGGGCACCCAGCTCACCAGCACGGATATCGACGGCCTGAGCCTGACCGGCGGTTATCTGCAGCGCTTCAAACTGCGTGACTCCACCGACAGCGTGGGGCTGGTGCCCGACGGCTACAGCGGCGGCCAGTCCGGGGACTTCCGCTACGGCGGGGCCGAATACAAATGGAGCAAGAACCTGCGCCTGAGCTATTTCCATGGCGAGCTTGAGAACTTCTATCGGCAGGACTTTGTCGGCCTTCAGCATGACCTGGCACTGGGGCAGGGCACCTTGACCAGCGATCTGCGCTACTTCCGCAGCGCCGATTCAGGCGCGGCGTTTGACGGCAAGATCGACAACCGCATGCTCAGCGGCCAACTGACCTACGCGATCGCCGGGCACTCCCTTGGTGGTGGCTATCAGCGCCTCAGTGGCGATGCCGGCTTGCCCTATATCAGCGGCGCCACGGTCTACTCCTTCAGTAACGCCGGTATCGGCAAGTTCATCGAGGAGGGCGAGAAGACCTGGATGCTCGGCTATGGCTACAACTTCGCCAGCCTGGGTGTGCCCGGCCTGACCTTCAGCTCGCGCTACCTGAGCGGCAATGACGGCAAGTCCAAGACCCGGGTCGATGAGTGGGAGCGCGACAGCGAACTGGCCTATGTGCTTCAGCAAGGCTCGTTCAAGGGGCTGGGGGTGAAGCTGCGCAATTATGTGTATCGCTCCGACTACGCCCGTGGGCGGGACAGCAACCGCCTCTACATCACTTACGAGATTGCCCTCTGGTAGGGCCCTTACAGCGGTTTGAAACGCCCATCCCACTGCGGATCCAGGCGCTGGATGCGCGCAGCCAGCGGTGGGTGGGTGGCGAACAGCCGCTCCAGGCGCAGTTTCACCCCCTGGTGGAAATACAGGTGGCTGTACTGGGCGGCGGCGAAGGCGCGCAGGCGTGAACCGGCGCTGCTGCCGCCGATCTTTTTCAGGGCGCCGGCAATGCCCTGGGGGTTGCGGGTGAACTGCACCGCCGAGGCATCGGCGAGAAACTCGCGCTGACGGCAGATGGCGGCCTTGATCAGGTTGCCCAGCAGGCTGCCCAAAGAGCCGAAGACCAGCAGGGCCAGGCCCAGCACAGCGAAGATGATCTGCCAGAAGAAGCGGTGGCGGTCGCTGCCCAGGTGCTGCTTTTCCGCCTGGCGCAGCACCGCGATGCCCGCCAGGCTGAACACCAGCAGGCCGTGGATCACCGCCAGCAAGCGGGTGTTGAGGCGCATGTCACCGTTGTGAATGTGGCTGAACTCGTGGGCGACCATGCCCTGCAACTCGTCGCGGTCCAGGTGGATGAGGGCGCCGCGGGTGATGCCCAGCACCGCCTGCTGCGGGGTCAGTCCGGCGGCGAAGGCATTGATCGCGTCTTCCGGCAGTACATACACGGCCGGCATCGTGGCGCCCGAGGCCAGGGCCATTTCCTCGACGATATTGAGCAGGCGCTGTTCCTCGCTGCCCCGTGGCGAATCGTTGATCAGGCGCCCGCCCAGGTGCTCGGCGATCACCTTGCCCCCGGCCCGCAGGCGCCAGGTCTGGTACCAACTGCCCAGCAGCACCACCACCAGCATGAGCAGCGCCAATCCCGCGACCACGATCCAGTTCAGCACCTTGGGCTGGCCGTGCTGCTGACTCAGCTCGCGCCACAATAGGCCCAGCCCGAGGCTGCTGAGGCTGACCAGGGTAGCCACCGCCAGGGTCATCAACAGCAGCAGTTTGAGGGTGTGGCGCCGGGCACGGGCCTGGTGTTGAAAGAACTTCATGCAAGCTTCCGGGGGCAGGCGGCGGGGTTACTGGAAGGACACTTTGCTGGCGTCCTGGATCTGCGCGCTATCGGCGAATTGCAGCAGCGCGGCATCGGCGCGATGGCCGAACAGCCCGGCGAAAAACAGCGCCGGCACTTGCTGCTTGCACAGGTTGTAGTCGGTCACGGCGTCGTTGAAGGCCTGGCGCGCGTAGGCGACCTTGTTCTCGGTGCTGGTCAGTTCTTCGCTGAGCTGCGCCATGTTCTGCGAGGCCTTGAGTTCCGGGTAGGCCTCCAGGCTCAGGTGCAGACGATTAAGGACCTGATCCAGGGCGCCCTGGTCCTGGCCCAGGCGGGCAATGCTGGCGCTGTCGCCGGGTTGCGCGGCGGCCGCTTGCAGGCTGTCCCGGGCACTGTTGCGCGCTTCGGCCAGGGCGGTCAGGGTCTGGCGCTCGTGTTGCAGGTAGCCCTTGACGGTCTCCAGCAGGTTGGGAATCAGGTCGTAGCGGCGCTTGAGCTGCACTTCGATCTGGGCGAAGGCATTGCGCAAGCGGTTGCGCCGGGTCGTCAGGCGGTTGTAGAGGCTGACCAGGTACAGCGCCAGAGCGGCGAGCAGCACCAGGGCGACGATATCGGCGGTGGCCATGGGATGTCCTTATCGGGGTGGGGCGTGGGGGCGGCCATGGTAACGGAAACGTCCCGGGCAGCGACAGACCTTCGCCCGGGCGCCATTCAAGGATTGCCACGGGCCGGCAATTCTGCGAAAAAGCGCGCGGCATGCGCCGGCCTCAAGCTCGGCCGGGCGCCTTTTATTCAATGAACCAGGGACAGGCAATGGACAAGATCATGCTCAGGTTGACGGTGGTCGACGACTATCCACCGGTTGCCAGCGAAGGGGTCTGGGCGGAGCCGCAGCCTGACGGTCTGTACCGGATCGCCAATCTTCCTTTCTATTCCCAGGACGTCTGTTATGAGGACGAGGTGACCGTGCAGGTCGAGGCCGATGGTCTGAAATGGTTCAGGCAGGTGGCACGCAGCAGTGGCAACAGCACCCTGCGCCTGGTGTTCTTCAAGGCCGGCCGGGAACGGATCAGCGAGGTGCTGGAACGGATCAATGCCCTGGGTTGCCGCTGGGAGGGCATGAGCAAGGCCTTCTTCTCGGTCAATGTGCCGGCCGCGGTGCAGCTGGACAGCGTGCTGGAGTACCTGCAGGCGTGCTTCGAGCGGGATTGGCTGGATTATGAAAGCGGACTGTTGCGCCAGTGACAGCGCCAATGAGCTTGAAATCTGATGCCAACAGCGACATTGCCTGCATCGAGGACGACCTGCTGAGATTGCCAAGCCGCGGCAATTCTGCGAAAAAGCGCGCCGCAGTCCCGCGTCGGGGCCATCTTTGAACGGGAGTGAAGCATGAGCGACGAATTGCAGGTGATCGATATCCAGTTGGGGGACGGCAAGGCGGTGGTCAAGGGCGCTTTGATCACCACCCAGTACCGGGGTTTTCTGGAAGACGGCAGCAGCTTCGATTCCTCCTACGATCGCGGCAAGCCGTTCCAGTGCGTGATCGGCACTGGGCGGGTGATCAAGGGCTGGGACCAGGGCCTGATGGGCATGCAGGTGGGCGGCAAGCGCAAGCTGCTGGTGCCGGCGCACCTGGGTTACGGCGAGCGCAGCATGGGCGCGATCCCGCCCAACTCGAACCTGATCTTCGAGATCGAGCTGCTGGAAGTGCTGACCCGTGACGACTGAGGGGCCAGCGCAAACGTCAGCCGCACCCTCGACCCCCGCCAACAAGGCTTGCCCGGTGCTGCTGCGCTACACCACCGAGCTTGAGGTCTTGGCCTTTCGCCATCCGCTGGCCGGCCTGCAATTGGTCAAGGGCACGCTGGAGGCGGGAGAGTCGACCGCCGCTGGCGCGGTCCGCGAACTGGCGGAAGAGGCGGGCGTCGAGGCCGAGGAAAGGCGCTTTCTCGGCCTCTGGCACTCTGGGTTTGCCGGCCAGGTGTGGGCGTTCCATGAGTGCCGGGTGCCGGCGCCGCTGCCCGAAAGCTGGACGCATTTCACCGCGGATGACGGCGGTCATGACTTCGAGTTTTTCTGGCACCCCCTGGCCAGCCCGCCGTCGGCCCAATGGCACCCGCTGTTTCAAGCGGCCCTGGGCTTTCTGCATGAGCGGTTGCTCGGCGCGGGTCGCCACGCCTAGGCCCTGCTGCCGGGTATTACTGCCCCAGGCGGTACTGGTTGTTGCCGCTGCGCTTGGCCTCGTACATCGCCAGGTCGGCGACGTGCAGCAACTGGTCCATGCGCCCGGCATGGTCGGGAAACACCGCCACGCCCAGGCTGCTGCCGATGCTGTGGCGCTGGCTGTCCACCTCCACCGGCGGCGATAGCTGGCTGAAGATCTTTTCGCCGATGCGCCGGGCTTCTTCAGTCAGGTCGAGCCCCGGGGACAGGCCTTCGAGAACCACCACGAATTCGTCGCCGCCGATCCGCGCCACGGTGTCGCTGCTGCGCAGGATGCCTTGCAGGCGCTGGGCCGTGGCGTTCAGCACCCGGTCCCCGGCGGCGTGGCCGTATTGGTCGTTGATGGCCTTGAAACCGTTGAGGTCGACGAACACCAGGGCCACCCGGGTCTGGTTGAGGCGCGCCTGTTCCAGGGCCCGGGACAGGCGCTGTTCGAGCATCAACCGATTGGGCAGCCCGGTCAGCGGGTCGAAGTGGGCCAGTTGCTGCAGCTGGCGGGTGGAGACTTTCTCATCGGTGATGTCCCGTACCACGCCCATCATCTTGATGGTGGTGTCGTGCACGTTCTTCACCACGTTGCCGGTTTCGCGCAGCCAGTGGATGCTGCCGTCGGGCCAGACGACGCGGTATTCCTCGTCATGGTTCTCGCCGGTTTCCAGGCAGCGCAATTCGCCAGCGCGCACCCGCTCCCGGTCCTCGGGGTGCACGCAGGAGCAGAACAGCTCGTAGGAGGGCACCACCTCGCCGACCTTGAAGCCGAACATGCCGTAGATCGCTTCCGACCAGTACAGGCGCTGGGTGTCGACCTCCCAGTCCCAGGTGCCGATCCGTGCGAAGTACTGGCTGCGCTTGAAGCGCTCGGCGTCGTCGGGCAGGCCCTCGACCCGCTTGCGATAGGCGCGCAACTGGGCCTGGGCGCGGCGTTCGCGGCGCAGCAGCCACAGCGTCAGCAGGGTCAGCAACAAGGTCAGGCACAGCAGGAACCAGACAGCAATCATAAGATTCTGGACAGCATGGAAGGGTGAGTCCTGGGGGGTTGGTGGCACTGGGCTATGTTAATCCACGCTATGGGCTGTGCAGCAGCTTTTTCTGCGGCCTCAGGTCACTCGTCGGCGACCGGGGGACGGTGCCGGGAGCCTGGGCTTTTTTTGCAGCGGCCGGCTTGTGTCGGATTGGCCATGGGAGCATGATGCCCTCCGATATAGGTATAGGGGGTATGGGTATGTCACACACGCACGCGCAAAAAGATGAACTGCTCAAGCGGGTCCGGCGCATTCTCGGCCAGGTCCAGGCCGTGGAGCGGGCGCTGGAGACCGGGGCCGATTGCGGCAAGACCCTGCACCTAGTGGCGGCGACCCGTGGCGCCATCAGCGGCCTGATGGGCGAGATAATCGAGGCCCATGCCCTGGAGCATGTGGCCAACCCCGAGCTCAGCGATGCCGAGCGGGCCCGTGGCGTGGATGAGCTGCTCGAAGCCATTCGCCGTTATTCGAAATAGGAGCGGGACCATGAATCTGTCGCAGCAGGCTGCACATTTGAGCCACGACCATCAGTTTCTCGGTGCCGATCACGATGACAATGCCCGGCGCACCCTGTGGGTGGTGCTGCTGACGGTGGTGATGATGGCGGGGGAAATCGTCGCCGGTTACCTCACCGGGTCCATGGCCTTGCTGGCCGATGGGCTGCACATGGCGACCCACGCCGGAGCCCTGGGCATCGCCGCGGCGGCCTATGGTTTCGCCCGGCGCAATGCCGGCAACCGGCGTTTCAGCTTCGGCACCGGCAAGGTCGGCGACCTGGCGGGGTTCGCCTCGGCGATCATTCTCGGCCTGGTGGCCCTGGGAATTGCCGGCGAATCCCTGGTGCGGCTGTTCCAACCCACTGCCGTGGCCTTTGCCGAGGCCACGCTGATCGCGGTGGTCGGGCTTTTGGTGAACATCCTCAGCGCCTGGCTGCTGGGCGGCGATCATGGGCATCACCACCATGCCCACGACCATCATCATGATCACGAGCATCACGAGCATCACGAGCATCACGAGCATCACGAGCAGCATCGGGCTCGGGGTGACAACAATCTGCACTCGGCCTATGTGCATGTGCTGGCCGATGCCCTGACCTCGGTGCTGGCCATTGTCGCGCTGTTGGCCGGGCGTTACCTGGGATGGGTCTGGCTCGATCCGGTGATGGGCCTTGTCGGTGCGCTGGTGATTGCCCGCTGGTCCTATGCGCTGATCAAGTCCAGCGCGGCGGTGCTGCTCGATACCAGCGATGAGCGCCTGGCCGAGCAGGTCCGGCGTTCGGTGGAAGAGCCGGGGGATGCGCGCATTGTCGACCTGCATGTGTGGCGAGTGGGGCCTGAGGCGCGGGCGGTGATCGTCAGCGTGGTGGCCCAGGCCTCGCTCAGTGTCGAGGCCGTGCGTGGGCGCCTGGCCGCCTTGCCCGGGCTGGCGCACCTGACCCTGGAGCTGCGCACCCTCTAAGTCCGCTGGCCGGGCGCCTCAGGCGGCGCCCGAGCGGTACAGTTCAAACCCCGTATAGACCAGCCCCGCCAAGGCCACCGCCAGCAGCACCAGGCTCGACAGGCCGGTCACCTGGCGCTTGTACTTGAGCGAGAACCCCTGGCGCGCCATCAGGATATAAGCCCCAAGCACGGCAAAATCGATCACCACCCAGACCAGCGTCAGCAGCAGCGCGCTGCGCTCGACGGAGCGGCTGACCTGGATGAACTGGGGGAAGAACGAGACAAAGAACAGGATGTCCTTGGGGTTGCTGATGCCCAGCAAAAAGCCATTGGCCAGGCCGCGCCGGCCGCGGGCGGTCGGTGCGGCGGCCGGCGCGGTTTGCGGACCTGTGGCCTCGCGCAGGCCCTGCAGCGCCAGCCAGCCGATAAAGCCGCACCCCAGCAGGCTGATTCCACTGATCAGCCGCGGATCCAGCGCCAGGCCGGTGGTCAGCATCAGCGCCGCCAGCAGCGCCAGCAGCGCCAGCAGCAACGAGGCGGCATGGGTGCCCAGGGCGGTCAGCAGCGCTTGGCGCGGCCCGGCGTTGAGGCTGGTGTTGATGATCAGCGCCACCACCGGCCCCGGGGTGGCCACCAGCAACAGCACGCTGAGGGCATAGGCCAACAATAACGACAGGTTAAGATCCACGGTGCAGGGCTCCTGCTCAGTCCAAGAGCGCTCAGCTTGGCGCCTTTGCCCGGCGTTGAAAAACGCAAAAAGCTGTGCGCTACTATGATTTTTTATCATCATGAGTGCCCGTCGATGGTCGAGTCCCTGCCACCGCTCTACGCATTGCGCGCCTTTGAAGTGGCCGCCCGTTCCTGCTCCTTTACCCGGGCCGCCGAGGAACTGTCCCTGACCCAGAGCGCCATCAGCCGGCACATCCGTACCCTGGAGAGCCAGTTCGGTTGCCGTCTGTTCCAGCGCCACGGCCCGCGGCTGCAGCTCACCGAGGCCGGCGAGCGCCTGGCCCGGGAGCTCAAGGTCGGTTTCCGGATCATCGAGGACGCGTGCCTGCCGTTGCGCGCCAACCGCGGTCAGTTGCGCCTCAAGGCGCCTTCGACTTTGACCATGCGCTGGCTGCTGCGGGCTCTGGAGAGGCTCAAGGGCGAGCAGCCGGAACTGGCGGTGCAACTGGCCAGCGTGTGGATGGATTTCGATCACGTGGACTTCTACGCCGAGCCCTACGACTGCGCGATTCTTCTGGGCAACGGCCACTTCGGCGCCGGGGTCGAGGCCTGCAAGCTGTTCGATGAATGGCTGATTCCCATTGGCCCGCCGCAGGCCGCGCACGGGGCGCCCTGGACCCTGGAACGACTCAGGGATGCGCAGCTGATCCACCCCTCGGCCGACCGCCGCGACTGGCGCCGCTGGCTGCAGGCCCAGGCGCTTGAGGACCGAGCCTGGCTGGAGCAGGTGCGGCTGGAACGGGGCACTGTCTTCGACTCCCTGGACCAGGCGATCAGCGCCGCCATGGCCGGGCACGGCCTGTCGATCGGCGATCTGCACCTGGTGGCGCAGGACATACGTGACGGGCGTATCGGCCTGCCGTTCCCCAGCGCGGTGGCGTCAGGGGACGGCTACTACTTGGTGTGGCTGCGCGACAGTTCGAACCAGGAGCGCATTGCCCGGTTGCGCACCTTTTTGCTGAGTCAGGTGGCGGACATCAGCGACCTGCACCTGCATGATCGGGCGCCGGGGAGCGCTTCCGGCCGGCATGAGGTCAGCTGAGGATGATGTAGTCGTTGCGTTGCTCGATGCCCTGGTGCGGCCCTGGCACCAGGTGCACATAGCGTCCTTGCAGCAGGTCGATCGGCAGGCAGTCGTCGACGTCGAGCAGGGCGTCGGTGTGGGATTTGTGCCAGTGGGCCAGCATCTGCCGTTTGCCCTTGGCCTTGGCTTCGGTCTTGTCTTTGGCCACCACCAGCAGGTAGCGGTGGGCCTCGCCAAAGGTCGCCGCTTCGTAGCCGCCCAGGTTGAGGAAGTACAGGCGCGGCGCGTCCGGTCCGGGGGCCAGGGGGCTGAACTCGACCTTGTAGTGCTCGACGCCGTCGACCCGCATCCAGGCGTCGATGTGCAAGCCCGCCGGGCTGCCGAACCAGGCCTGGCGCAGTTGCCCGTAGGCCGACTCAAGGCGCTCGGCAACCACGAATTGGACGTCGTGGACTTCGATTGTCGCTTTGGGGTGCTTGCCCCCGAGCATCACCACAAACAGCATGATCCTTCCTTTTTCCAGTCGCGGTTTCGGCAGTGGGGGCACCTTTTACCTCAAGCGTCCGCTGGCCGCCAGCCCATGGGCTGGCCGTCCGGCGCGTCGCTGAACAGGGGCAGGCGGCCATTGACCGAGGCCCGGTATTGCCACTGCAAGGCCAGCGCCCCCAGGCCCGGGGGCTGCGGCAGGGTGCACAGCAGGCTGTGGACGATGTTCAAGGCCAGCTCCCGACCCGGGCAGCGATGGGCGCCGGCGCCGAAGCTGAAGCCCTGCTGCGCCGGATCGCTGCCGGTGATCGCGCTCAGGGCCGGGTCGTGATTGGCCGCCGCCAACAGCACCAGCACGCTATCCCCGGCTTGCAGGTCGACCCCGAGCAGGGTGCAAGGCTCGGCCACGAAGCGGCGGGTGTTCTGCACCGGCGGGTCCAGGCGTTGCTGTTGCAGCAGCCAGTCCTGCAACTGATGGGGATCGTGCTGCAGGCGCCGGGCCAGGGCCGGATCCGCCAGCAAGGCCAGCAGGCTGTTGCCCAGCAGCCCGGCGCAGGCGTCGTGGGTTTGCGCCAGCAGGCCCAGCAGATTGGCCAGCAGGTCCTCGGGGGCAAGCCCGTTGCTGCGTTGCAGGATCATCTCCAGGAGCGGGCTGTGCTCCGGGCCGTCGAGCACGGCCTGCATCTGCCAGAGCAAGTCGTGCGCCGCGGCGTCGGCAGCCTGCAGCTGTTCCTCCGTGCTCAGGGGCGAGAAACAGGCGACGAACTGGCCGGTGCGTCGGGCCAGTTCTTCGCACTGCGCGGCGGGCACCCCCAGCAGGGCGGCCAGCAGGGCCACCGGCAGGCGCCACTGCCAGCGTTGCAGGTCGGCGGCGCACTGCGGCGCGCCCAGGGCCGGGCGCCAGCGGGCCAGCCAGGGCATCAGGTCGATCCCGCCCAGTGCCAGCAGCCCGGGTGCCATGGCCTGGCGCGGACAGCCATGCCGCGGGCCGTCGTTCATGCGCATCAGGCGGGCAAACACTTGCCCGGCGGGGCGTCCGGCGATGGCCCGGGGCACCGGCTCCTGCAGCGGCCGGACCCGGCAGGCCGGGTGGTTGAGCACGGCGGCAACTGCCGCGGCGCTGCTGGCCACCCACAGCCCGAGCGCCGAATCGTAGGTCAGGCCGCCCCGGGCACGCAGGCGGGCGTAGTAAAAGTCGTAGGGGTCGAAATGGGTAGCTGCGCTGATCGGGTCCATGATTTTTCTCTTTGTTGGGCAGATGTCCAGGTTGCTACTATCCTCTGCCTTTCGAAGACACGATTCGTCATGGAGCGAAATATGAATGTAGTACAGAACGACCTCGGGCTATCCAACGTGGCGGCGGCCATCGCCGAGCCGGCCCGGACCCGGATGCTCTGTGCCCTGATGGACGGGCACGCCCGCACCAGCACCGAACTGGCGGCGATTGCCCAGGTCAGCACCTCCACCGCCAGCGCCCACCTGGCCAAGCTCAAGGACGCCGGTTTGCTGCGGGTGCAGGTCCAGGGCCGGCACCGTTACTACGACCTCGGCGATCCTCTGGTGGCCCAGGCCCTGGAGGCGCTGATGGTGATCGGCCAGGGCAGCACCTTCACCCCGCGCACCCCGGACCGCCTGCAGTTCGCCCGCACCTGCTACGACCACCTGGCGGGCACCCTGGGGGTGCAGTTGCACGACCGCATGCTCGAAGCCGGCTGGTTACTGGCGGCCGGGGAGGGCGAGGAGTACCCAGTCAGCGACAGCGGCGTCGAGTTCTTCCGTGGCCTGGGCATCGAGGTCGCCGAGCTTCGCACCCTGCGCCGCCGCGTTGCCTGCCCCTGCCTGGACTGGAGCATGCGCCGCCCGCACCTGGGGGGCGCCCTCGGCGCTGCGTTGCTGCGGGTATTGCTGGAGCGCAAATGGCTGGTCCGCGACCTGGACAGCCGGGCCTTGACCCTGACCGGCACCGGCGGGCGCTACATCAGCAAGCGTTTTGGCATGCCGCTGATCCAGCCGTCGCGGCCGCTGTCGGCCTCGGCCAGTCTGGAGCTGCAGCAACTGGGGGGCTGAGCCCCCACGAGGACGCGGCACCCGGGGCTCGCCCGGCGCCGCAGGGGCCGGTCAATCGGACTCCAGGGCCTGCAGCAAGTCGCGGTCGAGCCCGAGCATGGCCTGCTCCAAGCGCGTCAATGCCGCCTTGATCTGATCGGCATTGGCGCCTTCGCGGCAGGCCTTTTCCAGGTATTCGCATTCATCGATCAGGGCCTGGGCCTGGATGATCCGCGCCGCGCCATGGATGCGGTGGGCCAGCTCGGCGACCCCTTTGCTGTCGGCACTGGCGAGCCGTTCGCGGATCTGTTTCAGGTCCTGCTGGTTGCTCTGCTGCAAGCCCTTGAGCACGCGCTGGATGGAGTCGGGATTGCCGCCGGTGAGGTGGTCCAGTTGCTGGATGTCGAAACGCTGGCTGGTGCTTTTCAGCTGGGTGCGCGGCAGTGCCTGCAACTGTCGCAGGCGTCGATCCAGCTCGGGCAGGGCGATGGGCTTGAAGATGCAGCCGTTCATGCCGGCGTCCAGGCAGCGTTGCTGCTCCTCGGGCTGGACGTTGGCGGTGAAGCCCAGGATCTGCGCCGGCGGTCGTCCCTGGATCTGCTCGGCGAGGCGAATCTGCCGGGTCAGTTCGTAGCCGTTCATCACCGGCATGTTGCAGTCGGTGATCACCACATCGAAGGTTTCCCGCAGCCACAGCTTGTAGGCTTCGGCGCCGTTCTGCGCCTGGCTCAGCGAGTAGTCGAGAAAGCGCAGTTGCTCGCAGAGCAGTTGGCGGTTGGCCTGGCTGTCGTCCACCACCAGGATGTGCAACGCCGCCCGGGTGGCCGGCGGCAGGCTGTCCTGCACCACCGGCGCCGGTGTATCCGGCAGGGGTTCGAGTCGGCTCAGCTGCAGCTGGACCCGGGCCAGGGTGCCGACCCCAGGCTGGCTTTGCAGGCTCAACTGGCCGCCCATCATTTCGCACAGGGTGCGGCAGATCACCAGCCCCAGCCCGGTCCCCGAGCGGGCGTTCTGGTGTTGTCCGGGGACCTGGCTGAAAGGCTGGAACAGCAGCTGCTGGTCCTCGGGTTCGATGCCGATGCCGGTGTCCCGCACCGTCAGTTGCAGGGGCAGGGTCTGCGGGTCGTCGCGCTCGGCCTGCAGGCGGATCTGCACGCTGCCGCGCTCGGTGAACTTGATGGCGTTGCTCACCAGGTTCGAGAGGATCTGCTTGAAGCGCAGCGGGTCGACCAGCACGTCGCCGCTGGCGCTGCTGTCCAGGTCCAGTTCCAGGCGCAGGCCCTTTTGCCGGGCCAGGCCATCGAAGACCCGGAACACCGATTCCACCAGATCCCGCAGATTGGCCCGCTCGGGGCTCAGGCTCAGGCGCCCGCTTTCGATCCGCGCGATGTCGAGGATGTCGCCGATCAGTTCCAGCAGACCCAGGGCCGAACTGTAGGCCACCTCGATTGAAGGGCGGTCGAGCTGACCCTGGTCGGCGCGCTTGAGGGCCAGTTCGAGCATGCCGATCACCGCACTCATGGGGGTGCGGATTTCATGGCTCATGGTGGCCAGGAAGGTGGTCTTGGCCCGGTTGGCCTTGTCGGCGTCGTTCTTGGCCTGGGTCAGTTCATTCAGCAGTTGCTGGCGTTCGCTGATGTCCAGCCAGCCGCCGATGATGCCGAGGATTTCGCCCTGGGCATCGCGGTAGGGCAGCATCCAGTGGTAGATCTGCATCTGCTGGCCGCGGATGTGCACCGTGCGGTCGATCAGCAGCGGCGGGCCGCCGTCGAGGATGCTCTGGAAGTCGGTGGCGAACAGCCCGGCCTCGGGCACCGCCAGTTGTTCGAGGTTGCTGCCCAGCACGCTCTGGCGATCGGTGCCCATGGTCTTGAGGTAGCTGTCGTTGCAGATCACCAGGCGCCGGTCGCGGTCGCGCACGTAGATCGGGTTGGGCGTGCCGTTGATCAGCGCGTCCATGAAGCGCAGCTGGTCGTTGAGGGCATGCTCGGCGCGTTCTCGCTGGCTGACCTGGCGGCGCATGGCGTAGCCCCAGGCCAGGGCGATCAGCAGCAGCACGATCGACGCCGCGCCGGCCAGGTACAGGGTGGTGCGGTAGTCGCGCCAGGAGGGGGGCGCGACGGCCGCCTTGGAACGCCAGCGATTGTTGAGCTCGGTAATGGCGTCCGGAGAAATGCTGCGCAGGGACTTGTCGATGATGCTGAACAGTTCCAGCTGGTCGCGGCGCACGGCAAAGGACTCGTTGAGCAAGGGCAGGTTGAGGGCCGAGCGGACCTTGAGCTGGTCTGCCTTGATGCGCGGCAAGTTGAAGCTGACGGCGATTTCCGCCTGCACCGCGGCGTCGGCCTTGTGGTCGCGAAGCAGGGACAGGGCTTCGAAGTTGGTCTGCACCTCCTTGATGCGGATCTGTGGATAGCGCTGGCGCAGCAGGGCCACCAGGGCGTGACCGCTGCCGATCAGCAGGGTCTTGCCGGCCATGTCTTCCAGGCTTTTCGGTGCGTCGGCGGCGTCGCGGGTGATCAGCATGTAGGGCCCGACCAGGTAGGGGCGGGTGAACTGCAGGTAGGTTTCGCGCTCGGGCGTGCGGGCCCGATCGGCGACCATCTGCACCCGGCCCTCGTGCACGGCGTCGTTGAGGTCCTTGAAGCTGGGCAGCGGGGTGATTTCGAAGGTCAGTCCGGTCTTGGCCTCCAGCATCGCCAGCAGATCGGCGGTGATCCCCAGGTAATTGCCGTCGGCGTCGAAGTAGGACATCGGTGGCAGGTAGCGGTGAATGCCGATGCGCACCACCGGGTTCTTTTCGATCCAGCGCTGTTCTTCGGGGGTGAGGCTGGTTTTTTCCATGCTCAGCAACAGCCGGTCGCCCCAGCGATTGCGGATGCTGATGTCCTGCTCCTTGTGGATCGCGCGCAGGGCGGCGTCGAGCGAATGCTGCAGTTGCCGGTTGTCCGGGCTCACCGCGAAGGCAAAGCCGGAGATGCTGGCCGGGCCGCTGTAGATGATCCGCAGGTAGTCGCTGTAGTTGCGCGAGATCAGAAACTGCGCCGAGACGGCGTCGCTGAGCAGCACGTCGGCATCGCCGAAGGCCACGGCGGCCATGGCCGCATCCGCGCTACCGTAGGTTTCGATCTGCGCCAGGGGGTACATGGCCTGGGCCACGGGCAGGCTGATGGTGTCCTGGGAGATGGCCAGGCGGCGTCCCTGCAAGCCGCCTTTGAGCGATGGTGAATCCCCCAGGCGGGCGACCAGGGTCGGGCGATTGACCAGGTAGCTCTGGCTGAGCAGCAGCTGGCGTGGCCGGGCCTCGTCCTGGGTGACGCTGCCCATCAGGTCGATCTCGCCCCTGGCCAGGGCATTGAACACCTGCTCGCGGGTGTCGTAGGCACGGACGCTGATCTTCACCCCCAGAGCGTCGGCCAGCAGGCCGACGTAGTCGGCGGTAACGCCTTCGTACTCCTTGGTTTCGTTGACCATTTCCAGCGGCGGCAGGTTTTGCTGCGCGGTGCCCAGCACCAGCTCGCGCTTGTTGCGCAACCATTGCCAGTCGTCACTGGTCAGGGACAGTTGGTGGTGATGGGGGGATTCATAATTGAGCAGCTGCAGGGTGGGAGGGGTGTCGCTCATGGCCGGCAGGCACGCCAGCGACATCAGCATGGGCAGGATAAAACGAAGCATCGGGGCTCCTGATCGAGGAACGGCACAAGGGTGGATCGAAGAGCAAAGTGGCAGGCTGCGTCATCAGCCGGACAAGGGCTGAGCGCCAATGCTGGAGGTAAATATAGATCAAGGAACGGCGCCAAACGCGGCTATTTTCCCGGGTTGCGGGGGCTCGGGCAAGACCGCTGGCACGGGCGGACCGAAGGTCAGGGCGCTGCCTTGACCGGCTTGCGGTTAGCGATACGCTTGTTTTTATTCGTAAGCTTCCCGTGGGGAGGCCGGTGGCTGCCCTGAACGCTGTCGGCGGCCCTGTCATCGGCAGCATTTCGGCGATCGTCGCTGAGCCTGGAGCCGCGCTTGAATACCTTGAAGATACTGGTTCTGGAAGATCACCCGGTGCAGCAGTTGCTGGTCCTGGAGCAGTTGCAGCGCCTGGGGGTGGTGGCGCCCCTGGCGGCGTTCGACGGAACCAGTGCCCTGGAGCTGCTGCGCAGCCGCGGCGCGGCGGACATCGTGCTCTGTGACCTGCAGATGGCGGGCATGGACGGCCTGGAGTTCCTGCGCCGGGCCAGCGAGGAGCAACTGGTGCGGGCGGTGATTCTCTACAGCCTGATCGAGCCCGACCTGCGGCGCGCGGTGCTGCAGATGATCAGCCTGCACGGGCTGATCGTGCTCGGGGATGTGGGCAAGCCGGCGGAACTGGCGGCCCTGCAGGCGATGCTCGAACTCTATCAACTGCGCCACTACCAGCAGCCCCCCGCGCCGCCGCCCCGGCAGTTCGACCCGGTGAACCGCCAAGAGCTGCTGCAGGGCGTGGAGCAGGGGCAGTTCGTGTCCTACTACCAGCCCAAGTTCGACTTGCAGCAGGCCACCTGCCGTGGCGCCGAGGTGCTGGTGCGCTGGCTCCATCCGCAGCGCGGCGTGCTGGCGCCGGCGGCGTTTCTCGCTGAGCTGGAGGCCGAAGGCCTGCTGGACCGGGTGTTTCATCAGCAGCTCGATCAGAGCATGGCCCTGCAGCGGCGGCTGCTGGATCAGGGCGAAGAGCTGGAGCTGGCGTTCAACCTGATGCCCCGGCAACTGGCCTGCAGCGACATCGTCGGGCATATCCGCCAGGCCCTCGAACGGCATCAGGTGCCGCCGCACTTGCTGAGTTTCGAAATCACCGAGGTCGGGCTGGTGCAGGCCCCGGCCATCAGCCTGGAAAACCTGGTGCGCCTGCGCATGATGAAGTGCAACCTGGCGATCGACGATTTCGGCGCGGGCTATTCCTCCTTGCAGCGCCTGTGCGAGCTGCCGTTCAACCAGATCAAGCTCGACGCGCATTTCGTCCGCGAACTGGTGCGCCAGCCGCGCTGTCGCGCGGTGGTGGGAGCCTCCCTGGCGTTGGCCAGCAGCCTGGAAATGTGCCTGGTGGTGGAGGGCGTGGAAACCCAGCTTGAACGGCGCCTGCTGCTGGACATGGGCTGCGTGCTGGGCCAGGGCTACTGGTATGCCCGGCCGATGTCGGAAAGCGAGTTGCTGGCCTGGCCGCGCAGGGCGCCCGAGCAGTTGTCGCAGCAGGCGCCCTGAGGGTCACCGGCTGAGCCGTGGCGCTGGACGCGGGCAGCCATTGTGGCGAAGCTGTGGGCCCCTTGATTCAGGCAGGTTCTTGCATGCTCATCGTCTTCAGCGGCTTGCCGGGCACCGGCAAGACCACCATCGCCCGTGCCCTGGTGCCGCACCTGGGGGCCACCTACCTGCGCATCGACAGCATCGAGCAGGGCTTGCGCGATGCCGGCCTGCCCGAGGTGGGCAAGGGCGGCTACCAGATCGCCCTGCAACTGGCCGAGGCCAACCTGGCCCTGGGCAATAGCGTGCTGGCGGACTGCGTCAATCCAGTGGCCGAAAGTCGTCAAGCCTGGCGCCGGCTGGCGGACAGGCTGGGGGTCGCGCTGCTGGACATCGAAGTGCACTGTGGCGATCCGCTGGAGCATCGCCGGCGGGTGGAAACCCGGCAACTGGATGTACCGGGCCTGCAAGCGCCCGACTGGCAATCAGTGCAAACCCACGAGTATCAGGCCTGGGCGTCGCCGCCCCTGCGCCTGGACAGCGCGCGGCTGACGCCGGAGCAGGCTGTGGCGGTGATTCTGGCCAGCTTGCCGGCGCGCCCCTGAGGCCCGGGGCCGCCCGCGCCGATTTTTGCTTTGAACCTCAATGGTGCAGCTACAGTCATTGCTCAGGGGCGCAACGGCCGCTGTGAGCAGGATTGGGTGAAAAAACTCCCGGTTACGGGGCAAGAAAATCCGCTGTCGGGCTTTGTGCACCGATTCTGCCCGCGCCCGTTGCCCCCGGTGGCGTCCGAGCGCTCTTGAACAGGTCCAAGGTCGGTCTGGTTCGGGGTGGCCGGGTCACTTTTATGAAACTAAATGTCGCTTATTGAGCATTTTTGGCGCGCGGCGGCGCTTTGCCCGCTGTTTGCGCATTTGCGGCATAGCGATTGCTACCGCTGTTTCACCAGGGCGGCAGGGGCCGCCCCGACACAGCACTGAGGAGGTGTTTTCACGGTCAGGGAGCCAGGATCCCTGCCAGGGCAAAGCCGGGTTAGGTACACACAGGGTTCAGATAAGAAGCCGTTTGCATCACGGCAAGGAGTTGGCTATGTCCCGCGCTTTTTTCGATGAAATGTACGCTGCCAGCGGCACGTGTCGACCCCATTACGCAGCGTTCGCCCGTTGGTTGGCGGACACCCCCCTGGAGCTTCTGGAGCAGCGGCGGCGCGAAGCCGATCTGTTGTTCCATCGCGCCGGTATCACCTTCACCCTGTACGGCGACGAGCAGGGCACCGAGCGGTTGATCCCCTTCGACATCATTCCCCGCAGCATCAAGGCCAGCGAGTGGCGCACCGTGGAGCGCGGCTGCGTGCAGCGGGTCCAGGCGCTGAACCTGTTCCTGGCCGATATCTATCAGGGCCAGAGGATCATCAAGGAGGGCATCATTCCCGCCGAACAGGTGCTGGCCAACGAGGGCTATCAGGTGGCCATGCAGGGCCTGAACCTGCACCGCGGCATCTACGCCCATATCGCCGGGGTGGACCTGGTGCGCGACGGCGACGGTAGCTACTACGTGCTCGAAGACAACCTGCGCACCCCCAGCGGCGTGAGCTATATGCTCGAAGACCGCAAGATGATGATGCGTCTGTTTCCCGAACTGTTCGCCGCCCAGCGCATCGCGCCCATCGACCATTACCCCAACCTGCTGCTCGAAACCCTGAAAAGCGCCAGCCCCCTGGACCATCCCACGGTGGTGGTGCTGACCCCGGGACGCTTCAACAGCGCCTATTTCGAGCATGCGTTCCTGGCCCGGGAGATGGGCGTGGAACTGGTGGAAGGGGCCGACCTGTTCGTGCGTGACGACCGGGTATTCATGCGCACCACGGCCGGCGCCCAGGCGGTGGATGTGATCTATCGCCGGCTGGACGACGCCTTTCTCGATCCGCTGTCGTTCAACCCCGACTCCCTGCTCGGCGTGCCCGGGCTGATCGCCGCCTACCGTTGCGGCAACGTGGTGCTGGCCAACGCCGTGGGCACCGGGGTCGCCGACGACAAGTCGATCTACCCCTACGTGGACGAGATGATCCGCTTCTACCTCAGCGAGGAGCCGATCCTCAAGAACGTGCCCACCTGGCAGTGCCGCAACCCCGCCGAGCTGTCCCATGTGCTGGCCAACCTGTCGGACCTGGTGGTCAAGGAAACCCAGGGTTCCGGCGGCTACGGCATGCTGGTCGGGCCGGCGGCCACGGCGGCCCAGATCGAGGAGTTCCGCGCCCGGCTCAAGGCCCGTCCCGAGGCGTACATCGCCCAGCCGACCCTGTCGCTGTCGACCTGTCCGACCTTCGTCGAAAACGGCATCGCGCCGCGGCACATCGACCTGCGACCGTTCGTCCTGTCTGGCCGAGAAACCCGCCTGGTGCCTGGCGGCCTGACCCGCGTCGCGCTGCGCGAGGGCTCGCTGGTGGTGAACTCGTCCCAGGGCGGCGGTACCAAAGACACCTGGGTAGTGGAGGACTGAACCATGCTCTCAAGAACCGCTGCGGACCTGTACTGGATGTCCCGCTACCTGGAGCGTGCCGAGAACCTGGCGCGCATGCTCGACGTCAGTTACTCGCTGTCGCTGATGCCCCAGGCCGGGCGCGGCGACGGCCATGCCGAACTGTCCATGTCGCTGCTGGCCGCCGGCACCCTGGACGACTACAACCAGCGCTACGGTGAACTCAACAGCGAGCGCATGCTGCACTTCTTTGCCCTCGACGACACCAACCCCGGCAGCATCTATTGCTGCCTGCGTGCGGCGCGCAGCAATGCCCACGCGGTGCGCGGGCGGATCACCGCCGACATGTGGGAGAACATGAACGCCACCTGGCTGGAGATGCGCAACATCGCCGCCAGCGGCCTGGGGCGCTACGGCATCAGCCAGTTCTGCGAATGGGTCAAGGAGCGCTCGCACCTGTTTCGCGGCGCCACCGTCGGCACCATCATGCGCAACGACGCTTACCGCTTCATACGCCTGGGGACCTTCATCGAGCGCGCCGACAACACCCTGCGCCTGCTGGACGCACGCTACGAAATGTTCGGCGAGGAGTCCGAGGAGGTCAGCGACGATTCGGCCCGGGGCTACTACCAGTGGAGCGCCTTGCTCCGCGCCTTGTCGTCCTTCGAGGCGTTCAACGAGATCTACCGCAATGCCCCGGGGGCCGAGCAGGTGTCCGAGATGTTGCTGCTGCGCGCCGACGTACCGCGCTCCCTGCTGGCCTGTGTCGAGGAGCTGGACCAGCTCCTGGCCACCCTGCCGGGGGACAACGGCCGCCCGGCCCAGCGCCTGGCCGCCGAACTCAATGCCCGCCTGCGCTACACCGGGATCGAGGAGATTCTCGACTCCGGCCTGCACCAGTGGCTGACCGATTGCATCGGGCAGATCCGCCACCTGGGGCAGACCGTGCACGAATCCTATCTGGAGGTGGTATGAAACTGTCCATTCGCCACGACACAACCTACAGCTACGCCGACGAAGTCTGCACCAGCATCCAGTTCCTGCGCCTGACGCCCCAGGACAGCCAGCGCCAGCGGGTCCTGCAGTGGCAGCTGGAACTGCCACGCCGGGTCCGCGCCCAGCGCGATCCCTACGGCAACATCCTGCACGTCATGACCCTCGACGAGCCCCATGGCGCCATCATCCTCACCGCCTTTGGCGAAGTGCAGATCGACGAGGGCCGCGAGGTGGAAGGCGACAGCCAGTCGCCGCTGCCGTTCCTGCGCACCAGCCACCTGAGCAAGGCCGACGCGGCCCTCTGCGAGTTTGCCCGGCGCCACTGCGGCGAAGGGCGCGACCGCGCCGCGCTCACCGAGCTGATGCAGGCCCTGGCCGAGCACATGCCCTACAGCCCCGGCGCCACCGGAGTCGGCAGCACCGCGGCCGAGGCCTTTGCCGGGGGGGCCGGGGTCTGCCAGGACCATACCCACGCGTTCCTGGCCTGCGCCCGCAGCCTGGGGATTCCCGCGCGCTATGTGTCCGGCTACCTGTGCACCGAGGACGCCAGCCATCTGGCCAGTCATGCCTGGGCCGAAGCCTGGCTCGACGACGGCTGGTACAGCTTCGACGTGACCAACCGCCTGACCCGCCCCGAGCGGCACCTGAAACTGGCGGTGGGCCTGGATTACCTGGATGCCTGCCCGGTGCGCGGCATGCGGCGTGGGGGAGGGGCGGAGCAGATGCTGGCCCGGGTCCAGGTCAGTTCGATGGTGCAGGTACAGCACCAGTAGTGCCGGTTGCCGTCATTGAGCCGGCACCGCGCGGGACAGCCCGCCCACGGGTGCCGCTGGATCGAGCCTTTGGTCATTGTCAGTTGATGTTATAAGGTAACGGTCTTTCGCCGCTCCCCGAGCGGCGCCGTTTCTTTGAACTTCAGGTGGTGATGGCTTTTTCATGAGTGCCTTGTCCGATACGTGTACCCGCCCGGGCTCCCGGCTGCTGAGCATTGATGCCTTGCGCGGGCTGGTGATGCTGTTGATGCTTCTGGACCACGTCCGCGAAACCTTCTTTCTGCACCGCCAGGTCAGCGACCCGATGGACGTCGCCACTACCGAGCCCGGGCTGTTTGTCAGCCGCACCCTGGCACACCTGTGCGCGCCGGTCTTTGTCCTGCTGACCGGGCTTTCGGCCAGCCTGTTTGCCCACAAGCACGGCCATCGGGCCGAGGCCAGCGCCTTTCTGTTCAAGCGCGGGTTGTTCCTGGTGCTGCTGGAACTGACCCTGGTGAACTTCGCCTGGACCGGGCAGATCCCGCCGAGCGTGATCTACCTGCAGGTGATCTGGGTCATCGGCTTGAGCATGCTGGCGCTGGCGGCGCTGCTGTGGTTGCCGCGCGCCGTGCTGCTGGCGCTGAGCCTGCTGCTGATCGGCGGGCACAACCTGCTCGATGGCGTGCATTTCGCCGCGGGCGAGGCGCTGCATGTGCCTTGGGCGATCCTGCATGACCGGGGCTGGATCGAATTCGGCGAGGCCTTGCGCCTGCGCACTTCCTATCCGCTGCTGCCGTGGATCGGCGTGATCGGCCTGGGCTATGTGCTGGGGCCGTGGTTCGCCGCCGAGGCCGACAGCCAGCGGCGCCAGCGCTGGTTGCTGCGGTGCGGGCTGGCGGCGCTGGCGGGGTTTGTCCTGCTGCGTCTGCTCAACGGTTATGGCGAGCGGCCCTGGGTCAGTGGCGACAGCTGGGTGCAAACCCTGATGAGCTTCTTCAATATCACCAAGTACCCACCGTCGCTGCTGTTCATCGCCCTGACCCTGGGCGTGGGGCTGCTTTTGCTGCGCGCCCTGGAGCGCTGCCAGGAACGCCGTTGGGTCGCGGTGCTCGGGGTATTGGGTGGCGCGCCGATGTTCTTCTACCTGTTGCACCTGTATCTGCTCAAGGGCATGTATCTGTTGGCCGTGGCGCTGTTGGGGCGCAACCATGGGGCCTATTTCGGCTTCGATTCGCTGGGCTGGCTGTGGCTGATCACGCCGCTGCTGGCGGTGCTGCTTTACCCGCCGGTGCGCGCCTTCGCCCGGCTCAAGGCGCGGCGCCGCGACCTGGGATGGCTGAAGTACTTTTGAGGGATGGTTCGCCGGCATGTTTCCCGCAGGAGCCGGCTGACCGGCGAAAGCATCCCCCGACGACTGTCAGGGCCGCGCCGCGCGAATGGCCTCGCGGATCTCTTCCTGCAACTGGCGAGCCCCGCTGCAGGCCGGGTCGGCGGGGCCGTACTTGTAGGATTTATCCAGCACCTTCAGCGCCAGATCGGCATCGGGCGCTACACCTATGCCCCGGCTCAGGTGGAAGCCGTACAGGGTGCAGGCCCAGGGATCATTCAGCTCACAGGCCTTGTTGAAGGTCTGCACCGCACAGTGGCGGGTGGCCTGGTTGTCGGCGTCGGCGGTGAGCATGCCGGCGGCGCGGTTGGTGCAGCCGGAAACCAGGCCCAGGCTGCAAGCGCGCTGGTACAGCGGTTCATAGCCTGCGGCGGGCCCTTTGGCCTGTTGCAGGGTGGTTGCCAGCCAGTAGCAATCGTTGCCGTCGCCGGTTTCGCAGCGCTGCAGACAGGCCCCCAGTTGCTCCGGGGTGTCGCAGCGGTTGGCCTGCGTGGCCCGGGTCGCGGTCCTGGCCGGCATGTTGTCGCCGGGGCATTGCCTGGCCTGGGCTTGCCAGTCTTGCCGGGCCTGGACTTTGGCGTACAGGGCGTCGATCAGTGCCAGGTCGGTGGGCGCGGCATTGGCGGCAAGGCTCGACAGCAGGGCCATGCCGAACAGGCAGAAACGGTAGTGACGAGGCATGGGGCAGAGTCCTTTCCAGAGGTCTTGGGCGCGGGCGTATCTTAAGGATTTTCAGCAATAGCTCCAGGCTGCCGGTGGGGTGTCGAGAGGTTTTTTTCATTTTGCCTGCGGCCACTCTCTTGTGGTCCCGGGGTTTTACTCTGTACTGTATATAAAAACAGTATCCGGGCCTGACCATGCAACTGATCGACAAGCTGAGCATCCTCGCCGACGCCGCCAAGTACGACGCTTCCTGCGCCAGCAGCGGCGCGCCAAAGCGCAGCTCCGAAGGCAAGAGTGGGTTGGGTTCGAGCAATGGCATGGGCATCTGCCACAGCTATACGCCGGATGGACGCTGCGTCTCGCTGCTCAAGGTGCTGCTGACCAATTTCTGCCTGTATGACTGCCAGTACTGCGTCAACCGCCGTTCCAGCGATGTGCCCCGGGCCCGTTTCAGCCCCGAGGAAGTGGTGCGCCTGACCCTGGATTTCTACCGGCGCAACTGTGTCAGCGGCTTGTTCCTCAGCTCCGGTATCATCCGCTCGGCGGACTACACCATGGAACAACTGGTGCGGGTGGCCCGGCTGCTGCGCGAGGAGCACGAGTTCCGCGGCTACATCCACCTCAAGACCATCCCCGACGCTGACCCGTTGCTGATCGAGCAGGCCGGGCGCTATGCCGACCGCCTCAGCGTCAATGTCGAGCTGCCCACCGACCAGGGCCTCAAGACCCTGGCCCCAGAAAAACACCTGGGCTCGATCAAGCAGGCCATGCGCACCATCTATACCGGCGAGCAGACCGTGCTCAACGAGCCTCGGGCGCCGCGTTTCGCCCCGGCCGGGCAGAGCACCCAGATGATCGTCGGTGCCGACGATACCGATGACAGCACCATTCTCCACAGCGCCGAGGCGCTGTACGGCAATTTTCGCCTACGCCGGGTCTATTACTCGGCGTTCAGCCCGATCCCCAACAGCCCGAAAAGCGTGCCCCTGGCCGCGCCGCCGCTGATGCGCGAGCACCGTCTGTACCAGGCCGACTTCCTGTTGCGCGGCTATGGCTTCAGCGCCAACGAACTCTTCAAGGGGCCGGGGCACCTGGCCCTGGATATCGACCCCAAGCTGGCCTGGGCCCTGGACAACCGCAGCCTGTTTCCCCTGGACCTGAACCGCGCCGAGCCGGCGCTGATCTCACGCATTCCGGGGATCGGCCTGCGCACCACCCAACGCCTGGTGGAGCTGCGCCGCGAGCGGCGCATCCGCTTCGAGGACCTGGCGCGCATGCGCTGCGTGCTGAGCAAGGCCAAGCCGTTCTTCATCACCAGCGACTATCACCCGCAGCAGGCGGAAACCAGCAGCGCGCTGCTCTATCAGCAGCTGCGGGACCGGCCGCAACCGCAGCAGATGGGGCTCTGGGGATGATCAGCCTGGACTGCGACGACCTGTTCGACACCTGGCGCCAGCAGGCGCGCTGGTTGCTCAGTCATTCCATCGACCCGAGCCGGGTCAGCTGGGCCGGGGAGCGGGAGGCCGACCTGTTTGCCAGCGACGAGAGCTGCCCGGAACAGCCCGGACCCTTTCGCGCGCGCATTCCCCAGGCCCTGCTGGAGCTGTTGCAACGGGCCGCCTGCTATCGCGGCGAGCAGCGCTGGAGCCTGCTCTACGAGGTGCTGTGGCGGGTCAGCCATGGCGACCGCACGGCCATGCTCAGCGGCGATCAACTGGGCAGCGAGTTGCAGCGGCGGATCAAACAGGTCGACCGCGAGGCCCATCACCTGCATGCCTTCGTGCGTTTCGTCAGGCTGCCCGAGGGCCGCTCATCCCTGGCCGAGCAGCCTGAATACGTGGCCTGGCACGAACCGGCCCACGACATCCTGGCCCCGGCCAGCCGGCATTTCATCGGACGCATGGGGCGCCACCGCTGGATGATCGCCACGCCCCGGGACGGGGTGTATTTCGACGGCGAGCACCTGCACCACCAGCGCCAGTGCCCCACAGGCTGGCAGCAACTGGCCCAGGCCGGCGACGACCCCGGAGGCGAGCTGTGGCTGGCCTACTACAGCCACATCTTCAACCCGGCGCGGCTCAACCCCAGGGCCATGCAGGGGCATTTGCCGACCCGGTTCTGGAAGCACCTGCCGGAGGGACCGCTGATTCCGGCACTGATCAGCGAAGCGCGCCACGGCAAGCAGCGCGATGGCCAGGCCAGTGCGGTGGCAGCAAGGCGTGGCAAGCGGATTGGCAGCGGGCAATAAAAAGCCCGCCCCTGGCAAACAGGGGCGGGCTCGGGTGCGGCGGGGGGCGAATCAGACCTTGACGATCCAGCCCGCTGGCGCTTCCACGTCGCCGGTCTGCACGCCGGTCAGCTCTTTGTAGAGCTTCTGGGTGATCGGGCCGACGTCTTTTTCGCTGTAGAACACGTGCAGCTTGTCCTGGTACTGGATGCCGCCGATCGGTGTGATCACCGCGGCAGTACCGCAGGCGCCGGCTTCCTTGAAGTCCGAGAGCTTGTCGATGAACACGTCGCCTTCGACCACTTCCAGGCCCAGGCGGGTCTTGGCCAGCTCGATCAGCGACAGGCGGGTGATACCCGGCAGTACCGATGGCGAGTTGGGGGTGACGAATTTGTCGTCGTGGGTGATGCCGAAGAAGTTGGCCGAACCGACTTCCTCGATCTTGCTGTGGGTCAGCGGATCGAGGTAGATGCAGTCGGCGAAGCTGGCCTTTTTGGCCTGGGAGCCGGGCATCAGGCTGGCGGCGTAGTTGCCACCGACCTTGGCCGCGCCGGTGCCTTGCGGGGCGGCGCGGTCGTAGCTGGAGATCAGGAAGTTGTGCGGGGTCAGGCCGCCCTTGAAGTAGGCGCCGACCGGGATGGCGAAGATCGAGAAGATGAACTCCGGCGCGGTGCGCACGCCGATGTTGTCACCCACGCCGATCACGAACGGACGCAGGTACAGCGCGCCGCCGGTGCCGTAAGGCGGAATGAAGCGCTCGTTGGCCTTGACCACGGCCTTGCAGGCTTCGATGAACTGCTCGGTGGACACCTGCGGCATCAGCAGGCGGGCGCAGCTGCGCTGCATGCGCGCGGCGTTCTGGTCCGGACGGAACAGGTTGATCGAGCCGTCCTTGCAGCGGTAGGCCTTGAGGCCTTCGAAACATTGCTGACCGTAGTGCAGGGCGGTGGAGCCCTCGCTGATGTGCAGCACGTTGTCTTCAGTCAGGGTGCCTGCGTCCCACTCGCCGTTACGCCAGTGCGACAGATAGCGCTTGTCTGTCTTGATGTAGTCAAAACCCAGCTTGTCCCAATTGATGCTTTCGTTACCCATGACACCCTCTATCACTTAACAACCGCCGGAACGGCTCAAGGCTTCTGACGTTTTTTGGATGGGCACAACAATACTGCATTCCGGGGGCGGACCGCATCCCGGACGATGGGAGGGGGCGCAAAAAAACTTAGCCTGCTCATGAAACTTTCCCCCAGACAGCCCCCGTACCCCCCCTGTAGGAGCGAGCTTGCTCGCGAAGGCCCCGGCGCGAACGCTTGGCTATCCCCGCCAGCTCTTTCGCGAGCAGGCTCGCTCCTACCTGGGCGTTGTCCTGTGTGCCCCTTGAATGGTTACAGATGCAGGGCGTGGCCCAGGGCCCGCAGCGCCGCTTCCTGGACCGCTTCACCCAGGGTCGGGTGGGCGTGGATGGTGCCGCCGATGTCTTCCAGGCGCGCGCCCATTTCCAGGGATTGGCCGAACGCCGTGGACAATTCGGAGACCCCGACCCCCACCGCCTGCCAGCCGACAATCAGGTGATTGTCACTTCGCGCCACCACCCGCACGAAACCGCTTTTCGATTCCAGGGTCATGGCCCGGCCATTGGCCGCGAACGGGAAGCTGCTGACGATGCAATCGAGGCCCGCGGCGCGGGCCTCGTCCGGGGTCTTGCCCACCACCACCAGTTCCGGGTCGGTGAAGCACACCGCCGGGATCGCCGCCGGGTTGAATTCCCGGTGCTTGCCGGCGATCAGCTCGGCGACCATCTCGCCCTGGGCCATGGCCCGGTGCGCGAGCATCGGTTCGCCGCTGAGGTCGCCGATGGCCCAGACATTGCGCATGCTGGTCTGGCAGCGGTGGTCGATCTTGATCGCCGCGCCGTTCATCTCCAGGTTCAGACTTTCCAGGTTCCAGCCCTGGGTGTTGGGCTTGCGGCCCACCGCCACCAGCACCTGATCGGTGCTCAGGTTCAGGGTGTCGCCATTGGGTTCGCGCACCTGCAGGCTGCTGCTGGCGGCATCGAAGCCCAGCACGCTGTGCTTGAGGTAGAGCTTGATCCCCAGCTGCTTCACCGATTCCAGCACCGGCTGGGTCAGTTCCGCGTCGTAGGCCGGCAGGATGCGTTCCTGGGCTTCGACCACGCTGACCTCGACCCCGAGCTTGCGGTAGGCAATGCCCAGTTCCAGGCCGATGTAGCCGCCACCGACCACGGTCAGGCGCTTGGGCAGGGTCTTGGGCGCCAGGGCCTCGGTGGAGGAGATGATCGGCCCGCCGATGGGCAGCATCGGCAGGTTGACGCTTTTCGAACCGGTGGCCAGCAGCAGGTGTTCGCAGTGGATGCGGGTATCGGTGCCTTCGATCTCCACGGTCTTGCCGTCGATGACCTTGGCCCAGCCCTGAATCACCTGGACCTTGTTTTTCTTCAGCAGCGCGGCGACCCCGGTGGTCAGGCGGTCGACGATGCCGTCCTTCCATTCCACGCTCTTGTCGATGTTCAGGGTCGGCGCCGCCACTTCGATGCCCAGGGCCGAGCCCTGGCTGTGGTGGCGGGTCTGGTGGAACTGCTCGGCGACATGAATCAGCGCCTTGGACGGGATGCAGCCGATGTTCAGGCAGGTGCCGCCCAGGGCCTGGCCTTCCACCAGGATGGTGGAGATGCCCAGCTGGCCGGCACGGATCGCCGCCACGTAACCGCCAGGACCGCCGCCGATGATCAGCAGTTGGGTATTGAGAGTCTGTTGCATGCCTGCTCCTCTGATGCTCAGTCCACAAACAGCGTGGCGGGTTGTTCGAGCAGGCCGCGAATGGCCTGGATGAATTGCGCAGCGTCCATGCCGTCGACCACCCGGTGATCGAAGGAGCTGGAGAGGTTCATCATCTTGCGGATCACGATCTGGCCCTTGATCACCATCGGCCGCTCGACGATGCGGTTGACCCCGACAATCGCCACTTCCGGCAGGTTCAGCACCGGGGTGCTGACGATCCCGCCCAGGGCGCCGAGGCTGGTGAGGGTGATGGTGGAGCCGGACAGTTCATCCCGGGCTGCCTTGCCGCTGCGGGCGGCCTTGGCCAGGCGCGAGATTTCCTCGGCGTTGCCCCACAGGCTGCGGGCTTCGGCGTGACGTACCACCGGCACCATCAGGCCGACGTCGCTCTGGGTGGCGACCCCGACATGCACCGCGCCGTGGCGGGTGATGATCTGGGCCTCGTCGTCGTAGCGCGCGTTGATCTGCGGGAAGTCGCGCAGGGCCACGACCATGGCCCGCACCAGAAATGGCAGCAGGGTCAGCTTGCCGCGGCTGGCGCCGTGTTTTTCATTGAGGTGGATGCGCAGCTCTTCCAGGGCGGTGACGTCCACTTCCTCGACATAGCTGAAGTGCGCGGCGCGGTGCTTGGACTCCTGCATGCGCTGGGCGATCTTGCGGCGCATGCCGATCACCTGGATCTGCTCTTCGTCGTGGCGCTCGGCATAACCTGTGCCCGGCGCCGAGTAGCCCTTGAGCGGCTGGCTGTCCTGGGCCAGGTAGGCCTCCAGGTCTTGGTGCAGGATGCGCCCGGCCGGGCCGCTGCCTTGCACCAGGCGCAGCTGGATGCCCAGGTCCAGGGCGTGTTTGCGCACGGCTGGCGAGGCCAGGGGACGCTCGTCGGCCTGGCGCGCCACCGGCGCCTGGGGCGCGGGACGGCAGGCGGCCTGGCTGGCGACGGCTTGTTCCACCCTTGGCGCTTCGACCACTGGCGCGGGAGCAGGCTTATTAATAGCTGCCGGCGCTTTTGCCGCCGGCGCGGCGGCCTGGGCGGACTCCTTGAGGTTGCCCGCGCCTTCGACTTCGATGCTGATGAGGATGCTGCCCACCGCCATCACTTCACCGGGTTCGCCACCCAGGGAGATGACCGTGCCGTGCACCGGGGAGGGGATGTCGACCATCGCCTTGTCGGTCATCACGTCCGCCAGCACCTGGTCTTCAACCACCTGGTCGCCGACTTTTACGTGCCACTGCGCCAGTTCCACTTCCGCGATGCCTTCGCCGATGTCCGGCATCTTGATAACGTGCGTGCCCATTCAGACCTCCATGACCCGTTGCAGCGCCGCGCCCACTCGGGACGGCCCTGGGAAATATGCCCACTCCTGCGCGTGGGGATACGGCGTATCCCAACCGGTGACGCGCTCGATCGGGGCTTCCAGGTGGTGGAAGCAGTGTTCCTGCACCAGCGACACCAGCTCGGCGCCGAACCCGCAGGTACGGGTGGCTTCATGCACCACCACGCAACGGCCGGTCTTCTTCACCGACTTGACGATGGTCTCCAGGTCCAGGGGCCACAGGCTGCGCAGGTCGATGACCTCGGCGTCGATGCCGGTTTCCTCGGCCGCCACTTGCGACACATAGACCGTGGTGCCGTAGGTGAGGACGGTGACGTCCTTGCCCGGGCGGGCGATGGCCGCCACGTCCAGCGGCACCTTGTAGTAGCCGTCCGGCACTTGGGCCGCCGGGTGTTTCGACCAGGGGGTTACCGGGCGGTCGTGGTGGCCGTCGAACGGGCCGTTATACAGGCGCTTGGGTTCGAGGAAGATCACCGGGTCATCGTTTTCGATGGAGGCGATCAGCAGGCCCTTGGCGTCGTAGGGGTTGGACGGCATCACGGTGCGCAGGCCGCAGACCTGGGTGAACATCGCCTCGATGCTCTGGCTGTGGGTCTGCCCGCCGTAGATGCCGCCGCCGCACGGCATGCGCAGGGTCATCGGCGCGGTGAACTGGCCGGCGGAGCGATAGCGCAGGCGCGCGGCTTCGGAAATGATCTGGTCGGATGCCGGGTAGACGTAGTCGGCGAACTGGATTTCCGCCACCGGGCGCAGGCCGTAGGCGCCCATGCCGATGGCCGCGCCGACGATGCCGCTTTCCGAGATCGGCGCGTCGAACACCCGCGAGGTGCCGTACTTGGCCTGCAGGCCCTCGGTGCAGCGGAACACGCCGCCGAAGTAACCGACGTCCTGGCCGAATACCACCACGTTGTCGTCACGCTCAAGCATCACATCCATGGCCGAGCGCAGGGCCTGGATCATGGTCATGGTGGTGGTGGTCATGGCGGTTTCCAGCTGGATATTGTTGTTGTGATCGTTCATCTCAGACCCCCAGTTCCTGGCGTTGGCGTTTCAGGTGCTCGGGCATGTCCTTGTAGACGTCCTCGAACATGGTCGCGGCGCTGGGGATCTGGCCGCCGGCGAGGGTGCCGTACTGTTCGGCTTCCTTCTGCGCGGCGATGACCTGGGCTTCGAGCTCGGCGCTGACCGCGGCGTGTTCCTCTTCGGACCACTGGCCGATCTTGATCAGGTGCTGCTTGAGGCGGGCAATCGGATCGCCCAGGGGGAAGTGGCTCCAGTCGTCGGCCGGGCGGTACTTCGACGGGTCGTCGGAGGTGGAGTGCGGGCCGGCGCGGTAGGTGACCCATTCGATCAGGGTCGGCCCGAGGTTGCGCCGGGCGCGTTCGGCAGCCCAGCGCGAGGCGGCGTAGACCGCGAGGAAATCGTTGCCGTCGACCCGTAGCGAAGCGATGCCGCAGCCCACGCCGCGTCCGGCGAAGGTGGTGGCTTCACCGCCGGCAATCGCCTGGAAGGTGGAGATCGCCCACTGGTTGTTGACCACGTTGAGGATCACCGGTGCGCGGTACACGTGGGCGAAGGTCAGGGCGGTGTGGAAGTCCGACTCGGCGGTGGCGCCGTCGCCGATCCAGGCCGAGGCGATCTTGGTATCGCCCTTGATCGCCGAGGCCATGCCCCAGCCCACGCCTTGCACGAACTGGGTCGCCAGGTTGCCGGAGATGGTGAAAAAGCCGGATTCCTTCACCGAGTACATGATCGGCAACTGGCGTCCCTTGAGCGGATCGCGCTCGTTGGACAGCAGTTGGCAGATCATCTCCACCAGCGGCACGTCCCGGGCCATCAGGATGCTCTGCTGGCGGTAGGTGGGGAAGCACATGTCGTCGATGTTCAGGGCCAGGGCCTGGGCACTGCCGATGGCTTCCTCGCCCAGGCTCTGCATGTAGAAGGACATCTTCTTCTGGCGCTGGGCGACCACCATGCGGTTGTCGAAGATCCGCGTCTTGAGCATGGCGCGCATGCCCTTGCGCAGGATCTCCAGCGGCATGTCCGCGGCCCAGTCGCCCAAGGCGTTGCCCTGGTCGTCGAGCACGCGAATCAGGCCCCGGGCCAGGTCGGCGCAGTCGGCAGGTTCGATATCGATAGGGGGTTTGCGGGCCAGGCCGGCGTCGTTCAGGCGCAGGTAGGTGAAGTCGGTCTTGCAGCCGGGACGGCCCGAGGGTTCGGGAACGTGCAGGCGTAGTGGTTCATACGCGGTGGTCATGGCTTTCTACGCTCGATCTTGTGGATTTCTTGTAATTGGGCGCGCTAGCTGACAGTCATTCTTTGGGTAAAAGAAATCTTGTCCTACAAACATCATAGGCCGGGCGAAGGAGAATATTTATCTCTGTTTCATTGCGCTTGAGATCATTTGCAGATAAAAAATCTGCATAAACATAAAAAAAAGGTTGTTTTGTCTCATGCGCAAACTGGACCGTACCGACATCGGCATTCTCAACAGTCTTCAGGAGAATGCCCGCATCACCAACGCCGACCTCGCCCGTTCGGTGAATCTTTCGTCCACGCCGTGTTTCAACCGGGTCAAGGCCATGGAGGAACTGGGGCTGATCCGCGAGCAGGTGACCCTGCTGGATGCCGACCTCTTGGGGCTGCACGTCAACGTGTTCATTCACGTCAGCCTGGAGAAGCAGGTGGAGGAGGCCTTGCAGCACTTCGAGGAGGCCATCGCCGATCGCCCGGAAGTCATGGAGTGCTACCTGATGGCGGGCGACCCGGACTACCTGATCCGCGTGCTGGTGCCGACCATCCAGGCCCTGGAGCGTTTCATGATGGACTTTCTGACCAAGGTGCCCGGGGTGGCCAATATCCGTTCCAGCTTCGCCCTCAAGCAGGTGCGCTACAAGACCGCGTTGCCGCTGCCGGCCAACGGCCTGACCCTGGGCACCTGAGGCTCAGGCCGGGAGCGGGTTCCAGAGCTGCTCCAGGTTCTTGAATTCCCAGTCTTGCGGGGCTTCGCGGGCGAGGATGCGATCCTGGCCCTGGACCTTGGCCAGGTCGACCACGCTCTGCTCCAGGGGCAGGTTGGAGCGGGTGGAGAAAAACACCCGGACCTTGGGCGTGAGCAGCGACTTGGGGTTCTGTTCGATCACCACCCCCAGGCGACCGCTTTCCAGGCGCACCAGGGCCCCCACCGGATAGATGCCCACGCTCTTGACGAACGCTTGGAACACCCGCTGGTCGAAGTGGCCGGTCCAGGTGGACATGCGCTGGATCGCCTCGGCCGGGTCCCAGCCACGGTTGTAGGGGCGATTGGAGGTCACCGCGTCGTACACGTCGCACACCGCGCCCATCTGCGCGAACAGGCTGATCTGGTTGCCCGCCAAGTGGTGCGGATAGCCGGAACCGTCGGCTTTCTCGTGGTGATGCAGGCACACGTCGAGCACCAGCGCATCCACGTCAGGACTTTGCCGCAGGATCGCGCCACCGGCTTCGGGGTGCAGCTTGACCTGTTCGAATTCGCTGTCCGAGAGCTTCTGCGGTTTGTTGAGGATGCTGTCGGGAATGGTCAGTTTGCCCACGTCATGCAGCAGCCCGGCAATTCCCGCCAGGCGGATGTACTCCTCCGACAGCCCCAGTTGGCGGGCGGTGGCCAGCATCAGCGCGCACACCGCCACTGAATGCATATAGGTGTAGTCATCGGCGCTCTTCAGGCGGGCCAGGCTGATCAGCGCATCGGGATGGCGCAGCAGCGACTCGCTCATCTGCACCACCAGCTCCTCGGCTTGCTGCATCTCCAGGGCCTGGCCCATGCGCACTTCCTGAAACATCGCCATCACCGCCTTGCGCGAGTGGGCGCAGAGCTTGATCGCGCGTTGGACTTCCTCGTCCATGCTCGCCCGGGGCGTGGCCACTGTGGCCGCCCTGACCGGCAGGGGCGGTGGCGGGGCGCTTGGCGCTGGCGCGCCATTGGCCTCGGGCAGGTCGCGGCCCTTGACGGTGTCGATCCACAGACCACTGAGGTTGGAGCGTTGCAGGCGTTGCAGGTCTTCCCGGCTGTCGAGGACGAAGCCGGCTTTCCAGAACGAGTGGTCCAGCCAGGAACCACAGAATTGATGGATGTACATGCCCATTTGCAGCTGGTGGATGGAGATGTGTTTCAACATGACCAGCACTCCATTTCAGGGCACCGGCTGGTCGCCGGCCAGCGGCTCGTGCAAGGAACCGCTGGTCGGCGAACCACACCGGCGCTTGTGCTACCTGACTTCCAGGCGGGCTTGGGCCCGTCTCACAGGGAGAAGCGTGCCACCAGCTTGTTCAGACCCATCGCCAGGTTCGACAGTTCACTGCTGGCGATGGAGGTCTGGCTGGCGGCGGACGAGCTCTGCACCGACAGGTCGCGGATGCTCATCAGGTTCTGATCCACCGAGCGCGCCACCTGGGCCTGTTCCTCCGAGGCGGTGGCAATCATCAGGTTGCGTTCGTTGATGTGGCTGATGGCCTGGGTGATGTGACCGATGGCTGAGCCGGCTTCATGGGCGATGGCCAGGGTCTGGCTGGCGTCCTCGCTGCTCTGTTGCATGGACAGCATGGCTTTGTTCGAACCGCTCTGGATGCCCTGGATCATCTGTTCGATTTCCTGGGTCGAGAGCTGGGTGCGGTGGGCCAGGGCCCGCACTTCATCGGCGACCACGGCAAAGCCGCGGCCTTGCTCGCCGGCCCGGGCGGCCTCGATGGCGGCGTTGAGGGCCAGCAGGTTGGTCTGCTCGGCAATGGCGCGGATCACGTCCAGGACCTTGGTGATGTCCTGGGCCTGTTGCGCCAGGCCGGCCATTTCCACCCGGGTGTTTTCCACGGTGCCGGTGAGCTTCTCGATGGAGTGGATGGTCTGCTCGACCCGCTCCTTGCCCAGCCCGGCGGAGCGCTCGGATTCCTGGGTCGACTGCGAAGCGGACACCGCGTTGCGCGCCACTTCCTCGACGGCGGCGGTCATTTCGTTGACCGCCGTGGCGGCCTGTTCGGTCTCCATGCTCTGCTGCTGGATGCCGGCGTTGGACTCGCGGGTGATGGCGCTCATCTCCTCGGCGGCCGAGGCCAGTTGGGTGGACGAATCGGCAATGTGGCGGATGGTCGACTTCAGGCTGTCGAGCATGGCCCGGGTGGCAGTCTGCAGCTCGGTGAGCTCGTCCTGGCCGCTGACTTCAACCTGGGTGCGCAGATCGCCCTCGGCGATTTTCCGCGTGGTCGCCAGCAGGGTCTGCACCGGCAGGATGATGCTGCGGGTGAAGAGCATGGCAATCAGCGCGGTGAGCAGGATGGCCACGACAATGATCACCCCGGTCAGGGTAATCCCGGCGGTGAACTGGGCGCCGGCATCGGTGGCCGATTGCGCCGCGCCTTGTTCGTTGATGCGGATCAGCTCATCGATGGAGGACTGCAGGGTGTTGGCCAGGGGCACCGTCACCTGGTTGACATAGTTGGTGGCCTCTTCGGTGCTGCTGGTCTTGCTGCTTTCCAGGAGCACGGCCAGCTTGTCCTGGTAGGCCTGGGCGCCGCTCTTGACCCGGTCGTAGGTGTCTTGCTCATGGGGGCTGGATACCAGCGCCGCGTAGTCCTTGATGGCCTGGTTGAGGTTGTTCTTGAGGGTTCCAAGGTTGTTCAGGGTGGCGGCCTTGTCAGCCGCATTCTCGGTGACATAGTGCAGGGTTTCGAGGCGCAGGCGCAGGGTGCTGGATTCGATCAGGGTGGCTTGCCGTACGCTGGGCAGCCAGTTGGTTTGCAGTTCTACCGCGGCGTCATGGATCTGTCCCATCTTCCACAGGGCCAGTCCTCCCAGGCCAACCAATAACACGCAGATCGAGCCGAAGCTGATTAGCGCACGCAAGGTCAATTTCATGTTTCTTGTCACCATAAGGCACCTGCTTGTTTGGAGTGGTACGGCTGATACTTCGACTCCCTGTCGCCTTGATGCCAATCTGATCTCATTGAAGTGAAAAATCTGTAGAAATATTAAAAAGTATTTCTAGATTTTCGCGATTGTTCAGCTAGGCGACAGGCCGGGCAATGCCTTTTTTGCAGGCGTCACTTGTGCAGTCTAGGCGACCCTCGTGCGGCTCCATTTGACCCTTATCAAGGCCGTTTGCCGAAGACCCAGGCATGCTGTGCACGCCCAACCGGAGAAGGAATACCCCGCATGACCCCCCCTGACATTCAAACCTCCGAGGCCCGGGCGCGCTTGCCCGTCGGGCTGTTGATCGGCGTGCTGGCGCTGGTCGCCGTACTGCTCCTGCCGCTGCCCGCCGACCTGCCGGTCGCGGGGCAGCGGATGCTGGCGATCCTGGCGTTTGCCGTGGTGGTGTGGATCAGCGAAGCGGTGTCCTACGAGGCCAGCGCGATCATGATCACCGCGCTGATGGCGTTCCTGATCGGCACCGCGCCAACCCTGCAGGACCCGACCCAGCTCTATGGCAGCTCGGCGGCCATCAGCCTGGCCCTCACCGGGTTCTCCAACTCGGCCCTGGCCCTGGTGGCCGGTGCCTTGTTCATCGCCGCCGCCATGACCCACACCGGCCTCGACCGGCGCATCGCCCTGGTGACCCTGAGCCGGGTCGGCACCAGCACCCGGCGCATCCTCATCGGCGCCATTGCCGTGACCATCCTCCTCAGCCTGCTGGTGCCCAGCGCCACGGCGCGCAGTGCCTGCGTGGTGCCGATCATGATGGGGGTGATTGCCGCCTTCGGCGTCGACAAGCGCTCGAACATCGCCGCCGGGCTGATGATCGTCGTGGCCCAGGGCACCAGCATCTGGAACGTCGGGATCCAGACCGCCGCGGCGCAGAACCTGCTGACCGTGGGCTTCATGGACAAGATGCTCGGCCAGCGCGTGGCCTGGCTCGACTGGCTGATCGCCGGCGTGCCCTGGGCGCTGATCATGTCCCTGGTGCTGCTGTGGCTGGTGCTGAAACTGCTGCCGCCGGAAACCGACAGCATCCCCGGCGGCAAGCAAGCGGTGGCCCAGTCCCTGGCGGACATCGGCCCCATGAGCGGGCCGCAGAAGCGCCTGCTGGCGGTGTCGCTGCTGCTGCTCCTGGCCTGGTCCACCGAAGGCAAGCTGCACCCCTTCGACACCACGACCACCACCTACGCCGGGCTGGTGATCCTGCTGCTGCCACGGGTCGGCATCATGACCTGGAAGGACGTGCAGTCGCGCATTCCCTGGGGCACGGTGATCGTCTTCGGGGTCGGCATCAGCCTCGGTTCGGCGCTGCTCAGCACCCAGGCCGGGCAATGGCTGGGCGGGCAGGTGGTGGCCCACACCGGCCTGGACCAGGTCGGGCCTTTGGCGGTGTTCGCGATTCTCGCGGCGTTCCTGATCCTCATTCACCTGGGGTTCGCCAGCGCCACCGCCCTGACCTCGGCGCTGCTGCCGATCCTGATCGCCGTGCTGCAAACCTTGCCGGGCGAGTTCAGCCGGCTGGGCATGACCATGCTCCTGGGCTTTGTCGTCAGCTACGGTTTCATCCTGCCGATCAACGCGCCGCAGAACATGGTCTGCCTGGGCACCGAGACCTTCAACGCCCGGCAGTTCGCCAAGGTCGGGCTGCTGGTGACGCTGATCGGCTACCTGCTGATGCTGGTGTTCGCCATGACCTGGTGGAAATGGCTGGGCTGGATGTAGAGCCCTTCACAGTGACCCGCTGAACACCCGGGTCACGCTGCCGGCCAGGCGCACCTTGCCCTGGCCGTCCCAGCTCACCGTCACCGGCCCGCCGTCGCACAGCACCCGCACCGGGCTGTCGAGCAAGCCGCGACGGATGCCATTGACCGCCGCCGCGCAGGAACAGGACCCGGAACCCAGGGGGATGGCGCCATGGCGCTCCCAGATGCGCAGGCGGATGGTCTGGCGGTCGATCACCTGGATGAAGTGCACATTGGTCTTGAGCGGAAACAGCGGGTCGCTCTCGATCCTTGGGCCCAGCGCGGCAATGTCCAGTTGCCCCAGATCGTCGACGAAAAAACTGCAATGGGGGTTGCCCATGCTGCACGCCGCCGGTTCCCCCGGCAGTGGCAGGTGCAGGCTGTCCAGCTCGCGGGCCAGGGGAATGGCCTGCCAGTCGAATGACGGCAGGCCCATTTCCACGGACACCGACTGATCCGCAAGGCGCAGGCAGTGTTGCAGGCCGCGGGCGGTTGTCAGCTGCACCGAGGTGGCGGCGCTTTCCTGCATCAGCAGGTCGGCGGCGCCGCGGGTGGCGCTGCCGCAGGTGTTCAGGCTGGAACCATCGGCGTTGAAGAAGGTCAGTTGCGCCGCACTCTCGTGGCAATCGCCGAGCACCACCAACTGATTGAAACCAATGCCGCGTCGGCGATCGCCCAGGGCCCGGGCCCGTTCGGCAGTGATCGGGTTGTCGCGGCCACGGGCATCGATCAGCACGAAGTCGTCGCCATTGGCGTGCATCTTCACAAAGTTCAGGGGCATTCGGGCTCCGATAGGCGAGGGCAGGCAGCCGGTTCAACGACCACCAGCGAACGCAGGATTGCGAAAAAAAGCCACCGGCGCCAGCGCCTTAAAATAAAATTCATCCTGCATGCCCGGGCATTGCCTGGACGGCGGGATTTTCCGGCACACTGCCGGAGCACCGCGAACATCGTCGACCGCAGCAACAGCGGCCGGCACAGCACAAGGTCACGGCATGGATCATTACGCCCCGCGCCACTGGCAGCCCCACGAAAAGCCCAGCTTGCCCGGTTCGCCCTCGACACCGCTGCACCCCAGCCACAAGCGCCTGGCCTATGCCCTGGTGGGCTTGCTGGTGGCGATCACCGGCGGCCTGGGCAACTCGCTGGTGATCGCCAACCTGCCGTACCTGCAAGGGGCATTGGGGGCGACCACCGCGGAAATGGCCTGGCTGCCGGCCGCCTACGTGATGACCAACGTGTCGATGAACCTGCTGCTGGTGAAGTTTCGCCAGCAGTTCGGCCTGCGCGCCTTCACCGAAGTGTTCCTGGTGCTTTACGCCCTGGTGACCTTCGGCCACCTGTTCGTCAACGACCTGAGCTCGGCGATCGCCGTGCGCGCGGCCCATGGCATGGTCGGCGCCGCGCTGAGTTCCCTGGGCCTGTACTACATGGTCCAGGCCTTCCCGGCGAAATGGCGGCTCAAGGCCCTGGTGCTGGGGCTGGGCACCTCGCAGCTGGCCTTGCCCCTGGCCCGGTTGTTTTCCGAGGACCTGCTGCAGATCGCCGAATGGCGCGGCCTGTACCTGTTCGAACTGGGCCTGGCGCTGACCTCCCTGGGCTGCGTGTTCCTGCTCAAGCTGCCGCCGGGGGACCGCTTCCGGACCTTCGAGAAACTCGACTTCCTGACCTTCGCCCTGCTGGCCACAGGCGTTGCCCTGTTGTGCGCGGTGCTGTCGTTGGGGCGCATCGACTGGTGGCTGGAGGCGCCGTGGATCGGCTACGCCAGTGCCGCTTCCATCGTGCTGATCCTGGCCGGGCTGTGCATCGAGCATAACCGCAGCAACCCGATGCTGATGACCCGCTGGCTGGGCAGCGGGGCGATGATCCGCCTGGCCCTGGCGGTGATCCTGATTCGCATGGTGCTGTCGGAACAGTCCACCGGCGCCGTAGGGTTTCTCCAGGCACTGAACATGAGCAGCCAGCAGATGCGCCTGCTTTACGGGGTGATGCTGCTGGGCAGCATCGCCGGGCTGGCCACCAGCGCCCTGACCATCAACCCGGCGCACCTGTTGATGCCGCTGGTCATTTCCCTGGCGCTGATGGCCGTGGGCTCGGTGATGGACAGTTTCTCCAGCAACCTCACGCGCCCGGCCAACATGTACCTCAGCCAGTTCCTCCTGGCCTTTGGCGGCACCTTCTTTCTCGGCCCGACCATGGTCCTGGGCACCCGCAATGTGCTGACCAACCCGCGCAACCTGGTGAGCTTTTCGGTGCTGTTCGGCATCTGCCAGAACCTCGGCGGGCTGATCGGCTCGGCCTTGCTCGGGACCTTCCAGATCGTGCGTGAGAAGTACCATTCCAGCCATATCGTCGAGCAACTGACCCTGCTCGATCCCCAGGTCCTGGCCCGGGTGCAGAGCGGCGGCGCGGCCTACGGCAAGGTGATTGCCGACCCGGACCTGCGCACCCTGCAAGGCATTCGCAGCCTGGCCACTGCGGCCACCCGCGAGGCCAACGTGCTGGCCTATAACGATGTATTCATGCTGATCGCGGTGATCGCCGTGCTCACCATGCTCTGGATCTTCATCCGCAGCCTGTGGCTGATGAGCACGACCCGAGCGGTCGCGCCCGCGGCTCCCGTTCAACAAAGTGGTGCCCCAAGTTCATGAGCGAAACCGTCAACCCCACCACCAACGCCATCGCCTCGACTCCCGAGCCCAACGGTCCGCCGAGTATTCCGGCGACCGAGCCGCGACCGCTGGCGGTGCGCATCCTCTCGTCCCTGGGCTTTGCCGCCATCGCCATCGTCGGCGTGCTAATCGTGCTCTACGCCTGGCAGCTGCCGCCGTTTTCCAGCGCCATCGAAAGCACCGAGAACGCCCTGGTGCGCGGGCAAGTGACCATCATCGGCCCGCAGCTCAGTGGTTACGTGTTCGAGGTGCCGGTGCAGGACTTCCAACAGGTCAAGGCCGGCGACCTGCTGGTGCGCCTCGACGACCGTATCTACCAGCAGCGCCTGGACCAGTCCCTGGCGCAACTGGCGGTGCAGAAGGCCGCCCTGGCCAATGCCTTGCAGCAGCGCAACAGCGCCGAAGCCACCATCAAGCTGCGCCAGGCTGCCCTGGCCGACAGCCAGGCCCAGGCGCGCAAGAGCGCGGCCGACCTGCAACGCAACCAGGCGCTGATCGCCGACGGTTCGGTGTCCCAGCGCGAGCTGGACGTGACCCGCGCGGCCAATGCCCAGACTGTCGCCGCCGTGGCCCAGGCCCAGGCGCAACTGGACATCGCCCGCCAGGACCTGCAGACGGTGATCGTCAACCGCGGCTCCCTGGAAGCGGCGGTGGCCAGCGCCGAAGCCGCGGTGGAGCTGGCGCGCATCGACCTGTCCAACACCCGCATCCTCGCGCCCCGCGACGGCCAGCTGGGGCAGATCGGTGTGCGCCTGGGGGCCTACGTCAACTCCGGCGCGCAACTGATGGCCCTGGTGCCGAACCAGCTGTGGGTGATTGCCAATATGAAGGAAACCCAGATGGACAATGTGCGGGTCGGGCAGCCGGTGAGTTTTACCGTGGATGCCCTGAATCACCGCACATTCAGCGGCAAGGTGCAGCGGATTTCCCCGGCCACCGGTTCCGAATTCGCCTTGTTGCAGGCCGACAACGCCACCGGCAACTTCGTCAAGATTGCCCAGCGCGTGCCGGTGCGGATCAGCGTCGACCCGGACCAGCCAGAGCTTGAACGCCTGCGGCCGGGGTTGTCGGTGGTGGTCAGCATCGACACCTCCGTCACCCCTTGAACCCGCTTGCCGCGGATTCTCTGTAGCCGCTGCCGCAGGCTGCGACCGGCTGCGCAGCAGACGCCAAGGGTGGCGCTCAAGACTAGGGCGGCCTTGAGATCGCTGAAGGTCCTGAGGACCTTTTCGCAGCCTGCGGCAGCGGCTACAGGGAGGCTATGCCGCCTGCATCGGCGGCAAGGTGCCCAGCAGCGAGACGGCGGCCACTGCGGCGACGCCCAGCAACCATTCCAGCTGCACGCTGTTGCGCAGGCTGGTGAGGCGCTGGTCGCAGCCGCGAATCCGCAGGCGGTTGAACAGGGCCAGCGCGAGCATTCCCGCCACCAGCAGCACCTTGATCAGCAGGATCAGGGCAAAGCCGCTGAACAAGGGCGTCGGCCACCATTGCCCGGTGAGCACCCGCACATTGATCAGGCCGCTTGCCAGCAACCCCGCGACCAAGCCGTACCCCACACCGCTGAAACGCCGCAACAGCGGTTCCACAAAGGCCTGCGGTGGTTGGCGCAACACCAGCAGCAACACCAGCAAACCGCCAAGCCAGATGCCCACGCAGCTCAGGTGAACGACCTGATTGAGGATCAGCATCTGCCCCGCCAACCCATCGAGCATGGCGCCATGGCCCACCGGCGCCAGGGTGGCCAGGAGCAGGGCGCCCAGCCCCAGTTGCAGCGGCAGGCGCCGGCCCAGGGGAGTCAGCAGCAGGCCCAGCAACAGGAGGTTGAGCAGCAGGTGCCAGGTCCAGACCTGGCCGAAGAAGGTCTTGCCCAGCACCAATTGCACGGTTGCAGGGTCCAGCGCCGCCGGCCAGGAGCCGGCCATGCTGGCGCTGATCAGCAGCAACCAGCACAGGCCACTGCAAAGGCCGATCAGCGCCAGCCAGCGGCTGAGCCGATCGAGTTGCTGGCGCACGACGCCATGGCCGTTTTGCGCGGCATCACGGCCCAGCAACAGCGGGCGAAACACCCAGGCCCCGACCAGGGTCAGGACCACCGCAAAGTGCACGAAGCGGCACAGCACCAGCCATGTCGCCATGGCTTACGGGCTCACCTTGAAGCTGTAGCTGCCTTCGCTCTTGTGGGTGTCCACCGACACCGCATGCCACTCCACCTTGTACTCGCCAGCGCGCAGCGGCGTGGCGGCCGGGATGACGATCAGGGTTTTCTTGTCCGCGCCTTCGGTGGCCAGGCTTTTCACTTCGAGGGGCGTGCCGTCCTTGCTGATCTTGACCTGGGTGAAGGCCGCTTCCACGCCTTCGCTGAACACCAGGCGCAGTTCGTTGGGCGCGGTCACGTTGCTGTCGGCCGCCGGCGTCGAGCTTTTCAGGTGGGCGTGGGCAAATACCGAGGAGGCGCCCAGCAGCGAGGCGAGCAGGGCGGTGGTGGTGAAGAGGTTTTTCAGTGACATCGAGGATTACCTTTAATAAAGAGAGCAGGGGCTCAACGATCCTGCAATTGCATGTGGATGATCGGAAACGGCCGGCCTTCGCCATCGGTTTCCGAGCGGCCGCAGTCGACGAAACCGTAGTGACGGTAGAAGCCATGAGCCTTTGGGTTCTGTTCGTTGACGTCGACCTTCAGGCCCGGACGGCGCACGTGATCCAGAAGTTTTCGACCGATGCCCTGGCCCCGTTGGGCCGGTTCGATGAACAGCATCTGTACGGTGTCGTCGCTGGTGGCGATAAAACCGCCGGGGCTGGCGTCGGGGTTGTCCCAGACCCAGGTTTCAAGGGCCGGCAGGTAGCTGTCGCGTACCAGCGGGTACAGGCGCTGGATATCGTCTTCGGCAATAAAGTCATGGGTGGCGCGGACCGAACGCTCCCAGAGCGCGGTCAGCAAGGCGTCGTCCGCAGCGACGCGAGGGCGAATCGTCATGAGTGTGTTCCATCGGTAACAGGACAGATGGCCGGCGGTGGGGCAGGGCCGGCATTCGGGCAGCGACCTGTATGCCCGTGTCGCGAATTAACGCCTGGACGGAGCACCGCAGTGACTGCTGCAAATGAGCGGGAGGCCGATCCTACCCAATAAGGTCGGGCGGCGAAAGGTCAATGCAGGGCCGCCCTGTCGCGGGCTTGACAGCTCCCCGCAGTGAGCGGGCGGATGCTAGTCTTGCCGCAGACTGTTTCCGTAGGAGCCCTCATGGGCAATCACAAGATCGAGATTCGTCGCAGCAACGTGGAAAAAATTCTCCTGGCGGCGGAGAAAATCTTCGCCGAAAAAGGCTACGCCGGCACCGCCATGGCCGACATCGCCGAAGAAGTGCAACTGCCGCGTTCCAACCTGCATTACTACTTCAGCACCAAGAACGAGCTGTACAGCGCCGTGCTCCTGGACCTGCTGGATGTGTGGAAGCAGGACGCCCTGTGTTTCGAGATGTTCGACGACCCGCGGGTGGTGCTCAGCAGCTACATCCGCGCCAAGATGCAGCACTCGCGCAGCCGGCCCTACGGCTCCAAGGTCTGGGCCAACGAAATCATCCATGGCGCGCCGACCCTGGGCGAGGCGCTGGATGCCAGCCTGTACGACTGGGCGAAGATGAAGGAAGCCAAGATCCGCCAATGGGTCGAGGACGGGCGGATCCTGCCGGTGGAGCCTTCCAGCCTGCTGTACATGATCTGGGCCTCGACCCAGCATTACGCCGACTTCGATCATCAAGTGATGATCCTCAACGACCACCAGCCGCTGTCGGATTTGCAATTCGAACGCGCGGTGCAGACTGTCACCAGCGTCATCCTGCGGGGCATTGGCCTCGAACCCTAGAAGGGCAGCGGCAAGCTACAAGCGGCAAGTGGGCCAGGCTTGCCGCTTGTAGCTGCCGTTACTACTTGCCGCTTGCAGCTGCTTCTCTGTAGGGATTGCGCGGATCGTGCAGCCAGTCGAGGAACGGCTTGCCGGTGTCCTGGGGCACCATTTCGATGCAGTCCTGCACCGGGCAGGTGATCTGGCACAGGTTGCAGCCCACGCACTCGTCGTCGATCACTTCGTATTTGTGGCTGCCGTCGGCCTGCCTGAGGCTGGCAATCGCCTGGTGCGAGGTGTCTTCGCAGGCGATATGGCAACGGCCGCAGCCAATGCACGCCTGCTGGTCGATCCTGGCGATCACCTGGTAGTTGATGTCCAGGTACTTCCAGTCGGTGGTGTTGCCCACCGCGCGCCCGGAGAAGTCCTGCAGGCTGTGGTAGCCCTGGCTGTCCATCCACCGCGACAGGCCGTCCTTCATCTCGTCGACGATGCGAAAGCCATGCAGCATCGCCGCGGTGCACACCTGCACCGCGCCGCAGCCCAGGGCGACGAATTCGGCCGCGTCGCGCCAGCTGCCGATGCCGCCAATGCCGCAGATCGGCAGGCCGCGGGTCTGCGGGTCACGGGCAATCTCGGCCACCATGTTCAGGGCAATCGGCTTGACCGCCGAGCCGCAATAACCGCCGTGGGTGCTCTGGTGGCCCACCATCGGCTGGGCCACCATGCGTTCCAGGTCGACGCTGGTGATGGAGTTGATGGTGTTGATCAGCGACACCGCGTCGGCCCCGCCACGATGGGCGGCGCGGGCGGCCATGCGGATGTCGGTGATGTTCGGCGTCAGCTTGACGATCACCGGCAGCGAGCAGTAGGTCTTGCACCAGCGAGTCACCTGTTCGACGTATTCCGGCACTTGGCCCACCGCCGCGCCCATGCCCCGTTCCGGCATGCCGTGGGGGCAGCCGAAGTTCAGTTCGATGCCGTCGCAACCGGTGGCTTCCACCAGGGGCAGGATGGCTTTCCACGACTCTTCGACGCAGGGCACCATCAGCGACACGATCAAGGCGCGGTCCGGCCAGTCCTTCTTCACCTGGGTGATTTCCTTGAGGTTGATCTCCAGGGAACGGTCGGTGATCAGCTCGATATTGTTGATGCCCATCACTTCGCGGTTCGGTCCGTAATGCGCCGAATAACGCGACGAGACGTTGACCGCCGCCGGGTCCTCACCCAGGGTTTTCCAGACCACGCCACCCCAGCCGGCCTCGAACGCGCGGACCACGTTGTAGGCCTTGTCGGTGGGCGGCGCGGAGGCCAGCCAGAACGGGTTGGGGGCTTTGATACCGGCGAAGACAATCGACAGATCGGCCATTTATGCAGCCTCCTGGTTGAGCATCAGTCGGGCATGCATGGCTTCTGCGGCCAGCTTGCCGTGTTGCACCGCCTGCACGGTCAGGTCCTGGCCGAGGCTGACGCAGTCGCCCCCGGCATAGACCCCGGGAATGCTGGTGCGCAGCTGTTCGTCGACCTGGATCCGCTCGCCGCACCGCTGCAGTTCTCGAGCCAGTGGATCGGCCAGGGCGCTGCCGTCGAACGACTGGCCGATAGCCTTGAAGATCGCGTCGGCGGCCAGTTCGAAGGTTTCGCCGGTGTTCTGCAAACGTCCCTCCAGCATTCGGGTGCGAACAAAGCGCATGCCGCGCACCCGGCCCTGGTCATCCAGCAGCACTTCTTGCGGTGCGGCCCAGGTCAGCAGGCGCACCTGATTGGCCTTGGCGATGTCTTGCTCGTGCGCGGTGGCGCCCATGTCCTCGCTGCCTCGGCGGTACACCAGATTGACGTCACTGGCACCCAGGCGCGCCATCTGCACCGCCATGTCGATGGCGGTGTTGCCGGCACCGAGGACGATGCAGCGGTCGGCCAGGGGCAACTGGCTGAGGTCGTCGGCCTGGCGCAGTTCGCGGATGTAGTCGGTGGCGGCCAGCAGCCCGGGGGCGTCTTCATGCTCCAGCCCCAGTTGCTTGCTGGCGGCCAGCCCGAGGCCGAGGAACACCGCGTCGAACTGCTGGTGCAGCTCGGTCAGGCTCAGGTTGGCGCCGAGTTTGTGCCCATGGCGGATCTCGATGCCGCCAATCCCCAGCAGGAACTCCAGCTCCTGCTGGGCGAAGTCATCCACCAGCTTGTACTTGGCAATCCCGTATTCGTTGAGGCCGCCGGCTTTTTCCCGGGCTTCGAAAATCACCACTTCATGGCCGTGCAGGGCGCAGCGGTGGGCGCAGGACAAACCCGCCGGGCCGGCGCCGACCACGGCGATGCGCTTGCCGCTGGGCGCGGCGCGCTGGAACGGGTGCTCGGTGAAGTGCGCGTTGTCCAGGGCATAGCGTTGCAGCAGGCCGATCAGCACCGGTGCGCACTCCTGGGCGTTGTTGCGCACGCAGGCCTGCTGGCAGAGGATCTCGGTGGGGCAGACCCTTGCGCAACTGCCGCCGAGGATATTGGCCGAGAGAATCTTCTGCGCCGCGCCCTGGACGTTGTCGGTGTGGATATTGCGGATGAACGAAGGAATGTCGATCTCGCTGGGGCAGGCGTTGACGCAGGGCGCGTCGTAGCAATACAGGCAGCGCGAGGCTTCCAGATGGGCCTGGCGGGTGTTGAGCGGTGGCGCCAGATCGCTGAAATGGCCGGCCAGGGTGGCGCCGTCCAGGGTCGGGTGGGGCAAGTGGTTCAAGGTCTTGATCACGGTTTTGGCCTCACGGTTTTTTTAGCGGCTGCCTCTGACGGGCATGTTTACAAGCGGGCGAGGGCGTCCGGATCGCGAGCAAGCTCGCTCCTACAGGGTCGTGTTTTTTATGTAGGAGCGAGCTTGCTCGCGATAGGGGGCAACGCCCCCGGTCTCAGCGTTTAACCGCCGTCGGCTTGTGCCGCTCGGCGCGCTTGCTCAACAGGTCGAACACCGCCGGGTAGGCCGGGCGTTCGATGTAGCGCCCGGCGCCGCGTTCGGCCCGCAGGTCGCCGTCGGCCCACACCAGCTTGCCCTGGCTGATGGTGTGGCTGGGTACGCCGCGCACGGTCTTGCCTTCGAAGATGTTGAAGTCCACCTGCTGGTGGTGGGTCTTGGCGGAGATGGTCCGCGTGCCTTGCGGGTCCCAGAGCACCAGGTCGGCATCGGCGCCGACGCGGATCGCGCCCTTGCGCGGGTAGAGGTTGAAGATCTTCGCGGTGTGGGTGGAGGTCAGGGCGACGAACTCCTGCATCGACAGGCGCCCGCTATTCACTCCTTCATCCCACAGCACCGCCATGCGGTCCTCGATGCCGGCGGTGCCGTTGGGGATCTTGCTGAAATCATCGCGGCCGGCGGCTTTCTGTTCGGCGCAGAAGCAGCAGTGGTCGGTGGCGGTGGTGTGCAGGTTGCCCGATTGCAGGCCGCGCCACAGCGCTTCCTGGTGGCCGCGGGGGCGGAAGGGTGGGCTCATCACGTAGCCGGCGGCGGTCTGCCAGTCCGGGTCGCGGTACACGCTGTCGTCCAGCAGCAGGTGGCCGGCCAACACTTCACCGTAGACCGGCTGGCCCTTGCTACGGGCGTAGGTGATTTCGTCCAGCGCCTCTTGGGTCGAGACGTGCACCAGGTACAGCGGTGTGCCCAGGGTTTCGGCGATGCGGATCGCCCGGCTGGCGGCTTCGCCTTCCACTTGCGAGGGCCGCGACAGCGGGTGGGCTTCCGGCCCGGTGATGCCCTGGGCCAGCAGCTTGCGTTGCAGGTGATAGACCAGCTCGCCGTTTTCCGCGTGCACCGTGGGCACCGCGCCCAGTTCCAGACAGCGCTCGAAGCTGGCCACCAGGGTGTCGTCGGCGGCCATGATGGCGTTCTTGTAGGCCATGAAGTGCTTGAAACTGTTGATGCCGTGGTGCTGCACCAGCTCGGCCATTTCCTCGCGTACCTGCTCGCTCCACCAGGTGATGGCCACGTGGAAACCGTAGTCGCTGGCGGATTTCTCGGCCCAGCCGCGCCACTGGTGGAAGGCCTCCAGCAACGACTGCTGGGGGTTGGGAATCACGAAGTCGATGATCGAAGTGGTGCCCCCCGCCAGGCCCGCCGCGGTGCCGCTGAAGAAGTCTTCGCTGGCCACGGTGCCCATGAAGGGCAGTTGCATGTGGGTATGGGGGTCGATGCCGCCGGGCATCAAGTATTGGCCGCTGCCATCGAGCACTTCACAGCCGGCGGGAATATCCAGATTGTTGCCGATGGCGCGAATCAGACCCTCTGCGCAGAGCACATCGGCTTTATAACTTTCATCATGGGTAATAACGGTGGCGCCACGGATCAACAGAGACATTCCGAGTTCCTCGCAGGCATGACCGACTGTTGTCGGTTCTAACTTTTTTATTGAACGCGCTGACAACTTAATAATCCTGTCAGCGGTGTCAGGATTAGAAGCTAGCCGCAGTTCAAAGAAACAGCAAGAATATTTTTTATAAGCATATATTCATTATAAGTTGTTGAAATTAAAAGAATAAAAATCAAAATCCGCAAAATGGTGCATATCATCCCCATTTTGACGCACTTGACAGGATCGAAAAATGGTCGAGATTTCCTATGTCAAATCAGCTGCTTGAGGAGGCGCTGCGAAGACCAGAAGACAACTAAGAAAATAACCGTGCACTGCTTTGGGTCCTGACCGAGCGGACAACTTGCCAAACATCCGGCCTGAGTGAATGCGCAACTAACCTGGGGCTACAAAGTTGATTGAATAAAACTGAATCACATCAGTTGTTTACATGGATTCCGCACACTGTGCAGGCGCGTATCCGGCAGTAGTTGGCACCTTTATTGAGTGCCGCCGCAGATCGCTGGCCAGGAGGGTGGAAGTCGTCAGTTCTCCGGCCATCGTCCGGCGCGCTGTTTCTGGGTGCGCCGGCCTGATGAGCAAAATAATCAGAACAACAGTGGAGCGGCCATGCAACAGATCAGATCCCAGGTGACCGAGCGCGAAGGCTTGTACGAGCTGGACGCCGGCAGCGACGTACTCGACAGCCCCCGTTACAACCACGACATCGCACCGACCCAGGTCCAGGAACGCACCTGGAACAAATGGCACATCACCGCGCTGTGGATCGGCATGTCGATCTGCGTGCCCACCTACACCCTGGGCGGGGTGCTCACCGCCTACTTCGGCCTCAGCGTCGGCGAGGCGCTGCTGGCGATCCTGCTGGCCAATATCGTGGTGCTGATTCCCCTGACCCTCAACGCCTTTGCCGGCACCAAGTACGGCATTCCGTTCCCGGTGCTGCTGCGCTCCTCGTTTGGCATCATCGGCTCCAACGTGCCGTGCCTGATCCGCGCCCTGGTGGCCTGCGGCTGGTTCGGCATCCAGACCATGTTCGGCGGGCTGGCGATCCACCTGTTCCTGGGCTCGATCTTCGAGGGCTGGAAGGCCCTGGGCGGCACCGGCGAGGTGATCGGCTTCATGATCTTCTGGACCCTCAACCTGTGGGTGGTGCTGCGCGGCGCCGAGTCGATCAAGTGGCTGGAAACCCTGTCCGCGCCGCTGCTGGTGGCGGTGGGCATCGGCCTGCTGGTGTGGGCCTTGCCCAGCGTGTCGCTGACCGAGCTGTTGGCGATCCCGCCCAAGCGTCCCGAGGGCGCCAGCGTCACTGGCTACTTCATGGCCGGACTCACGGCGATGGTGGGTTTCTGGGCCACCCTGTCGTTGAACATTCCCGACTTTAGCCGCTACGCCAGAAGCCAGAAGGACCAGATCCTCGGGCAGATCTTCGGCCTGCCGCTGACCATGTTCCTGTTCGCCGCCCTGGGGGTGGTGATGACCGCCGCCTCGGTGAAACTGGTGGGCGTCACTGTCTCCGATCCGGTCAGCCTGATCGGCCATATCCAGAGCCCGGGCTGGGTGGCCCTGTCCATGGCGCTGATCATCATCGCCACCTTGTCCACCAACACCGCGGCCAACATCGTCTCGCCCACCAACGACTTCCAGAACCTGGCGCCCAAGCTGATCGGCCGCACCACCGCGGTGATTCTCACCGGCCTGGTGGGGCTGGCGCTGATGGGCCACGAATTGCTGAAAAAGCTTGGCCTGCTGATTTCCGACGTCAGCCTGGAGACCGTGTATTCCAACTGGCTGCTGGGCTACTCCAGCCTGCTGGGGCCGATTGCCGGGATCATGGTGGTGGACTACTTCATCATCAAGCAGCAGCGCCTGGACCTGGCCGGCCTGTACCGCGACGACGTCTACCCGGCGTGGAACTGGCACGGCTTCATCGCCTTCGGCGTGCCGGTGGCCCTGACCCTGATGTCCCTGGGCAGCAGCGCCTTCAACTGGTTCTACAGCTACGGCTGGTTCACCGGCTCGGCCCTGGGCGGCTTGATCTACTACGGCCTGTGCACCTGGCGCAGCCCCCAGGTGGCGACCGCCAAGACACCGACTCTGTAGGAGCGAGCTTGCTCGCGATAAAGGCACAGACAACGCTGCCTCTCTGCGGATTGCGTAACGTCTGCCGGCCAATCGCGAGCAAGCTCGCTCCTACAGGGACACCGAAAACCGCGCCACTCAAGACGCGCCCGATCCCGTCAACCACAACCAGAAAAAGCCTGAGGAGATCACCATGAACGCTGCCGTCGAGGTTCTGCAATCCAGCCATCGGCACATCAACCGCGACCGCCTGTGGCAGTCGCTCATGGCGCTGGCCCAGCTCGGCGCCACGGTCAAGGGCGGGGTCTGCCGCCTGGCCCTGACCGACCTCGACCGCCAGGCCCGCGACCTGTTCGTGAAGTGGTGCGAGGAGGCCGGTTGCACCGTCACCGTGGACGGCATCGGCAATATTTTCGCCCGCCGCCCCGGACGCAATCCGCACCTGCCACCGGTGATGACCGGCAGCCATATCGACACCCAGCCCACCGGCGGCAAGTTCGACGGCTGCTTCGGCGTATTGGCCGGGCTGGAAGTGCTGCGCACCCTCAATGACCTCAAGCTGGAAACCGAAGCGCCCCTGGAAGTGGTGGTGTGGACCAACGAAGAAGGCTCGCGTTTCCCGCCGTGCATGATGGGGTCCGGGGTGTTCGCCGAGAAATTCACCCTGGAAGACACCCTGGCCAAGACCGACGTCGACGGCGTCAGCGTCGGTGAGGCGCTGAACGCCATCGGCTACGCCGGCACGCGCCCGGTCAGCGGGCATCCGGTGGGCGCCTATTTTGAGGCGCACATCGAGCAAGGCCCGATCCTGGAAGACGAGCGCAAGACCATAGGCGTGGTGCTCGGCGCTCTGGGGCAGAAATGGTTCGACCTCAAGCTGCGGGGGGTCGAAGCCCACGCCGGCCCGACCCCGATGCACCTGCGCAAGGATGCCCTGGTGGGCGCCGCCGCCGTGGTCGCGGCGGTCAACCGCGCGGCCCTCGGCCACCAGCCCCACGCCTGCGGCACCGTTGGCTGCCTGCAAGCCTACCCGGGCTCGCGCAACGTGATTCCGGGGGAGGTGCGCATGACCCTGGACTTCCGCCACTTGGAGCCGGCGCGCCTGGATTCGATGATTGCCGAAGTGCGCCAGGTGATCGACAACACCTGCGAAGAACACGGCCTGAGCTACGAACTGACCCCCACCGCGGACTTCCCGCCGCTGTACTTCGACCCCGTCTGTGTCGAAGCCGTGCGTGGTGCGGCGCAGGGGCTGGGCCTGTCCCACATGGACATCGTCAGCGGCGCCGGGCACGACGCGATCTTCGTCGCCGAGCTGGGCCCGGCGGGGATGATCTTCGTGCCCTGCGAAGGCGGCATCAGCCACAACGAAATCGAAAACGCCGACCCCGACGACCTCGCCGCCGGTTGCGCCGTGCTGCTGCGCGCCATGCTCGCCGCCTCCCAGGCCGTCGCCCAGCGCCAGGCGTAGGAGCCGGCTTGCCGGCGAAGGGGCCCGCCAGATGTGCGCCGCCCATGGCGACGCCTTCGCTGGCAAGCCAGCTCCTACCGTGGGCCTGCGGTGTTTTCACGAACCCGCCCACACCGCCATTTCCGTAGGAGCCGGCTTGCCGGCGAAGGGGCCCGCCAGACGTGCACCGCCCATGCCGACGTCTTCGCTGGCAAGCCAGCTCCTGCATGGGGCCGCGTGAGGTGCTTTGCCTGGCGTACACTGGCGAACTTTTCCCATGGGATGCCGAATATGCACAGGATGGTGCTCTGTCTGGCCCTGGCTCTGAGCCTGGGCGGTTGTATCGATTACAAATGGGGCCACGATTGGAAGGCCGACAGCCTCGGCGGTTGGCAGGATGCCAGCACCGGCAACTATGACCAGGGCACTTCGTTCAAGCTGGCCTGCGGGGCCGAGCCGCTCTATGTGAGTGTGCAGTCCAGCACTCCTCACCAACTGGTCTCGCTGTTTCTGGTTCCCTTGTTTTCCGCCTCGCTCAGTGATGACGACTCCGTGGAAATCCGTGCCAGTCACCCGGGCCTGGTGACTTGCACTTCATCGGCAGAGAACCCCCTGGTGTTGAAGATGGATAACCGGGTCATCAGCCCTATTGGCTATCCATCCCGTCAATTGGCGAACAGCTGTCGCATCCACCTGGACGCTCGTGAGCTGCAGGGCGAGCGCTTGTCGATCGAGGTCAATCAGGCCCTGCTGCCCTGTGCGGCAGCCCCGGTCACCTTGAAGAAGCACAGCTACTTCTGTATGCGGCAGTCGAAGTTCGGTGGATCGGTGCCCTGCGGCCGTTAACACCGCTCAACCGCACGAACCTAAGCTAATTCCTAAAAAGTATTTATTTTCGATTTATTAGATCGATTAGCTTTTAGCGACTTTCCTGTCTCCCAGAAGGTTTGCCCCCATGCGCCTGCCCTTTGCTTTGCGTCGTAGCTTGTCGATCACCGCCCTGGCCGGTCTGGCGCTGGGCATGGCCCTCAATGCCCAGGCCGATACCGACCTGCGCATCGGCTATCAGAAATCCTCGACCCTGCTGGCGCTGCTCAAGGCCCAGGGCACCCTGGAAAAACAGCTGGCGGGGCAGGGCGTCAACATCACCTGGCACGAGTTCACCAGTGGCCTGCCTTTGGCGGAATCGCTGAACGTGGGCAATGTCGATATCAGCGCCGATGTCGCCGACACGGTGCCGGTCTTCGCCCAGGCCGCCGGGGCCAAGCTCACCTATTTCGCCACTGAAACCCCGTCGCCCGCCGCTCAGTCCATCGTCATTCCCAAGGATTCGCCGCTCAAATCCCTGGCCGACCTCAAGGGCAAGCGCATCGCCGTAACCAAGGCTGCTGGTAGCCATTACCTGCTGATCGCCGCCTTGCGCGAAGCGGGCTTGAGCTTCGCCGATATCCAGCCGGTGTACCTGACCCCGGCCGATGGCCGCGCGGCGCTGGAAACCGCCAAGGTCGATGCCTGGGTCACCTGGGAACCCTTTGTCGCCAGCGCCCAGCGCCAGCAGGGCGCGCGGGTGCTGCACGACGGCCAGGGGCTGGCCAGTTATCGCCGTTACTACCTGGCGTCCAACGACTACGCCAAGGCCCATCCCGAGGTGCTGCAGCAAGTGTTCGCCGAGCTGCAGAAGACCGGCGCCTGGGTCAAGGCGCACCCGGCCGAGGCGGCCAAACTGCTGGGCCCGCTGTGGGGCAACCTGGACGTGCCGACGGTGGAGCTGGCCAACAGCCGCCGTACCTACAAGGTCGAAGCAGTCAAGCCGGACGCTTTGGGCGAGCAGCAGAAAATCGCCGATGCCTTCTACCAGGAAAAGCTGTTGCCCAAGCCGGTGGATGCCCGGGCGGTGCAGTTGTGGAGCCCCAAATCCTTGTAGTAGGCCGTTAGATCGCTTTCGCCTGTAGGAGCCGGCTTGCCGGCGAACAGGTCCCCCCCTTTTTTCTTGTTCACCGCCGGTTACGCCATCCCGCGCCCGGCGTCAGGAGTTCCCGTGTCTGCCGTTCACCCCCAAGAGGCCTTTGCCGTCCCAGCCTCCGTCAGCCCGCCCGCGGATAACGCCGACGTGGTGCTGGAATTACGCCACCTGACCAAGCACTACGCCCGCCGCCGTGGCCAGTCCGCGCCGCCAGCGGTTGAGCAGGTCAGCCTCAAGGTGCGCCGTGGCGAAGTGCTGTGCCTGATGGGCACCTCCGGCAGCGGCAAGTCCACCTTGCTGCGGCATATCAACCGGTTGATCGAGCCCAGCAGCGGCGAAGTGCTGATCGACGGTTCGGCCATCAGCCAGCTGTCGGCCCAGGAACTGCGCACCCTGCGTTCGCGGCGCATCGGCATGGTCTTCCAGCACTTCGGTCTGCTGCCCCATCGCAGCGTGCGCGACAACGTCGCCTTGCCCCTGGAGCTGCGCGGCGAACCCGAAGCCCTGCGCCATGCCGCGGCCGACGTGCAATTGCAAGCCATGGGCCTGGAAGGCTGGGGCGACCACTATCCCCATGAGCTGTCCGGCGGCATGCAGCAGCGGGTCGGCCTGGCCCGGGCCCTGGTCAGCGAGCCGGACATCCTGCTGATGGACGAACCCTTCAGCGCTCTGGACCCGACCATTCGCCGCGACCTGCAAAGCCACTTTCTGCAGGTGGTGCGCGAGCGCGGCATCAGCACCTTGCTGGTGACCCACGACCCGGCCGAAGCCCTGCGCCTGGCGGACCGCATTGCCGTGCTGCGCCACGGCCAGCTGATTCAGGTTGGCACGCCCGAGGAATTGCTGAAGCAGCCGGCGGATGCCGAAGTGGCGGACTTCTTCCAGGAACACGGCGCCCGCAGCGCCACGCCGGTGGCGACGATTGCCCCGCGCAAGAGCGCGACGACCCCGGCGCCGGTCAGCCCCGGACTGTCCTTTGCCCAGGCCCTGCTGCTGGGCCCCGCCGCCCTGGCCGCCAGCGGTCGCGGTGGCCTGTACTGGCTGGGCTTCGCCCTGGAACTGGGCGCGGCCGCGGCCTTGGGGCAAGGGCTGGCCACGGCCAGTTTCGCCTGGGCCGGCTTGGCACTCATCGGCTTGCTGCTCAGCCGCCTGTTGAGCCTGACCCTGGCCCGCCGCCCCAGCCGCCTTGGGCGTTCCGACTGGCGCCTGCCGTGGCTGGTGTTGCTGTTGTCCCAGGCCCTGGTGCTGTGGCGGGTTCTGGCCGCCGATGCCTCGGGCCCCTGGCTGCAATTTCCCGCCGACCGCCAAGTGCTGCTGGGCACCGCTGCGGCCATCGACCAACTGATTGCCTGGTCCCAGGTGACGTTCGAAAGCACCTTCGTCGGCGTGATAGTCGCCGTGCGCACGGTGATCGACAGCACCGAAAGCCTGCTGGGCTGGCTGCCCTGGCCGGTGCCGGCCCTGGCCCTGGTGCTGCTGGCCTGGCGCAGCGCCGGTGCCGCCCCTGGCCCTGACCAGCGCCGCGGCCCTGCTCTACATCGGCCTGTTCGGTTTCTGGGAACGGACCATCGCCACTCTGGCCCTGGTGGGCTCCTCGGTGCTGATCTCGCTGTTGATCGGCGTACCGGCCGGCATCCTCCTGGCCAAGCGCGCCCTGGCCCGGCGCCTCATTACTCCGCTGTTGGACGTGATGCAGACCCTGCCGACCTTCGTGTACCTGATCCCGGCGGTGGCGTTCTTCTCGGTGGGCAAGACCCCGGCGGTGATCGCCACGGTGATCTTCGCCCTGGCGCCGATGATCCGCCTCACCGCCCTGGGGATTCAGGAAGTGCCCAAGACCGCCGTCGAAGCCGCCCTGGCCCACGGCGCCACGCCGTGGCAGATCCTGACCAAGGTCGAACTGCCCCTGGCCGCGGGCTCCTTGCTGCTGGGGATCAACCAGACCCTGGTGATGAGCCTGTCGATGGTGGTGGTGGCGGCGCTGATCGGCGCCGGCGGCCTGGGCTACGACGTGATGACCGCGCTGCGCAACATCAAGGGCGGCGAGGGCGTGCTGGCCGGCGCCGCGATCGTGTTCTGCGCGCTGATTCCCGACCGCATCATTCAAGCGACCCTGCGCCAGCGGGATCGCACATTGCAAAAAGCATGAGGTGTCCCTTGAACAAGTCGTTTACCCGTACCCTTGGCGCCGCCGCGCTGTTGTTGGGGTTGTCCCTGCCGGTGCTGGCCAAGGACAAGATCGTCATTGGCGAGCAGAACTGGACCGGCGCCATCGCCATCCAGAACATCCTTGGTGAAGTGATCAAGAGCCGCCTCGACGGCGAGGTTTCCTACCTGGCCGGTGACGTGCCGGTGCTGTTCGCCGCCGCTGCCAAGGGCGACGGCTCGGTGGACGTGCTCACCGATATCTGGCTGCCCAACCAGTCCGCCGCCTGGGCCAAATACGTCACCGGCGGCACCCGCTCGCTGGTGCCCAACAAGCAGCCGTACCTGGGGGTTCAGGGCTTCTACATCCCCGGCTACCTGCAAGACAAATACGGCGTGAAGTCGGTCTACGACCTGCAAAAGCCTGAAGTGGCGAAACTCTTCGAACCCCTGGGCGGCGGCAAGGCGCAACTGCTGGTGGGCCCGGCGGGCTGGGAGTCGACCTACATCGGCCAGATCAAGGCCAAGGATTTTGGCTTTGCCGATCAATTCGAATCGGTGTCCACCGAAGCCTCGGTGACCTACGCCAAGCTCGCCGCCGCCTACAAGGCCCAGCGCGGCGTGGTGTTCTACGCCTACACCCCGGACTGGATCTTCTCCGCCTTCGACCTGCGCCGCCTGGATGAACCGGCGTTCGACGGCTACGCCCAGGACAACAAGAAGGGCGACCCGCTGTACAAGGCCGACGGCTGCTGGAAATTCATCAGCCCCACGGTGGATGCCGACTGGCTGAGCAAGAGCAAGATCACCTGCGCCTACCCGGATGCCCGGGTGTATGTCCTGGCGTCCAGCGCCCTGCAAAAACGCGCGCCGCGAATTGCCGCGTTCCTGGAGAACTTCAGCATCGAACCTCAGGCCCTGAACGACCTGATTCTCAAGATCGAAAAGGAACAGCAACCGGCGGCGCAGGCGGCCAAGGAATGGGTTGCGGCGCATCCGCAGATCGTTGATGGCTGGCTGGGTGCCAGCGGTGAAAAAGTGGGAGCGGCGCAATGAGTGGAGTTGAACAGGCGACTTTCGGCGCCGGCTGCTTCTGGGGCGCGGAAGCCGCGTTCCGGGCGCTGCCGGGCGTTATCGACAGCCGCGTCGGCTACGCCGTGGAAGCCGGGGACGAGGCGGTGCAAATTGAAGTGGTGCAGGTGGATTTCGACCCGCAGGTGCTGGCGTATTCGACCCTGATCCAACACTTCTGGGGCCTGCACGATCCCACCTCGGTGGATCGCCAGGGCGAGCATGGCGGGGTGAAATATCGCTCGGCGATCTTCCACACCAACGCCGAACAGGCCGAACAGGCGAGGGCGGCCAAGACCGCCCTGCAAGACTCCGGACGCCTCAACAAACCCGTGGCCACGGTGATCGTGCCCCTGGGCCGTTTCGACCTGGCGGATGAAGCGCACCAGCGTTACCTGGAGAAGAATGGCCTGAGCAGTTGCCATATCTGAAAGCCGCAAGCCGCAAGCCGCAAGCTTGGAGCTTGGAGCTTGAGTCTCAGTTATCTGTATGCAAGTTGCTCTTTGTGGCGAGGGAGCTTGCTCCCGCTGGGCTGCGCAGCGGCCCCAAACCCTGATGCACGCGGTTGAGGCCCAAGCGGGAGCAAGCTCCCTCGCCACAGGTCCGCGAACAGAATTCCTACGCGACCCGCCACTGAATCACTTCCAGCACCGCGCAGCCTTCTCGTGTGAGCAGATGCACACCACGGGTGATGTGGGTCAGGTCGCAATCGCTGATGTCTTTCAGCCCCAGGGTGGAGAGTCTGTCCATCAGGTCGCGGACCACGGTGAAACGGTGGGCGGCGCTGCTGGCCAGGTCGCTCAAGGGGGCTTGGGTATCGAGGTAGAACACCGGGTGTTCGGTGTCGTGGGTGTCGATGGGGGTGAAGCGGGGGAGGTGAGGGTCAGTCATAGGTACGGCTCCTTTTTCAGAGCATTCACCTTTTTCGCTGATTGGGAGGAGTAGGGCGGTAGTACGCGGAAAGACTGGCCGGAGACAGGACAGCAGTGCACCAGAAGGTGTTCCGCGCATCACCGTCATGTCCCTCGATCGCTGGCGCAAAAAGCGACTGCAATGATGGTTTGATAGTCGATGCGTTCCTATATTCGACCGGCCAAGGTCGTTCGCGGATTGGGTTGCGAGGGGGGACTATAGGAGCGACGTCATAGCGCTGCAACAGGGTGGTTGGGGAGATGTTTGAGCGCTTGTTTCGTGGTGTTGGTGGCTGGTTTTGTTGGGGGGTATATCCGTTGCTGCGGGTGTGGCGGCTGGCGGTTTTTTCTTTGTGGCGAGGTTGACGGGGTGCATATTCGTTGCTGCGGTAACGGCCGCTGGAGGTTTCGCCTTTATGGCGAGGGACGGGGTACATATCCGTTGCTGCGGTCATGGCCACTTAGGGTTTCGCCCTTACGGCGACTCACTTTTGTCAAACGCCACAAAAGTAAGCAAAAAGTCTTGCCGGTATGACTCACCCACATAGGTAACAAACCAGTTCAAGCACATAGGTAACAGTTTTTAACTGGCAGGGTCGATTCCGAGGATCTGACCATGCCGTGGCGAGAGCTGAACCCTATGGACCTT